>NZ_JADNNH010000009.1:0-72226 GCF_015556945.1 Collinsella aerofaciens | reverse complement strand
TTTAGCTCAGGGGGAGAGCGCTTCCCTGACACGGAAGAGGTCAGAAGTTCAAATCTTCTAACGCCCACCAAATGTTCGCAGCCCAGAGGCTATGTCCTCTGGGCTGTTTTTTTAGAAGCGATCATTGTATATGTCGCGCGCATTCGGATTTGGCTGTAATCCGAGTTCTTTTATCCCCTGTTGGGGGAGAGCGCTCGGCGTGTTTGTTCGATGCTAGTTTGTTAATCGAATCATTAGTGGGTTTTGGTTGCAATGCATCGGCCTGTTTTTTATATGCCTACGTGTTTTGCTGCGTTTTGGTTTTCCGCCTGGCGTAGCTGCGCGAATCCATTCTTTTGTTTGGTTCGGTCCTGGGTTTACTTCCAGCCTTGGTATCGCACATCAAATTAATGGTGAGCTTACGTTGGTGGCGTGTCGGGGAACAAGGATTCTTTACGGTGACTGGTTTCGTTAAGTGCCAGCAGGGTTTCTCGAGCCCGTGCCTATTCTATGCTCCTTTGGTGCTAAGGGGCGCTCTTTTGTGCCGACTTTGCCTTGATGGGGCGGAAGCCCTAGTGGATGCCGGCGTACATCCACGTGTGCCAATAACTGACTTTGGCCTGTGTTGTGGCCTCGAGGACGGTCATTTGCGATTGCCATAAGGGGTATTAGCGGGGTTGACGCATAATGGAAACCGGACTTAGTTTACCTAGCTTTAATTGGAAGCTTTGGAGGTATAAATGAATCATCTAGTTTTCATTAGTCACAGCAGCAAAGATATTGAGTTCGCTGAGAAACTCCAATCAAAACTGTCAGAGTTGGGCATAAAGTCTTGGCTAGATCGTGATGCGTTGGATAATGACATCGAGCAGTCGTGCAATTACCCCGAAGCCATTGCGAGGGCAATCGACAATTCGACCGTGTTCGTCGTGGTTCTGAGCGTGTCTGCAATAGAATCTTTCTTCGTGCGCAAGGAACTGTCTTTTGCAATTAACAGAAGGCTCAAGGTCCAACCAATTAGAATTGACAATCCTAAAAGTCCGTGTGCCAGCGGAAATGACAAAACGTTCGGTCTCCTTCTGTCGGATGTGAATGTGATAGACGCGAGCATCCCGCCTGTTGAGGACAAGGTTGATAGCTTTATTAACCTTGTCAGTGGAGCAATTACAGACGTGATAGACGAGGGGACCACGCCGCTGGCGAAGCAAACTAAACTGAAGCTACTGGATATTGACGCTTCCGAAAAAGACGTAGATGACGTCAATAGATTCATCGAGGACACTAAGCCCAAGAAATTGGCGGACTATTTCCGTGAGGCGAAACGACTGGTGCTGAAGGAGTATGCCGAAACAGGTGATCCATTCGAGACTTATAAGTACTTCAATGAGTTTCAAATTGATGGACATCGACCAAAGGTCGTCGCTCAGATTGCGGTGAAGACAAATAAGATCTCTGTGGCTCTTGGGTGGCTTTACGAGAGTGTTGCATATTTTCTGATTAACGATGGAGAACTCGGATATGTGCATGACGCGAGGAACTTCCTTATTGAAGCGCTTGGTGTCTATGAAGGGATTCCTGAGAATCCGGACTTTCCCGAATTCACTGCATCAGTGCGAAAACGCATCATTCAATCGAAATGGTTGTTGGCAATCACGTTTAAGCAAGAGAGAAACCTTGCAAGGGCTCATGAAATATTGAGCGAGTTGTTGCCGTATGCAGAAGAAACCAGACGGGAATATGAGGTACCGTACCCCGACAGTGAGCTCCTGCCTCGTCGGGAGATTGCAATCATCGATGATGATTTGGACGAGTTCGATAGATTGGTTGAGGACGAGCCGCTTTATTCGGATAATGCCAGAGAACATTTCTTTACACTCCGACGCTGTTTTGAGGCATATTGCTTTAATTATGAAATCCAGAGGGCCGAAGCGATAAAGCCTGCGCTGGAGAAAAGCTATGAGTTCATTAAGGGTCAACTTGAACCCGTTTACTACTACGCATTGAAGTTCGATGAGTTTTTCTATTACTGGGCATCTGGCCAGACCGATTCTGCGGAGAAACTCTATCAAGAAATATATCCCGAAATGTGCGAGAGACATTTCACTAGGTATGCAACTACCCTTTGTAAGGCGCATGCTGATATGTTGAAGGGGCGACACATTAGGAGTGGTGCATATGAGCGCTGATTCGATTGATGAGTACGCGGAGACGGTCTTCGAGTACGGGCATCTCGACGATCCTCTCGAACCGGTGGATTTGGCGTTAGTGTTTGGAAGCCATGATGAACACGTTGCCATAAGGGCAGCAGAGCTCTATAGGGCGGGTTTGTGCAAGAGGATTCTCTTTACGGGCGGATACGGACGTATTACGAGAGAGCTCTGGAGAGAGCCCGAAGCCGAGCACCTAGCTAGTGTTGCCATAAGCTGTGGAGTTCCAAAATGCTGTGTTTTTAAAGAGTGCAGGTCTTCGAACACGGGTGAAAACATACGCTTTTCCAAGGAATTCATGCAAGACAGTTTTCATGAAGAGCGAAAGACTATAGTCGTTGAGCGTCCGTATCGCGAGCTGCGTACTCGCGCGACTCTTGACGTGCAGTGGCCCGACTTCGATTACTTACTTGCCTCGCCGCGACTGGGCTACCGAGATTATTGTAGATATTATGAATCTCGGGAGGCACCTATCGCGAAAGAAGAATTCATCTCCCTCTTGGTTGGGGACTTACAGCGTGTGATTGAGTATCCAAAGCTTGGCTATCAAAGCGAACAGCTTGTGCCGCCATACGTGTATTCTGCCTATGAAAAGCTTGTACGTGCCGGGTTTACCAGCCAAATGATTCGGAAATAACCGCCCAACAGTTGCTGCTTCCGTCGTGGAATGGCAGATACTCATTGGGGTTTCATTCACGTTGATTGCTGAATGCGGCGCTGGCGTATGGCGTGACGCTTGGACGTGGGCGGAAGATTGCCGCGAGGGGGCTCCCCGATACGCTAGAATTTTAGCGCAATCTGGAATTAGGCTTTACCCTCCATTTGCTATGGGTGTTTGGCTGAACCTACTTTTAATTTAGTTGGTATTGGGGTGCGTCTTCTCGAGTCCTGGGGCTATGCGCACCCAAGCGCTCTCTTCGGTTTTTCACCCGGGAGCGTGATGGGTCTTCAATCATTTTTCTGTGATTTGCAGGCAACTTCACAAGCAGAGTCTTGTCATACCGCTGCCGCTTTATTGTCTATCTAGAACCAACGCCAGCGGCAGGCTCTCGCGTTCAGAATTCCATAAGTTGGGACAACGCGGTTCAATAAGCTGCCTTTGCCTTAATTTGATGTGATTTGTCAGATCGCGATATAGAATAATTATCAGCTGACGACCATCTGCCTTTCTGCCAGTTTGCTAAACGCAATTCATTATCTATCGGCTCGGTGCGAGCTTTCAGATTAGCGCTGTGACACAGATAAGATAACGAGTTCAAATTTTCCAATGCCACCACATGTTTACAGCTTAGGGGCTAAGTTGCTTAGCTGTTTTGCTATAAGTTGACAAGACGGCTGCCTACACTCGGTCTTGATCCCGTGCCGCCTGGCATCGTGGCTGTGGCGACCCGTTGTCTCCAACCTCCTCGCGATCAACCGCAACATGTTGGTCAAGCACAAATTTTTGGATTCTTTTGGCGTGAGCGGTTTGGTTTTGGTAGGATTTGTCGGCGGTATGGTTGAGGGGGTTTCAAAACTGCCGAGCAGGTAGTTGCGTTGATGAGGCTCATTTGGCATGTCTATGACCTCTCATTTTTAATGCGTCTGTAAATTGACCAATTGCTTTGACCTGCTGAAACACTATATGTTGTGTTTGACCTAAAAAAAGAATACAGGATATAGATGCGTCTTTGTCGTATGATAGATGGCGGACAGAGAGCGAGAACCTTATTCGCCCCATTTGGATGGATCTTTGAGCCCCTTGATCGGCTGCGAGGATTGTCCGCATGAGGGCCTATGGTTATCGAGAACACAGATTGCGTGACGGCGCCGCAAGACAGGGGCAAACCCTGCCGGGCATCGTTTGGCCCTGAAGCGCAATGAGGCTACGATGCGAAAGAGGCAAGAGGATGAAGATCATCAAGCGCAGCGGCACCGAGGTTACCTTTGACATCGATAAGATCGTCAATGCGATCCGCGCCGCAAACTTGGAGGTCGAGGAAGGCTCTCGCCTTACCGACCGCCAGGTGATCTATGCGGCACAAAACGTCGCCGAGGCATGCGAGAACGCGGGTCACACCGTATCGGTCGAGGAGATCCAAGATCTGGTCGAGGACGAGATCATGCGTCTCGACTGCTATGAGGTCGCTCGCCACTACATCATCTATCGCTATGTTCAGAGCCTGAAGCGCCAGAAGAACACGACCGATGACAAGATCCTGTCGCTGATTGAGTGCAATAACGAAGAGGTCAAGCAGGAGAACTCCAACAAGAACCCGACCGTCAACTCCGTTCAGCGCGACTACATGGCCGGCGAGATTTCCAAGGACCTGACGCAGCGCGTGCTGCTGCCCCAGGAGATCGTGGATGCCCACAACGAGGGCCTGATTCACTTCCATGATTCGGACTACTTCGCCCAGCACATGCATAACTGTGACCTGGTGAACCTGGAGGATATGCTCCAGAACGGCACCGTTATCTCGGGCACGCTGATCGAGAAGCCGCACAGCTTCTCGACTGCTTGCAATATCGCGACGCAGATTATCGCCCAGGTCGCCTCTTCCCAGTACGGCGGTCAGTCGATTTCGCTGACCCACCTGGCTCCGTTTGTCGAGGTGAGCCGCCAGAAGATTCGTGTCGAGGTTGCCCGCGAGCTCGAGGAGCTTGGCGTCTCTGCGTCTGCCGAGAAGGTCCGTGAGGTCGTTGAGGACCGTCTGCGTGACGAGATCCGTCGCGGCGTCCAGACGATTCAGTATCAGGTCGTGACGCTTATGACCACGAATGGCCAGGCGCCGTTCGTGACGGTCTTTATGTATCTTAACGAGGCCCGTACGCCTCAGGAGAAGCACGACCTTGCCATGATCGTGGAGGAGACGCTTCGCCAGCGCTACGAGGGCGTTAAGAACGAGGCCGGCGTGTGGATTACCCCGGCATTCCCCAAGCTTATCTATGTACTCGAGGACGATAACGTTCACGAGAATTCCCCGTACTTCTACCTGACCCAGCTGGCTGCCAAGTGCACCGCCAAGCGCATGGTGCCCGACTACATCTCTGAGAAGAAGATGCGTGAGCTCAAGCTGTCTAAGGGTGAGACCGCCGGCAACGGCGATTGCTACACCTGCATGGGTTGCCGCAGCTTCCTGACGCCCGACCGTTCGGGCAACGGCTTTAACAATGTTGCCAACGCGCTGAACTATGACCCGACCAAACCTAAGTACTATGGCCGCTTTAACCAGGGTGTTGTGACCATCAACCTGCCCGATGTCGCACTGAGCTCGCATCAGGACATGGACAAGTTCTGGAAGATCTTCGACGAGCGCCTTGAGCTGTGCCATCGTGCCCTGCTGTGCCGTCATGAGCGCCTGATGGGCACGCTTTCGGATGCCGCACCGATTCTGTGGCAGTACGGCGCCCTGGCGCGCCTTAAGAAGGGCGAGACGATCGACAAACTGCTCGTGGGCGGCTATTCCACCATCAGCCTGGGGTATGCCGGTCTGTATGAGTGCGTCAAGTACATGACGGGCCACAGCCACACCGAGAAGGAAGGCACGCCGTTTGCCATGGCCGTCATGCAGCACATGAACGACAAATGCGCCGAGTGGAAGGCCGAAAGCGACATCGATTTCTCGCTGTACGGCACGCCGTTGGAGTCGACGACGTATAAGTTCGCCAAGTGCCTGCAGCGCCGTTTTGGCATTATTCCGGGCGTGACGGACAAGGGCTATATCACCAACAGCTACCACGTCCACGTGTCCGAGGAGATCGATGCCTTCGATAAGCTTAAGTTTGAGGGCATGTTCCAGCAGCTTTCGCCGGGCGGTGCCATCTCCTACGTCGAGGTTCCTAACATGCAGGACAACCTTAAGGCTGTCATTCGCGTGATGCAGTACATCTACGACAACATCATGTACGCCGAGCTCAACACCAAGAGCGATTACTGCCAGGTGTGCGGCTACGACGGTGAGATCAAGATTGTCGAGGATGATGGCAAACTGGTGTGGGAGTGCCCCAACTGCGGCAACCGCGATCAGGAGAAGATGAACGTCGCCCGCCGTACGTGCGGCTACATCGGTACCCAGTTCTGGAACCAGGGCCGAACCGAGGAGATCCGCGACCGCGTGCTGCATCTCTAATACCGCTCCGGGGCTGAGCCGAGAGGGCCGCTTGGGCATTTGCTCGCTATTTCGGACAGTCCTGCGCAAGACGAAGGCCACATTAAGTGGCCTTCTTTGCGTGTGGAACTCATATCGAGCAAAAGCCCAAGCGGCCCTCTCGGCTCAGCCAAGTTGATGTAGCTGAGATGCAGCGCGCAGTCTGCTCACTCCTCGAAGTTCTTAGCGGAAATGAGTTGACTTGCAACAACGTTTTGCTTGCGATGACGGTTGAGCTGCAACATAGTTTTTATTGGACCTCGAACCCTATGCTCGATGTTCGCTTCGTTCATTGAGTTACCCTTTGCATGAGGCCGGGACATATCGTCCCGCCCGCAGTTTCGCAGGCCGCAGGCCGAGAATGTTTGAGGACGGGATGATATGTCCCGGCCTCCCGGGAGAGTTACCTATGAACTACGCGAACATTAAGTATTTCGACATTGCTGATGGGGAAGGTGTTCGTACTTCTCTGTTTGTGAGCGGGTGCCGTCGTGGGTGCAAGAACTGCTTTAACTCTGTCGCGTGGGACTTTGCTGCGGGCGAGCCGTTCGATCGCGCCGTCGAGGACAAGATTATCGAGAGTCTCGACCATCCCTTTATCGATGGTCTGACGATTCTGGGCGGGGAGCCCATGGAACCCGAGAACCAGGCAGGGCTCGTTGAGTTTGTCGAGCGTGTTCGTGCGACTTATCCCGTGGAGTCGGGGAAGACTATTTGGTGCTTTACCGGCGACGTGCTCGAGGAGCTTATGCCGGGCGGTCGTCACCATACCGAGGTGACGGACCGTATCCTTGCCTGCCTCGATATGTTGGTGGACGGCCCGTTCGTTCAAGACCTGTACGATATCTCCTTGCGTTTTAGGGGTTCGAGTAATCAGCGGGTGATCGACATGAACGCCACGCGCACTCGTGCCGCGCGCGAGGGCGTTTCGCTTTGCGACGCTGTGGAACTTTGGCGGGACGATCCGGTCTATTCGACCCATACTATGTAGCTTGTGGCCGATGCCGGAGGGCGTGGTACCATAGCGCGAACGCAAAATCGGAAAAGTGAGGCCCAGATGGTCGATCAGGAAAAAGTTGAGGCCGCCATAAGGCTGTTGCTTGAGGGCATAGGCGAGGACCCAACTCGTGAGGGCCTGCTGGAAACGCCGGCGCGCGTCGCCCGTATGTATGGCGAGATTGCCGGCGGCATGGATCAGAGCGCCGAGGAGCACCTGTCCAAAACCTTTGCCGTCGCTTCGAACGATTTGGTTATCGAGCGCGACATTACGTTTTACTCGCTGTGCGAGCACCATCTGCTGCCGTTTTATGGCAAGGCTGCGATCGGCTATATCCCTAACGGTCGTGTGGCGGGTTTGTCTAAGCTTGCCCGCACGGTTGAGGTCTATGCCCGTCGACTGCAGCTGCAGGAGCAGCTGTGTGCACAGGTTGCCGATGCCCTCATGGATTATCTTGCTCCCCAAGGAGCGATCGTACTGATGGAAGCCGAGCATATGTGCATGACCATGCGCGGCGTGCAAAAGCCCGGTACCAAGACCGTAACGCTTGCTCGTCGCGGTGTCTTTGAGACCGATCCATCGCTCGAGGAGCGATTCTTTAGGATGCTGGGCCGCTAACCATGAGAGTCGTCAACGACTTTGCATCGAAGACCGATGAGGGGACGCCGCGTCGCGGCTTTATGGCTTCGGGCCTGACTCCCTTTGGTGCCATGCCTCGCATTGATTACATCTGTGCCAACGGGTTGTTCCGGCGGCACCTGGGCAACATTGCACAGCTGGAATCGGGGCGCATCTTTTGCCGCCACGGTATTGACCATCTGCTGGATGTCGCGCGCATTATGTGGATTAAGAATCTTGAGGAGCAGCTCGGATTTGACCGCGAGGTCATCTACGCCACGGCACTTCTTCACGATATCGGCAAAGATGAACAGTATGAATCGGGTATATCCCATGATGTTGCAAGCGAACGCGTCGCTGATGCGATTCTCGGCGGCATGCCCGATGACGTGGCGTTTGAGCCGGCAGATGCCGCAGCCATTAAGACGGCCATCCTGGGCCATCGAAAGCTGCGCGTGAACAGTCAACCGCTCGAGCGTCTGCTCTATGCGGCCGACAAGGCCTCGCGAGCCTGCTTTGCATGCCCCGCGCGCAATGCTTGCAACTGGAGCGATGATAAAAAGAACCTGTCGATTCGCGTGTAGTTAGTTTGCGCGGTCGGGGTTCTAAACGAAGGAGACGATCGCGATGAGCAACAAGAAACTGCCCGAGAATGCAACCAAGACTGAAGGCGCCGAGCTCGCCCGCCGTGGAAGGGGCGAAATATCCACCGCAACGGCGGTGCCCCACGTGAGCTATGACGATCTGCGCCATGCCGACCGCATTACTATCGACGGTCTCGAGGTCTTTGCCAATCACGGCGTGTATCCCGAAGAGAACGCGCTGGGCCAGAAGTTCATCGTGTCCTTGGTGCTCTATGCCGACCTGCGCGCAGCGGGGGAGCACGATAACCTGGACGCCTCGATTGACTACGGCTCGGTGTGCCACGATGTCGATGGCTATCTGCGCGAGCATACGTTTAAACTCATCGAGGCCGCAGCCGAGGGTGTGGCCCAGATGCTGTTGCGTCGTTATCCCTTGCTGCTTGGTGTGCGCATAAAGCTCGATAAGCCGTGGGCGCCCGTCGGTCTTCCCTTGACAAGCTGCGGTGTCGAGATCGAGCGCGTGCGCTAACCGGTTCTAATACGTCTCTATGGGTGGCCGCTTGAGCCGCTGCGACAGAGCCCTATTGTTGGGGCAGTACGTGTCGAGCAGGGCGTGAAACCGCTGATTGTGGCTTGGCTCGAGCAAGTGGACGAGCTCGTGGGCGACAACCATGTCGAGGCATTCGACAGGGTAGGCGGCGAGCTCGCGCGCGATGCGAATGGCGCCGGTTTTGGGTGTGCATGAGCCCCAGCGCGTCTTCATACTGCGTACGGAAACGCGGGAAACGGCGATACCCATTGCGATTTCGTATGCATGCACCATATCGCGCAGCGCTGTGGTGACCTCGGATGCATAGAGCTGGTCGATGCGGGTCTGGAGCTCATCGGGCGTCAGGCCGTCGAGGATTGCGCGCCGCTCGGCCTGTGGGCGTTCGTTCGATTTGTCGGCGCCCATAAAACTTGCGAAGGTGGCCTGCTTGGGCCGCGGTGCGGGCGATGCAAAGTTGTGATCGAGCGCATCTTGTACCGTGATGGGCTTGCCCCAAAGCGCAATGATGGACGAGGGACTGAGCGGCTCTCGCGCCGTCGCCTGATGTTGCTCACGCTGGTCAAGTCGGCTGATAATCCAGGCGCTGTTGCGCTTCACAAACGCTTCGATACGCTCGCGGCTGGCGCCGAGCGGTGCGCTGGCGTGGGCCTCACCGCTCGATGTGACGCGTAGGTTGAAGTTCTTGACGCGCTTTTTGGTAACGACGACGGGGATGGATGTGCCATCCGGTCGGGATACGGAAATCGTAAACTGCTGCGTCAAAAGCGGTCCTTTGGATTGGGGACGGGCCGGCATGTCGACCGTTCGGCATGCCGGCCCGCTCAAGGGATGTGAAATTAATAACGCTCAAAGAAGGCAAGCGCGTTGTCGCTGCAGAGCTTCTGCATCACGGTCTTGCCAAAGTGCTTGGAAAGCATGTTCTGGAACTCGGGCATCTTGCTGGTATCGGAGAGGAAAGCGGGCACCGTGGCTCCGTCCCAGTCGCCGCCGAGTGCGATGACGTCCTCGCCGCCCAGGTCGAGCCAGTGTTCGATATGTGCCGCCAGCTGGTCGAAGGTGACGTCTGCGGCGGTCTTGTCGGTTGCGTCGTTGGAAAGGAACTCGCTGCAGTAGTTGAGGCCGACGATACCGCCCATGTCGCGAATGGTGCGGAACTGGTCGTCGGTAAGGTTGCGTTTGACGCCGCAAACCGCACGGGAGTTGGAGTGGCTGGCGACGAAGGGGCGCGTGGCGTGGGCGACGACCTCGTCAAAGCACTCATCGTTGAGGTGGGAGACGTCGAGTACCATGCCGGCGTGCTCCATCTGCGTAAGTGCCTCGATGCCGGCGGCGGTGAGGCCGGCGTGGGTATCGTGTCCGCTCGCGAGCGGTCCCTGCGCGTTCCAGCTGAGTGACGACATAAGCACGCCCAAGCTCTTGAGCACCTCGATCAGCGCGGGGTCCTCGGCAAAGAACGTGGCGTTTTCGATGGTGTGGATGCAAGCGACCTTGCCGTCCTTGAGCGCGGGGCGAATGTCTGCGGCGCTGCGTACGTTGACCATGCGGTCGTGGTTGAGCATGGCCTGGCCGCTCATATGCGCCATGATTTGCGCCTGGAAGCGCGCGGCGTGGGCGGTGGGAATCTCGTCGGGGACAAACGTGGCGAAGCACTGTGCCCACGGCGTGTTGCCGATCTTTGCGAGCGAGATGGCGCAGGCGTTGCCCTCGATGAGGTCGAAATCTTGCGGATGCGTTTCGTCGCCGGGGAAATAACCGTCGGTGCCGGCAGTAAAGCGCAGGTCGAGATCGAGCGTGGCCCAGCCGATGCGGTCGGCGGTGTCGCAGTGTAGGTCAAATACGGGATATGCCATGGTTCCTCCGGTTGCAGCGTTTCTTTGCAAACTGTCTTTGAATTGTATGACTAGGGTATAGTTAGCGCCATATGTTCATGGCGGCCCGCGTTGCGCGCCGCCCTTATCACGGAGGTTACCATGTCCAACCAGGGCAAGAAGGTTAAGACCCATTATCGCGGCACGCTCGACGACGGCACGCAGTTCGATAGCTCCTACGATCGCGGCGAGCCGCTGGAGTTCACCTGCGGCGCCGGCCAGATGATCAAGGGCTTCGACGCCGCTGTTGTCGACATGCAGGTGGGCGAGAAGAAGACTGTGCACATTCCTGCTGCCGATGCCTACGGCGAGCACAATCCCGAGATGGTTCTGACCTTCCCGGCCGAGCAGGTTCCCAATATCGAGCAGATCGAGAAGGGCATGAAGCTTTTCCTGTCCACGCCGAGCGGCATGCCCGTCCCCGCCGTGGTCATCGACGTGACGCCCGAGGCCGTGACGCTCGACGCCAACCACGAGTTGGCCGGCAAGGACCTCAACTTTGATATCGAGCTCGTCGAGGTCGAGGGCTAGAGCATGCCTGAACGCTTGGTTTCGACGACATGTTTGGGAAATCTCAACGACCCGTCCTATGAGCTTTTGCTTCGCCGGGAGCTGGGCGGTGTCTTTGAGGTCGATGAGCTACTGCTCGATTGGGACCAGGCTGATGTATGCGCGTTTGCGGGCGTGACGGAGCTGGGGTGCACGATCGATGTTCGGCTGGATGCTACCGACGGTGGTCGTCTTGCCGACGGCGACGTGCTCGCCATTGACCGTTCGGGCGTGGTGCCCGTGGCGGTTGTCGTGCGCCTGCGCAGCGCCGAGGTTTATTTGGTCGAAGTCGACCGCATGGATCCGATTGCGCTCGCGCATGCGTGCTGGGAGATCGGCAACATGCATGCGCCGCTCTTCCGGGGCGACTCGGACGAGCATACCGTGCGCATGTATACGCCGGTGCAGCCTGTTTTGGGCCGCATGCTCCGGGGTGTCGAGGGTGTTCGGCTCACGGTGGTTACCCGTGAACTCGATGCGGACCGGCGCTTTGCGTCGAGTGCGGCGGATGTCGTCGTGAGTATGGCTCCAGACTTTACGATCGTAAAGAAGGCGCGCGGTTAACGCGCGTATGAGTAAGACGGACTTTGAGAGGCAACTATTCAAAGTCCGTCTTACTGTTGATGAGGTGCTTTGGGGGAAAGCATATGGGTCTTGAGGGAATCAAGCTGATTGCATGCGATTTGGACGGCACGTTGCTGCATCCGGGGGAGCGCGAGCCGCGTTCCGAGGCCTTTGAGCTCATCGATGAGCTGCATCGTCGCGGTATCGTGTTTATGCCGGCGAGTGGCCGTCAATATGCGAGCTTGCGCTACCTGTTTGCCCCGGTGGCCGATGAGCTTGCCTATGTATGCGAAAACGGAGCCCTGGTGATGAGCGAGGGGCGTGCCGTTGTCAAGCGTTCCATGGAGCGTAGCCTTGCTATGGATATCGCGAATGCCGTGGTTGCGTATCCCCATGCCGACGTGACACTTTCGTGCGAGGGGCACCTCTACACCATGAGCGGCAACGACACGTTTGTTGACCACCTGCGCTATGAGGTCCACTGCGATGTGGCGGTGGTCGACCGTCCCGAGGATATCGACGAGGACGTCATTAAGATTGCTTTCCAGACACCCGAGATGGAGCAGCCGGCGGCCCTGGAGTATTTCGAGCGCCTCTTTGGCGACCGAGTCGATGTCATGACATCGGGAACCGAATGGACGGACTTTATCGGTTTCGGTTCGGGCAAGGGCTCTGCGCTTGCCGATTACGGTCGTGCCCTGGGGATTTCACCCGATGAGATGATGGCGTTTGGTGACAATGAGAACGATCGTGACATGCTCAACGTCGTGGGCCATCCCTATTTGATGGAGAGCTGCAATCCCAGCATGCGCGGTATCAATGACCGTGTCCGCTACGTGCGCACGGTCGAAGAGGAACTGCGCCGTCTGCTCGCCGAGTAGGTTTTCGGGACATACCTAGAAATCTACTTTTTGCTGTAGCGGATGGGCAAGTAGATTTGCGGGCATGCCACTAAGGGCTACCGGCAGTCGGGGCAGAGACCCTCGAAGATGGTGTAGTGCGACGTGACGTGCCAGCCGATTTGCTCGGACGCCTTGGCGTCGAGCTGGGCATCGAAGGGGAGCGGTACGTCGATGACGCGGCTGCACGAGGTGCAGATGATATGCGCATGCGGCTCGATCGTGCGATCGAAGCGGCTGCCGCCCGGCGTCTTGATGGAGAGGATCTCGCCGGCGTCGGCTAAGAGATTGAGATTGCGGTAGACCGTACCGCGGCTGATTTTGTCATCCTGCGCGCGCACGGCGTTGTAGATCTCATCGGCGGTGGGGTGGTTATAGCTTTGGCGCACGGCGTCAAGAACCAGCTTCCGCTGCTTGGTGTTTCTTCTTTGCACCGCCATGCGCCTCGCCTCTTTTCTGTCAACGGTCGTAGGTAAATGATACCGTATTTAGCACACAATACTAATAACGAGGACTGAAACCGTCTTCATTGGTAAGTGGGGCTCGGGCCTGGGCGTCTGCGAGGCGAAAACGCGTTCCCATGCGCTCGTAGGAGGCATGAAGCGCCTCGAGATGAGATAGGATGTTTGCCGGAGCCCCCTGTATCTCCATCTCGACGGAGCCGTCTTCCATGTTACGCACCCAGCCGGTGAGTGCGCGTGCCTGCGCGAGGTTGGTGTTGGTAAAGCGAAAACCAACGCCTTGGACTTGCCCCGTCCAGTGCAGGAAGTAGCGCAGGGGAGTGTCTTGAGTGGCTTCGTCGCTTGCGAGCACAGTAAGCCTGCGGCGCAGCTCGAGCTCGATGTTTGATGGTTTTTGAGGCTCTCGACTGCTGCCGGTGACGCTGGAGAAGAACGTATCGAAGAGGCCCATCGCTAGGCCTGCTTGACTGAATCGGCGGGGAAGGTAATGCCGGCCTGCTGACGCACGGCATCCATGATGCGGAGCGAGACGAGCGTGACATCGCGGTAGTGGCCGAGCTCGTGGCGTCCCGCCGGGGTCTCCCAGATCTCTTCCTTAACGTTATCGATATTACCGATGGCGGTGATAAAGTCTATGAGTTCGTATTCCATAGTGTTGCTCGATTTGGGCAGATCGAGCGCGCGGCCGTTGTCGTCCTGTTCGCGCGGTGCCTCGGTCGCCGAGCCGCGTACGACGTCGCCGCGATAGTCGATGCGGACGTTGCGGGGCGTGGACAGATGGTCGATCTGGATAGTGCCACGCTCGCCTTCGATCTGCGAGGGCAGCAGGTCATTCGTAATTTTGGAGTGCGCGAGCTCGACGGAGATACGGCCACCGCCATAGCTGGCGAGAATGGAACCGCAACCGTCGATGGGGCCATGGGTGAGCTCTTGCGTTGAGGGGTCGAGCAGCGTGGTCATGCTGGTGAGACCAGAGGGCATGCCGAAAATCTCGACCATGGGCTCGACGGCGTAGACGCCAATGTCCATGAGGGAACCCGATGCCATATTGCAGTCGAAGATATTGGTGGCGCGTCCAGCGAGGATTTCGTTGTAGCGTGAGGAATACTTGCCAAAGCGCAGTGAGGCGCGGCGAATGGGCGCAATCTCGCCCAGAGCGTCCTCAATGGCGTGGAAGGCGGGGTCGTGAAGCGGGCGCATGGCCTCGAGGGCCACGACGCCTGCTGCCTCGGCAGCACGGAAGACTTCCAGTGCCTGCGCTTCGGTGGCGCAGAAGGGCTTCTCGACGATGACGTGCTTGCCACCGGCGATGCAGGCGAGCGCCTGCTCGTGATGGAGCGCGTTGGGGCTGCCGATGTAGACGGCGTCGACGTCGTCGGCGGACGCAAGCTCGTCAAGTGCGGTGAAGTTGCGTTCGCCGCCGTGTTCGGCGGTAAAGGCGGCGCCACGATCTGCGTCGCGCGAGAGCGTGCCTACGAATGTAGCCTGGTCGTTGGCATTGACGACTTGGATAAAGTCGTCGGTGATCATGGATGTGCCGATGGTTGCGATGCGCAGCATGTGTCCCCCTTGCGTTGTTTGGCCTACAGGACGAGTGTAGCGCGGGAGGACATAAAAGCGTGCGAAAACGCCGTTACAGGTCGCTCTCGCTAAAGCCGGTGTCGATATCGAGGTTGGCTCCGTCGGCCGCGGTGGTGGCGAGCTCGTCGCAGCGCTCATTGAGCTCGTGGCCGGCATGCCCCTTAACCCAGATGAACTCCACCTTATGCTTGCTCTTTGCGGCAAGCAGGCGCTCCCACAGGTCGCGGTTCTTGACGGGCTGCTTGTTGGCAGTTTTCCACCCGCGCTTTTTCCAGCCGTCGATCCAGTGTTTGTTGAAGGCGTTGACGACGTATTGCGAATCGGAATGGACCTCGACCTCGCAGGGGCGGTTAAGTGCCTCGAGCGCCACGATAACGGCCATGAGCTCCATGCGGTTGTTGGTGGTCTTGGCGTAGCCGCGCGAAAGCTCAGAGGTGAAGGTCTTGCCGGCGGGGTTGGTGTATTTGAGCACGGCGCCGTAGCCGCCGCGTCCCGGATTTGATCGGGCCGAGCCGTCGGTATAGATGATGACCTTCACATGGTTCCTTTCGTTGGGTACGTTTCGTGTGAGTGACCATTGTAGCGCCATGCCCGCCGGGGGCTAGCAATCTACGATTTCTACCCCGTCTTCCGACAGTTGGTTGGCATGGATGATGCGGTTGAGTTCGTCGAGGTATTGCTGCAAGAGGGGAGAGGGCTTGCGATCGTCGTGCATGATGTAGCCCACATGCATCGTCGGGGCGTCTGCTAACGGGATCGATGCCATACCCCATTGCATTTCATTGGAGAGGACACCGGTCGACAGGGTGTAACCGTTCGACGTGATAAGTAAGTTAGTAAGTGTTCCGCGGTCCGAGATTCGTATGTTGCGGTCGCAAGGGATATAGCTAAAAGGTTCCTCGGCGTAATAGAAGGAGTTTGAGGTTCCCTGCTCAAAGCTGTAGCGCGTATAGGGTGTGAGGTCGGCAAGGGACAGCTGCGGGCGGCGGGCAAGCGGGTGGCGCTCGCTAACGAAGACGTGGACCGTCGCGTCGAAGAGGGGATGGAAGCTTGCGCGGGCATCGGCGAAGGCCTTCTGCAGAACGCGGGCGTTAAAGTCGTCCAGATACAGGATGCCGATGTCGCTGCGAAACGCGCGGACGTCATCGATGATCTGCGATGTGGTGGTCTCGCGCATGATGAACTCGAACTTGCTGTCGCGGCAGCGCTCGACCACGTTGACAAAGGCCTCGACCGAAAAGGCGTAGTGCTGGGCGGAAATGGCGAGGCGGGCTTGCGGGGTGCCGCCGTCCTCGTAGCGCGCCTCGAGCATGTCGGCCTGCTCTACGACCTGGCGTGCATAACCCAAAAGCTCGGTGCCGTCGTTGGTGAGCGTGACGCCGCGGCTGGAGCGCGTAAAGATCTCCAGATGGAGCTCCTGTTCCAGGCTTTTGACGGCGTTTGAGATGTTGGACTGAGCGGTATAGAGGCGCTGAGCTGCGGCATTGATTGAGCCGGACTCTGCTACGGCGATCAGGAAACGAAGCTGCTGGAGGGTCATCGGCGCCATCCTTTCGAGTGTTATCTATAAAACCGATAACAGGTTAGCGCTTTTAAGTGATTGACCGAGGGAAACAATGCTCGTACTATTCAAAACACACAAAGGCGGTAGGTAATTAAGCCAACCACGGAACCGGGATGCGAAAGGAGGCCCGCATATGAATTGCTTACCAAGACGAATGCCGGGCTCCTGCTTGCGCCCGTCGGCGTGATCAGGAGACAGCGACTTACTTCTCTTACGCTTATTACTTTTGTTCGATCAAGGAGATCATCATGAGCCAGTTCATCAACAACCCCGAGCACACTTTTGGTTTCGATACCCTGCAGCTGCACGTTGGCCAGGAGAGCGCCGATCCTGCATCCGACTCCCGTGCCGTGCCTATCTACCAGACCACGAGCTATGTGTTCCGCAACTCCCAGCACGCCGCCGACCGCTTTGGTCTTGCCGATGCTGGTAACATCTACGGCCGTCTGACCAACTCCACCCAGGGCGTCTTCGAGGACCGTATCGCCGCACTCGAGGGTGGCGTGGCAGGTCTCGCCGTCGCCTCCGGTGCTGCTGCCATCACCTATACCCTGCAGGCTCTTGCTCAGGCCGGTGACCACGTGGTGGCTCAGAAGACCATCTACGGCGGCTCCTACAACCTGCTGGAGCATACGCTCTCCCAGTTTGGCGTCGAGACCACCTTCGTCGATGCCCACAACCTGGACGAGGTCGAGGGAGCCATCAAGGACAACACCACGGTCATCTATCTTGAGACGCTCGGCAACCCCAACTCCGACATCCCCAACATCGACGCCATCTCCGAGATCGCCAAGAAGCACGGTTTACCGGTTGTCGTCGACAACACCTTCGGCACCCCGTATCTGTTCCGTCCGCTGGAGCATGGTGCCAACATCGTCGTCCACTCCGCAACCAAGTTTATCGGCGGCCACGGCACCTCGCTGGGCGGTGTGATCGTCGACGGCGGTAACTTCGATTGGAAGGCGAGCGGCAAGTATGAGCAGATTGCCGAGCCCAACCCCTCCTACCATGGCGTCTCGTTTGCCGAGGCTGCCGGTCCCGCCGCCTTCGCAACCTATGTCCGCGCCATCCTGCTGCGTGACGAGGGCGCCTGCATCAGCCCGTTCAACGCTTGGATCCTGCTCCAGGGCACCGAGACTCTGTCGCTGCGCGTTGACCGTCATGTCGAGAACACCAAGAAGGTCGTTGAGTTCCTGGCTGGTGATAGCCATGTCGCCAAGGTGAACCACCCGAGCCTGTCTGAGCACCCCGATCACGAGCTCTATCAGAAGTACTTCCCCAACGGCGGTGCCTCGATCTTTACCTTTGAGATTAAGGGTGGCCAGGAGGCAGCTTGGAAGTTCATCGATCATCTGCAGGTCTTCTCGCTGCTCGCCAACGTGGCCGACGTCAAGTCGCTCGTCGTGCACCCGGCTACCACCACGCACTCCCAGCTCTCTGCCGAGGAGCTCGCCGAGCAGAACATCACGCCCTCCACGATCCGTCTTTCCATCGGTACCGAGAACGCCGAGGATATCATTTGGGATCTGAAGCAGGCCTTCGCCGCGCTGGACGAGTAAGGCGACTTGTGCAAGGACCCCTTGCGACTCGATAGGTATAACTGCATAAAATGCCTGCTCAAGGCGCCTGTGCGAACAATGGTTGCACAGGCGCCTTTTTTGCATAGAGCGGGTGCAAAAACAGGGTTTTTGGCATGCTTTATGCAATCGAGATGTGGAAAACTCCTGTTAAGAGGATGTGAGTTTTACGCAATTGACGTGCGCCTTTTGAGTAAAAACGCAGGTCGCGATTTGCTCGGGGTACTATGCAGCGCAATCGAATCACACGCAGCTCAAACGCAGCAAAAACGCACTACGGAGGTTTCCAGCTACATGAGGATCGATTCACGAAAACCGAAAGCCGCCGCCCTTTCCGCCGCTCTGACCGTGGCACTTTTGGCGGGCGCCGGTGCAACTGATGCCCACGCGGCAACACTATCCGATACGGTTGGATCTACGCCGTCCGAGACGACGCTGGTACAGCCCGTTGACTATCGCGGCGATGGTTATGGTTCCATGCAGGAGTGGAACGCCTCGATGGAGGCCAAGCGCGATTCCCTGGAGATGCGCGCTCAGATCATCATGAATATGTATGGCGACTATGCCACCGATGACGAGCGCGCTGTGCTGCAGGGTTGCATCGACGGTGCGGGTAGCCTGTTGACGATGGGGAAGGTCGACGCCAAGTCGACCGAGCTCGATGAGCTGCGCACTGCGCTTGAGGATGCCAAGCGCGAAGCGCTCGAGGCTGCCGCCGAGGCGGAGGCTGCCGAGGTCGCCCAGGCTTCGTACTACAACGCCGGTTACACTCCGTCCTACGCGTCTGCCGCGTCCTACGCGAACGGATCGGGCCTGACGCGCTCTGCGGGTGTCAATAACTACAACGGGCGCCGCGAGACCTATTACAGCAGCAATGTGCTTTATCACTATCGCACGGGCGAATGGACTCAGGATTCTGAGGGCTTTTGGCGCGATTCCGACGGCTATTACGTTGTTGCCGCGGGCGATATGGCCCAGGGCTCGACCTTTACGGGCTCCAAGGGTGATTGCAAGGTCTATGACTCCGGCTGCGCTGCCGGAACCACCGACTACTACACTGGCTGGTAATTTTTCTGCATCACGGATATTTGGCGGACGGGCGTCTTTACCGAGCTTTAGGGCAACGTAAGGACGCCCGTTCTATGTATGCGTTTGAGTTAACAGAGCCCTTACCGTGGCGGTACGCTGGGCGTATGGATGCGGGGCACACTGGTTCTTGAGAAATAAGGTCTTTCTCTTGGAGGAAGTGGTCTTGTGAATGCTCGAGATATTGCCGTTGCCGCCATTGCATTGACGCTTGGTTGCCTTGGTCCTACGGCCGCGCTCGTCGCAGGTGTGCAGGGGTCTTGTGGGGCTGCCTCTATTGTGGTCGGCGCGTTGATCGCGGCCGCGCTGCTGGGAAGTGCGGGTGTAGTCCTTTGTCGCGACGATGAGGGGCAGGCGTCGGAGTCGCAGCTCTAACCGTTGTGAAGCTGATTTTTGGCCAAAGATGAAAAAGGAAGCCGCTGCGAGGGGAGTGCCCCTTGCGGCGGCTTTGCCATTGGATCTGTTGGCTGCAGTATGCCGAGCACTACCAGCTGCTTTCTATTTCGCGAATCCTCTGGTAGAGCCAATCGTTTTGCGGCACTTGGATATCGTGTTTGGCGGCCAGGCGGCAAATGGTGCCCGCGAACTCCTCGACTTCGGTTTTTCGTTGTGCGATGCGGTCCTGCGCCATCGAGGGCATACCGGCGGGGTCGATTCCCTCGATGAGGTGCACCATTTGCGTCAGATCTGCCTCGGTCAGCTCAACGCCCTCGGCGTTGGCGACCGCAAGCGTCTCGCGCATGGCGGAGACAAAACAGCGGCGCTGCTCGGAGCCCGGCTCCGTGGCGCTTCCGTAGGTCCCGCCGTAGGCCATGCAGGTCTGGTTGATGCCGTCGTTGAGCATGAGTTTGGCCCACATGCGGTGCGCAATGTCGCTCTCGACGGTATGGGCGATGCCGCAGCGCGTATAGAGCTCGTCGATAGCGGCGACGGTCGCGGGGTCCGTGCCGGCCGCCGCGCCAAAGCGGATCTCGCCCGCATTGGTAAAGGTGAGCGCGCCGTTGAGGAACACGGCGTCCATGCCCTGGCAGATACCAAGAACGGTATGCTCCCAGCCAAAGCGTTCGGCAATCTTTTGCTCGCTCGTAATGCCGTTGCACAGCGAGGCGATGAGCGTGTTGGGTCCCACGACACGCTCCATAGTCTTGAGTGCTTGGTCGAGACCGGTGGTCTTGACTGTCAGGATGACCAGATCGGCGGGCGTCGCCTCGCTGGCGCGGACGGACGTGAGATCGCAGGGCTTGCCGTTGACAGTGAGCGCATCGCCCGCGTGACGCTCAAAACGGGTGTCATCCATAACGTATTCGACGGCGTCATTGCCGAGGGCCTTGGCAATCATGCTGCCGTAGAGCAGGCCGACGCCGCCCTTGCCGATAAAAGCGACCTTGTTGATCTGCATGTGAATCATCTCCCCATATAAAAGGCGCCCGCGTAAGGGACGCCTGATGGATTGTATGCTGCCAGGGTGATTGGTGGGTGCGCGGGGCGGCTGTTATAAAAAAGAAACTATTGCGCTGTGCGCTTATGCAGCGGGGCAGACCGCAAAAACGCGTGCGGGATATCCAACACCATCACGGACCTTAGGGAAGGTGCAGAAGATGACGGCGCCTGTGGCGGGAAGCTCGTCCAGATGGTCCATGGCCTCGATCTGATAGCGGTCGACCGAGAGGATGTACTGCTCGCCGGGGTAGGGGTAGGCATCCTCGCGCGTGGTCACGCTCGCCTCCTTTCATCGGGCTTTTTGCTGATGTTAAAGCGGTGCCGTGACGGCTCGATTTCTGCTGCGTTACGATACGTTCTCGATTGCGATTCCACGATGTTTCGGCTGCGTGACCATTGTGTTTCGCCTTGCCGGGGCGCTGATGGCGAAGGGAGGGGCCGTGCAATACCGTGTTGACCCCAAAAGTGGTAACCGAATATCCGCTCTGGGTCTGGGCTGCATGAGGTTTCCCGGTGCGCCGGGACACCCCGATGCGAAGACGGCCGATGCCATCATCTCCCGCGCGGTGGAGCAGGGGATTAACTACCTGGACACGGCCTATCTCTATCCCGGCAACGAGGCGTGCGTGGGTGCGTCGCTTGAGCGCCTGGGCTTGCGCGACCAGGTTTTGCTCGCAACCAAGCTGCCGCATGCTTCGTGCAAATGCGCGGAGGATTTCGACCGGTTCTTCGACGAGCAACTGCGCCGCCTACGGACCGACCATATCGACTATTACCTCATGCATAACATTACCTCGCCCGCCCAGTGGGAACGTGTGGTGGCGTTGGGCATTGAGGACTGGATCGCGTGTCAAAAGGCGGCGGGGCGCATTCGCCAGATTGGTTTTTCGTACCACGGCAGCGCGGTGGATTTCCTGACGATGCTTGACGCATATGACTGGGATTTTTGCCAGATCCAGTACAATTACGCTGGAGAGCGATATCAGGCGGGAACAGCGGGGCTCATGGCCGCCGCCGAGCGAGGCCTCGCGGTGTTTGTGATGGAGCCGCTGCTGGGCGGGCGTTTAGCGGGCAAGCTGCCGCCACGGGCCCGCGCTGTGCTCGATAGTGCCCGTGACCCGCATTTGCTCACTCCTGCCGCCTGGGGTCTTTCGTGGGTGTGGAATCATCCTCAGGTGACGATGCTGCTTTCGGGTATGACCGATACCGCGCAGGTGGATGAGAATTCGTCACTGGCAGACCTCGCGTTGCCGAATTCGATGACTGCCAACCAGCTCGACACGATCGCGCACGTGCTGGATGAGTTTGAAAAATCGAATCGCGTGCCCTGCACGGGATGCGGCTATTGCATGCCGTGCCCTAAAGGCATCAATATCCCTGGATGTTTTGCCGCCTACAACGCAAGCTATGCGCACAGCTGGTTTACGGGGCTGTCTCAATACTTTACGGCGAGCGCGGTGCGCACAAGCGAGCCCAAGTTGGTGAGCAATTGCGTCAAATGCGGCAAATGCGCGCGGCACTGCCCACAGCACATCGATATTCCCGAGTGTCTCGACGATGTGCGCCGACGTTTCCAGCCTGGTCCCGTGACGGCGGTGCTTAAGGCCTTCGGCAAAACACGCTCCTCATGACCCTTTTATATCTTGTGATGGAATAGTTCCTGTTTGCGGCAGAATAAGGCATCAACAGGAACTATTTCACCGCAACTGATGGGAGGCTATCGTGGGTGACCGAGGTTTACGAAATGATTCGCGTGAGGTTCGTTGGGGCATTTTGGGCGCTGGGCACATTTCTCATCGATTTGCATCGTCGCTCAAGAAGGCCGACGGGGCACGGCTGGTGGCTGCGGCCGGCCGCACTCCTGCACATGTCGAGGAATTTTGCCGAGCGTTTTCGATCGATGCTGCGCATGGCCATGCCTCGGTCGACGATAACGGCAATGCGGCTTATGACGCGCTGATTGCCGACCCCGATGTCGACGCAATCTACTTGGCTCTTCCGCATGGCATGCATACGCGTTGGGCCTGTCGCGCGCTGCGCGCCGGAAAGGCCGTGCTGTGCGAAAAGCCGGCCGTTTTGAGTGAGGAAGAGGCTCTCTCGATTGCCTCCACCTCTCGCGAGCGCGGCGTGCTGTTTATGGAGGCGATGAAGAATCGGTTTTGCCCGATGCGCACTCGCGTGAAGGACTTGCTTGCGTCGGGTGAGCTTGGCCGTATTGTCTCGATTGAAAGCGTGCAAAAGCTCGATTACGGCGAGCCTCCTTCGGGCTATCTGCTTGATCCGTTGCAGGGCGGCTGTCTATATGACATGGGCTGCTATGCGGTCGGTTGGTTTGAGGATTTGCTCGCGGGCGCGTGCGAGGTTTCGTCCCGTGAAGTTCGCTGGCGTGACGTGTCAGGCGGCCGCGTCGATTGGGCCGATGAGATCCATATGAGCGTCGGCGGTATACCCATTCATATGGTGTGCGATGGCAAGGCAGCATATGAAAGCCGCTTAACGATTGCCTGTGAGCGGGGCTCGTTGGAAATCGAGCGTCTCCATCGCCCCGAGCTCGCCCATGTGAAGTATTCCGACGGTCGAGTACTCGAAATCGATGCACCATTTGAAGTCGATGATTTTTACGGTGAGGCGTCGCATGCGACGCAGCTCATTCAGGCGGGGAAACTCGAAAGCCCCATCATGTCCCTAGCCGCCACACAGCGCTGTGCGCACATCATCGATGCGATTCGCTTGAAACTTTAGGGCGTGGGGGCATGGCGCCAGCGCTTGGAATGCCTGGAGGCCTTTGCTCCTGATGCCCCTTTTATAACTTGCGGTGGAATACGGTCTGTTTGCGCCAAAATAAGGCACCAATAGACCGTATTTTTCCGCAACTGATGAGGAGGGAGCTGGAGATGCTGACGATCGGGTGTCATCTTTCGACGACGAAGGGCTATCGGGCAATGGGGGAGACGGCGTTGTCCATTGGCGCCAATACCTTTGCGTTCTTTACGCGCAACCCGCGCGGTGGCAAGGCAAAAGAACTTGACATGGATGACGTGGCGGCTCTGCGCGAGCTTATGTCGCAAAACGACTTTGGACCGCTGGTGGCGCATGCCCCGTATACCTACAACCCCTGTTCTGCCAAAGAGCGGGCGCGCGAGTTCGCCTTGGAGGCTATGGCAGAGGACCTGCGGCGCATGGAGGCGCTGCCCGGCAACTACTACAACTTCCATCCCGGTGCGCATGTGGGGCAGGGCTCCGACGCCGGCATTCAGATGATTGTCGACACCCTGTGCCAGGTGATGTTTGAGGGCCAGCAGACGACAGTGCTGCTCGAGACCATGGCCGGCAAGGGTACCGAGGTGGGCCGCAGCTTTGAGGAACTGGCGCTCATCATTGAGGGTGTTGCCGGCAAACGCCCCGAGCTGTCGTCCAAGCTGGGCGTTTGCCTAGACACTTGTCATGTGAGCGATGCCGGCTACGACATCATCCATGATCTGGACGGCGTACTCGACGAGTTCGACCGCGTGGTGGGTATCGATCGCTTGCATGCCGTACACATCAACGATTCGAAGAACCCTTGTGGCGCCCATAAAGATCGTCACGAGTGCATCGGCAAGGGATACCTTGGCAGCGAGGAATTTGGTGGCGGTATGCAGGTTATGCAGAATATTGTATCGAATGGCCACTTGCGTTCGCTGCCGTTTATTTTGGAGACTCCGAACGAACTTGCAGGTTATGCAACTGAAATTAGACTATTAAGGTCATTGCAGCAGTAATGACTGTCACAAAGTAGAGTATTCCATTCACGTTATGGGTTTGTTTCAATCAGTTTTCTCATTGCAGATTCGTAATTCCGGGTGCATAATAGCCAACAGTTTTTGCAGACCTCTGAATCAAACGAGGTCACCGGAAGGAGACTGATTATGAAGCTGAAGAAGCTTGGCGCATTTGCCGCCACGGGCGCTATGGCGCTCGCCCTCGCTCTGACGGGCTGCGGCTCGTCTAACGCCACCTCTGGTTCTGATGCCGGTTCCAGCAGCTCTGACGACGCTAAGGTCGAGAAGGTCGACGGCTCCAAGGAGTACGCGCTCGTCAAGGACGGTACGCTGACCGTCGGCACCTCTGCCGAGTACGCTCCGTTTGAGTACAAGGATGACAACGGCGATTATCAGGGCTTTGACCTTGAGCTCATCAAGGCTATCGGCGACAAGCTGGGCCTGGATGTCGAGTATGTCAACAATGACTTTGACACGCTGGTTCCGGGTGTCGCTTCGGGCGCCAAGTATGACGTCTCCATCGCGGCTATCACCGACACGCCCGAGCGTGAGAAGGAAGTCACTTTCTCTGATTCCTACTACATGGACGATCAGGCTATCGTGACCAAGGTCGATAACACCGACATCACGGCCGACAACTACAGCGAGAAGCTCAACAACGCCGACGCTACCATCATCGTCCAGTCTGGCTCGACCGCCGAGTCCTTTGCCCAGGAGAACTTCCCCAAGGCCAAGATCGTCCCCTACAAGGACGCCACCGAGTGCTTCAGCGCCCTGCAGTCCGATAAGGGCGACGCCGTAGTCACCAACCGCTCCGTTGCCAGCCAGCTGACCGCCGAGCAGTTCAGCACCTGCCAGACCATTAAGCAGATCAGCACCGGCGAGGAGTACGCCATCGCCATCAACCAGGGCAACACCAAGCTCAAGGACGACATCAACCAGGCCATCAAGGACCTGACCGACGACGGTACCGTTGACGCCCTCATGGCTAAGTACAACATCAAGTAAAATAACTACTTGATTGCGCGCGGGCCCTTTCCGTTTTGGCGGAGAGGGCCTTTGCGCTTCTCTTGACGGAGAGCATTTCCGTCTCGTTTTGCCGGCAACTTCTACGATAGGAGCCACCTTGTCTCGATTGAACGAAGGGGCCATGGGTCGGCGCTTCCCGCTGCCCTCGATGCTCCAAAAACTAGCCTGCGCCCTGACTGTGGCGCTCGCTTTGCTGTGCGCGGGGACAGCCGCGCCTTCGACCGCTCAGGCGCTCGAGACCGCAAAGATCACCGCGCGTCCCAATACCGGTTCGGGCAGCGACGTGGTCGGTGGCACCGAGACGCGCATTACCTGGGAGGTCCAGGCCGATGCCGATGAGGAGCTGAGCGGTCTTTCGCTGACGTTTGTCGACGGCACGACGTTTGGTACCGATGACACGCGATTGACGATGCTCTCGGGCGAGGACCTCATGGATCGTACGCCCATGAAGCCCACGTGCAAGGCTGACGGCCAGACGCTCAAGATTGACTTTGGCGAGACGGCGCCTGCCGGCGGCTTTTTCCGTGTCGAGGTTTACGGCGTGACGTTTCCCGTCGAGGGCGGCGAAGAGGCCTTTAGCGGCACCTATACGCTCGCCGACGGTTCGACCAAGAAGATTTCCAAGATTCCGTCGGTGGAGATCAAGGGCGTGACGGCATTCGATAACTTCCTGGCCGATCTTAAGGAGCAGCCGTGGGTCGAGGCCTGGAACTCCAATATGTTCCTGCGCCTGTTCTTAAACCCAGTCATTTTGGTCCAAAGCCTGCCGATCGTCTTTAAGGGCTTCCTTATGTCGCTCTCGATCGTGCTTGTGGCGTTTCCGCTGGCAATTCCCTTTGGCTTTGCCTTGTCGCTCATGCGCATCTCCAAGTCGCGCATCCTGCGCTGCCTCGCCGGCATCTATGTGAATATCATCCGCGGTACGCCGGCGTTCCTGCAGATCTATATCGCGTTCTTCGGTCTGCCGTTGGCCGGCGTCAAGGTTGATGACTACGTGCTTGGCGTTATCGTCATGGCCATGAACTCGTCTGCGTACCTATGCGAGATCTTCCGTGCCGGTATTCAATCGATCCCCAAGGGCCAAAACGAGGCTGCGCGTTCGCTGGGCATGAACGCGTTCCAGACGCTGCTCTATGTCATGATTCCGCAGACGTTCCGTAATGTTTTGCCTACGCTGACCAGCGAGTTTATCTTGCTTTACAAGGATACGTCGCTGCTTGCCGCCGTGGGTGTGGTCGAGATCGTCATGAACGCCCGTACCATCGTGGCCACGACGGGCTCCATTACACCGTACGTGGTTGCCGCCCTGTTCTATCTGGTCATCACCCTGCCGCTCGCTCGCTTGGTGAGCGGTCTTGAGGCGAGGCTTTTGGGCACGGCCGAGACCAAGAAGAAGCGTCCCGCCAAGAGCGCCGGACAGGTTGTCGCGACGCCCGCCGATCACATCGCCGGTCTGTAAGGAGGTCCTATCATGAGCGAAACCAATAACTCGAACGAGGTCGTCGTCAGCATCAAGAACCTCCAGAAGGCCTTTGGGGACAACGTGGTCCTGCGCGATATCGATCTGGATGTGCACAAGGGTGAGGTCGTTGTGGTCTTGGGCCCCTCAGGCTCGGGCAAGTCGACGATGCTTCGCTGCATCAATCGCCTGGAGCATCCCACGAGCGGCTCGATTGTCGTCGAGGGCGTGGATGTGTGTGCCAAGGGCGTCGACCTCAACAAAGTGCGCACGCACCTGGGCATGGTGTTTCAGCAGTTCAACCTGTTCCCGCACCTGTCGGTCAAAAAGAACGTCATGCTTGCGCAGCAAAAGGTGCTCAAGCGCAGCAAGGAAGAGGCCGAGAAGATCGCCGTCGAGGAGCTGACCAAGGTCGGCCTGGCCGGGCGCATCGACTTTATGCCGAGCCAGCTCTCGGGCGGCCAGCAGCAGCGCGTGGCCATCGCCCGCGCCCTGTCGATGAACCCGCACGTGATGCTCTTTGACGAGGCCACGTCGGCGCTCGACCCTGAGCTCGTGCGCGACGTTCTGGGCGTCATGCGCGACCTGGCGCACGACGGTATGACCATGATCGTCGTGACGCACGAGATGGGCTTTGCCCGCGATGTCGCCGACCGCGTCGTCTTTATGGACGGCGGCGTCATTGTGGAAGAGGGTACGCCGAGCGAGGTCTTCGACCACCCCAAGAGCGAGCGCACCAAGGCGTTCTTGGGCAATATCTCGTAGCCGCTTTATATGACTGACATAGCAGAAAACGGGAGCCGGATGTGATCCGGCTCCCGTTTTTGTTGGGACGCGAATGTGTTTTGTTGCAATGCGCGTTGCGGGCGGAGCTCATTGCCGCTAGGCGAGCTCGGCTCCAAGGGCGCGGCAGGCCGCTTCGCTCTCATCATCGGGGGCGTCGTAGCAGATGACGGAATCGACGACGTTGACGCCCTCCTCGTCGGCGTCCGCCTTCCAGTTGTCCATCCATTCGCCCTCGGCCCACGAATAAGAGCCAAAGAGGACGACCTTCTTGTCGCCGAGGGTCTCCTTGACCTCATCCCACATGGGCTGGAACTCATCATATTCAAGCTCCTCGGAACCCATGGCGGGGCAGCCGAAGGCGATAGCGTCATAGCCAGCGGCCTTGTCTGCGGAGAAGTCGGCGCAGGAGATGACCTCTGCCTCGGCGCCGGCATCGGTTGCACCTTCGGCAACGAGGTTTGCCATGGCCTCGGTGTTGCCCGTGCCGCTCCAGTAGACGACGGCGATCTTGCTCATGTTGAGTCCTTTCAGTTGTGCGGCAGGTTGCCACGGCTTCTATGTTCTATCGGGTTGCCTGGGCAAGTTGCGCCAAGCTGTAGCCCTGCTGATAGACAAAGGTGAAGTATTGGGTGCAGGCGCGGTAGGCATCAAACGTCGCAAGTGCCTGCTCGACATTTGCGTAGACCTTCCAGGCCCCAAAGACCTTATAGTTCTCGCCGCGCTGGACGATAAACTCGTGCACGTCGTCGTAGGGATATCCTAGGAAGTAGCCTATTTCGTGCGGAAACTCGCAGGTGCAGTCGTTGCTGCAGCTAGCTTGCTGGGGTAGTGCGCATCGAGTCTGGCTACAGGCGCATTCCGCGACGTTATTACTCGCGAGCGTGATGCGTGATGCCAAATGCACAAGGCATGTCGAAAGGTCTCTCGTGTCGTAGCCTTCCGAGGCGAGCGCCGTTTTGGCGCGAGGGTCCGCGAAATAGGTGGTGAGGCTTTTGGCTCGGTACACGTACACGAGCGCTCCGCAGGGCCGCCAGACCAAAACACTCAGGTGGATGCCAAGCGGGTCAAGCTCGCGGTTGCACTGGGCGATAACGTTGAGCAGGCGTGCTCGGCGTTCTGCGATGGTTTCTGTTGCGGTCGAGCCGTCCCCGTGGGCGTAGGTGCCTGGATAGGTAAAGAGCGATGCCGGCTTGATGCCCGCGAGCGTGGGGGAGCAGTTGCGCACGACTGCTGCCTGAAACGTTGGGATGTCTATGGTTCGAGTCACGTCGCTCCTTACGGATCTAAACTGTTAGCCTAGGAAAACTTATACACGAAAGTAAGCCATGGTCAACAAAAAAGTTTGAAGAGGGAAACTAATTGACCGAACGGACATGATTTTGGGTTAAGATGGAGACACCCCATGGGGGTATCCAGATAGGGCTACTTGAAAGGGGAACGCATGAGTGACTTGCTCAACCCTGCGAATCTCATCGTGCTGACCGTCATTGCCGTCGGCATGTTTTTTGGACTGCGTCGCATTGCCGCTTCGACACACGGGAAGAGTTGCTGCAGCGATGGTGCGAGCGGCAAGAAGGCCAAAAAGGTTGTGGTGGCAGACACCGACGAGTCCCACTACCCCTATCGTGAGGAACTCCTTATCGGCGGCATGAGTTGCGACGGCTGCGCCCGGAATGTGACGAATGCCCTCAATGCGCTTGATGGCGTGTGGGCTACGGTAACGTACGCGGACCACACGGCACGCGTGCGCTCGAAGCGCCCGGTTGATCGCGACACACTCGAGACGGCAGTGAGGGGTGCGGGCTATTACGTTATGAAAATGTAGGCGTTGCCCTCTCCGGTGGGTACCAGCCTCCTGCCCATTGTGACTATCGGCATCCAAAAATTTGCGCAAAAATAACCTTTAGATGCGGCAAAAGTGGAGTTTGGTGACGGTTTGCGCGGAATTCGCTACCAATCGAGCATCTATGAACCCGTCCAAAAAATTACAGGTGTATATTTATACACTGATTATTGCTGTGCTCAGATTGCAATTAACCGTGGACAGAAATGAAGAATGCTAAAACTGGGCTTTAGGACAGGGGAGGCTATAACCTTATGAGACGAGTGGGAACACTTGGCTTGGTGGCAGCGCTTGCCGCTATCTTGGTATCGCCGCTGCCGGCACACGCCGAAGACGCATCGGGTGCCGTTACCTACAATGCGGGAAATGGGTATTCCTTTGAGAAGCTCTCGCATCCTACGGTAGGAACGTCGCAGCCGGATGGCATCGTCGACTACCAGGGTAACGGTGCCGTTGCCGTCCCGGGCGCCGATGGTAATACGGCCAACAACGAAGGCGATCGCGGCCAGAGCTACACTTGGGCGGCTGCGAGCTATGGTGACTGGCTTTATGTGGGCACCTGCTATGCGGCGATGGGCAACACGCTGACGCTCATGAACAGCACGCTGGGCGATTCCTTTGATGTCGAAACCATGCGCCTGACGCTGGAGGCCATGTTTAACGGTACCTTCTTCTATGGACAGCAGAAGGAGGACGGCACGGCCGACAAGGACAGCGGCGGCATCTTGGTCAAGATCAATACCAAGACCGGTGAGACCAAGCTGCTACTCTCTGAATCGCTCAACGGCGTCGCTCCTTTGTTCCGCAATGCCGTGAGCTATAAGGGTAAGCTCTATTTCTGCGGCAGCGTCAGGACCAATGACGGCAAAGGCGGCCTGCCTGCTGTATACGAGATCGATCCTAAGACGGATGAGTACAAAGTTGTCTATCAGGGCCTTTCGAGCATGCAGGATTACGGTGCTGCCTACAAGCAGGGCATTTCTACCGGTATCCGCGGCATGTGCGTCCATGATGGCCAGCTCGTCATCAGTAATGTGGGTAAAGACGCGAACGGTAATTTTGTGTCGACAATCCTGACGTCGTCTGACCCCTCGAAGGGCCAGGACAGCTTCACCGAGATTGCCAACTCGGAGACGCTGTTTGGCTATCCGGCGATTCGCTATCAGGACAGCATCTACGGCGGCGCCATTTGGGATATGGTCTCGTACAATGGCCATCTCTATGCGACCATTTGCACCGGTACGCCCGAGAACGCTCCCGATGATAATTCCATGCAGTCGTTTGCCATGGTCCGTGGCGACAAGAATGCCGACGGCAGCTATTCGTGGACTCCCATTGTCGGCGATCAGAAGACGGACGTTGCAAAGTACTGCTTTGGCATCGATCCTGCCCGTACCCGTTCTGGCGCTGCCAACCTCATCGTCTACAACGACTACCTCTATATCGGTGAATACAACGACGAGGAGATTGCCCTCGAGCGCATCCTGTTCAACAAATCCAACACCGAAGAGGGCGGCAAGAGCAGCATGGGTGGCGTTGACTGCTCGTTTGTGAATGCCAATCTTGAGCAGTCGGTTAACATCTATCGCATGGACAAGGACGAGAACATGGAGCTCGTCGTTGGCGATCGCACCGACATGTTCCCCGAGGGCGGTATTTCCGGCCTGACTTCGGGCTTTGGCCGAAACGAGAACCAGTACATTTGGCGCATGCAGAAGTTCGACGGCAAGCTGTATATCGGTACCTTTGATACCGCGAGCCTGCTTGAGCCGATCGGCCAGTTCTCCAATGGCGACATTATCGATATGACGCCCGAGGAGTGGGACTCTCAGGTTCAGCGCCTTAGGGACCTGCTCAATCACCTGCTCGACAAGAAATCGCCTGACGACCCCATCGTTCCCGTTAACACGCTTGCGGACGATGATTCAAACGAGGCCGTCGAGGTCGATGATTCGAACGAAGCTGCTGAGGTTGATGATTCAAACAAGGCCGTCGATGTCGATGACGAGAAGACCGAGGTTGCTAAGGGCTTTGGCGATCTGAGCGATGCGCTGGAGGATGCCGCGGGCGGTCTTTGCGATCAGGCCGCGACGATGTCCCAGGACTTTGAGGACGACGCCGCTTATGTCCAGAAGATCGATGGCGAGATCGCGTACTTCAAGTCCTTTGCCGACCAGTATCAGGACATGCTCGATAGCTATGAGAGCCTTAAGCAGCAGTACGAGGATGCCTATGGCACCGAGCTGCCGAGCGATATTCAGGATGCGCTCGATAAGCTGCTGAGCGAGGAGAACCTCAAGAAGTTGCAGAGTGTCCTTACGTGCATGTGTTACCTGCGCGATGCCGAGCGCGGCTTTGATATGTATGTGACCGAGGACGGCGTGAACTTTACGACGCTGACGACCAATGGCTTTAACGATCCGTATAACCATGGTCTGCGCACCTTTGCGGTGACCAACCAGGGTCTGTGCCTTGGTACCGCCAACCCGTTCTATGGTTGCCAGGTCTGGATCCAGCGCAAGGAGAATTCGGAGAATCCGGTTGATCCCGGTACTCCGGATCCGACGGAACCCACCGATCCTTCGCAGCCGGGTGGCGGCGATCAGCCTGGCGGCAGCCAGACGGGTGGCAACGACCAGTCGAGCAGCACCACGACCACCGTCACGACGACCGCTAAGAAGACTCCGAAGGACGGCTCGCTGCCTCGCGCTGGCGACTCGACCCTCACGCTGGTCTTGGGATTGCTGGTTGCAGCTGCCGCAGTGCTTGGCATTGCTCTCGTCTTGCGCAAGCGTTCTCGTCGCTAGGCTCGTCCGCGTAGCTCAATGTCCTGGATATCGTCGAAGTTGATGGCGATATCCCTGAGTTTGAGCAGCTTGAATGCGGGTAACGCTTCGTCGAGAATGCCCGTGCGGCTACGATAGCCGTACGTATCGTAATAGGTGACGCGCACCAAGTCGCCGCGTTTGAGGCCCTCGAGCTTTTGCGAAAGCTCGAGGGCTTTTTCTTCCGTGAGCTCACGTTTTTGCTCGACGGTGATTTCCTGCTTGCGCACGAGTTCGTAGTATCCCGTGAGGGCGGCAAAGGGCATAAACTGTGCGGCGCGGTTGGCGCGCACGGCACCGTTGGCAGTGAGGTTGGGGTCGGCTGCGCGGCGTCTGCCCTCGGGGTCCGCCAGGCGCTCGAAGGCGGTCGGCGGGCGCATGGGCTGTTGTTTGGGTTTAGGCACGGTGTCCTCCAACTTGATCGTTGCGCTCGCGCGCGGTGGCGCCGGCGGTAAAGCTTAATCCCTTGACGAGCGCGTTCTTGCCGTACTTGCCTTTCACGGCCAGGACGGCGCGCGCCAGGTCGCGCTCGCGCTCATCGGCCTCGATATCGCTGAACAGATCGATGGTGGCAAATTCCTCGGGCACAAGATTGCTAAAGCCCAGGTTGATGCGCTTGACCGGTCGTTTGGGATCGACAGTCTGCGCCCAGAGCTCATCGAAATAGCCCATGATCTTCTTAAACGAATTGGTACGCTCGGGCAGCTTGCGCGAGGCGTTGGAGTGCGCAAAGAGCGCGGCATAGCCACCACGCGGTTTGCCACCATGCTCTCCCACAAAGATGCCATCGATTGCCTGCGCTTCGCGCACCAGGCGGCGCCGTTCGTCATCGCGCTGGACGGGCTTGGGAGCACGGGGCGCGAGCTCGGGGCCGGCGGTTGCGGTGGGTTCGATGCTCGACGTACTCGAGCGCAGGTGTCCGCATCCGTCCACATATTGTGCAGTACCGCTGGCATCAAGCCTGCGTATGTCGGCGCGCTCGCTCGCGTAGCCCACAAAGAGCGAGATGCTGTCGCAGACCACGTGCTTGTCGATCAAGTCCAACACGGCGTTGTCGACCATCTCGCGCAAGACGGTGTAGGCCTGCTCGTAGGCATAGCCCTTCGAGAGCACCTGTCCTGTGGTGGTCGAAGTTGCTTGCGGGCGATAGGCTTGGATATCGGCGATGGTTGTCGGCTCGCGTCCGAAGGCGTGGTCGATGAGATACTCGGCATTGACGCCGAGCTCGTCGTAAAGCAGGTTTTCGTCGAGCGCCGCGACGCCCATCAGATCGTAGACGCCGTATTTTTCGAGTCGTGCTGCCACGCCGGGGCCGATGCCCCAGATATCGGTGATGGGACGATGGGGCCAGATTTCCTTGCGAAAGGTCTCATCGTCGAGTATGCCGATGCGGCTGGGCACGTGCTTGGCGGTGATATCGAGTGCAACTTTGGCCTGGAATAGGTTGGGGCCGATGCCGACCGTCGCCGTGATGCCGGTGCGCGCCAGGACCTCGTCGCGCAACATGCAGGCGAAGCCTTCCGCATCGGTGTGATAGAGGTCCAGATAGGGTGTCACGTCGATAAAGCACTCGTCAATTGAGTAGACGTGAACGTCTTGCGGACTGACGTATTCCAGGTAGATACCGTAGATCTGCGCCGACACCTCCATGTAGTGCTGCATGCGCGGTACGGCCTTGATGTAGTTGATGCCGTCGGGAATCTCGAATAGGCGGCAGCGGTTGTGAATACCTAAGTCCTTCATGGCCTGCGTGATGGCGAGGCAGATGGTCGTGCGTCCGCGCGATTCGTCGGCAACGACTAGGTTGGTGGTGAGCGGATCGAGCCCACGGTCGACGCACTCGACGCTGGCATAAAACGTCTTGAGGTCGATGCAGATATAGGTGTGCTGCTCGTGCGCCATCCGTGTCCCTCCATCAAACACATGTTCTTATCGAATACTTGTTCGATAATACCCGCTCGTCCGAACATCGTCAAAACCTGTCAAAAAGGGACTGGTTTGTTTTGGTAGGTATGATCGTGCGGTTGGATCGGGTTTTAACGCAGCTCTAAAGAGTGCGAAACAGCTCGGAAAACCTCGCCTCGTAGCATGAGCCTAACGATTGATACCGCCTATGCGCACGGAAGGGTTGTGGGAAAGATGGTCAATTATGGGTTTGGTATGCCGACGCGCCTTGTTGCGGATGGAGACGTGGCTCGCTGGTGCGGACGATTGGTCGCTCACTACGGTGGCACCAAGGCACTGGTCGTGCTGGGCGGTGACAAGCATACGCGCGATGAGCTTGTCTCGGCGGCACTTGGCTCGCTTGATCGAGCTCTGCTCGAGCGCGTGCTTTTTCGCTGCGGCTCGGTTGAGGGTGACGGGGGAGACGAACTGATCGACGAAGCCGTGGCCCTGGCGACCGACGAAGGCATGGACTTTGTCCTGGCGATTGGCGATGTCGATACTGCTGGCTTTGCACGCGAGCTCGCGCGGCGCATGGCGGCGCTCGATGCCGGCGAAGACGGCTTTGTGCCTTATGGATGCATTCTCTCGGAGGGCAAGGCGCCTGCTGTCGTGGGCACCGGTGAGGTTCCCGTTTTTGCCATTATCGCGCCCGAACTGCTGGAGGGCATCGGGTCTCCTCTGCGTGAGTTGCTCGGTAGCATCTGCGCCGCGGCCTAATATTTGCCATAAAAGGACGGGTTATTTTTGGTTGGTAAAGCGTTTGACCTGCCAAAATAAGCCTGTCCCTTTTTAATCGGTTGCCGTTTGGAGGCCGATTGGCAACGCTCGCTGATTGTAGTCTTGACCTGCGCTAGAATAGTGGCATCTGAATGTCCGGGCGCATGGAGGCGTGCGCCCGTATGCTGAGGAGGACTCTATGGCAACTGTTGCCGCACCTATCGATGCTACGTCGACTGCCGCTTGGAAGGCACTCGAGGCTCATCAGGAGAAGCTTGAGGCCGATGGTATCGACCTCAAGGCCTGGTTCGCCGCCGATGCCGAGCGCGTGAACAAGCTGAGCTTTGACGCCGGTGACCTGCACTTCGATCTGTCGAAGAACCTGGTGACCGATGAGACCGTCAAGCTGCTGTGCGATCTTGCCCGCGAGGTGAAGCTCGAGGAGCGCCGCGACGCCATGTTCTCCGGCGAGCACATCAACACCACCGAGGACCGCGCCGTCCTGCACACCGCGCTTCGCCGCCCGGCAACCGAGAAGGGCCAGCTCATCGTCGACGGCCAGGACGTCGTCGCCGACGTGCACGAGGTCCTCGATCGCATGTATGCCTTCGCCGAGCGCGTGCGCTCCGGTGAGTGGAAGGGCGTTACCGGCAAGAAGATCGAGCACCTGGTGTCCATCGGCATCGGTGGCTCCGATCTGGGCCCGGTCATGGCCTACGAGGCCCTGCGTCCCTATGCCGACGCCGGTATCGACTGCCGCTACATCTCCAACATCGACCCCAACGACCAGGCCGAGAAGCTCAAGGGCCTGGATCCCGAGACCACGCTCGTGATCATCGTCTCCAAGACCTTCACCACGCTCGAGACCCTCACCAACGCCCGCGAGGTCAAGACCTGGATGCTCGAGCAGCTCAAGGCTCAGGGCGCCATCGACGGCTCCGATGAGCAGAACGCCGAGGCCGTGGCAAAGCACTTCGTCGCCGTTTCCACCGCACTCGAGAAGGTCGAGGCCTTCGGTATCGACCCCGCCAACGCCTTCGGTTTCTGGAACTGGGTCGGCGGCCGCTATTCCGTTGACTCCGCCGTGGGCCTGTCGCTGATCGTCGTGCTCGGCCCCGAGCGCTTCCAGCAGTTCCTCGAAGGCTTCCACGCCATCGACGAGTACTTCTGCAACACCCCGCTCGAGAACAACGCCGTCGCGCTGATGGGCCTGCTCAATGTCTGGTACGTCAACTTCTTCGGTTCCAAGAGCCACGCCGTGCTTCCGTACTGCCAGTATCTGCACCGCTTCCCGGCCTACCTGCAGCAGCTCACCATGGAGTCCAACGGCAAGCACGTCCGCTGGGACGGCAGCGCTGTGACCTCCGATACCGGTGAGATCTTCTGGGGCGAGCCCGGCACCAACGGCCAGCATGCCTTCTATCAGCTGCTGCACCAGGGCACTGTGGTGGTCCCGGCCGACTTTATCGCTTTCGCCAACACTGCCAACCCTGCGACCGACAGCGGCCAGGATGTCCACGAGCTGTTCCTGGGCAACTTCCTGGCCCAGACCAAGGCGCTCGCCTTTGGTAAGACGGCCGATGAGGTGCGCGCCGAGGGCACACCCGAGCAGATCGTCCCGGCCCGTTGCTTTGAGGGCAACCGTCCGACGACTTCGATCTTCGGCGACACGCTGACCCCGTTCGCGCTCGGCGAGCTCATCGCCCTGTACGAGCACATCACGTTTGTCGAGGGCACGGTCTGGGGCATCGACTCCTACGACCAGTGGGGCGTTGAGCTGGGCAAGCAGCTTGCCAAGCAGATTACCCCTGCCTTACACGATGACGCCGCCAAGGCCGAGCAGGACGCTTCGACCCAGGCGCTTATCGAGTTCTACCGCGCTCACCGTAAGTAGTCGCTGCTGTTAACGCATCGCGCCTTATAGTCAGGGGCCCGTATCCTATCGGATGCGGGCCCCTTTGCTTTGCCGTAGTCCCGGGGCGCACGGCCTTTGTGGAACATCGCTGGGGCGCCGCGCGCCGCGAGAACCCTGCGCCTAGATCTCGGCCTCCGCATGGTCTCGCTGCGCCTCGGGCAGCTCCCCGTAGAGCGGATGGTCTTCGAGCCTAAAGCGCTCGACCTGTTCGGGAGTGCGACCGCGCACAAAGAGCCACGAGCGATCGATCGGCGTCGCCATGAGCGTGCTGGGCAGCGCGTCGGCGCGGTCGGAAAACACCCGGGCACTCTCGGGATCCTGGAACGCCAGCACCAGATGCGTGTCGCAGTTGCCCATGATGGAGCGTGCGCGTGCCTCGCCATAGAGCGCATCGAGCTGGTTGGTCGACTGCAGCAGCAGCGTTGCCCAGATGTTGCGGCTTCGGATAATCGAGAGCACGTTGTCGATCTGGGGGATCTGCAGATTTGCGAAGTCATCGAGCATAAAGCGCACGGGCACGGGCAGGCTGCCGTCGGGCTGCCTATCGGCCTCACGAATGAGGCCCATAAACGCCTGCGAAATAAAGAGGCCGGTCAGCGGATCGAGATTGCGGTCAATATCGCTCACGGTTACAAACAGGACGCAGGGGGTGTGTCCCATGGAAGCGAAGTTCACCTGATGGCACTCACGATAGAGCTGTGCCGCACCGTCGAATCCCAGACACATGACCTTTTCGGCAAGGATGCCGACGATGCTCGCGTGCATGCGCTCGGCATTTTGCGTAATGGCGTAGCGCCGCCATAGCGAGAGGGCATAGCTTTGGGGGTCGGTCGTGATCAGGTCGTCAAACAATCGACCCGTGGCACCGTCCTGCAGGTGCTCGATCAGCTTGATGACCGAGCTGATCGTCTGCTCGTCGGCGGGTAGCTGTTCGGTGACGTAGGCGATAAGACACGACAGCAGGTTTGCCGCCGCATGATCCCAAAAAGGCTGGTTGTTGTCCTCGATGGGGCAGATGGCCTTTGCCACCGAGAGGATGTCCTGCTGGTTGGGCCTGCCGTCCGCCTTGCGGCGAATGTGCCTCAGGGGGCTGTAGCCGCAGCGCTCGATGCCGGGCGCAAGGGCCGGGACGGTGTTGAGGTCGGCGAAGTTGAGGCATTGCACGCGGTAACCGTGGGCTGCCAGCACGGGTCCCACTTCGCGACAGAGCGTGCCTTTGGTGTCGAGCACGATGTAGCTTGCGTTCATTTGCAGCAGGTTGGGCTTGAGGACGTTTCGGGTCTTGCCGGCTCCCGAGGGGCCGATCACAAGTGCGTTGTTGTTGAGTCCCGTTTGGCGGGTGTCGCAGGAGAGCGTTCGATCCTTGGCGAGGATGGTGGACGATGCGGACTCAGATGCGGCGAGGCGGCTGGCGAGGTTAGACATGGGCGACCTCCTTGGTGGTCGAGAGAATTTCGTGGGCAAAGCCGAGCTCGACGGCGCGCTCGGCCGAAAGGTAGGTGTCTTTTGCAGTGAGGGACTGGATGCGCTTGGGCGTGAGGCCGCTGCGGTCCGAGAGGATTTGCGTGAGGGTCTTGCGGGTCTGCATGAGACGCCGGCTGGTTTCCTGCAGCGCAAGTGCCGAGCCGCCTGCCCCCTGGGGGATCAGTGGGTCGTGAATCATGAGCTCTGCATGGGGCGCCATACGGCGATCGTCGCCGCCCATAAAGATCACGGCGCCCATGGACGCGGCGAATTCCAGGCAGACGGTGCGGATGGGGCACGATGCGAGGCGCATGGCGTCATAGATCGCAAGACCCGATCGCACGCTTCCGCCGGCGCTGGCGACAAATATGGTGATGGGGCGGCTGGGGTCGGTGGCATCGAGCAGGCGGATCTGCTGGCATAGGTCGTGGGCCATCGGGGTTTCGATGTTTCCCATGACGGAGAGCTCGCGACGGGCGAGCATCTCATCGTAAATGCTGGTGAGCGTGATACCTCGGGCGGATTCACGCATGGTGAGGGGGCTGATGATGGGGGAATGATTGGTGTCCATGAGGACTCCTTTCTGTTGGTGGTGTTGTGGAATAGAGTCGCTGCCCGCGGAGGGGCTGGCGGGCTACAGGGTTCGTCCGAGCCTGAGATCGAGCTCGGTTGTGGGGCAGGCTGCCTGTCCGTGCGGCTCGCAAGCGCCAAGGGCTCCAAAGCGATGGAGCGTTGCGACGGGCGTGGTGTAGGCGAGCCGCAGCTGATGCTCGATAGGGGCACATCCGTCATTTTTGTAATGAGCCGCGTAGTACTGCGCGATGCTGGCGTTCATCTCGCTGCCATTGCGATGGCGCTCAAACTGGCGTCTGCAGGTCTCGATGATCTTTGCTACCGACTTGGGTGCCGTCGCGGGAACAAGGGCGAGATAGCCCTCAAATAGCTCGTTGATGCTCAGGAGGCACAGCAGGTCGATCAGCGTCCTTATGGCTGCTCCCTCGGCGGAAAAGTGCGCGGTCATGCGGTTATATCGGTTGCGGTCGACGATGGCCGCATGGGGTCTTGGAGTTTTCTGCCCCGTGGTCCCAGGCTTTTGCCGCGCCTGTGTATTGAGCTCGACGTTGCAGCGCTTGAGGCCGTCCAACGGAAGGAACAGTGCGGTGCGCAGGGTGTTCCGCTTGCTTTCGAGTTCATGACGCTCGTCGGGTTCCCATGCGAGCTTGAGTTTCGTGTCGAGCGCCGTAAGCATATGGGCTAGGCAGCCTACGGTAAGAACGCACGAATCGTTGCCGCGTTTTGGGGCATAGGGGTCTGTCAGCTTGCGAATGTCGGGGTCGCCCATGATCTTTGTGCAGCGCTTCAGCAGTTGAGGGTGGTCGGCCAAGATCGTCGCGAGCGGTAGCGACGCGTAGTTCTTGATGGTCGCGGCGGCAAAGGCGGCGTCATATTCGTTTGCATATGCTCGCTCAATTCGGGCATCCAGAATGCTTTTCTTATCGCCGTCTTCAGCGTGGTGGTTTGTCATAGCTTCTCCAATCGGTTGATGTTCGTGCTGTTTGTTGATGTGTTGGTTGTCGTGAGTGATGTGCTTGCCGTGGGTGATGTGCTGACGTTTGGGTGCTATGCGGTTTTCAATGAGCCCATGAGGCAGTTGCTGCAGGGGCGGGATGGAACGGCCCATGCAAGGCGGAAGGCATCGTGCTCAAAATCGAGACAGCAATGCCCTGGGTGCCTCACATGTGGCAGTTACCTCATTAAGTTGTCATTGCGTTTGGGGTTGTACTTTGCCGATCTTCCTTCTCTTACACGCTAAAACTCAAACTTCATATGCTCGATCTACTTAAAACCGCAACGGCGGTCTTTTATCAACTTATATGTCGGAACGCGTCTTTGCAAGTACTTTTTTGCCTTTGTTTCAAATGGGGTGGTTTTGCAACCGTCATACGCGCGCTGTGCGAACGTGCCCCGGCTCGGATAAGATAGTGCGCGATAAAAACGATGCAAGGAGGCACATATGGCAATCAAAGCCATCGCGATGGATATCGACGGTACGCTCACCAATGACCAGAAGGTCATTAGCCCGCGCACACGTGAGAAACTGCTCGCAGCGCAGGAGTCGGGCATTAAGCTCATTTTGGCCTCGGGCCGTCCCGCGTGGGGCCTTCATGCCCTGGCGCAGGAGCTCGATCTTCAGAGCCACGATGGTCTGCTGGTGGCCTTTAACGGTGCGCACGTGGTCGATGCTCAGACCGACGAGGTGCTGTTCGACCAGGCCATGCCGGTCGACGAGCTGCACCGTCTGATTGATCACCTGCGTAATTTTGACGTGATCCCTATGATTTCGCTCGGTCGCGATTTGCATGTCGTGGATTCGTATCACTGCATGATCACGCTGCCTGACGGCTCGCAGAAAAACATCGTCAAATACGAGCGCGATGCGTGCGATCTTAAGATTCGCGAGGTGGAGAGCCTGCATGAGGTCGCTGATGCTTATCCCGTGGACAAGCTGCTGACGGCGGGCGATCCGGCCTACCTGCAGGCGCATTACGAGGAGATGTATGCGCCCTTTAAGCAGACGCTTTCGGGCATGTTTACGGCCGACTGGTACTTTGAGTACACGGCGCCCGGTATCGACAAGGCCCGCGCACTCGAGGGTGCCCTGCCCAAGCTCGGCATCGATGCCAGTGAGGTCGTATCGTTTGGCGACGGCCAGAACGACAAGTCCATGATTGAGTGGGCCGGCACCGGTGTTGCCATGGGTAACGCCGTCGAAGAGGTTAAGGCTGTAGCCCAGATGGTGACCGCCGATAACAACGAAGATGGCATTGCGGTGGCGCTGGATAAGCTGCTGGGTTAGAATCGCCGATTAATGCATGGCTCGGGCGCCTGCTTGCGGGCGTCCTTTTGTTAGGGAGGGTGCCGTGTCCGCATTTCCGTTCGACGCCGTTATCTTTGACATGGACGGCGTCATTGTCGATACCGAGTATTACTACTTGGGCGAGACTGCCGCGTTTGCCAAGGAGCTTGGACTTAATCTGACTCAAGAGGAGTTGAATGGGCAGGTCGGTACCTCGCATCAGTTCTTCCTGCATATGCTGGTCGATTGGTTTGAGCGCGCCGGTAAGGGACACTTCACTGGCGAGGAGGCGTTGGCCCGTTGGGACGAGTGGGCGCATAAGCGTCCGCGTGACTATCAGGCTTTGATTAACCCAGGCGCCGTGGATACGATTCGAGAGCTGCCGCGCCGTGGCGTTCGCGTGGCGCTTGCCAGCTCGTCTCCCATGGTTAGCATCGAGGAAGTGCTCAACGCATGCGGGCTGTCTGATGCCTTTGAGTATGTGGTGAGCGGCGAGCAGTTTAAGGAGAGCAAACCCGAGCCCGACATCTACCTGCATGCGCTGGACCTGCTGGGGCTGCCCGCGAATCGTTGCTGCTGCGTTGAGGATTCCGTTCCGGGCATTACCGCGGGTAAGCGAGCCGGCCTGACGGTCATTGCCAAGCGCGAGGAACGCTTTGGCTTTAGCCAGGATGCCGCGGACAAGATTATCGACCAGCTGCCGGAGCTGCTCACGCTTTCTTAGGAGCGCGGTAGTTGCGCGTTTTTCGGGTCAGATGAGTAAATACCCGACATTTTGGTGCGGCAGCAAGCATACTTTATGCTAATGCGGGCTTAAGGGCTTGTTGAATGCCCTTGAGCCCGCTTTTGACTTAATTGTGCTGGGAGAGGGTATATGCCACCGACTGAAGGGCTAACTGACGGTAAAGCAGCGATACCGCTGTACCAACAGGTCATTGATATCATTAAAAACGAAATCAACTCCGGCGCCTACAAGGCAGGCGCGCGGATACCCAACGAATTCGAATTGGCTGAGAGCTATAAAGTTGGCCGCGTTACCGTGCGACGCGCTATTGAGGAGCTCGTCCAGCAGGGCTATCTAACGAAGCGACAGGGGAAAGGCACGTTCGTCAATGCCCCCAAGCTCAAGCGCAAGATTCGCCAGAAGGATGACGTCCAGAGTTTTTCGGACGCATGCCGCGTTAACGGAATGGAACCGGGGGCGTGTGTCATTTCGAGAAAGATACTGCCGGCGGATTCTACCGAAGCACAGTTCTTTGGTGTTCCCGTTGGAACTGACTTGATTTGCGTCGAGCGTGTGCGTACTGCCGATGGCGTCCCCGTCATGCTTGAGAACAACATATACGTTTACGAGGACAACGCCTATCTATCAACGGCACCTCTATCTAACCAATCCATTTTTGAGTTCGTGCGCAACCGGACGGGCCGCACGCCCGCGTTTACCGACCCGTGCACGCTCGAGATCGCGTGCGCGTCGCCCGAGGTCGCTCGACTGTTGGCAGTTCCCGTTGGCGAACCCTTGTTTTATATGGAAGCCTTCTTTTTCGATGAGCAGCGGCGGCCGTTTATCATCGGTCGTCAGCGGATCGTTGGGTCTCGCTACGTTTTTGACATCTAGGACATTGCGAATGGAAGCGCCCGGTGGATCATCTCACCGGGCGCTTCCATACCGTTCACGGCGCGAACACAACCGTTCAACCGCGTTGCGGCAATCAGTTTGAAATTATCTTGATGAAGGAAAAAGCTGCATGTAATCTATGGGACGTCATAGAACGTTTGCCTTATGCAAACGTTGAAGCGAGATGCGATGCAGTCTCGAGTTCTTTGGAGGTATCTATGTCAGATACGAAGGCGAAGAAGACAAACAGACGTTTTAAGTTCAAATTACCGCATGTCTATACGATCATGTTCTTGCTGATCGTTGTCTTTGCGGTCCTGACTTGGATCGTTCCCTCTGGTCAGTATCAGCGCAAGACGATTTCGACAGCGGCGGGCGAGCGTGAAGTCGCCGTTGCTGGAACCTATGAACAGGTCGATAAGAACTACACCGATTCCGAGACCGGCGAGACCATCAATCTGGGCCAGGATATCTTCGCGGTTCTGCAAGCGCCCACCAAGGGTATCCAAGAGGCTGCCGACGTCGTTGCGTTCGTCTTATTGATTGGCGGATCGTTCGCGATCATCACCAAGACCAACGCTTTGAATGCCGGCATGAGCCGTGTGATTAAAAAGCTCAAGAACAAGGACATCCTCATCATTCCCATCACGATGACATTGCTGTCCATTTGCGGCACTACGTTTGGTATGTCTGAGGAAGCCCTGCCGTTCTATGCCATCTTCATTCCCATCATGATGGGTATCGGTTATGACTCGATGACGGCATTCATCATCTGCTTCCTTGGTCCCAACCTGGGATATTGTGCTTCGACCATCGACCCGTTTAATGTTTTGATCGCCCAGGGCATCATTGGCATCGAGGGCAATCCGCAACTGTGGCTGCGCGCCGTTTCTTGGGTCATCTTCACTGCCGTCGGTATCGCATGGGCCATGCGCTACGCCATGCGCGTCAAGAAAAACCCCGAGTCGTCCATTGTGTACGAGGACGATAAGCTCAAGCGTATCGAGTTTTCCGTGACCGATGCCTCCATCGAGGAAGAGTTCACTATCCGTCAGAAGCTCGTGCTTATCGATTTTGCTTGCGGTATGGGCATTATCGTCTGGGGTCTTGTTACCCAGGGCTGGTACATGAATGAGATTTCCGCCGTGTTCCTTGGCATGGGCTTGCTTGCCGGTATCCTGGGCGGTCTTGACCAGCAGACGATCGCAGAGGAGTTCGTTAAGGGTCTCGCCGACTTTGCGTACGCTGCCATCGTTATCGGTATCGCTCGCGGTATTCTGGTCATCGCCGAGGGCGGCATGATCATCGACACCATCCTCCAGGCGCTCGCTACTGCGCTCGCCGGTGCACCCGCCGCCGTCTACACCACGTTTATGTATATCGTTCTTGGCCTGCTCTCTTTGCTGGTTCCCTCAAGTTCTGGCCTGGCGGCGCTCACCATGCCCGTTATGGGCCCCCTGACCGAGCTCATGGGCCTCAATCCCGAGGCGGCCGTCACCGCGCTCCAGTTTGCCAACCAGACCATCAACACCATCAGCCCCGTGGCGGGCATGACGGTCGCCGGTCTTGCCGTGGCTAGGATTTCGTTTGGCCAATGGTGGAAGACCATTTGGAAGTTCTTCATTTTCATGGTTGTCTTTGGCCTGATCGTAACGGCAATCTCTGGCATGCTTCCGGTGTAGGTGGTTGTGATGTCTGATCGTTTGACGGTCCTGACGTCTAAGAGCGTCTTTACCGGTACGGGGGACCTGCCGTTTGAAGGTTTCGTAGCGGTCCGTGGCAATCGAATTGAGGCGGTTGGCACCAAGTGCGAGGTGACTTCGTATTTGACCCAGGCGGACGAGGTAGTTGACCTTGGGGACCGCACCGTCATGCCTGGCCTGATCGATGTGCATACCTTCTATACGGGCTGGGCGCTGCGGTCGTTGGGGTCTGATCTGTCCGGCATCGCTGATGCCAAAGAGGCCGTGTCGCTCTTGCGTGCATGGAAAGAAGATCATCCGGATTGCCCGGCGGCTTTTGGCCACAATCTGCCCGAAACGTTGGCATCGGATGCCGAGAACGCAAATACGGCAGCTGTGTTTGACGATTGTTTTGGCGATATCCCTGTCGTCTGCTTTACGCCGGGTGCGGAGACCTGCGTTCTCAATGCTGCCGCCAGTGCGCGATACGGCTTTACACCCCAGGCATGCTATGCCGAGAAGATCTGGCGCATGATGAGCGATTTCCTCGCGCTGCCCGAGGTGCGTGCCGGGTATTCGGACTACATGAGCATGCTTAACGAGCGCGGCGTTACCGCCATCAAGGAGATGGCGTTTGATGACTACTACGGCTTTGCCGACGAAATGGCTCGCCGTGAGGAATCTGGTGAGCTGACGGTTCGCGTCTCTATGATGTCGCAGCCGGTGGGTGCCGGTGCAAATCTGTCATATGCTCGCGAGGCACGAGAGCGCTTCCGGGGACCGTTCGTTCGTTTTTCTGGCTTCAACCGTATGACCGATCGCGGCGTATGGGCGGGGCTTGCCGAGATGATTGACCCCTATGAGGACACGGCCGATGCGGGAGCTGCCGGCAAGACGGTCGTCGAGGAGCCAGAGTGGGATCTGATTGAGAGCGAGCTGCGTGCAATTGATGCTGACGGTTTCCGATATTCCTTGCATTGCCAGGGCGATGGCGCCGTTCGTCGCACCGTGGCGCTCTATGCCTCGTTGCCTCGAGACGAGCATGGGCGGTTGCTTCGCCGCCATGCGATTACCGATCTCGAGAACTCTGACCCGACCGATCTTGTCGAGTTTGGCAAGTTAGGTGGAATTTGCGAGGTCTATCCGCAGATTCTGACGCTGGACCGGCGTGAGGATTGCTTGTCGATGATGCGTCGACAAATTGGCGAGACGCGACTTTTGCACAGCTGGAATCGCCGCGGCATGGAAGATTCCGGATGCACAGTGTGCTGCGGCACGGATCTGCCGCTGCTGATTCCGAGCCTGGGCGAGTCAATCTACAGCGCGTGCGGCGGATTCTTCGCCGACGGACTGCCCGTGAATGAGGTCAACACGCTGACGCTTGTCGAGCTCTTGCGCGCTTGGACTGCCGGGGGCGCGTACGACCTGATGCGCGAAGACGAGCTGGGTACGCTCGAGGTTGGCAAGCTTGCCGATATCTGCGTGCTCGATCGGGATGTGTTCGACCTCGATTATCGCGACGCACGCGATCTTGCGGTTGACATGACGATGTCGGACGGACAAATCGTGTTCGATCGAAATAAGGAGGCATAAGATGTCTGAATCCAAACCGACGCTGCACCGCGAACAGATTGCGGGCATGAATATCCACTACATCATGTGGTCGCTCGATTACTTCCTTGATGTGCAGCAGCGCTTGGGCTTTGAGTCCATTGAGCTGTGGTGTGCAGAGCCGCATGTGACGCTCGACCACACGGGCTATTTTGAGGCTGAGGTCCTGGCGAAAAAGGCTGCAGACCGTGGGCTTAGGTATCGTACTCTGTGCCCCGAGAATGTTGTCTATCCTTGGCAGTATTGCGCACGCAAACCGCTGCATGAGCAGCGCAGCCTGGCGTACTTTAAGCACGGCATTGAGCTTGCCGAGGTACTTGGGTGCGACCGCATGTCCATCAACTCGGGCTGGGGCGACTGGGACGAGGACCGCGAGGAAGCCTGGAAGCGCAGCCGCGAGCACTTGTCCATTCTGGCGGAGTATGCCGGCGAGCACGGTCTGGTGCTTACGATGGAAAGCCTGCGTCCCGAGGAGAGCAACCTTGTGACGACGGTTTCCGATGCGAAGCGCATGATTGACGAGGTCGCGAGCCCGTACTTACAGCCCATGGTTGATACAACCGCGATGGGCGTTGCAGGCGAGACGCTCGAGGACTGGTTTGCCGCCTTTGGTGATGGGGCAATTCACGAGATGCACTTTATCGACGGTGACCCGTATGGCCATCTGGTGTGGGGCGATGGCAAGCACGATATGGACGCCTTCGTCGCCACGCTCAACGCCCATGGTTTCGACGGCATGCTGGGCCAGGAAATCACGGACGGTCGTTACTACGATGATCCGGCGGCGGCAGATGCCAAGAACATGGCCGCATTCGAGAAATATCTGATTGACTAAAAAAACCATCGGCCACGCAACCAACGTCATTGATTGCGGGCCAAACAAGAAAGGAACTGGATATGAACGCACACGATCTGATCAAAGAGGCAATTGCCGAGAAGGGCAAGTTCGACAGCGTCTACTGGATTGCTTGCGGTGGCTCCATGATCGATTTGATCCCGGCTCATGAGCTTCTGCAGCGCGAGGCAACCACCTTCACTTCGTATATCTATACGGCTCGCGAGTTCGATATCATGCGTCCGCGTCGTCTGGGCGAGAAGTCCCTGGTCATCGCTTGTAGCCACAGCGGCAACACCCCCGAGGTCGTCGAGGGCTGCGAGATTGCCCTTGCTGCCGGCGCTACGGTGATCGCCCAGACCGACAACGCTGGATCCAAGATTGACTCCGGCAAGTGGACCACGTGGGTCTACCCGTGGGGCGAGGGCGTGCCGCAGGCCGAGGTCCCCGCTGGCATTTCGCTGTCGCTTGCGGCCGAGCTGCTCGATCAGCAGGAGGGCTACGCCGATCTTGCCGATATGTATGCCGGTATCGCCGAGATGGATAAGATTCTTCCCCCGGCACGCGAGAAGGTAAATGCCGAGCTGGGCGATCGTTTTGCCAAGCTTTGCCAGGAGCACGAGTTCTTCTACATTCTGGGCAGCGGTCCCAACTTTAGCCAGACCTACGGTTTCGCTATCTGCTCTCTTATGGAGATGCAGTGGCAGCACTGCAGCTACATCCACTCTGCCGAGTACTTCCATGGCCCCTTCGAGGCTACTCAGGATGGCGTTTTTTACTTCCTGCAGATGGGCTCCAGCGAGTGCCGTGCCATGGACGAGCGCGCCCTGGCGTTCCTTAAGACGCATACCGATACGCTGATGGTGCTCGATGCCAAGGAGTACGGTATGGAAGCCGTGCCGGCGAGCGTCCGTGCCTATCTGGACCCGGTGCTGTTCTACGCCATGAACTGCGAGCTGCGTGCTGCACGCGGCAAGGTGTTTGATCACGATCCCGATTTCCGTCGCTATATGGGTGTTGTCGAGTACTAGAAGGGGCAAAGGCCATGGCATTTAACGTTAACGCGCTCGGATTTGGCGACAACGTCGTCGATCGCTACGAGCATATCCACACCATGTATCCTGGCGGCAATGCGGTGAACTTCGCCGTTTATGCCAAGAAATGCGGTGCCGCACGTTCTGCATACATGGGCATTTTTGGCAATGACGCCGCTGCCGAGCATGTCATTGCAAGTCTCGAGGATGAGGGTATCGAGCTTGACAAGTGCGAGCAGATGATTGGCGAGAACGGAGCGGCTCGCGTGACCGTCGTTGACGGTGACCGTGTCTTCCTCGGCTCCAACGAGGGCGGTATCCGTGGCGATGCGCGCTATGTCCTCGATCGCTTTGACCTTTCGTACATGAAGCAGTTCGATGTGGTTCATTCGGGCAACTATTGCTTTACCGAGCGCGAGCTGCCCAAGCTGAAGGCTGCGGGCGTCACGGTCTCTTTTGACTTTTCGGACGACTCCACCGACGAGTACTACGAGCAGATTGCGCCCTACGTCGATTTCGCTTTCTTTAGTGCGGCGGATGCCGCGAGTGAGGACGAGATTCGCGAACGTCTGGCATGGGTGAAGGGCCAGGGTCCGCGTTTTGTGTCGGCTACGGCGGGCGCCGAGGGCTGCATTGCTTACGACGGCGAGCGCTATTACCGCCAGCTGGCTAAACCGGTAACGGACATGAAGGACACCATGGGGGCGGGCGACTCGTTCCTCACCTCGTTTTTGATGTGCTATCTCGATTCCGCCAAGCGTGGTGAGGATGGCGCCGAGGCCATCGAGCGCGCGCTCGACTTTGCTGCCGGGTTTGCCTCGACCGTGTGCGGTATGGAAGGTTCTTGGGGCCACGGAGCGCCAATCGTCGAATAGCTTAAGAAAGCGTACGGCGGTCTGGCTATGAGGCCTTGGACAGCCGATGCAAAACAATAAGCGAAACGCGAAAAGGGGGCTCGCCATGTGGTGGGTCCCCTTTTGAACATTGGAGAAGACCATGGGTATTAAAGCGTGCGCGGCTGGTTTTTGCTGTGCGGACGTCTATCAAAACATCGGCGTGTTCTATCCGACTGGTAATGGCATTGACTGGGGTATCCATCTTGCACGAATGGGCGTTTCGGTATCCGCCGTGTCGGTTGTCGGCAAGGACGAGTACGGAGACAAGATGAGAGAGGCGCTGGCCGCTGAGGGGCTCGATATCTCACATCTGCGGGTGGAGGATGGCGACACCTCGGTGATGCTCATGGCATTGAAAGACGGCGTCGATCGCGTGCATCTCGAGGCAATCGATGGCGTAATGGAGACATATCGACCGAATGAAGATGACCGGGCGTTTATCCTAGAGCATGACATCATTCATACCGACCTGTTTGGCAATTGTTTGGACCTCCTGCCCGAATGGCACGATGCGGGCAAGACGGTGGTTATGGACTTCTCGGTGTTCAGCCAGGATCCCGAATATGCATGTGAGAATCATTTTCCCTACGTTGACTACGCATTTATGTCGTTTGAAGAGGACACTCCGGAGCTACGAGACTGGGTACGCCACGTGCAGGAATTGGGACCGCGCGTTGCGGTTGCCACGCTTGGCGAGAAGGGAAGCATTGCCTATGACGGTGAGCGCTTCTATGAGTGCGGGATTGTACCGGCGGAGAAGGTCGTTAATACCGTGGGTGCCGGCGACTCGTATATTGCCGGGTTTACCAAGGGCGTGATCGATGGCCTTGATATTCCGGCGTGTATGAAGGCGGGCGCTGAGCTGTCGTCCCGAGTGATTGGTTCGTTTGAGCCGTACTAGGGTCAAATGCCTGGAAAGGAGTACGAAATGGTTATCGACATGTTGGTTCAGCCCATGCTCTACGGCGAGATCTGTACGCCGGGTGATGAGCCTGATGGATTCGGTTTTTGGTCACGAGAATTTGGTATGGGGCATATGGGTCCCATGGATTGGGACGAGCTTCAAGTTGAGATGGACGTCTGCGATGTGCAGAAGAGCTTGCTCATGCCGCTCGATGTAACCACGGCATGCGGAGGGCATTTTGGCACCAATGACCAGATTGCCATGCTGGTTGCCGCGCATCCCGATCGTCTGTGGGGATTTGCGAGCGTAGATCCGCGGGTGAGCAGTGCCGCAGGCGAATTGGAGCGCGCCTTTACCGAGCTGGGGGCAAAGGGGCTTTGTCTGCATCCGGCAAAGCAGGGTTTTGACCCCGATGATGCTGTGGCTGAGCCGCTTTACGAGCTGTGCGAGCGCTATAACAAGCCGGTGGTTTTCCATGCCGGTATGTCTTGGGAGCCGGGCGCAGAGCTCTCGCGCAGTAACCCGCTTGCATTTGAGCACACAATCGCAACGCATCCAAATGTGCGTTTTAGTTTGACCCACTTTGGCTGGCCCTGGGTGCGCGAGACCGTGGCGATGCTGCTCAAGTATCCCAACTGCTACACGGACACCTCTATCACTTACATCGATTCGCCCGAGGAGATGATGCAGCGTCTTTTCACGGTCGATATGGGGCCGCTGTGGTATGAGCGCGCGCTATCGCATCAAGTGATGTTCGCCAGCAATACGCCGCGTTTCCGTGCGTTCAAACTCAAGCGGGCGCTCGATACCGTGTCCATGCGCGATGATGCGCGAGAAAGGCTCTACTGGGGTAATGCCCTGCGTTTTCTTGAAGGGGATGAGTAAACATGGTGACGCTCGAAACATTGAGCTATCTATCGACTGCTCCGGACCAGTTCATCGATATTACCGAAGACGTGCACGCTGCCATCGAACGCAGCTCGGTGACCAATGGCTTGGCAGCGATTATTTTGTCGCATACGACCTGTGGAATCGTGGTAAACGAGGGGCTGCCCTGCGTGGAGACGGATCTTATGGAAACGCTTGATCGCATCGCCCCACTCGATGCCCCCTATGCACATGCACACTTCCTGCCGAGCTATGGAGCCACCGGCAACAACTCCTGTGGGCATATCAAGAGCATGATTTGTGGGAACAGTTGCTTCTTTCCCGTCCAAGATGGCCACATCGTGTGCGGAAGTGCCCAGAACATCTATCTTGCGGAGTTTGACGGTCCGCAGAAGCGAAAAGTGTACGTCGAGGTGCTGGGGGAGTAACGTCCCTGCAATAACCCTATGAAGGAGCACGCTATGTCGTTTCTAACTTCGATGTTCAAGACCGAAAAGCCGGTTATCGGAATGCTGCACCTGCGTCCTCTGCCGGGCGACCCACTGTATTACCCGGGTGGAAGCGTGTCGCAGGTCGTGGAAGCCGCCAAGCGCGATCTCGAGGCGTTGCAACAGGGCGGTGTCGATGGCATTTTGATTACCAATGAGCTCTCGATGCCCTATGAGCAGCACGTTTCTCCCTCAACCCTTGCATCGATGGGCTATGTAATCGGAGCTCTGTCCCATGATCTGTCGACCCCTTGGGGAGCCGAGGCTATTTACGACGGTGATGCCACAATCGAGCTGTGCGCTGCTGTCGATGCGCAGTTCACGCGCTGCAATTTTTGCGGTGCCTGGGCCGGTGATCTCGGGCTGATTAATCGAGATTTCGCGCACACCATGCGTCGCAAGGCGGCGCTGCGCCTGGATGACCTCAAGCTTTTTCACTTCATCACGAGCGAGGGGGAGGTTTATCTCAACGACCGCACGACTGCGGACATTGCCGATTCACTTCTCTTTAATTGCCTTCCGGATGCAATGGTCATCGGCGGTTCGGCTGCCGGTCGTGGCGCTTCGGGCGAGCTTGCCGATGAAGTCCGCGAGCGTGTTGGCGAAGTACCTGTGGTATGTGGCACCGGTTGTCGCGAAAATACCGTGGCTGACGTATTCGCTCACTACGATGGTGCGTTTGTCGGCACGTGCTTAAAGTGCGACGGAAAGCTGGATGCCCCGGTCGATGTTGAGCGGGTAGCTCGTTTTATGGCTGCCGCTCGTACGGCGCGAGGGGAGTAGGCACCTATGGCGCTCTATCTGGGTATTGATATTGGGACAAGCGCCTCTAAAGGCGTTTTAATCGATGATCGATGCAACATCGTTTGCCAAGCTTCTTGTGGACACGAGACGGACAACCCGTGTGATGGATGGTACCAGCATGATGCGGAGGCAGTTTGGTGGGGCGATTTTTGCCGCTTGTCGCGCGAGCTGGTGGCGCGATCGGGGGTTAACGCGGCACAGATCGGATGCGTGGGCCTTTCCGCATTGGGTTGCGACTGTGTGCCAGTCGATACCGAGTGCAACGCGCTGGCGCCCGCGATTTTGTATGGAGTCGATGCACGTTCGAAGCCGCAGATTGACGAGCTCCTTTCCGAATATGGGTCAGATCGCGCACGCGAGCTTTTCGGGCATGATCCCTGTTCGTCAGATATTGCTCCCAAGATCTTGTGGTTTAAGGAGAATATGCCCGAGGTGCACGAACGTGCCGCGAAGTTCCTGACGGCGTCATCGTTTCTGTGCGCAAAGTTGACGGGGCGTTTTACGGTGGACCGTTATTTAGCGGAGGATTTTCTTCCCCTATACGACCGCTACACCTGGAAGGTTGATGCTCGGGAATGTGCTCGTTTCTGCCGGCCTGACCAGATGGCGGAGGTGATGTCGGCTACCGATATTGCCGGGGTGATTACGCAGCGTGCGGCTGAGGCGACGGGGCTCGCGGCAGGGACACCTGTCTTAGTGGGAACGGGCGACTCTGGTGCCGAGGCCATTTCGACGGGTGTATTCCGTCCCGGCGATATGATGGTTCAGTTGGGGAGTACGGCGTATTTCATCTACCTAGCTGATCATATGATCGATGATGCCCGCCTGTGGCCGGGGACGTTTATCATTCCCGGAACTTACGGGATTTGCGCGGGGACCAATACGGCGGGCGCACTCACATCGTGGCTGCGCCAAGAGCTGTATCGCGACGCCGTAGAGGCCGAGGGCCACGGTGGTCCCGATGCCTATTCGGTTATGGCGCATGATGCCGCCGACGTGGCGCCGGGTGCCGATGGGCTCCTGTGTCTGCCGTACTTTGCGGGGGAGCGTACTCCGCTCAACGATCCCGAGGCGCGTGGCGTCTTCTTTGGCCTGACCGGAAGGCATACGCGAGCCCATATGGTTCGCGCCGCCTTGGAAGGCGTCGCGTATACCGTTGCATCCCATGTCGACATTATCGAGCGAGAGCATGGACTGCCAATTGGGCGCATTATGCTTGTCGGAGGTGGAACCAAGAATCCAGTTTGGATGCAGGCTATCGCCGACGTATGCGGGCGCGAGGTCTCGGTTGCCAAGGTTACGGTGGGCGCATGCTTCGGTGATGCCATCATGGCAGCTCTCGCAGGTGGCGCTTATGCATCATGGGATGAACTCGCCCGAGTCCTTGGCGTTGCGCAAACAATCGAGCCCGATATGGCTGCCCACGAGTTATATGCGTCGCGTCGTCATATCTTTGACGAATTGTATGCACGCAACTGTGATCTCATGCACGAATTGGTGTAATGCTGCCGAACTGTACTGCCTACCAATAGGGACTGCGTTGTGCGATTCGCATGACCCTTGGCATTTTTGCCCACAGGGGTTAGCGAAGGTCAAAAACAGCGTGCGCATTTGCTAAAACTACCGACTCGATGCGCTTTGCGTCACAGTTTTTGAGTGAGGCAATGCGCATCGAGGTCCTTGCGAGCGATCTGATGAGCGACTGCGCGCTTGTTTCTGTGTTTGCCTCCGCCGGCGCATCGGTTTCGAGCAGTAAACGATCGAGTGGAATCTGTCGTGCGTATTCGCGACCGCGCTTGGTCGCGAGCATGCGTTCGTTGACGGAAAAATAACAGCCCGCATTACGCGCGCGGACGAGTTCGTCCGAAGTACCGCTAAACCAGTGGAAGATGATAACGGGGGAGTCGGGGTTTGGGATGAGTAGTCCATGCGATTCGAGGACGTCCAGTACGGCTCCTGCCGAACGAACGGCGTGAATTGATATCACGCGCCCGGTAAGAGGATGCTGCACGAGCGCATCGCAGAGCCGGTTAAGTGCCTGTATTTGTAGCGGCTCACTTCCAGCAAAGCGCGCGGAAAAGTCGAGTCCGACTTCGCCGATGTAGTGCTCTTGGGCGGCAACTTCGCAAAGCAGATTGACTTCGGCAGGACCGCAGCGGCCGTCGGCGAGCCACCAGGGATGGAGGCCGACGCCCGCGATAATGTTTGGGTAGCGGCTGGCACGCTTTTTTGCTGCCGCGAAGTCGCGTGGGTCGACCCCGCAATCAAAGACCCCCAGTCCTATAGCCGCAGTTTCGTCGGCAACAGCATTCGGGTATGCCATCAAATCAAGATGGCAGTGTGCATCAAATAACCGGGGCTCCATCTCGGCGCGTTCCGCTAGTCCAGGCGCTGGCCATCGGAGCGTACACGTTCGGTGCCGCGGCCGCTGATCTGGCGGATAACCTCGCCGGCAATCATCTGACCCATGATGGGCGGCATAAAACTGGCGGTTCCGAGCTCGGTACGCTCGTGGATGTTGGAAGGGTCGCGGGGCTGTGTCTTAACCGATTCCTCGCAGCTAAACAGCACGTGCAGGCTCTTGATTCCGCGCTTCTTACATTCTTTGCGCATAATGCGGCTCATAGGGTCACGTACCGTATCGAAGATGTCGGCAAAGCGGAGACACTCGGGATGGAGCTTGTTGGCCCCGCCCATGGAGCTAACCAAACGAATGTCGTGGTCCTGAGCATATTTGGCAATGGTGAGCTTGGCCGAGATGGTGTCGATGGCGTCGATGACGTAATCGAGCTTGCCGCCTGTCTGCTCCAAAACGCTTGCGAAGAATTCGTCGATGTTGTCGCTTAGCAGGTATTCGGTACGCTTGATGACGGTGGCGGCAGGATTGATGTTTTTGATCATGGCCTCCATAACGTCGACCTTGCGCTTGCCGATGGTGCTGTGAAATGCGATGGCCTGGCGATTGATATTGCTGGGCGCGATGATGTCCTTGTCCAGAATGACGAAGTGACCGATGCCGCCGCGGGCGAGTGCCTCGCAGCAGTTGGAGCCCACGCCTCCGCAGCCGAGCACCAGCACCGTGGCGTTGGCGAGCTTATCGAGTGCCTCGCGGCCCATGATGATCTCGAGCTTGGTGTCGCGTGTCTCGATGGGGGCTGCGGTTTCGGTCATAAATATCCTCCGATGGGGAAGCAGGTCGTGTTTTAGCTATCGCCATTATAGGTAATCGCCCATAGGTTGCGATGGCGTTTGCTTTGATGTGGTTTGAAGCATTGCGATTAGACAGTTAGACAAACATCTAAATATCGAGTATAGTGTGCGCGTCATGAGAGATGATGAGAGGAGGTCTTATGCCGGGAGAGGGTTTTAAGGCGCTTGCCGATCCAACGCGACGGCGCATTTTGGAGTTGCTGCGCGAGGGCAATTGCACGGCGGGGGAGCTTGCCGAGCATTTCGATATCAGTAAGCCGTCGCTAAGCCATCACTTGGCGACGCTCAAAAATGCCGGGTTGGTGACCGACGAGCGCCATGGCCAAAACATCGTATACAGCTTAAACACCACCGTCATGCAGGATTTAATTGGCTGGTTTATGGGCTTTACAAACACTGAAGGTGATAAGGATGAATAACGAAAACAAGGGCATTCACCCCACGGGGGTATCGTCGCGCGTGTGGATTGCGCTGGTCGCTCTGTGCGCCGCCAATGTCGTAGCGCACCTCATGGTGATGCCGAGCTTGCCTGCGCAGATTCCCACGCACTGGGGCGCGAACGGCGCCGTCGACGGTTGGGGTCCTAGCTGGATGGCCTCCGCGCTCGGCGCGCTGCCTCTGGCGCTTCTCGCAATGTTCTGCGTGGTGCCGCGCATCGACCCCAAAGGTGAGGCATATCGAACCTCGGGCAAGTTCTACCAGGGCTTCGTAATCGCCTTCACCTTGTTCATGTGCGCCATAAGCTGGCTGGGAGAGCTTACGGTCTGGGGCGTGGTGCCGGCGGTCGGTTCGGTCAACGTGCTGATTTCCGGTGTTGTCGGTTTGCTGTTCATCGGCGTAGGCAACTACTTGCCGCGTGTGAAGCAGAACTATACGCTCGGTATCAAGACACCCTGGGCGCTTGCCGATCCCGAGAACTGGCGCCGTACGCAGCGTTTTGGCGGCGCCTGCTTTATGGTGCTGGGTATTGGCCTGATTGTGATGGGCGTGGCAGGCAGCGTGCTTTCGAGTGAAGTCGTCGCCGCGGTGATTGCGGTTCTGGCGTTTGGTTCGGTTGGAGCCGTCTACGTCTACTCGTATCTGTTGTGGCGCAAATCGCAGCGAGCCGCTCGTTAAGGTTGCGGAAAACTAGCGTACGCAGTTCATAGTATGTTCCGGGGGACTTTTCCCAGGTAGTATTAGGGGGTGTGGGCAACCATGCCCCTTTTTATTAGAACGCGCGAACTGCCTCTCCGCTTTTTCCAAAACGGAGAGGGGGAGAAGATTTCCGCAGCTAGATAAGGAGAAATGACAGTGGCGGAGTTCATTTATCAGATGTATCAGGCTCGCAAGGCCCATGGCGACAAGGTGATCCTTGACGACGTGACCCTGAGCTTCTACCCCGGTGCCAAGATCGGCGTCGTGGGCCCCAACGGTATGGGCAAGTCGACCCTGCTCAAGATTATGGCCGGCATCGAGGAGGTCTCCAACGGCGATGCCAGGCTCACTCCCGGCTACACCGTGGGCATCCTGCAGCAGGAGCCGCCGCTCGACGATGACAAGACCGTCATCGAGAACGTGCGCATGGCGTTTGGCGACATGATTGCCAAGGTCGATCGCTTCAACAAGATCGGCGAGGAGATGTGCGACCCGGATTGCGACATGGACGCCCTCATGGCCGAGATGGGCAAGCTCCAGGACGAGATCGACGCCGCCGACGGCTGGGATATCGATTCCAAGCTCGGCCAGGCCATGGACGCCCTGCAGCTGCCCGATTCCGACATGCCGGTCAACGTGCTTTCCGGCGGCGAGCGCCGTCGCGTGGCCCTGTGCAAGCTGCTGCTCGAGGCTCCCGACCTGCTGCTGCTCGACGAGCCCACGAACCACCTGGACGCCGAATCGATCCTGTGGCTCGAGCACTTCCTGCACAACTACCAGGGCGCGGTGCTTGCCGTCACGCACGATCGCTACTTCCTGGATAACGTTGCCGAGTGGATCTGCGAGGTAGACCGCGGTCACCTTTATCCCTACAAGGGCAACTACTCCACGTATCTGGAGACCAAGGCCGCCCGTATCGAGGCGCAGGGCAACCGCGACGCCAAGCTCGCCAAGCGCATGGAGGCCGAGCTCGAGTGGGTACGCAGCTCGCCCAAGGCTCGCCAGGCCAAGAACAAGGCCCGTCTGGCTCGCTATGAGGAGATGGAGGCCGAGGCCCGCGCAAGCCAGAAGCTCGACTGGACCGACATCCGCATCCCCGTGGGCCCGCGTCTGGGCAACAAGGTGCTCGAGGCTCATCACCTGCACAAGGAGTTCGATGGCCGTGTGCTCATCGACGACCTATCGTTCACCCTGCCGCGCAACGGTATTGTGGGCGTCATCGGCCCCAACGGTGTGGGCAAGACCACGCTGTTCAAGACCATCGTGGGCCTGGAGCCGCTGACTTCGGGCGAGCTCGAGGTGGGCGAGACCGTCAAGATCTCCTATGTCGATCAGAACCGTTCTGGCATCGACCCCGATAAGAACCTGTGGGAGGTCGTCTCGGACGGCCTGGACCACATGATGGTCGGCGAGACCGAGGTTCCGAGCCGTGCTTATGTGGCGAGCTTTGGCTTTAAGGGCCAGGACCAGCAGAAGCGCGCCGGCGTACTCTCCGGTGGCGAGCGCAACCGTCTGAACCTGGCGCTCACGCTCAAGCAGGGCGGAAACCTGCTGCTCCTCGACGAGCCCACGAACGACCTCGACGTCGAGACGCTGTCCTCGCTCGAAGCGGCACTGCTCGAGTTCCCGGGCTGCTCGGTGGTCATTAGCCACGACCGTATGTTCCTGGACCGCGTCGCCACGCACATTCTGGCGTGGGAGGGCACCGACGAGAATCCGGGCAACTGGTATTGGTTTGAGGGCAACTTCGAGGCCTATCAGGCCAACCGCATCGAGCGCCTTGGCGAGGACGCAGCCCAGCCGCATCGTATCCACCGCAAGCTCACGCGCGATTAGTCGAGCTCAGGTGACCTAACGAGAAAGGGACGATAACCCCAAGGTTATCGTCCCTTTTTGTTACTTGGTAGAAGGCTCGACTTTATCGATGGTCCAGGCGGCTCCGAGGCCGCCGGTGGTGTTGCGGCGGATGCGCACGGTGACTTCGTGGCGCTCGCCGGCCTGCGTGTAGTGCAGGGGGAAGCTTGCGCGGTTTCGCGCGGCCTCGATGGTACCGCGCTCGCGGGCGATCCAGTAGTACTCGCCGACGATACCGAGCGTGTCGGCGCCGTAGGGGAGATAGGTCGATAGCTCGTGCAGAAGCGGGCCGGGGCAGAAGACCTCGGTTGCGAAATCGATGGGGAAGTCCTTGGGGATGGTCGGTGCTGCGGGTGCGGGGGCCGGTGCTGCAGCGGGGGCCGGAGACGGTGCCGGTGCGGGAATTTGGTCGCAAACAGCGGCGGGCACGGATTCGATGACGGGTGCGGGCTCCGGCGTCGCTTCCGGCTTGATCGTGGAATCTGCGGGCTCCGGCGTCGTCTTCGGCTTGGTTGTGGAATCTGCGGGCTTCACGGTGACGGGCGCGTCTGCAACTGCGGTTTCAACCTCAACCTGCGTCGCGTTCTCGTTCTCGACGCTCGACTTTGCCTCGATGGGCGTGGATGCCATGGTGGTGATGCCGGCGTTTGCGTTCTCGGGGTCATAGACGACCGTGAGCGAGATGGCGGGCTGCGGCGTCTCGGGCTCCGGCGCCGACTCGGTAGCGCCTTGATCGTCGGGCTCGTCGGGCTGATCGTCCTCGGTCTCGTCGCCAAAGACATCGCTGTTTTGGAACGCAGGCGTTTCGGGCTGGTCAGCGGCTTCTTCGGTTGTCGACTTGGGAGCTTCGTTGAGCTCCGCAGTGGCTTCCTGCTCGGATATGACTTCGGGATCGGTCGTGGCGGTGATTTCGGTGTCGGCTTCTGCCGTTACCTCAATAGCGACTTCGATCTCTGCCTCGGGCTCGGGCTCCGGAGCGACTTCGGCCACGGGCTCGGGCTCGGCGCGCTTAACGTGCTTGGGGCGCACGGCCTTGAGGTCCTTCTCGCCGCGCTTTTTCTTTTTGTAGGACTGCTTGGCACCCTTGGCAGCCTTGGGCTTGTCCTCGCCCTTGGCAAGGGCGGCATCCCAGGCCTCGTTGGCGATGAGCGTGGCATACAGGCGACCGCCCTTAAAGACGGTCAGCCTTATGCAGTCGTCGAGCTCCTCGAGCAGCTCGCGCGTGGACTCGAAGCCCAGGTCATAAGCGGCCATGTCACCAGCAGCGAGCGCCTCCTCGACCTGCGTCATAAACGTTTGCTTGCCGCACCCAATCGCATCACGCAGCAGACGATACAGATAGATGTGGTTGCCCAGCGATAGCGTGGGCTTAACTATTGTCTTGCTCATGGCAAATCTCCTCTTTACACACCAAAGCATCTTACCATCGCGCGGGGCTTGCTACCTCGGCGCCCAAGGCAAACGGGCGCGACCGTTGCCGGTTCGCGCCCGTTATACAGGTCGATTATCTATGAGGGGCAAACGTGCTTAGTTGCCCGATGCCGTGCCTTGGCTCGAGCTGTCAGATGCCGTGCCGGACGCGGTTCCACTCGAGCTGTTCGAGTTGCTGGTGTTGCTGCTGTCTGCTGAGCCCGTTCCCGACGTGGTGTCGCTCGTCTGGTCGCCCGTGCTCGGTTGAGAGCCGTCAGTCGTTTGGCTTGAGTCGGTTGTGCCGGATTGCGTACCGTTGTTGTTCACAGAAGAATCGGCGCCCTGCGACTGATCGGGGGTGTTCGAGGACGAGTCGGTGGATGCGGAGGTGCCCTGCGAGTCGTCCTGCTGGCTTTGCGATTGACCAGTGCTGTCCGCGTCGTGCTCGGTCGTGCGTGACGACAGAATCGGCTCGGGACGCTCGCCCAGACCCTCACCGGCGGTGGTGATAAGGATGGCAGCGGTGCAGGCGATAACCGCGACGATGGCGATGGCGATCGAGAAGATGATGACCTTCTTTTGCGTCTGGCTGCGCTCTGCCGCCGCCTTGGCGCGCAGGCTGTCGGGGGCGACGCGCGCCGTGGTCGCGCGCCCTGCAATCTGGCGCATCTCCTGGGTAGTCGCGGCGCCGCCTAAGTGCTCCTCGGCATTTAATTCAACGGGTTCATAGGCGCCGGCGGGGTAGTCGACGGTGGCGTGCGTACCTTTGAGGGCTTCGGCGCTGGCAGAGATAAAGTGGCGGTAGACCTGCGAGGACACAACGGTGATGACCGAGCTCACGGCGGCACCGATCACCGATCCGGCGATACCGATCTTGGAGGCAAGCGCGACGCTCGTGGCGGCAGCTGCGGCGCCGGCGATGATTTGGGGAATGGAAATGTCGTCAAACAGGCCCTTTTTGGGCGCGATGGCCATGGTCTGTCCGATGGAATGGTTCTCGTGCACGCCGTTGTTGAGCGATGCCGGCGTCATGACGCGCGTGCGCGGCGCGTCGGTGTACTTGGTTGTCATACGGGGTCCTCCCGGTGTAAATCTGCTTCGTTTCGTGTAGCCATCAGGGTACCCACCAGATGTGAATCGTACGTGACATTTAACAGATACCATCAACTCATCAAGGGGGGCTTGCTGTCTTTGGTGCAATAGCTTGATGCTAAACTGGATTTACGATTGCGAGGTGGTTTACGTGATGTACCCGTATATGACATTCGAAGACGGTACCGAGGTCGTTCATTCTGACCTGATTGCAGATGAGGATATCGAAAAGGTTGTCGTGCATTTTGAACGACCGACGGCAGAGGGCTTCGACTCCGCTCGCTGTGAGTTGCCTTCCTGTTCGTGGACTGACTGGGAAGGGCATTTTACTCAGAGTGAAAAACGAGCTTTCGAAGAGTGTTTGAGCAAATCATTTAGATTAGTTCGAGTTTAGTTCGAATAAAGAAGCCGAATGCGATGACCTAAAGCGTATGCATTTTTAGTATTAGATGCGTATGAAATGGAGGATGTGAATGGATGAGCTAATAGACTTTAAAAAACGATTTCTCAAGAATGGCGAGCTGGTTTCAATTCCAAAAAAGGAAAGCTATAAAAGAATCATGCTGCTATGGGCCGTCTCTTTCTTTGAATTAAATACAAGTTATACGGAGCTTCAGGTTAATCGTGTGCTGTCACAGCTCTATCCTGATTATGCCGTGTTGAGGCGGTACTTGGTTGATTATGGATTCCTATTAAGGGATGAACGAGGCCTGAAATACGAGGTTAATCGTGATGTTCACGGTATTGAGAGCTAGCCATCCGGTTCGGGTCCTATATATTGCTAGAGGGATAAGCGAAATAGGCAATTGGTGTGCGAATATTGCTTTGCCAATGCTGATTTACGAGGTAACTCACGATGTTTCTGCAACTGCTTTGATGGTCTGCTGCAGATTTGCCCCCTCTCTGTTTTCAGTTTCGCTCGCGCAGCTGCCTCAGAAGATGGGTATCGGGACACTGCAGGCCATGAGATTGGCAGACTTAATTCGCGCGGGATTATTCGTTTGCTATATTTTTGTTGATAGTAAATGGAGTATGTTTGCTATTACGTGCGCGGTATCGCTTTGCCGAACGGTTGAAATGCCCTGCTTTTACTCGTTGTTAAGAGCCAATACGAATAGTATCAATCGCGACGTAATTAATAATTCGTTTGGGTTTCTGCAGAATTTGATGATGGTTCTGGGGCCAGTTGCCGGCGGTTTTGTTGTCGCTCAATTTGGGGCGGAGGCTGTTCTTGCATTAGACGCGCTTTCTTTTGCCGCGTCGTTCTGGTTGCTGCGAGATGTTCCGTCGGTTATCGAGGTTAATGATAAAGAGGGGATAAGCAAAAATGAAAAAAACAGGACTGCATTTAGTGATCTTAGCGCGAAGCACTTGGCAATTGGTTTCCTATTAATCGATATTTCTAGTGGCGTGGCATTCGGCTCTCTGAATTCTCTTTTGCCAGCTATAGCGCAATTGCAATTTGACTCGTCATCGATACAATATGGATTCCTTCAGAGTAGTCTTACAATCGGACTGTTGTTCGGAAATACAATATATGGTCGTTTAATTAGTGGTTCCGATTGCGTTAAATCATATTGTTTTGTGACGTATCTTGCGCTCGGTGCGTATCTGGCGTTTGGCTATCGTTATGCGTCTGGGATATCGTTTATTTTCCTTTTTATCGTCGGTGCCGGAAACGCCATTCAAGATGTGCTTCTCATAACATCGCTGCAGGATTTGGCGAGAGACGAATCTGAATCGATAAGCCTGTTTTCAATTAGGGAGTCTTTGCAATCGGTTGCTGTTGTTATTTCAACACTCCTTGTTTCGCTGTTCACGAGCACCGCGATGTTCTCAATTCTCGTTACAGGACTTGGTGTATTTTCAATTATGATGGTAGCTGCGTTTCAATTGAATTATTTGCGAAAGATGTGACGTTGATATGCCTAAAACGCTTTTAGTATTTCCCCCAGGATGGAGTCCAGTGGGGCCGTATCTTGCCTTGCCTGTTTTGAAGTCATATCTTCAAGAGGTTGAACAATATAAAGTTGACATTGTTGACTTAAACGTGGAATTTTACGATGACCTCCTATCTTTTAGACATGTCGAAGAGTGCTGTAAAAGGTATCGGGAATCAAAGGATTCGTTTAGTTCGAATGTTCAATTAACAATCGAGTTGATACAAAAGTCAGCACTTAATGTTGACGAGGCAAAAGATATTTTCAGATCGAAGAGATACTTTAATCTAAAAGAAAGACAATATGCTGAAAACATTTTTAGAAATGCACTCTATATCATAAATCACGTCTCGTATGGAGTTAAATACACGTTCAACTCCATAGATCTGCCCTATGATTATTATTCGACACCAGAAATAATGAAATCGCTTGCGGATACCTTGCATAATCCGTTTATTTCCTTCTATGAAACTGCCTTTCTTAAGCGTATTCAGAGGGAAAAAATTGAGTTTATTGGGATTTCGGTGAGCGGCTGTTTCCAATTGATTTCTGCAGTTACGTTAGCGAAACTGATTAAAGAAGAATGTCCATCTGTTAAACACGTCTCATTGGGCGGCAATTACATTACTCGTTTAGCAGATGACTGCATGAAAGAATGGCATCCCTTTTTTGAATACATTGATTCGATAATGATGTATGACGGCGAAGAGCCGCTTGCACGTCTTCTTGAGGCTCTTGACTCCGGTGATGACAATCTCGACTGTGTTCCAAACCTTTGCCATGCTAAAGGTGGAAAGATATATAAAAACCATCGGATTGAGCAAACATTTATCAACGATACAGTTCCCGATTTCGATGGCTTCGCCCTTTCTAAATACTTCATGCCTGAGTTAATATTGCCGGTTTATTCCTCTAGGCAGTGTTTTAATCATTGCGCCTTCTGCACCATTCCCGGTGCTACCGGTGGTTGTTACCGAAAGATGCCTATATCGAGAGTATTTGAAATAATGTGTCGGTTAAATGAAAAATACGGCACGAGAGTTTTCTCTTTTGTGGATGAAACATTCGAAGGCAAAAGAATGGAGCAACTCGCGGATGAAATAAACGCATCGGGAAAAACGTTTTTCTGGCATGGAGAAACGAGGTTCTCTCCAACCCTAAGTACAGACGTTTTCAACAAGATATACCAAAGTGGATGTAGGCAGATTCAGTTTGGCCTCGAGTCATACAACCAAAGAGTTCTTGATCTAATGAAGAAGAACACGAGAGTTGATTGGATTGATCGCAATATCCATGATTGTCTCAATGCGGGTATTCCTGTTCATCTATTCTTTATGATTGGCTTCCCGACCGAAACTAAAGAAGAGGCTCTGAACACCTTAGCTTATACAGAGAATGTTTTGAATTATTCAAAACAGGTATGTGGTGTTCCATATTCCACGAGAGGATTTACGAATTTTGGTCTCGTTATGGGGTCGGATGTTTGGAATCATCCCGATAAGTATGGTGTCTCTGTAATGCCGAAGTCCCAATATGAGGATTTGCGCCTCGAAGTGGATTATGTTTCAGGCACTGGTTTAACTTTAAATGAAGCAAAATCCTTATCTGATGAGCATCATATTGATTTTTATATGCAAGAGGTCATAAACGGTAGCGACACAATTGACTTGCCCCAGCGGCTTCATATTTCAGAGGTGACCTGGATCCTAGATTCTATTCACGCTGTCAGGTATAAGGGACATTTGACCAAAGTAAAGCGACGGCTAACTAGTCTAAATCCAGCTGATCGAATCTGGCTGGATTCCAAGACCTCTGTCGTGCTCGTTGAGCCATTTGCCTACTTCTATAATTCTGAATACCATCATGTCTATGCTGTTTCCCAGTTGGTATACCTTAAGTTGGCCCGTTTATTGGAGGCCGATTGTAGCATTTCTCTTATCCTTGATCAGGGCGACCTCGAGCTGACAAGGGCGATAGAAGAACTGTTGCATTATGGATTGCTGAATACAAATATCGATGCCGATTATGTAATGCACGATAATGGTTTTCAATTGGTTAAAAGTTCGTTTGTGAAAGAAGTCGGACGCTCAAAAGAGGGGTTAAGAGTACTGCTGAGTTGTGCCACCCATAGAATGTGTGCGGTTAATGATTTTTCGTTCGCTTTGCTTTCGTTGTTTGAAAAGCCGATTACTAAGAACGAGGTGCGCGACATTTTGAAAAAAGAGGGACTATCGGCAAACGAGGAGCAATTAAACAAGTTGGTTGATAATTGCATGAAAGCAGATATACTACAATTGATTAGATAGAGGAGGTTTCTGCATGGACGTTATTAACAAAGATCTCTTGGAGCAACTGAAAGAGTTTCAGGAAGAGGGCGTCGTGGTGGAAGTGTTCGACTTTGAGGACTACATGGATAAATTCTGCCATTAGTTTCGGAATTTACTCGCCTCGCTTAAAGGAGAAGTCGATTATCGATTTCTCCTTTTTTAATTAAAGATATTTTTGAAATACATGCTTTTAGCACAGGTTGGCCTCTCAGTAAACTGGGAGGTTGCTTTGGCTAGTTAGAGATATGTGAACGTCCGTTAGACTGAATCTCAGGGTAGAAGGGGCCTCCAGTGTCCAGATCAACAAGGCAATGCTGCGTTTCGGCTAATAAGAACGATGGCTTTTTGCGTGTGGCGGCGGCGTCGCCGCAGATTCGCGTGGCCGATGTCGAGGGCAATGCCGAGGTTGCGTTAGCGGCTGTTCGCGCGGCTGTTGAGCGCGGCGTTCGCGCGCTGGTACTGCCCGAGCTCAACTTGTGCGGCTATACCGCGGCCGATCTGTTCCATAACCGCACATTACTGCATGCCTGCGAGGCTGCTTTGGTGCATATCCTCGATGAGACTCGTGAGCTGCCGATTGTCTTTACTATCGGTCTTCCCGTTGCAGTTGCCGAGAATATCTACAACTGCGCCGCCGTGTGCTGCGCGGGCGAGCTTTTGGGCCTCACGGCCAAGAAGTATCTGCCCAACTATGGCGAGTTCTACGAGCGCCGCTGGTTTGCTCCGGCGCCCGCAGATCCCGTGTGGGTCGAGTTTGCCGGTCAGGGTCCGGTTCCGCTGGGTTCGGGGCTTGTCTACCGCTGCTGTGATGAAGGTGCCGAGGATATGGTGCTGGGCGTTGAGATCTGCGAGGACCTGTGGGTGCCGGCACCCCCTTCGACCGAGATGGCGCTTGCCGGCGCTACGGTGATCCTTAATCCCTCTGCTTCCGACGAGATCATCGGCAAGGCAGACTATCGCCGCAGCCTTATCTCTAACCAAAGCGCACGCCTGTACTGCGCCTATGCCTATGCGGATGCGAGCGAGGGCGAGTCCACGACCGATATGGTCTTTGCGGGCGAGAACCTTATCTACGAAAATGGCTCCAAGCTCGCCGCCACCAAACTGCTTACCTGCGATATGGCCGTCGCCGATATCGATCTTGACCGTCTGGTTGCCGAGCGCCGCCGCTCGACGACGTGGGCGCGCGCGGACGATGCGCCGGAGGCCACGACCGTTGAGTTCTCTTTTGAGAGCACACTCTCCGAGGCTCCCGTCCTGCGCAACGCCTGCGACATCGACCGTGTCTTCCCCCGTGCGCCCTTTGTGCCGGCCGACCATGGCGACCTGGCCGAGCGTTGCGAGACCATCCTCGACCTGCAGACCGCCGGCCTCAAGACCCGCCTTGCCCATACGGGTACCAAGGCGGCCGTCATCGGTCTTTCGGGCGGCCTGGACTCCACGTTGGCACTGCTTGTGACCGTGCGCGCCTTTGATGCGCTGGGGCTGCCGCGCACCGGTATCACGGCCGTGTCCATGCCCGGCTTTGGCACGACGCATCGCACCAAGTCGAATGCCGAGTCGCTCGCCCGCGACCTGGGTGTGAGCTTCCGCGAGGTTTCGATCCACGCGGCCGTGGAGCAGCACTTCAAGGACATTGAGCACGATCCTGCCGTGCAGGACGTGACTTACGAGAACAGCCAGGCCCGCGAGCGCACGCAGATTCTGATGGATCTGGCCAACCAGGCTGGCGGTTTTGTCATCGGTACGGGCGATCTGTCGGAGCTGGCGCTCGGCTGGGCTACCTATAACGGAGACCACATGAGCATGTATGCCGTCAATGCGAGCGTGCCCAAGACGCTTGTGCGCCATCTGGTGCGCTATGCGGCTGATGTCTTTGGCGGGCGTATTGCCGAGGTCTTGCTCGATATCCTCGATACGCCGGTATCTCCCGAGCTTCTGCCGCCCACGGGCGACGGCGAGATTGCGCAGAAGACTGAGGATTTGGTGGGCCCGTACGAGTTGCACGACTACTTCCTCTACTACCTGCTGCGTTTTGGCTTTGAGCCGGGCAAGATCTACCGCATGGCGCTCAAGAGTTTCGAGGGTGTCTACGACGCCAAGACCGTCCACACGTGGCTGCGTACGTTCTATCGTCGCTTCTTTGCCCAGCAGTTTAAGCGCAGCTGCCTGCCCGATGGTCCCAAGGTGGGCTCGGTGACGCTCAGCCCGCGCGGCGATTGGCGTATGCCGAGTGACGCCAGTTCGCGTTTGTGGCTTGCGCAGATCGACGCGCTCAATCCAATTGACTAAGGTTGGCTAAATTGAACCAATGCGGGGGTTGCAAGCGTTACACTTTTGCAATCTGATGGCCCGTATCGCGCGGCGCTCTTGTCGGAGCGCCGCGTTTTTTATATCGAAAGGTGGCACCATGCAGGCATCGCAGCGTCTCGACCGCTTTGGCGCGGAGGTCTTCGCTTCGCTCAACAACAAGCTTCTCGCGCTGAAGGCTCAGGGCAAGACCATTTACAACATGAGCGTGGGCACGCCCGACTTTAAGCCGTACGACCACGTGGTCGAGGCGCTCACGCAGGCAGCCCAAGATCCCGAGATGTGGAAGTATGCCCTGCGCGACCTGCCCGAACTCAAGCAAGCCGTGTGCGATTACTATGAGCGTCGCTTTGGCGTTTCGGGCATTACGCCGTCTATGGTGCAGTCGTGCAACGGCACGCAGGAGGGCGTGGGCCATTTGGGCCTGGCCCTGCTCGATCCGGGTGACACCATTCTGGTTCCCGATCCGTGCTACCCGGTCTTTGAGGCGGGTGCCAAGATCGCCGATGCCAAGCTCGAATACTATCCGCTGGTTGCCGAGCATAATTACCTGCCCTATGTGGCGGGTATCGATCCCGAGGTGGCCGATCGTGCCAAGTATATGATCGTGTCGCTGCCCGCGAACCCGGTCGGCTCGGTGGGCACGCCCGAGATCTACGAGGAGATCATCACTTTCGCCCGCGAGCACGACCTGCTCATCGTTCACGACAACGCATACTCCGACATCGTGTTCGACGGCGAGCCGGGCGGCAGCTTCTTGCAGTATCCCGGCGCGCTCGAGGTGGGCGTTGAGTTCTTCTCGCTCTCCAAGTCGTTTAACGTCACCGGTGCGCGTATCGGCTTTTTGGTCGGTCGCGAGGATGTGGTCTCGGCCTTCGCCAAGCTGCGCAGCCAGATTGACTTTGGCATGTTCTTCCCGATCCAGAAGGCCGCCATCGCGTGCCTTAATGGCCCGCGCGATGAGGTCGAGGCGCAGCGTCTGAAGTACCAGGAGCGCCGCGATGCCCTGTGCGATGGTCTTGAGGGTCTGGGCTGGGAGCGTCCCAACGCGCATGGCTCTATGTTTGTGTGGGCCAAGCTTCCCGGTGGTCGCACCGATTCCATGGCGTTTTGCGAGGAGCTCATGGAGAAGGCCGGCGTTGTGGTGACGCCGGGCGCGAGTTTTGGTCCTTCGGGCGAGGGACACGTGCGCATGGCGCTGGTCCTGCCGCCCGATCAGATCGCTTTGGCTGTCGAGGCCATTCGCGAGGCGGGCCTGTATTAGAAACCTATTTCGACTCGTCAATAGCTCGAAACCGATTTCGCGCAGTTATTTTACGAATACTGCAAACAATTTCGGTAAACGGTCGATTTTTGGCTGCGAATAGGGGCATAATCAAAGTCCCGATTGGATGTATTGGGATTACGACAAGCCGCTCGGGTCGTTCCCGGGCGGCTTGTTTGTGGAGAGAGATGGGAGTTTCTAATGGTTAACGAGAAGAAGGTCGCTATTGTCGGCTGCGGTTTCGTCGGTTCGTCTTCGGCGTTCGCACTGATGCAGAGTAGTCTGTTCTCCGAGATGGTCCTCATCGACGTGGACAAGAACCGTGCCGAGGGTGAGGCCCTGGATATCGCGCACGGCATGACGTTTGCCGAGCCGATGAAGATCTACGCCGGCGATTATTCCGATGTCGCCGACGCCGCCATGATCGTCGTCACTGCTGGCGCTGCCCAGAAGCCCGGTGAGACCCGCCTGGACCTGGTCAACAAGAACGTCAGCATCTTTAAGTCCATTATCCCCGAGATTAAGAAGTCCGGCTTCGACGGCATTCTGCTCATCGTCTCCAACCCGGTCGATGTTCTGACCTACGCCGCCATCAAGATGTCCGGCCTGCCCGAGGGCCACGTCATCGGTTCCGGCACCGTGCTCGACACCGGTCGCCTGCAGCAGATGCTTGGTGCCCACGTCGAGGTTGACCCGCGCGATGTCCAGGCCTATGTCATGGGCGAGCACGGCGACTCCGAGTTTGTCGCTTGGTCCAGCGCTCAGGTTGCCGGTGTTCCGCTGAACACCTTCTGTGAGCTTCACGGCCACCTGGAGCATGAGGCTGCCGAGAAGCGCATCGCCGAGGACGTCAAGAACTCCGCCTACACCATCATCGAGAAGAAGCACGCCACCTACTATGGCGTCGCCATGGCCGTCAAGCGCATCTGCACCGCCGTCATGCGCGATGAGCAGACCGTTCTGCCCGTCTCTTCGCTCATGGTGGGCGAGTATGGCCTGTCCGATCTTGCCATCTCCATGCCGACCGTCGTTGGCCGCGACGGCGTTGTCTGCCGCGTCCCCGTGCCGCTGAACGACGACGAGCAGCATGAGCTCACCGTCTCCGCCAAGGCCCTCAAGGGCATCATCGACAGCGTCGATTTCTCCTGCTAAATCAAGCTCGCTAGAGCGAAAAGCTACAATGAAGGCGTCCGGGCCCACACGGTCCGGGCGCCTTTTTGGTGCAAAGTAACCTGACCCCAATGCACCATAGTTGATGGGAGGGCCATGTCGGATTCGCCTAATTTTTTGACCTATGCCCAGACGGCGTTTGATCCGTTTGAGGAGCGGCCGTTCTGCGCGGTGGATAGCCTCGTCTTTGCGTGGTTGTCCTATTTGCGTTTGCCGGGTGATATGGCGGAGCTGACGAACTGGCAGGGCCTAGACGTACGCGAGCTGCTGCGTGCCGAGTGCTACCGGGACATGATTGACGACTTGTGGGACCCGGAGGGGAGCAGGGCCTTGTTGGAGGCCGTGGCAGCAAGTCCTCGCTACCGTGGCGTGCACGTTTGCGGCTATCGTGCTGTGAGCGATATGGTGGCGACGGAGCAGTTTGCAGCCATGGCGTTCCGGTTTCCGGCGGGGTTTAGTTATCTTTCCTTCCGGGGGACCGATAGTACGATTGTGGGCTGGAAAGAAGACTTTAACATGGCGTTCCGGTGTCCTGTGCCGGCCCAGGAATCCGCGGCACGTTATGTGGACGAGGCGGCGGATGCGATTGGCGGGCCGCTTTTGTGCGGGGGTCATTCCAAGGGTGGAAACCTTGCGGTGTACGGTGCAGCGATGTGCTCCGATGTTGCCCGTGAACGAATCGAACGGGCGTATTCCCATGATGGCCCGGGCTTCGTCGAGGAGTTTCTGAACGGCGACGCCTTTGCCGATCTTTCCGGTCGAATCGACAAGACGCTACCTCGGTCGTCGATCTTTGGCATGATGTTCGAGACACAGGAGGACTATGCCATCGTTGAGAGCACCGAGTTCAGCCTGCTGCAGCACAATCCCTTTAGCTGGGTGGTTGATGGTCACGACTTCGTGTACTGTGAGCGCCTGTCTGCCGGTGCTCGATACGTTGATGGTTCCATTCGTGAGATGCTGCTTGCAGTGTCGCCTAGCGAACGCGAGCGTTTTGTAGATGCGTTGTTCTCCGTGTTTGAGGCTACGGGTGCTGAGCGGTTTGCGGATATCGCTGGGAATCTGCGCGAGAGCCTGCCCGTGATGCTCCAGGCTGCGCAAGGCTTTGACGAGGATACACGACGCTTTGTCTCGCAGACCATCGTTGCGATTCTTAAGTGTGCGCTGCTGCCCAAACGACCCCAGATCGACGTGCCCGCTGCCGGCAAGAGTTTGGCAGAACAGCTCGAGGCTTGGCAGTCCGAGCTCCTGCGCTAACCATTGGTGCAAGCAACCTGTCCCCGATGCACCAATCTTCGAAGCGCCTGGGGCGGGCTCGACCGCTATACTGATTCGTGCCGAAATCGATCTAGAACGGAATGCCGTATATGAAAATCAATCACGCGATTCTGCATATCCTGGACTTTGACTCTGCCGTCAACGTCATGAGCCAGCGCGAGCTCGATATCGAGAGCCGTACCGTCCGCAACTTCGTGACCACACATCTGCGTCGCGCGCGCACTTCGGCCGATAACAAGCGTGCCACGTTTGCCGAGAACTCCGCATTCGGCGGCGAGCTCAAGAGCTATTTCTTTGGTGAGCGTGAGTTCGTGGACCTGTCGCAGCAGATTGCGGAGTTCATCTCTTCCGAACTCACCAAGGCCGAGAAAGCTGAGTCCACCGACGTGCTCGTGGCTGATTTTGACGACGATGAGGATGCCCGCTGGTTTGCCGTGATGCTGCTGGGCTCCAAGCAGGCCTTTATGCACGAAGTGGGCCGCGAGGAAGGGGAGGTGCGCAACGACATCGCGCGCCACTACGCCATTCTGCCGAACCCCTCGCAAAAGGTGCCGAGCTATGCCATCGTGCGCGCGAGCACCATGGAGATCGGCTATGTGGACAAGAAACGCAAGATCGCCGGCGAGGACCGTATGCTTATCCCCGATGGCCTGCTGCAGTGCGACACGGGCGTATCGGGCAAGGAGGTCATCGACACCGTGACGCGTGTGGTCGAGGAAGTCGCCGGGGAGCACGGTGCCAACACGGCCGTGGCGCTCGCAAAGGTTAAGGCCGCTGTGGCCGAGAAGGTCGAGGATGACGAGGAGCTGCCGCCTTGGGATATCGTCGACGAGGTCTTTGAGGACGAGCCGGTCATCAAGGAGAGCGTGCGCGCGGCACTGACCGAGGAGAAGGTGCCTGAGCGTGTGCCCGTGGAGCGCAAGCAGGTCGAACGCGCGGCGGTGCGCAATCACAAGATTCGTACCGATACGGGCATCGAGATCAGCTTCCCGGCAGAGATGGGTTCGAATTCCGAGTACATTGAGTTCGTCAATGAGCCTAACGGCCTCATCTCCATCGAGCTCAAAAATATCGGTAGCATCGAGAATCGATAAGTTGCGTTGTTAGCGCCGGGCGATTTTAGCCGCTAATAGTCAAACGATTTTGACCAATCCCGGTCACCGAATAATGGCCACCGTGCCTCCCCGCCGCCACTACGCTGGTGGTGCCAACACGCC
>NZ_JADNNH010000008.1:0-76000 GCF_015556945.1 Collinsella aerofaciens | reverse complement strand
ATCCGCGGTCTTTCATGCAGCAGGGGCTCTCAATGTTTTTATGTCCTGCTCATATCGTCTCTGCCGGCAGTTTGGGAACGTCCCTAACTGCCGGCTCGGGAACGACAAAGCGCTAGTTCACTTCGACGGGTTTGGCGCCGGGGTAGCGCTCCTCAAAGTCTAGGCGGTACTTATTGTCATTGGTGCCCGCCACGTTGTCGCGCGACAGCGGCGCCACGATCTCATTCTTGTGATCCGCAGGCTTGGTGTATTTCAGGCTGATCTCCCAGGCATCACAGATTGCGTCAATGCGGTGATCCAGGTCGTCATACAGGGCAACGATGTCTTTCCAGGAACTGTAGTTCTTAGAGCTCGTCGGGACGTCCAGGTCCTCGACGATGTCGTAATACTGCTCGATGGTGTCCTCTGTGCGCTCGGCGACGTCGGCGAGATTTTGACGGGTGGTCCGATCCTCTTCCAGATAGCTGCCGTTGAAGTTCTGCGCGCAGCCACGGACGTAGTTGTCGAGGTCTTCGAGCAAGTCGTAGTATTCGCTCAGGCGACGGTAGAGGTTCTGCTCGGAGAGCGTTGCTTCGCCGCCATCCTCGTCGTCATCGTCATCATCGTCGTACAGGCTGTTGGGATCGCCGAGAGGCTTTAGGTCATCGTCGTCGACGTCATGGTGCAGCTTAGCTACCTCGGCAGTCGTCTGCGTGGCGGCGTTGTCGAAAGGCTTGATCACAAAGAAAACGACCAGGGCGATGATGATCGCCACCAGCACAACGATAACGGCGATAAGCGGCCCGATGCCGCTCTTTTTGGGAGCGGGGGTCTGTGGCGAAGCGGGCGCGTATGCGGGAGCCGGCTGCTGTTGGGGCGAGCCGCTCGCGACGGGTATGCGCTGCGTGGTCTCGACGGCCGCGGGGCCTGCGGCGGGGTCGGGGCGATAGGCGAGGGGGTCGTCCGCCTTGGCTTGCGGCGTATCGAGGGGACCGGTCTGCTCAAAAGCGGGCTGGCTATCGCTTGCGGTTGTTTGCTCAACGGGTGCACCGCACGAGGTGCAGAACTTGGCATTATCTGCAAGAAGTTTGCCGCACGAGGCGCAATACCGAGACATTGCCACTCCTTTCGCCACATTTCAATGCAATACGACGATTATACCCAGCGCCCAAAAATCCCCATCATAAGTTGCGGTGAAATAGGGACTGTTTGGCGGTCTCAGAGCTTCAATCAGTCCCTATTTCACCGCAACTTCGGGGATGCCTCGATGGCTAGGTTGTGGGGGTCATTGGGGACGTTCTTAAACGACTAGTCATTCAAGAACGTCCCCAATGACTAGGTGGGGTTTGGGACGCGCCTGCCCCTGGGGTATCATGGCTTGGTTGCTATAACTCGCATTTACGCGCCTTGTAGGAAGGGGCTGCGCCCATGGCTTTTGAGCCCGCTCAACATAGCTTCATTACGCTCGAGGGTGTCGATGGCGCCGGTAAATCTACGCAGGCGCGCCTGCTTGCCCGTGCGCTCGACCTTGCCGGCTACCAGGTTGTGACCCTGCGCGAGCCGGGCGGTACCGCCATCAGCGAAAAGATCCGTGCTCTGCTGCTCGACCCCGCCAATACGGCGATGGGCGACACCTGCGAGTTGTTGCTCTACGAGGCCGCGCGCGCCCAGTTGGTGCACGAGGTCATCGCGCCTGCCCTTGCTGCCGGCAAGGTGGTCCTGTGCGACCGCTTCTACGATTCCACAACTTGCTATCAGGCGTTTGCCGATGGCCTCGATCGCCAGATAGTGCGCGATGCCAACAACCTGGCCGTCGCGGGGACGCACCCGGCGCTCACGCTCGTCTATCACATCACGCCCGAGCAGGCGGCGCTGCGCATGGCAGCCCGTGGCGCGGCAGATCGCATGGAGGCTAAGGGCATGGCCTTCCAAGAGCGTGTCTACCAGGGATTTTGCGCCATCGCCGCCGAGGAACCAAACCGTGTAAAGCTCATCGACGCGACCGCGTCCATCGAGGACGTCTTCGCGCGGACGGTCGAGCAGGTTCGCGTCTACGGCCTCGACATTTCCCAGGACGCCGTCACCGCCGCGCTTGCCCAGGAGGCCGAGTAACATGGCCCCCGCTCAGACAAGCCTGCTGGCCAAGCTTGACACCCAAGAGCGCGTGCGCGACTTTTTGACCAATGCCGTCGCCAGCGGTCGCGCATCGCACGCCTACCTGTTTTTGGGCGCGCCCGGCGCGGGCAAGCTCGACGCCGCGTGGGCGCTCGCCCAAGCCTTCCTGTGCGAGCAGGATGGCTGCGGCTCATGCGATAGCTGCGTGCGCGTCGCCCGCCATACGCACCCCGACGTGCACTATTACACGCCCGAGAGCGCCACGGGCTACCTCATCGCCCAGACGCGCGAGCTACTCGACGACGTACCCCTGGCGCCCATCCGCGCCAAGGCCAAGGTCTACATCATTGACCGTGCCGAGCAGCTGCGCGCCAACAGCGCCAACGCACTGCTCAAAACACTCGAGGAGCCGCCCGAGGGCGTTATGTTTATCTTGCTGGGCACCTCGGCAGACGTGATGTTGCCCACCATCGTGAGCCGCTGCCAGTGCGTGCCGTTTCGGCTGGTGTCGCCCGCCGTCGCCGCGCACGCCGTGAGCCGTGCCACTGGTCAGGATATCGCGCGTTGTCGCATGGCCGTCGCCGTGGCGGGCAGCCCCACGCGCGGCATCGAGTTCCTTAAGAGTGCCGAGCGCCAGGATGCCCGCCGTCAGATGGTTCGCGCCGTCGACTCGCTCATCGCTGCCGATGAGGCCGATGTACTTAGTCGTGCCAAGTCGCTCATTGTCGCCGTCAAGGCACCGCTCGCCGAGGTCAAGTCCACACAGGAAAAGGTGCTCGAGCAAAACGCCGACTACCTGTCGCGTGGAGCATTGAAGCAGCTTGAGGACCGCAACAAGCGCGAACTCAACGCGCGCGAGCGTTCGGGTATCATGGAAGCGCTGGCGAGCGCGCGGACGCTCATGCGCGACGTGCTGCTGACGCTTCAGGACGAGGCGGCCGACGTGGTGAACGAAGACGTGCGCGACACGATCGGTCGGCTTGCTGCCGCGACCAATGTTGCGGGTGCCACGCGGGCGCTCGAGGCAGTCGCGACCGCCGAGCGCAACATCGCCAGAAACGTTACTCCCCAGCTGGCCATCGAGGTCATGCTGTTCGATATCAGGAAGGCACTGAAATGCCGTTAGTCGTACCCGTTAAGTTTACCTACGCCTCGCGCGACCTGTGGTTCGATCCGCAGGATCTGGATATCCTCGAGGCCGATTATGCCATTTGCTCCACCGAGCGCGGAACCGAGATCGGCCTGGTCACGGCCGATCCCTTTGAGGTGCCGCAAGACGAGATCGGTCAGCCGCTCAAGCCCGTGCTGCGCGTGGCGAGCGACATCGACCTGCAGCTTGCCGACGACCTGGCCATCCAGGGCGACGAGGCCATGGTCGACTTCCGCCGCCTGGTCAAGGAGCTCGACCTCGAGATGAAGCCGGTCGGCGTCGAGTACCTGTTTGGCGGCGAGAAGGCCGTGTTCTACTTTGCGGCCGAGGAGCGCGTCGATTTTCGCCAGCTCGTCAAGGATCTGTCCTCGACGCTGCACATTCGCGTCGACATGCGCCAGATCGGCGTGCGCGACGAGACCCGCCTGGTGGGCGGCTATGCCCAGTGCGGACAGGAGCTCTGCTGCACGCGCTTTGGCGGACAGTTTGAGCCCGTCTCGATCCGCATGGCAAAAGAGCAGGACCTGCCGCTCAACTCGTCCAAGATCAGCGGCGTGTGCGGCCGCCTGATGTGCTGCCTGCGTTATGAGTTCGAGGCGTACAAGGACTTTAAGAGCCGTGCGCCCAAAAAGAAGACGCTCATCGATACGCCGCTCGGTAAGGCGCGTATCCAGGAGTATGACACGCCGCGTGAGCAGCTGGTGCTGCGCCTGGAGAACGGCAAAGTCTTTAAGGTCAACCTGGCCGATATGACGTGCTCGGAGGGTTGCAAAAAGAAGGCCGCCGAGCAGGGCTGCAACTGCCGCCCCGACTGCGTGACGCGCGACGTGCTCGAGCGCATTGAGTCGCCCGAGATGCGCCTGGCGCTCATGGAGCTCGATCGCGAGAACGGCGTCGACGTGGGCGATGGCCTGTCGAGTGCCGACCGTCTGGCCGGCACGTCGATGCCCAAGCGCCGTCGTCGCGATGCTGAATCCGATGCTCGCGCCGGTCAGGGTCAGGGCGAGGGCCGTGGCCGCGGAAAGGGCCGCGGCAAGGCCGAGGCACCCGAGGCCGAGGAGGCCGCCGGTGCCCGTCGCCGCCGCAAGCGCGCGGGCTCGGGCGATGCTACCGAGGCCGCAGCCGCGGGCAAGAACGCCTCTCGCGAGCGCGAGGTCCAGCAGCCCCAGCAGCAGAACCGCGGCGGTGGCATGAACCCCACACGTCGCCGCCGCCGTCATCTGTCGAGCGAGGAGCGCGAGGACGCCTTCCGCGCCGCAGCTGCTCGCGAGGCTGGTGCCGCTTCCAAGGGCCCCTCGGCCTCCGATGCGTCTGCCGACAAGGGCGGCAAGTCGCGTGGCGAGGAGGAACGCGCGCCGCGTCCGCGCCGTCGCCATTCCTCGGGCGCGCAACAGAAGCCCTCAGTGCCCTCCGTGGCCGATCAGGTCTCGGATGGCGAGGTCAAGGTCACGCGCCGTCGTCCCGGAGATGGCGGGGGAGCGGCTGCCAAGGCTTCGCATGGCGCCGCTCGCGACGAACGCGAGCCGCGCGGTGGCGAGGGCTCGGCCGACCAGGGTCAAAAGCGCCGTCGCCGTCGCCGTTCCCGCAAGCCGCGCCAGGATGGTGGCGAGGGCTCGACCCCGTCTTCGTCCGCACCACAACCGCCTGCCGGCGAATAACGCCCGCGAGCGGATTTAGCCCGCCTTGCCCCGAGCGCATCGGGGTATCATAGCGCCGAATCAACAACCCTCCCTGCGGCCGAACGTAGGGAGGGTTGTGTCTTGAAGAGCCATCTGAACATATTGAGCTGTTTGCAGGGTGCCGGTGCCCTACCGTTTGCGGACGAATTGCTACCGTTTGCCGAGTGGGTGGCACGCGAGGCGCTCGAGGCATTGTCGCCAACACGATGTGCCGGCTGCGAGCGCGCCGGTGCGCTTATTTGCCAAGACTGCCTTGCCGCGTTCACGCTCATCGACCCACGTCATAGCTGCACCCGATGCAGCGCCCCGTTTGGGGATTTGCTGTGCACTGAGTGTTCGGTCGAGGGCACGTCCTCGGCAATGACGGAGGCGCTCGACCGCTGCCTGGCGTGCGCCGTCTATGCGCATCCGCTGCCGCGCATCATTAAAGCGTACAAGGATGCGGGCGAGCGACGTCTGGCTCCGTATCTGGCGGAGCTGCTCTACGACACCGCCCTGCATGCCCAGGTCGTAGCGCCCGATCGCTATGGAGGTGTGCTGTCCGGTGCGGATGCGGTGGTGTTTGTGCCTGCGACGGCGGCAGCGTTTCGGCGGCGTGGTTTTGATCATATGGAGGCTATTGCGCGCCCATTTTGCGAGCTGTCGGGTGTTCCCCTGCTCGATGCTCTCGTCAAGTACGGGCATGGCGACCAGCGCGAACTCGGTCGTGAGGAGCGCCGCGAGCGTGCCCAAGGCATGTACGAGACGGTTGAGGATGTGCGGGGCAAGCGCCTGCTGCTTATCGACGACGTTATCACCACGGGTGCGACGATGGCAGCGGCTTCGGCGGAACTCAAGCGCGCCGGCGCCGCAGCAGTCGATGGCCTTGCTATCGCACGTGTTTGGTAGGGGTGGTTCAGATGGCAATAAAGATCGGGCAGCGTGGCAAGCCTGCAAGCGAGCAGCTGGCTGCTTCCGTAATTCTGACGGGTGCCTCGGCGCTACGCATGATGCGCGCCGAGCGCCGACAAATGGGTTACATCAGCTGGAGGGACCTCGATCCCGATGAAGAGCGCCGCGCGCTGCGCACGTCGTCGCCCTCGACCGAGGACATCTATCTTCCCGATTTGGTGCGGATTGGGGCCGCAAGCGGCGAGGTGCAAGAGGATTTGTGCTTGCTGGTAGGGTCTGCAGCGCAGCGCCGCCGTATTCTTGGCGTGAGCTGGTCCGCATGCTCCGAGTTGCCCGCCGGCTCGATTCTAGAGGTGGAACCGGGGGTGTACAGTCTATCTCCCGAGGCCCTTTGTGTTGCCGTTGCGCGCGAGGTCGGCTGCATCCAGGCGTTTGCCCTGGCCCAGGAACTATGCTCTAAGATTTCACTGAGCGACCGCGGGAAGTATCTGCCTCCCTACACCTCGCCTGTTACGAATAAACTTGCAAAGGACAAGGACCAGCCAGCAGATGTGGGCTACTTTGAGGTTGAGCCGGTGCTGACGCCCGATCGTCTGGCAGATTACCTCGCGGTATGCAAGGGGAACGCAGCCAAGCAGCTGCAGCGTCTGTGTCCCTATCTTTCGGAAAACCTGCGCTCACGCATGGAGTGCATCATGCTCGCTCTGTTTTCGCTTCCGTTTTCCTATGGCGGATTTGCCTGCGGTCCCTTTAAGACCGACTACAAGATTGAGTTCGATGGCCGCGCGCAGGCAATCTCGGGGATGCCGCATGCAGTTTGCGATGCGTATCAGGAGGCAGCCCGGTTTGACCTGGAATACAACGGTGAGCTGGGTCATTCCTCCCGGAGGGGACGTATCCATGATGAAAAACGCAACACGGGCTTGATTACTATGGGAATCGAGGTCGCGACGGTCAACAACGAAATGCTCCGCGACATGGAAGCGATGGAAGCGCTCGCATGGCGCATCCACCAGCGTATGGGTAAGCGATATCAGAATCGCGTAGAGGCTCGTCGAAAGAGGCAAGATGCTCTGCTGAATACGCTCCGAGCGTGCTTTGGGCTCAAGCCAGCGTAAAACTATGGCTTTATAGGGGGTCTGTTTATATGCTCTGTGCAAAAAACGGCAAATATGAGTACTGTTACTAGATTAGTGACAGCAAAAACAAAGAAACTTGGGCCGATAATCTGGATTCAGCGAAGAGATAATAAACGAATGTGGAATATCTTGGCGCCAAGCAGGCTGTGCGGAACTCAAAAAGGGCTCGTGAGGCGGTAATACTCTGCTACTAAATTGGTAACAGTACTCATATTTGCCGTTTTTTGCACACGGCACCCTGAGACGGGTGCCCCGGAGCTCCCCGTGGGGGAGCTCCGGGCTTCATGGGGGCACGAATGATCCGCCCCGACCTGCGAAATCTGTACTCGCGATGCGAATAACGCCCCTAACCTTAAACTTTAGCTTGAACTTAGCTATAATGCGCTTCGTTCCTACCAGGCTGTGGTTGCGGACGGACGAAATGCCCGTCCTAGTCCAAGACAGACGCGGTCAAAGGGATCCACGTAAGCGACCGCGTGCGCGCGGCGCGATCATGGCGCGTCCTAGATGTAAGCCGCACCGTCCGTTCTACTTTCTTTGGGGCAATACCGCCTCGCGGGCGAGCGGGTCAGTCGTGAAGGTGGCTGCGGCCTCCCGAGCAAACACCCCGGTGCGCAAGTGTGGGGTCAAATACCAGGTCAGCTGGTGGGAACAACCTGATATTCCGCGCAACGCACGGATCGTATACGACACAGAAGGCAGGGTAGTGGACATGGTGAGGGGCAGCTTGATGCACGCGGCTCGGTTAGGTGCTGGGACCGCAGCGGTCATCGCCGTTTTGGGCCTGAGCGGATGCGCGTTCAACCCGCTGTCTACGTTCACGACTCCCACGATCGACCAGATCGAGTACGAGACCGTCACGCCGGCGGTGTCGGACGACGCCCTGGTCACTCCCGGAACCCTGACGGTCGCCCTCGATACTTCCGATGCGCCGCAGGCCATGCAGGACGCCGACGGCGAGCTCACGGGGTATGCGGTTGACGCCGCCCGCGCCCTCGCAAGCCGCATGGGCCTTAAGGTCGCCTTTGTCGATGCGTCCTCGGCAGGTTCCGCGCTCGGCGACAAAAAGGCCGATATCTTTATCGGCGAGATTAACTCCACGGACGGGGACATTAGCTCGCTCGGCACCTGCCTGTACGATGCCACTTCCGTGTTCGGTAAAACTAGAGATGGTGGGTCGCTAAGCGTTTCCACCGATACCCTTAGCACGTCCACCCTGGGCGTTCAGATGTCCTCGGCCTCGCAGGAGGCGCTTGCTAAGCAGAGCATTACCGCCAACCAAAAGACCTACTCCAACATCAACGAGTGCTTTGAGGCGCTCGAGTCCGGCGAGGTCGACTATGTGATCTGCGACTCCACGGCCGGCGGCTACCTTGCACGCCTGATGAGCGAGATCTCCTATGTCGGTGCGCTCGAGGCGCCCTCGACGCTTGGTGTTGTGGGCCTCTCGTCCAATGACGAACTATGCCGTGCCGTGAGCGATGCCCTCGACGGTATTACGGCCGACGGCACGCTCGAGGCGGTCCACTGCGTCTGGTATGGCACGATGCCCTACGACCTCACCACTAAGACGGTTTCGGGCGCTAACGTGCAGCCGGGCGACTCTGAGTCCAGTGAGACCACGTCCTCCGGCAGCGAGTCCTCCGATTCCAACAATGAGACCGCATCCTCCGAGGACAAATCGTCCAGCCAGGAAGGCGCCATCACCGACGACGACATTAACAAACTCAATAGCTAGTTATTGCTAGGGGTGGTGTCTCCTATACGTTGGAAAGGACACTTCTTCACGGTTTCAACACGCACTGCCGGGCTTCCCCAATAGGGGAACCCGGCTTTTTCATCCCAATAAAACCAGCAGGTCAAAGCTAATTTTCGGGACCAAATACAAAGCCGCCGGCCCCTCCTATAGCGCACTTTGCCATGGAAAAGTACGAGACTTCGGTATGCGGTATCAAGCAATCGTTATTCGGGTCTTTAGGAATCCGCGTGATTAAATGCACGGCAATGGGTACATAGCCAGTACAGTAAGTCCCCGAGGCAGATTGGAGCCACGTATGGATATCAAGGTTTCTGGACGCAAGACGACGGTAACCGATGCTCTGCGTGCGCATGTGGATGAGAAGATCGGCGAGGCGCTCAAGGTTTTCGATATCGAGCCCATGACGGTCGACGTTGTACTTCGCTATGAGAAGAACCCCTCGAACCCCAACCCGGCAATCGTCGAGGTTACGGTTCGTGCCCGCGGTTCGGTGATTCGCGTTGCCGAGCACGGTGCAGATATGTACGCCGCCATCGACCTCTCCGCCGATAAGGTCACCCGCCAGCTGCGTAAGTTCAAGACCAAGGTCGTGGACAACCGCCAGGGCGGTGCCAGCGCCGCGGATGTTGCGCCGGTCGAGCGCGTCGAGGATCTGGCCGACCTGCTGCTGCCCGAGGAGGAGGACGACCTGCTCGTCCGCGAGAAGGTTATTGACGTCACCCCGATGACCGAGGAACAGGCGCTGGTGCAGACCGATCTGCTGGGTCACGACTTCTACGTGTTCGAGAACGCGACGACCGGCCTCATCAATGTGGTGTATCACCGTAAGAATGGTGGATATGGCATCATCAAGCCCCGCATCGAAACACTTGACGAGTAAAATACGTTAACTTGCATGAGTTAACGGTTGGCGGCCATCCCATGCGGGTGGCCGCCTTTTTTACGTAAGGAGTCGCTTTGATGGACAAGGCTGCATCTACCGGCCATTCGGACCGTTGCCGCATCGTCGTCGATACCTGCTGCGACTTTAGTCCCGAGGTCGCCGCGAACCTTGATGTCGATATCCTGGGTTTCCCCTTCATTATCGATGGCGAAGAGCGCACGGATGACATCTGGTCGAGCATGAGCCCTAAGGAGTTCTACGACCGCATGCGCGCCGGTGCCCGCGTGTCCACCTCGGCTGTGTCGCTCGGTCGCTATATCGAGTTCTTTACCGAGTGCGCCAAAGAGGGCACGCCCACGGTCTACCTGTGTTTTACCTCGGCGCTGTCGTCGAGCTACAACTCCGCGTGCCAGGCGGCGGACGCCGTGCGTGCCGAGTATCCCGATTTTGAGCTGTACGTGGTCGACAACGCTCTGCCCTGCGCGGCCGGCGCGCTCTTGGCGCTCGAGGCCGTGCGTCAGCGTTCGGCGGGACTGACTGCCAAGCAGCTGGTCGATTGGGCAAACGAGGCCAAGACCTACGTGCACGGCTACTTTACGCTCGAGAGCTTCGACGCACTGGCTGCCGGCGGCCGCATTCCTCCCGCGGCGGCGCAGCTCACGGCAAAGCTCGACGTCAAGCCCGAGCTCTCCTACGACCTGGCCGGCTCGCTGTCGCTGATCGGCGTCAACCGCGGCCGCAAGAAGGCGCTCAAGTCCATCCTCAAGTCGTTCCGCGAGAACTACGTGCCCGATCGCACCATGCCCATCGCCATCATGACGGCCGATGCCGAAAAGGATGGTGACTGGCTCGAAGCCGCCATCCGCAAGGAGGAGGGTTGCGCCGACGTCACGATCATTCGCGGCTCCGTGGGTCCCACCATCGGCTCGCACGTGGGCCCCGGCATGGTGGGCTGCGCGTTTTGGGGTAAGAACCGCGCCGACAAGGCGTCGCTTTCCGACCGTATCGCCCGCCGCGTGCGCGGTCAGTAGGCAAGCGCTGCGTCCGTAATCGCCCTCGACTCACAGCCCAAACGCTGGCACCGAGCATTCAACCTGGTAACAACACCCAACCCAAAAGGAAAGGTTTCATGGCAAACAAGCTCTCCGTCGCATTCATCGGCACCGGAATCATGGGTGCCCCCATCGCCGGCCACATTCTGGACGCCGGCTATCCCGTCACGGTCAACAACCGCACCAAGTCCAAGGCTGCCGCGCTTATCGAGCGCGGTGCCGTCTGGGCCGAAACGCCGGCCGACGCTGTGGCGAACGCCGATGTCGTCTTTACCATGGTGGGCTATCCCTCCGAGGTCGAGGAACTTTACCTGGCGGGCGACGGTCTGCTCGCGTGCACTAAGCCCGGCGCGGTCCTGATCGACCTTACCACGAGCTCGCCCGAGCTGGCGCGCGACATTGCCGAGGCCGCCCAGGTTTCCGGTCGCATGGCGTTTGACTGCCCCGTCACCGGCGGCGAGTCGGGTGCTATCGCCGGCACGCTTACGGCTATCGTGGGCGCCACCGAGAACGACATCGCGCCGGTCCGCGACATCCTTGCCACCTTCGCGGCCAACATCTGCTGCTTCGACGGCGCCGGCAAGGGCCAGGCTGCCAAGCTCGCCAACCAGGTGTCACTGGGCGCCTGCATGGTCGGCATGGCAGACGCCATGGCATTTGCCGAGCTGAGCGGCCTTGACCTGGAGAAGACCCGCCAGATGATCCTGGGCGGTACCGGCAAGTCCGGCGCCATGGAGAGCCTGGCTCCCAAGGCGCTCGACGGCGACTACAAGCCCGGCTTTATGGTCGAGCACTTCATCAAGGACCTGCGCTTGGCGCTCGCCTATGCCGACGATCGCGAGCTTGCGCTGCCCGGCGCCGACGTGGCCTTTACGCTCTACGACATGCTCGATGCCATCGGTGGTGCCAAGCTGGGCACCCAGGCCATCACGGTCCTCTATAAGGAGGAGGCCGACGCCATCGCCGCCGGTCTGGACTGGTCGCAGTATCGTCCTGAGGAGCATGGCGCTCACGAGGACGGCTGCGGTTGCGGCGAGCACGGCGACGACCATGAGTGCGGTTGCGGTCACCATCACGGCGAGGACCACGAGTGCTGCGGCGGCCACGGCCATGACGACGGCCACGAGTGCTGCTGCGGCCACCATCACGGGGAGTAGCGCCCATGAGCTGGACGTTCGTGGTGTTAGCGCTGGTGCTCTTTCTCTTTGCGATCTACATTGGCTTTTTGTGCGGTCAGTGGGCGTGCGAAAAGCGCGTCATCACCAAGCGCGACTACTGGATTGCCAACTTTGCGGGAGCGGCGGCAGTCGTCCTGCTGACCTGGGTGTTCTCGCTGTTCCCGCTGGTGCAGTTTGCGCCGATCGGCTGGCTCGGCGGCTTTATCGCCGGTCTTAAAATGAGCTTTGGCGAGTCCGTCGGTCCGTGGCGCAAGCACGACGAGGTCTTTAACGTCAACAAGGCTCATCGCGCCGCCGCCGACGCGGGCGACGCTGAGGAACGCCGCCGTGCGCGTCGCAATGGCGCGGCCGACCGACAGCTCATTTCGGTCACCGATGACAGCAAGGGTGCTGGCAAGCACGCTAAGAAATAGTAAGAAGAGGTAACTATGGCAGAAAACAAAGACGAACAGCTCACCGACGAGGAGCTGGCACAGCTTCAGCTGGCAGAGGAGAACGAGAACGCCGTCGACCGTCTGGTCAAGGAGCTCGGCTGCCCCACGCGCCGCATCCGCCAGTTTGCCGCCCGCGTGCTTCACCTACTTGCCGAGCGCGATCCGCAGCGCGTCGTGCCCTGCGTGCCCGCGCTGGTCGAGGCGCTCGACCGCCCCGAGGCGCAGACCCGCTGGGAGGCCCTCGATGCCCTGACGGCGCTCGCTACCACCTGCCCCGAGCAGCTGGGCGATGCCTTTGAGGGCGCCGAGACTGCACTGTTCGACGAGATCTCCTCCACGCTGCGCTATGCCGCCTTCCGCCTGCTGTGCGTGTGGGGTGCCACGAGCGTCGAGCGTTCGCGCGAGGCTTGGCCCATCCTGGACGAGGCCATCCAGTGCTACCACGGCGACCTTGAGTATCGCGACATGCTCGGTTGCCTGTACGAGTTTTGCCAGGGCGAGATCGACGCCGAGGTTGCCGAGAAGCTTGCGCTGCGCCTTAAGTTCGATGCCGAGAACGGCAAGGGCAGCTATCTCAAGGCCCGTTCGAGCGAGATTTGCGAAATGCTTGTTAAACGTTTTGGCCTGGATCTCTCCAAAAAGAAGAAGCGTGCTAGCGTTAAAAAATCTGACGACGCCGAAGACGAGGAGTAACAGATTATGGCGCACGATGTAGTCCTGATTCCCGGTGACGGTATCGGTCCCGAGATTACGCAGGCCATGTGCCGCGTGGTCGAGGCTGCCGGTGTCCAGATCAATTGGAACGTCCAGGAGGCCGGCGCCGGCGTCATGGACGAGTTTGGCACGCCGCTGCCCCAACATGTGCTCGATGCGGTCGCCGAGACCAAGGTTGCCATCAAGGGCCCCATCACCACGCCGGTCGGTACGGGCTTCCGCAGCGTTAACGTGGCCCTGCGCAAGCACTTCGACCTGTACGCCTGCGTGCGCCCTTGCCTGTCGCAGCCGGGCGACGGCTCGCGTTTCCGCGATGTCGACCTGGTCATCGTGCGCGAGAACACCGAGGACCTCTACGCCGGCATCGAGTTCGATGAGGGCACTGCCGAGGTCGAGGAGCTCTCGCAGCTCGTCGAGCGCTCGGGCCAGAAGACCTTCGCCGCCGATTCCGCGATCTCGATCAAGCCGATCTCTATCGCCAAGAGCCGCCGCATTGTGGAGTATGCCTTTGAGTATGCCCGTCGCTGCGGCCGCAAAAAGGTGACGGCCGTGCACAAGGCCAACATCATGAAGGCGACCGACGGCCTGTTCCTACGCGTTGCGCGCGAGGTGGCCGCCAACTATCCCGATATCGAGTTCAACGACAAGATCGTCGACGCCACCTGCATGGGCCTGGTCCAGAACCCCAACGACTTCGATGTCCTGGTGCTGCCCAACCTGTACGGCGACATCGTGAGCGACCTGTGCGCCGGCCTGGTGGGCGGCTTAGGCATGGCCCCCGGCTCCAACATCGGTGCCGACTGCGCCATCTTCGAGGCTACGCACGGCTCCGCGCCCGATATCGCTGGCCAGGATATCGCCAACCCCACAGCCGAGATCCTCTCTGCTGCGATGATGCTCGATCACCTGGGCGAGAACGACGCTGCCAATCGCATTCGCGCCGCCGTCTCTGCCACGCTCGACGAGGGCGAGCAGGTTACCGGTGACGTGCGTCGTGCCCAGACCGGCTCCGTTGAGGGCGCGGTGGGCACGCAGGCCTTTGCTGATGCCGTTGTCGCGCACCTGGTCTAAGGTATGCACGCTGCAAACGCCTAAATAGTACTTAAGTGTTTGCGTATAACCTAAGAATCAATACGCCCGGCGCTCTGTCGGGCGTATTCTATTGAGGACTATGTTTCCTAACAAGGAGTAACTAATATGGGTCTGATTCAAAAGAAGGACGAGAAGGACGAGATCGACGGCATTCAGATCATCGAGCGCGGCGAAGGCCCCGACGGTGATGAGGACGAGAAGATCGACCTGGTCACCGGTACGTCTGCCGAGCACATTGCTGCCGGTACGACGGCCGAGGAGGAGGACGCCCGTCTGGAGGCTCAGATTGCCGCGGATGCCGCTGACGAGAATCTGATGCCCGAGGAGCAGGACGAGGACGATGACTCCGACGTGGATGACCACGCTTGCAAGCACAAGAAGACGATGATTGCCGCCTTTGTGGTTGCAGTCGTGATTGCTGCCGTGATTGGCTTCTTTATTGGCAATGGCGGTTTTGGCGGCAAGGGCGTCGGCTCGGCGACCCTGACCGAGGACCAGCTCGATTCGACCGTGGCAAGCTACAGCTACAACGGCAAGAAGAGTGACATCACCGCGCGCGAGGCCATCGAGAGCCAGTACAGTCTCGACACCGTCAAGGACGACGACGGCAACTATACCGCTCCGTCTGCCGACGTCATCCTGTCCTACGTGCGCAACAAGATCCTGCTCGATGCTGCCGAGGACGAGGGCATCACCGTCTCTTCTAAGGAGATGAAGAAATACGCCGAGGATTCCATCGGCACTTCGGACTACAAGACCATGGCCACGCAGTATGGCGTGTCCAAGGACCAGGCCAAGCAGATCGTTCGCCAGTCCGCGACGCTGCAGAAGCTCTACAAGAAGAAGGTGGGCGATAGCTCCGCAAGCATGCCGACCGCTCCGACCGAGCCTGCTGACGGCAACGAGGAGACCGCGAGCAAGGACTACGCCGACTACATCATCAACCTTGCCGGTGACGAGTGGGATAGTGAGAAGGGCACTTGGAAGGACGCCGACAGCACCTATGCCAAGGCCTTTGCCGACGATGCCTTTACGGCCGATAGTGCGACCTATAAGCAGGCCATGACCGCCTATTACACCGCCTACCAGCAGTATTCTTCGCAGGCCTCGAGCGCCAGCTCCAAGTGGACCGAGTACGCTAACGGCCTGTACGCCAAGGCCAACATCAGCATCTACGGCCTGTTTGCGTAAAGATTTGTCTGAGCCACCGAGCGCGTAGCCGAAATATCTGAATAGCCCGCTAGAACGGATGTTGTTCTAGCGGGCTATTTGCGTTTAGGCGCTGGTGGCTAAATTATGCCTATGAATCTTTAAGTCCAAAAAGGTTATCGGCTTCATCGTCAGGCATATATTCCAGCACATCGCCCGGTTGGCAGTCGAGTGCCCGGCATATCGCATCAAGAGTTGAAAAGCGCACGGCAGAAACCTTGCCCGTCTTGATGCGCGACATATTGACCTGGGAGATGCCCACGCGTTCCGCAAGCTCTTTGGATGAGATCTTGCGTTCGGCAAGCATGCGGTCAAGCCGCAGAATAATCATGGATTCCCCCTAGAGCAACTCGTCATCTTGTTTTTGCAGGATATACCCGTAGCGGAAGATGCTGGCAATCAGGCAAATAATCAGGCCTGCAAAGAGCATGGAGGGCTCGAATAACTGGCCGACGAACGCATCCGTAAAGCTGCCGCCAAATCCTGAGAGTATCATTCCCGTGATTACGGCACCAAGAAGTCTCACGGAAACGCCGCCGATAAGGAATAAATGTCCTACTCGACGAAGCGTCTGGTTACATTCAAGGTCAAAGGGCCTGCCTTTCTTTTCAATGTTGAAGAAAAGCCTGCGCACGCTTAGCGCGATGGTAAGCGCGAGACATGTCATCAAGAGGCTTCCTATGGCAGTGTGACCATCGTGTGCGACGAGCATAAGTGGGGCCTGTGCATTGGTACCGACGATAGCAAGGCACGGTCCTTCGCCGGCTTGAAGTTCTACGGATTGGAGACACGACCCTTGGGAGAGTCCAGGCAATATGAGTAGAAGGTCAATCGCAATGACTGCGAGGAGTCCCAGAGCGAGCGCGGTGGTAATGCAGATTGTGGCCCATTTGCAGATGCGAGTGAGCTTTCTCAGATCGGCTATTGCCTGTTCACGGTCGATGGCTTCATTCGATTTGGATACGTTCCAGCGGATCATAGCTCCTCCAACCAATGTCTTGGATGATACTTGTATCATATCAGAATAAACGATAAACGATAAATAATTACGAATATTGAGTAAGTAATGATTGAAAACGATTAGCGTGAACTATTGGCTCATTTTGGGTGCCTGAGTTTGGTGCGCGGGGGATGAGGACAAATGTCAAAACTTTCCGTGATCGCACAAGTGCTTCATCGGGTTCCCCGATTCATATGGGAAAACAACTGCAAACGATTGCAAGTAACCGGTGAACGGTCGAAAACTACCGTTCACCGATAATCTCAAAACTGGTTCTAACTGGTATTAAGTCAAAAAGACCAATTCACATATCTTCACAATGACCTGCAATTTTTCTACACGCTATTTTTAGCCGCCCTGCGTTGTTTAGACACCGGGAAAGATCCGTTCTTTTGCCAAAGCGTTTCGAAACGGTTTCAAAACCGCAGGTAAAAGTGTTAACGAGCGGTAAACGGTCGAAATATCACCGTGAGCGGTGCAAAAACGTTTTACTGTTTGAATCAGCGAAAGCGATCTCTTCTGGGGTGATATAGTGACAACAACACGTCACGTGGTTACTACCAGTTTAGAAACCACTGGTCTTCAAAGAACGCTTTCTAAGAAGCTTTAAGGGCAAGTGCCCGCTGGCTTCCGAAAATCATCGGACTCAGATCGTACACACCTTCGGAAGGGAAATTTGAATGGTTGGCTTTATTCTTACCGGTCATGGACAGTTCGCACCCGGCCTTGCAAGCGCTATCGCTATGGTTGCCGGCGACCAGCCTGCTTTTACCGTCGTTCCTTTTGAGGGCGATCAGGCCGCATCCTACGGTGAGGATCTCCGCGCCGCTATTACCGCCATGCGCGAGGAGTGCGATGGCGTGCTCGTCTTTACCGACTTGCTCGGTGGTACCCCGTTCAACCAGTCGATGATGATTGCCCAGGATGTCGACAACGTCGAGGTTCTGACTGGCACCAACCTTCCCATGGTTATTGAGCTCCTGTTCCTCCGCGGCAATGCCACGCTCGCCGAGCTTGGCGAGCAGGCCGTGACCGTTGGCCAGACGGGCATCACCGCCCAGACGGTCGCATCCGTTGCCGGCTCCGAGGAAGAGGATATCTTCGGCGACGAGGACGGCATCTAATGGCCGATTTCGGAGCCAACGTCCTGAGCTCCTCGGTCGCCCTTTTAGGCCTGCTTGTCATCATGGGCTTGATTTACACCATCTGGTCGCAAATCAACATGAAGAAGAAGCAGAAGTACTTCAAGGAGCTGCACACCGAGCTCAAGCCGGGTCAGGAGGTTCTTTTCGCCGGCGGTATCTACGGAACCGTCAAAGGCATTGAAGGCGAGAAGGTCCAGATCAAAGTCCGATCCGGAGCCGTCGTAGATGTTTCGCGTTACGCGATTCAGGAGATCAAGTAACTGTCGTCAGCAAATATCGAAAGGAAGCTGATCAACATGGCAGAACCCAACATTCTTCTTACCCGCATCGATAACCGACTGGTTCATGGTCAGGTTGCCACCCAGTGGAACTCCACTCTGGGCTCCAACCTCATCCTCGTCGCCAACGACGACGTGGCGTCCAACACCATGCGCCAGAACCTCATGAAGATGGCCGCTCCCGCCGGCGTCGCTACGCGTTTCTTCTCCCTGCAGAAGACCATCGACGTCATTGGCAAGGCGAGCCCGCGCCAGAAGATCTTCATCGTGGCCGAAACACCGGAAGACGTGCTTACGCTCGTCAAGGGCGGTGTGCCTATAAAGAAGGTAAACATCGGCAACATGCACATGTCGGAAGGAAAGCGCCAAGTCGCCACCTCCGTCGCAGTTAACGACGAGGATGTCGCTGCGTTTAAAGAGCTGCAGGAATTGGGGGTGGAGTTGGAGATCAGGCGCGTTCCGAGCACGCCTGTTGAGGACACGAGCAAGCTCTTCTCGTAATCCTCGTGATCCACGTTGTCAGGAGTGAAACCCTGACGTTCTGTACGTGATATCCAAAGTGCGTACATTCATTTTGAAAGGAGGAGCAAGATGGAATACTCGATCATCCAGATCGCTCTGGTCTTCGTCGTCACGTTCATCGCGGCAATCGACCAGTTTGACTTCCTCGAGTCTCTCTATCAGCCCATCGTCACCGGCGCCGTCATCGGTCTTATCCTTGGCGACCTCAACACCGGTCTTCTCGTGGGTGGTACCTATCAGCTCATGACGATCGGCAACATGCCGATCGGAGGCGCTCAGCCGCCTAACGCCGTCATCGGCGGCATCATGGCAGCCATTCTCGCTATCGCCACGGGCCTCGAGCCCAACGCGGCAGTCGGCCTCGCCATTCCGTTCGCTCTGCTTGGCCAGCTTGGCGTTACCCTGGTCTTCACGCTTATGTCCCCGCTTATGTCCACGGCCGATAACATGGCTCACAACGCGGACACCAAGGGCATCGAGCGCCTGAACTACTTCGCCATGGCTCTGCTTGGCCTGATCTTCGCTGTCGTCGTCACCCTGTTCTTCATCGCTGGCGCTACCATCGGTCAGACCATCGCTTCTGCCATCCCGACTTGGCTGCAGACCGGTCTGTCCGCTGCAGGCGGCATGATGCGCTTCGTCGGCTTCGCCGTCCTGCTCAAGGTTATGATGAACCGCGATATGTGGGGCTTCTTCCTCATGGGCTTTGGCCTCGCGCTCATCACCGTTGCCAACGATTCGCTGGCAACCCCTGCTCTGCTCATCCTCGCTCTCATCGGCTTCGGCATCGCTTTCTGGGACTTCCAGCAGCAGACCGAGCTGAAGGGTGCAGCTGTTTCTGACGGAGGTGACTTCGAAGATGGCATCTAATGAGTATGTGATCCCGGAGCACTACGAGGATCTCACTCCTGCTCCGCAGCTCGACCAGAAGACCCTCAACAAGATGGCTTGGCGCTCCTGCTTCCTGCAGGCATCGTTCAACTACGAGCGCATGCAGGCCGCTGGCTGGCTTTACTCCATCATCCCCGGTCTGGAGAAGATCCACACCAACAAGAACGACCTCGCGGCTTCCATGAGCCACAACCTGGAGTTCTTCAACACCCACCCGTTCCTCGTCACCTTTGTTATGGGCATCGTGCTTTCGCTCGAGCAGAACAAGGTTGACATCCCCACGATCCGCGCCGTCCGCGTCGCCGCAATGGGCCCGCTCGGTGGTATCGGTGACGCCCTGTTCTGGCTGACGCTCGTGCCTATCACGGCCGGCATCACCTCCAACATGGCCATCAACGGCAACGCCGCTGCGCCGATCATCTTCCTGGTGATCTTCAACGCCGTCCAGTTCGCTCTGCGCTTCTGGCTCATGAACTGGTCCTACAAGCTTGGCACCAGCGCTATTGACGCTCTGACCGCCAACATGCAGGCCTTCACGCGTGCCGCTTCCATCATGGGCGTCTTCGTCGTCGGTTGCCTGGTCGTCACCATGGGTGGCACCCAGATCAACCTCCAGATCCCCAACGGCACCACCCGTGGTCTCTCCGCTACTACCGTGATCGTCTCCGAGAAGGAGGCCGAGAACTTCACCGGTATGGAGGGCATCGATACCGAGACCGCTGAGGCCGGTACCATCGCCATGACCGATAAGGACGGCAACGCCCTTACCGCTTCCGATGCCGACGGCAACGCTGTCGAGTGCGGCGTCACCGATCTGGGTAACGGCATGGAGTCCGTGACCTACGGCACCGTTACCGAGGATCCGGTCAACTTCTCTGTTGCCGACACCCTCAACACCATCGTCCCGAAGCTCGTCCCGCTTATGCTTACGCTGCTGCTTTACTACATGTTCGCTAAGCACAGCTGGACCCCGACCAAGGGCATTCTCCTGCTCTTCGTCCTTGGCATCCTGGGCGCTGGCCCGCTTGGTCTCTGGCCGAGCATCTGGTAAGGCTCTAGCTTGAGGGGTGTGTCCCTACGCGGCTCACACCCCGACCCCTTAAGCCATGTGTATGTTAAAAGCCGCGTGCTCGAAAGAGCGCGCGGCTTTTGTTTTCTTAATGATTCGGGTGTGGCAGACAGATAATGCATAACACCCTAGGTAGTTAGCCGAATTCGAGCAAAAGGGAGGATAGGATGGCGATCGGAGCGCGTAAGCAACCGCTGTACGATCAGCTGGTCGATATTCTGACCGAAAAGATTGACCATGAATATCGCGCCGGTGACATGATTCCTTCCGAGCGCGAACTTTCGGAGCGCTATGGTCTCTCGCGCACTACGGTACGCCTGGCTCTGCAGGAACTGGAGCGTTTAGGACTGGTGGTTCGGCAGCACGGTCGCGGTACCTTTGTGACCGACCGTTCGGCAAAAGCAACCAATCTTATGCAGTCCTACAGCTTTACCGAGCAGATGCGCGCGATGGGTCGAGAACCCGAGACCACGATTCTCGAGTTTTGCGAGATGGAGGCCGATAAGAATCTGGCCGAGCATATGGGATTGCGCATCGGTGATCGCATTTTTAAGCTCAAGCGCCTTCGCTCTGCCGACAACATGCCCATGATGGTCGAACGCAGCTATCTGCCGGTTCGTCAATTTCTGTCCCTAAAGCGACCGCTGCTGGAGCGTAAGCCGCTTTACGATGTGATTGAGCAGGACTTTCAGCAAAAGATTCGCGTGGCCGAAGAGGAGTTCTATGCGAGCATAGCCCGTCCCACCGATGCCCACCTTTTGGGAATTGTCGAGGGCTCGCCTGTGCTCGATTTGGTCAGGACTACGTATAACGAGTCAAACGAGGTTGTGGAGTACACACTCTCGGTTGCTCGTGCCGATCAGTTTAAATACAAGGTTTACCACCAGCGCAGTAACTAGTGCTCGCATCGTTTCCATATGGTGATTCTTTGCATTTAACTGGTTACTACCAGATAACCAACCGAAGTGTATAATTGCACGTCAGAGGATTACTTCTAGAGAGAGGTATTAGAAATGTTCGAGAAGAGTGTCGAGGAGCTCACCGAGCTCGGCGCCCAGATCACCACGGCCGAGATTGCTCAGCAGCCCGAGCTTTGGCGTGATACGCTCAACATCTATCGCGAGAACAAGGAGGCCATCGAGGCCTTCCTGGCCGAGGCTCGCGCTATGGGCGAGGGTCGTCTGTCCGTTGTCTTCACCGGTGCCGGTACGTCCGACTACGTTGGCGATACCTGCGCCCCGTACCTGCGTCACGCTGGCAACACTGATCTCTACGACTTTAAGCCCATCGCCACGACCGACATCGTGAGCGCCCCGCGCGACTTCCTGCGCGCCGAGGATCCCACGCTCGTGGTTTCCTTTGCCCGCTCTGGCAACAGCCCCGAGAGTCTTGCCGCCGTTGCCGTTGCCAAGGAGCTCGTCCACAACGTCAAGTTCCTCAACATCACCTGCGCTCCCGAGGGCAAGCTTGCCGTCGAGTCTGCCGATGATCCCAATGCGCTGACGCTGCTCATTCCGCGCGCCAACGACAAGGGCTTCGCCATGACCGGTTCTTATTCCTGCATGACCCTGCTCTCCACCCTTATTTTCGACACTGCCTCTGACGAGCAGAAGGCCGAGTGGGTCGAGACCATCGCCAAGATGGGCGAGGAGGTCATCTCCCGTGAGCCCGAGATCGCCGATTACCTGGCTGGCGATTTCAACCGCGTGACCTACTTGGGTTCTGGCTCCTTCGGTGGCCTTGCTCAGGAGAGCCAGCTCAAGATCCTCGAGCTCGCTCACGGTCTGGTCGCTACTTCCTACGACACCTCCATGGGCTATCGTCACGGACCTAAGTCCTTCGTCGACGATAAGACGCTCGTCTTCGTGTTCGTCAACAACGACGCCTACACCCGTCAGTACGACATCGACATCCTCAACGAGATCGGTGGCGACGAGACCGCTCAGCACACCATCGCCGTTCAGCAGGAAGGTGCCACCGTCTATGAGGGTGAGTCCTTCACCTTTAAGGGCTACGAGGCACTTCCCGAGGGCTACCTTGCCCTGCCGTTCGTGATGTTTGCCCAGGCTATCAGCCTGCTCAACTCCGTGCGCGTGGGCAACACGCCCGATACGCCGAGCCCCACCGGCACGGTCAACCGCGTGGTCAAGGGTGTGACGATTCACCCCTTCACCGCTTAATCGCGTCCCCCTGTAAGGGCGCCCGTCCGCTCATAACGGCGGGCGGGCGCTTTTTGTTTTTACATGGACCGGGTATAAGCATTACCACAGTCAACTGCTTTAGAAGCAAGGAGTGCATATGAGCACGTACGCAATTAAGGCTGACAAGTTCTTCTTGCCGGCAGGCCCGCAACTGGGCGGCTATCTTATGGTCGAGGATGGGGTTTTTGGCGCCTGGCAGGCCGACGAGCCCTCTTGCGAGATCAAGGACTACACGGGATCGTGGATCGCACCGGGTATGGTCGATACTCACATCCATGGCTTCTATAACCACTCGACTACCGATAACGATCCCGAGGGCATTGATATCAGCTCGACCGAGCTCGCCCGTCGCGGTACCACCAGCTGGCTGCCCACGACGTTCACCGATGGCGTCGAGCAGATCAAGGATGCCTGCGCCGCCATCGCCCAGGCGGACGAGGGTCGCGGCCCTGACTTCTGCGGTGCTCGCATTCAGGGCATCTATCTGGAGGGCCCCTTCTTTACCATGAAGCACGTGGGCGCGCAGAACCCCGCTTATCTTATCGATCCCTCCGAGGAGGTCTTCGATCAGTGGCAGGAGGCTGCGGGCGGTCGCATCGTCAAGAGCGCCATGGCGGCCGAGCGCGACGGTGCCGCTGCTTATGCGGCTGCTCTGAATGCCAAGGGTGTGGTGACCAGCATCGGTCACTCCGACGCCACCTACGATGAGTGCATCGCCGCCATCAACGCCGGTGCCAGCTGCTTTACGCATACCTATAACGGTCAGCGCGGGCTGCATCACCGTGAGCCCGGTGTCGTGGGCGCTGCCATGTCCACGCCCGAGACCTACGCCGAGATCATCTGTGACGGCAAGCACGTTAACCCTGCCGCCATCAAGGCGCTGCTGCAGGCAAAGGGCTGGCAACACACGGTGCTCATCACTGACTGCCTGGGCTGCGGCGGCATGCCCGAGGGCAGCTACACCAGTGGTGGCATGGACGTCATCATGAAGGACAACCTGTGCTGGCTCGCCGACGGCAAGAGCATTGCCGGCTCGGTGCTCACGCTTGCCCAGGGCGTCAAGAACATCGTTGACTGGGGCATCGCCAGCGCCGATATCGCCATTCGCATGGCAACCGAGGTGCCGGCACGCTCCGCGCACATCGAGGATAAGTGCGGCAGCATCATGCCGGGTCGCGACGCCGACTTTGTCGTGTTCGACCATGAGCTTACCCTCGTCGAGACGTATGTTGGCGGCCAGAGCGTCGGCAACGCCTTTACCGAGTAACGATAGAAAAAGACGGCGGGCCCGAATCTGCTCGGACCCGCCGTATGGGTTAAACGCTCAAAAGCACCTTCACAGTTACAGCTTGTTAGCGATCTTCTTTGCCGTGCGCTTAACGCCGGCCACCAGGCCTCCTGCAGGATGCTCCTTCTCGTATGCTAGACGCTTCTCACGTTTGGCGTACTCTTCGACGATGATATCGCCGTACTCATCTTCGATCTTGTCGAAGAAGTCGACGGCGCCCTTAATTTCCTCAGCGGTCGGGTGTCCCTTTTGGACACCGCCGGCGAGTTTGAACGGCCCCCACGTATCAAAGCCGGGGCAGCCGTAGACACCCATAAAGATGGCCTGCCTCATGCGGCAGATGCCATCGATATCCTTGCCGTACCACTTGTTTTTGCCACCGTAGGTCATAAGGCCAAACACCTTGTCCTGCGGCTGCAGCACGTTGGTCAGTACACGTGCCATATCCTTGTCGATCTCGGAGTAATAGATGCCCGTGGCGACGCCGATTAGATGATATTCGTGCAGGTTGGGGTACTCGTTTTTGCCGAGTGACTTCACGTCGAGGGTATCGATCTCGGGGTGCGCCTCGACGATGGCGTCCACGAGCTTTTTCGTATTGCCGTGATGGCGCGAGGCGTAGAGGATGATGGTTCGCATAAGAAGGCCTTTCAGCTGTAATTGCATCAATGTCTGTATGGTACCCCGTTACATGGCTGGGATACCGGACGCATCGATGAACGTGCGGGTTTGTCCTTTGGTCAGGGCCGAGACGGGTACTTGCGAGCAAAAAGCAGTTGTTCGAAAGGATGGGCAATGGAATACGCTCTCTCCAACGATTCGATTTCTATTAAGGTGTCCACGGCTGGTGGTTCGTTTACCTCGATCGAGGCCGGAGGTCGCGAGTATCTGTGGCAGGGCGATCCCGCCGTGTGGTCCGGCCAGGCACCGATTTGCTTCCCGATTTGCGGAGGCTTGCGCGATAACAACGCCATGACGTTTGCCGGGCATCATGTAAAGCTCGCTCGCCATGGGTTTGCGCGCAAACAGGAGTGGAAGCTGCTGAGCCAGAGCGAGAACGAGCTGGCGATGTGCCTGGCTTCGGAGGATAACGCCGCGCTGCTGAGCGATTATCCGTATCCGTTTAAGCTTGTCGCCCGCTATACGCTCGAGGACGCTGCCGTGCGCGTTTCCTATGAGGTCACCAACGAGGGCACCGAGGACATGCCGTTCTTTATTGGCGGTCATCCCGGCTTTAGGTGTCCGCTCGATGAGGGCGAGGCCTATACGGACTACGAGTTGCGCTTTGAGAAGGACGAGGCTGCGGAGCTCTGCACCGCCGTCCCCTCGACTGGCTTGATTGACGTGACCAATCGCTCCAAGAACCCCATGGTGGGAAAGACGCTGCCTCTGTCACATGAGCTCTTCGATTTTGCGGAGACCATCTTTGACGTGCTCGAGAGCCGTCAGGTCACGCTTTCCAAAAAGGGCGAGGACAAGGGCGTCCGCCTGAGCTTTGAGGACTTCCCATATCTCATTGTGTGGAGCAAGCCCGAGGGCGATTTTGTGGCGGTTGAGCCCTGGGGCGGCCTTTCGACCTGCTCCGATGAGGACGACGTGCTTGAGCATAAGCGCGGCTGCCTTGTCGCCAAGCCCAAGGAGACCGTCGTTCGCTCGTTCACGATTGAGATTCTGTAATTCCGTTTTGTCGACTCGTATCGCGAGGCATAAGGAGCCTGCGAGATAAGGAGCTAAAAATGATCCTCACCGTTACGATGAACCCGTCTGTCGATACGCGCTATCAGCTCGATGAGCTCATTATCGACGACGTCAACCGTGTGACGCCCGAAAAGACCGCCGGCGGCAAGGGCCTCAACGTGGCCCGTGTACTGGGTCAGCTGGGCGACGACGTTGTGGCAACCGGTCTGCTCGGCGGCCACATGGGCGCCTACATGGCCGAGCTCATGGACGCCAACGGTATTAACAACGACTTTGTGCCCATCAAGGGCGAGACCCGTATTTGCCTCAACATCCTCCACGCCGGCAACCAGACCGAGCTGCTCGAGAGCGGCCCGACAATTGCCCCCGAGGAGCTCGATGCCTTTACCGCCAAGTTTACCGAGCTTGCGGGCAAGGCCGACGTCGTCACTATTTCGGGGTCGCTGCCCCGCGGTGTCGAGGCAGACTACTATGCCAAGATCACGGGCATTGCCGAGAACGCCGGCGCCAAGGTGCTGCTCGATACCTCGGGTGCTTCGCTCGAGGCCGCCCTTAAGTCCGAAATTAAGCCCGAGCTGGTCAAGCCTAACTTGACCGAGATCAACGGCCTTCTGGGCACGAGCTTTACCACCGACGATGTGGACGAGCTCCGCGCCGCGCTTGCCTCTGATGCCCGCTTCTCCGATATCCCCTGGGTCGTCGTGTCCATGGGCGCTGCCGGCTCCGTTGGCTTCCACAATGGCCGTGCGTTCCGCGCAAAGACGCCCGATATCCCTGCCGTTAACGCCACGGGCTCTGGTGACTCCACTATCGCAGGCTTCGCACATGCCATCGCTGCTGGCGCAGACGACGAGACGGTGCTGCGTACCGCCAACACCTGCGGCAAGCTCAACGCCATGGATCCCATGACTGGCCACTTGGTTATGGATCGTTGGGACGAGGTCTACAACGGCGTTGTCGTGACCGAGCTGTAAGGGCTTGGGCGTCGGCCCCGGCATCGATTGCTAGCTCATGTCGACGACAAGTGCGATAGCATTATGTCGGGGCGCGACGCCGACGTTGTCGTGTTCAATCCCGACCTTACCCTGGTCGAGACGTATGTGGGTGGCAACAGCGTCGGTAACGCGTTTGCCGAGTAGCCGCCAAAGAAGCGATCCGAGAGGGGATTTAGATGATTTACGGTGCATTGGGCGATATCGAGGAGTACCGCGGAATGCTCAAGGGCCTCGACGTGTTGATCGACTGGCTCGAGGAGAACGACCCGGCGCAGCTCGAGGTCGGCAGCCATCCGATTCTGGGCGACAAGGTCTTTGCGAACGTCATGGCTCCCACGACGCGTCCCGAGGCAGAGGCTCACTACGAGACGCATCAGCGCTATCACGACCTGCAGATCGACATTGAGGGTCGCGAGGCCTTTAAGGTTGCCACGGGCAGCCTGACGCTGGTCCAGGAGTTTGACGAGAAGGACGACTACGACCTGGTCGATTCAGACGCCTCGATTGCCGGCGATCTTGCCGACGACAAGTTCGCGCTGTTCGTTGCCGGCGAGCCTCACATGCCCACGCTCGAGTTCCCGGGCGATGGCGCACAGCCGGTCAAGAAGATCTGCTTTAAGCTACTTGCAGATGCTTACTGGGAGGAGTAACGCGCTGCTCGGCTGAGCTGTTCGTGTTGTGAGCGTTTTCCTTTGGAGGAGCGCGCTTAGGCCCCGCTGATCGCGGTTCCTTTGGGGATTGCGGCTGGCGGGGCTTTTTGTTGAGTAGGGGAGTTGCCGGCGGCGTTGTGCTTGGATTGGCATTGTGCGATAAATCGGCAAGAAAAAAGCCGCCCGAAGGCGGCTATCTTGTGCAATGGAGCCAGCGACCGGGCTCGAACCGGTGACCCCCGCTTTACGAGAGCGGTGCTCTACCAACTGAGCTACGCTGGCGGCCATGTGGTGACGCAACTGAGGCGTCAATGGCTGTTTATGATACGGGACATCGCACATCCGCGCAAGGGTTCTGACGGCTTTTCTCACTTTAAATGCACTAATATTGGAGACGTGATGTCCCGCTCGTATGGGTCTCAAACAGAATGGGGCAGCCATGGCTCAACCCAAGATTCTTCTCACGCGTATCGATGACCGTTTCATTTACGGGCAAGACGTTGAGCTGTGGAACGAGGCGACTGGTTCCAACCTTGTCCTAATCGTCAACGATGAGATCGCGGCGGATTCGCGCCAATGGGCACCCATGAGGGCGGCGGCGCCAGAAGGCGTCTGGACAAGGTTTTTCTCGGTGCAAAGGACTATCGACATCATTCATACCGCAACGCCGCGTCAATGGATTCTGATCATGGTAGCCTCACCCGTCGATGCGCTCGCGCTAGTTAAGGGTGGTGTGCCGATTACCAAGATCAGCATTGGCCATATGCAGACAGGGGAGGGCAAACGCTCTGTAACGCCCGCAGTCGCCATAGACGATGCGGACATCGTCGCCCTCAAAGAGCTGCAAAAGCTCGGCATAGAACTAGAAATCCGTTACCTCCCCAGCTCCAATCCCGACCCCATCCAACTAGTCATTGGGGACGTTCTTAAATGACTAGTCAAGCGGGACACCCTTGGCACTTGGGGACGTTCCTTATGTGCCGGCCTTTTAGGAACGTCCCCAAGTGCCGGCAGATTGGGACAGTCTTTCTTGCCAAACGTTAAAGACTGTCCCCAACGACTAGTCATTTAAGAACGTCCCCAATGACTAGATAGCAAAACGCCCGTCGGCGGTGGTGCCGGCGGGCGTTGCTGTGCAATATGTTGCATTGTGGGCTTAGTGCCTCATAAAGCGGTACTCGATCACATTGCTGTAGGGGTGACCCGGGCCCACAATGCCCTGCGGGAACAACGGCTGGTGCGGCGTGTCGGGGTACATCTCGGCCTCGAGAGCAAAGCCGGCGCCCCAGCCATAGTTAGCATCGTCCTTGGCGTGCTCGTCGCCCAGCCAGTTGCCGGTGTAGAGCTGCACGCCCGGGGCAGTGGTGTAGTAGTCCAGCTCGCGGCCGGTCCACATCTCCTCGACGTGCATCGCGCGGCGGAGATTGCGGCCGTACTGATAGCCATCGATGCACAGACAGTGATCGTAGCCACGGGCCTGCTTAATCTGCGGGTCGTCGGCCTCCATGCCGGGAGCGACGGGGCGCAGCTCGCGAAAGTCAAACGGTGTTCCCTCGACCGGAGCGATCTCGCCGGTGGGGATATTCTGCTCGTTGATGGGCAGGTAGTGGGCAGCGTTGGCAACAAAGAAGTGCTCGCAGTCCATGCCGGCGTTATGGCCGGCAAGGTTAAAGTATGTGTGGTTGGTCATGGACACGTAGGTGGCGCGGTCGCTCTCGCAACCATACTCGATGCGAAAGACGCCGGTGCGTGTAACGGTAAACACGGCCGTAAAGGTGCGTTTGCCGGGAAGGCCCAGTTCGCCATCCTCAAGCGAGGTGGTCATGCGCACGGCGTTGTGAGTCTCGTCGAGCTCAACGTCCCACACGCGTTTATGCAGACCGTGCTCAAGATCGCTGTGCAGGTTGTTGGCGCCCTCGTTGGCGGGCATATGCCAGTCCGTACCGTCGATGGTGATCGTGGCGCCCGCGGTGCGGTTTGCCACGGGGCCGATGGTCGCGCCAAAGCAGGCGGGGTTGTCAAAGTAATCCTCGAGCTTATCGAAGCCCAGCACCACATCGCGCACGTTGCCGGGAATGTCGGGCACGTCGATACCAAGCACGGTGGCGCCATAGTCCATAATGCGAACGCAGATCTCGGGCCCGTTGAGGGTGTAACGATGAACGGGGGTACCGCACGGCGCGGTGCCGAAAAGCTCGGAAGTGATCATTTGGTTCCTAACATCGAGGTATTTCCGACAAACTGTAGCGCGAACAGGCGAGATTATCACTACACCCCACTAAAGCAAGGGGTATTTTTCTCAAAAAAGTGATGATTGGAGCTGTGCGGGCGTTCATTTTTGACGCGCACGGGTCTGATACAATTTGTTCGTTACTGTTTGAATGATATGCACGCATAGAACGGCGAGGATTCATCGTGATTAAGGCAGAGCGACAGGATAGGGTTCGCCAGCTGCTCGATGAGCAGGGCACGGTTTCGGTTAAGGAGATTTCGGATGCGTTAGGTGTCTCGGACATGACGATCCGTCGCGACCTTGAGGAGCTTGCGAGCCTAGGCGAGATCGAGCGCGTGCACGGCGGCGCCCGTAGTGCGCAGAGTCGCCCGCACGCTATGTTGCGCCATGAGTATTCGCACAGTGAAAAGCGCACTAAGCATGCCGAGGAAAAGCTGCAGATCGCGCGCCGCGCCGTTGGGCTCATCGAGGAGGGCTCGACCATCTTTTTGGGGACGGGCACTACAGTTGAGCAGATGGCCTCGATGCTGCCGGCGTGCCGCCTACGCATCGTGACTAATTCGCTTTCGGTGTTTAATCTGCTCGAGGCGCGCGAAGACTGCGACCTGTGTCTCGTGGGCGGTATGTACCGTCGCCGCACTGCCGCCTTTGTGGGCCCCACGGCCGAGGACACCTTGCGCGCACTGGGGATCGACGCAGCCTTTATCGGCGCAAACGGCATTCTGGACGGCGACGTGTCTACGTCTAACATGGAAGAGGGCCGCATCCAGCAGCTCGCCTTTAGCAAGGCCGATTCACGCTACCTCATCGCCGACTCCAGCAAGATCGGCAAGCGCGACTTCTACACCTTCTGCCGCCTGGACAGTTTGGACGCCGTGGTGTGCGAGCCGGGTATCGCCGCCGAGGATCGTGTCGCCATCGAGGAGCACACGCAGGTCATTTGCTAGCTAGCGCTACGGGATTGCCAACAGGCGATGCGGGAGGACTTTTACCTCCTGTCATTGTGGAAACCAGCGCGTCAGCGCTACGCGATATGACGCGCAAATGAGGATTCCACTATCAAATCGTCTCAGCCTGTAACAGGTAGGGGTGAAACCACCAACCAGATGTTGCAGATTGAGATTTTTGACCCGGCCTATTCCGTTTGTCTCGATCTGTAACAGCTAGGACCGAATAATTCAGCTAGTTGTTACAGATTTAGATTGGGGATATTGGCCTGTGCATTCATCTCAATCTGTAACATCTAGACGTCCAAAACCGGTCTTAGTGTTACAGATTGAGACAATTCGGCGGGGCCTACCTTGTTTGTCTCGATCTGTAACGGTTAGGACTTAAAAACTCGGCTACGTGTTACAGATCGAGACAAAAGAAAAAGAACATTAGGACTTGAAAATAAAGTTTTGATAAGGGACCCGCCCAGTTAAGACGGTGCGGCAGACAATTGAGATTAGTTTGCCTCCGGAGTCGTAAGCATAATGAGTCAGTTCGATGACCGGAAGTTTTGCAACACCATAATTACTGGCTTCGGAATCGCTAAGCTGACGTGCTCTATAGCTTTCCCTAACAGATTGGATAGACTTGGACAAGTCGTCCATGATTCTGCTAAATGCCTGAAAATCTAACTGGTTATTCGGAACGCGCGACTTTGAAATGAAGAACGTATCAGCGCCTATGAAGCTGCCTTCAAGTTCGTAGGTCAATTCAAGACGCTGAATTTCATCGCGACTTTGACATCCAAATTGTTGGAGCATCATTACGGAAATTGGACGACCTGATGTGAGGCCGCCGAAATGTTTGGTGATGGCATCCGGATCAACGCCATCGCAATGGCTTGCAAAGTCAAAGTCTAAAAGTGAATTGAGCTCGCTAACGCGTTTCGGTGCAACAAACGACCCCTTACCTTGGATTCGATAGATACTTCCACGATGCTCCAGCTCACTCATGGCAAGTCGGACGGTTGTTCTGCTTACGGCGTATTCGTCGCAGAGTTCCATTTCTGTTGGAAGTTTATCGTCTGCTTGATATTCATCGACGATCTGCTTGAGCAGCGCGTCGGTGAGCTGTAAATAGAGTGGCCGTTTTTCGTGTGTATCGAGCATTAGAGCCTCAGTTTGCATGTTGGTTATACCTGATGGTTGCCTCAGTCGGGATGTAACGTGGGCAAGGTAACCTTAACGTATCACAGAGCGGCTCAGCATGACGATCTGATGCCTGTATCCACGAAGGGCTTGTCCGAGCGTGAAGATATTCTGGGGCAGGCAAATACCGTTCATGGAGTCCCCGATATGTTGGAGGTCAGCACCGGCTGCTTTTGCTGCAAGGCCTATTTTCTTAATGGTCTCGCTGTCGCAGGAGTCTTGACTCGTCCCGTTCGCCGCCATGACGAGAACCTTCTCTTCAATTGACTTGCCTACGTTGTGGGATCGTACAAAGTCTACGATGGCGCGCAGGTCTGCTTCTTGGAAGCAAGGGACGGTGTAGGGGGCTGGCACGAGAAGGATATCGACGCCGAGGTCAACAAACTTGCGCGCAATTTCGAGCGTCATGACAGGTTCCGCAACGCCCGCTCCATGCATTTTTCCGGCTATGACCAGGCCATTGAAATGCTCTTTGGAGAGTTTAATCGAATGGGCGATTGCATCGTTGGAGACGCCGGTTCCAGGGTTGCCCGTCAGGCAGATAAAATCAAATCCGAGTTCGTTAGCCTTTTCTAAGGTCTTGGGAGAGACGCGACGACCCATGGGGATTTCCGTTCGGGATTCAGACATCTCTGCCTCGTTATCAACTGGCTCCAGATTGACGCCAATGGGCCTTCCGCATGCTCGCTTCACCCAAGTGACCGGGTTTTCATTGAGATCATCTGGAATACCGGCAATAACTGGATCGAACACATCGAGCGCGTTAAACAGAAGCAGGTCGGCACCTGCGGCACGTTCGATTTCTGCATTAGTAACGCCGCCGAGAAATTGGGAAGAGGGTACGTTTTCCGCCATGATGGTACGTCCCTCGGAAGCCAGAATTGCCTGTTTTAGATCCATGGGTGACGTGGCGGCAAAATCGGATGCGGACATGTTCAGTAATCGTTTGGGCATTGTTACTTCCTTTGACTAGAACGACAGGCTTGTGACATTGTCTCTAATATTGTTACAACAATATATTCAATATGTTATATCCAATCGGTGAACGGTTGCAAACTTATTGTACTGCTCGGAAAAAATAGCCTTTAGCTGGGAAAACATTATATTAATCAACTACCGTTCACCGAATAAGTATTTGAATTCTTGACATATCGACAAAGCGGAAAAAGAATTGGTTATGACAAATCGCGCAAATGATATTACATTTCGCACAAGAACGTATTCACTTACATAAGTGGATACAAACGGGGACGACGACGGTTGAGTCCGGATAAATCGTTGTGTGCCCGGGAATCATGAAAGGATGTGTTATGGACGCTATCGTCAAATTCCTTGAAAAACACCAGCCTCTCTTCGACAAAATCTCGAGGAACATTTATCTGGTGGCGATCAAGGATGGCTTTCTCTCGAATATGCCAATTGTGCTGTTCTCGAGCCTGTTCCTTCTTCTTTCGACGCTCCCTGCCTATGTAGGCATCACGCTTCCGCCTGAGGTGCTGGATTTCTTCAATAAAATCTATGCATATACCATGGGGCTTCTTGGCATTATGGTGGCCGGCACCACGGCGAGCTCACTTGCCATGTCGATGAACCGTCGCATGCCTTCGGGTAAATCTCTCAACCCCACCTCGTGCATGGTTTGTGCCATGTGCGGCATGCTCTTGCTATCGGTGACGAACGATGTTGTCTCGATTGGCGGAGCAGATACATCTGTTTTTGAAACCGGCTATATGGGAACCAAGGGTTTTCTCGCTGCGTTCGTAGCCGCATTCTTGACCGTTAATATCTATAAGGTGTGCATTAGCCATAATGTGACGATCAAGCTCCCCAAAGAGGTCCCTGGCTCTATTGCGCAGAGTTTTCGCGATATCTTTGCATTTGGGTTTTCGATCCTTGCGTGCGCTTTTATCGATCTTGCGAGCCGCAAGCTGCTTGCTGTGCCGTTCGCCAATTTGGTATCCGCTCTCATCTCGCCGCTGTTCTCCGCGGTTGACACCTATCCTGGCATGGCGCTTATCGAAGGCGCGGTCGCACTTTTCCAATTTATGGGTATCCACGGTGCTTCGGTTGTCATGAGTCCGATCAATGCTGCGCTCTACGGCAATACCGTTACCAATCTTGAGGTTTTCCAAGCAGGTGGACACCCGTCAATTGCTCTCACGCAGGACTTTACAAGCTTCATCGGCGGTCTGGGCGGTTCTGGCTGCACGTTCATCGTTCCTATTATCCTGATCATGTTTATGCGCTCCAAGCAGCTTAAAGCCATGGGCAAGGCATCGATTATCCCGGTGATTTTTGGAGTTAACGAGCCCGTTATCTTCGGTATGCCGATTGTTCTCAATCCCTATATGTTCGTGCCCTTCCTAGTGGCTCCTATGGTCAACGCCATTATCGGTAAATTTTTCATTGACGTCATTGGAATGAACGCCCCCATGTATACCATGCCGTGGGCGCTTCCCGGCCCAATCGGTGCATTCCTCACCACGGGTCTCGATCTGCGTTCTCTCGTATTGATGGCAGTGCTGTTGGTCGTTGACTTTGTGATTTACTATCCGTTCTGCAAGGCGTATGACCATCAGCTTTGTTTGGAAGAGTCTGCAAAGGAGACTGCAGGAACCTCGGATGCAGATGCTATTGCCGCACAGGAAAATGTCGCAAAAGCTCTCGAGGCGGTAAAGGACAAGGCGGAGCAGATCCGCGTGCTTGTGCTTTGCCAGGGTGCCGGCACTTCGACTCTCTTGGCAAATGCTCTTCGCGAAGGTGCCGCTGCTAAGGGTATCGATCTGGTTTCTCAGTCCGGTGCGTACGGAAGCCACTATGAGACGATGGATCAGTACAACGTGATTGTTCTGGCACCCCAGGCACGCATGTACTATGACGCTATGAAGGCCGATACCGATCGCCTTGGAATTAAACTGCTCACCACAAGGGGCAAGGAGTATATCGACCTTACCAACGATCCCGAAGGTGCAATTGACTGGATCGTTCAGGAGCTGGCCAAATAGTGGATGCACTCCGTCGTTGATTCGTCGGTGTATAGTACGGCCCTGCAGCTTATTGAGCTGCGGGGCCGTATTTCGTTGAGTATCTAATTGAGACAATGAGCGCAACCGTCGTGAGATCGCATTGGCGCTCTCCGAGTCACCGACAAGCTGACTTTCATCTATGTGACCAATTCGCTTTCGGCCTTTAGCCTGCTCGAGGCGCGCGAGGATTGCGAGCTGTGCCTGGTGGGCGGCATGTACCGCCGCCGCACCGCCGCCTTTGTGGGGCCCACGGCCGAGGATACCCTGCGCGCGCTGGGCATCGATGCGGCGTTTATCGGCGCCAACGGTATTCTGGACGGCGACGTGTCCACGTCCAACATGGACGAGGGCCGCATCCAGCAGCTCGCCTTTAGCAAGGTCGATACGCGCTATCTGATTGCCGACTCCAGCAGGATCGGCAGGCGATACATCTGCCCCCCTGCCGGCGCGGGGGTACCGCTTTACAATGACGCGCAAATAACTTTGAGCAACAAGGATGAGGCTATTCTGAGATATGACTAGACTCCGTATTTCGTCTTTATGTCCCTTGAGAATGAATCATAGTCTTCATAGAGCCCCTCTTTGCTTTCATCCTCGGCGTGGTTTATACGTTCAAGGAGCTTATCCTTTGGAGCCTCTTTTGTTATTGCGGCCTCGCTATCGGGTATTGTGGATTGCAAGAATAGTTCTAGAGCATGGACGTCTTTGAGTATGTAGCCTGTCGAACGACCCGCTCCTGTTTTTTCGATTGCGCTGCAACTAACAAGCTGACCGAGGGTTCGTTTAACGGTGACCTCGCTGATATCGGGGCAGTTGGATCGGATGTCGGATTTCTTAATGACGCCGGGTCTCTGTTGAAATAGAACGGCGATGCGCGCTTGCTTCGACATGGGACGAGTGCTTGATTCAATTAAGGTACGCTGCTCGAGCTGTCGGTAGGCGGCCAGGGTTGTTCCGAGCATGAAACGGATAAAGGGTACTTCGGTGTTTTGATTTTCATTCCATCCAGTGGAGCTTGCAGCGAGAGCGTTGTAGTAAAGCGCTTTGTTGTCTTCAATAAGTCGTTCGATGCTGATGTAACGCGCAACGTCGTATCCAGTCTTTTCGAGCAGCAGCGTTGTAAGGAGCCGGCTCATCCTGCCATTGCCATCGTTGAAGGGATGAATGCTAACAAAATCGAAGATAAAGCGGAGCGATATAAGGAGGGGATCGCAAACTTGGCGAGATAAAGCATCGTTGAGGGACTGGCAGGCTTCTTTAATAAGTCCCGGGGTTGCTAGGGCCGAAGGGGGCCTAAAGCGCACAAATCGATTTCCTTGATCGTCAATGGAGACGATTTCGTTATCGCTATCTTTCCAATGGCCTCCATACGAGATTGCCGTGTGCGCCATGAGGTCACGATGCAACTGCAGAATGACCGATGGCGTTACGGGAATGGAATCGTGTTGCTCGTGAATAAGCGACAGCACATCTCGGTATCCAGCAATTTCTTCCTCTGCGCGGGAGCTTGGCTTGGCGGAATACGCCATGATCGCTTTGAGTCTTTTTTGGGTGGTAACAATTCCTTCAAGTCCGTTGGAGGACCGGGTGCTTTGGATCTTAGCCTCCTCCATTAGGGACGATAGAAGCTCGGGTTTGACTTGACTCAGAGCAAGCTGACGGCCTTTATGCTCGCGTATCGAGAGGAGGAGGTTGGTGATTGGAGTTGCTTCGAGTTCCGCTGGGACTGTGGTGTAATCGAACTGGCGCATGCGGCTCCTTTCGGTATCACGAACATACTTTCGATATCATAATATCATTAAATGATACCGAAAGTATGTTCGTGATACCGAAAACTAGAAACCATGCTTTATAACTGCTTGGAAAGTTCGGATTTGACTATCTTATTGTCTCGATCTGTAACAGTTAGACGGTTAAAAGTGGGCTACGTGTTACAGATTGAGATCTTTCAGCCCTGGTCGCCCGTTCGTCTAAATCTATAACAGTTAGGATTGAAAATCCCTGCTAGATGTTACAGATCGAGATAAACGGCCTGCTCGGGCTCACCAAAAACAAAAAAGGCCGCATGCGAACCCGTGGGGGATTCGCATGCGGCCGACAGGGGATACGCGGCTGAAGTTAGGCCATGAGCAGGCCGGTCTCCGCGACGTTCTTGTACCAGTACGCGCTCGCCTTGGGATAGCGCTTCTGGGTCTCAAAGTCGATGTAGAACAGGCCATAGCGCTTGTTATAGCCGTTGGTCCAGGAGAACTGGTCCTGCAGCGACCACACAAAGTAGCCGTCGACGTTCACGCCGCCGTCAATCGCCTTGAGGATCCATGCGAGATGCTGACGCATGTAGTCGATGCGAGGGGCGTCGTCGATAAAGCCGTCCTCGAAGTCGTCCTTATAGCCCATGCCGTTCTCGGTGATGTAGATTTTCTTGTAGTTGGGGTAATCGTTCTTAATGCGGAGCAGCAGGTCGTAGAGGCCTTCGGGATAGATAATCCAGTCCCAATCGGTGGTGGGTACGCCTTCGCGCACGCATGACTCGCCCACGCCCTTGAGGAACCAGCGCGAGGAGCCCTTGTCACCGGTGCCATTGTGGTTGATGTCGTTTTCGCCCTCGGCGGCACGCAGGAACTGGCACTTGTAGGTGTTGACGCCCAGGCAATCGTTGTAGGGGAGCGCGGCGGTCAGCGCGGCGATGTCCTCGTCGCGGACGTCGAGCTCGCCGCCGGCGATATGGGCCAGCTTGGTCGCAGCCTCCATGGTGTCGGCTGCATAGTGGCCGCGGAAGGTGGCGTCGAGTACCCAGCGGTTGTTGATGACGTCGGCCATGCGAGCTGCCTCGCAGTCGGTGGCGTTGTTGGGGTCGAGGGGATACTTGGGCTCCAGGTTCTGGACAATGCCGATCTCGCCCTCAAAGCCGCCCTCGTGGAAGGCGACGACGGTCTTGGCATGGGCCACCATCATGTTGTGCATGAGCTGGAAGGCCTTGTCCAGGCGATACTTCTCGCCGTGCGGCCAGTTGCCGACGATAAAGCTGCCCTCGGCGGTCGCGGGAATCTCGTTAAAGGTAAACCAGTGCTTGACCTCGGTGAACTCGGCAAAGCAGAACTTGGCGTACTCGACAAAGGCGTCGATCGTCGTGCGCGTCAGGAAGCCCTCGCCGCCGTTCTGGTAAAAGGCCTCGGGCGTATCGAAGTGATCGAGCGTGACATAGGGGATAACGCCGGCTTTATTGCAGGTGGCAAAGAGCTCGTGATAGAAGGCAACACCCTCGGGGTTAATCTCACCAGTGCCGCTGGGGAAGATGCGGCTCCAAGCGATGGAGACACGGATACCGTTGATGCCGAAGCGCTGGCACAGGTCGATATCGACCGGGTACTTGTTGTAGAAATCGCTTGCGGGATCGGGGGAGAAGCGACCCTGAGCAGCCAGGAAATCGTCCCAGGGCACTTTGCCCTTGCCGTGCGTACGGGTCTCGCCCTCAACCTGGTAAGCAGCGGTGGCGCCGCCAAACACAAAGCCGTCGGGGAACTGCATGGGGTTGGTCATGAGTCATCCTTTCTGTGGGATACGAATAGGGAGAGGTGCCCGAACCGGGAATCCGGGCACCAACAGAGGGAGGAACTAGTCGAGGTTCTCGCGGAGCCACTTGATGGCGCCAGCGGGGTCGCGAGTAAGGTCGATATATTCCTTACCGCGGGGAGCGAGCAGCTTAATGCCCAGGCGATCGGTGTCGGCCTTCATGTCGTTGTAGTAGCTACGAACCTGCGGGGCGAGCACGATAACGTCGTACTGATCCATGATGGCAGTGTGCTGGCCATAGGCGCCTGCGGAGGAAGCGATGTTCTCTCCGGTCTGCGCAGCACCTTCCTTGATGGCGTTGGCGAGCATGGCAGAGGTGCCGGCGCCGGCGCACAGGACGAGGACCTTCAGGCCATCGACATCCTTCTTAGCGGATGCGTCGGAGGCGGGCTCGGGCTGATCGGCGACAGGCTTGCTGTCGGCGGCAGCGGCGGTCGGCTCGACGGAAGCGGCGGTCTGCTCGACAGCGGGCGCAGAGGTGCTGGCGGTGATGGTGGCAGCACCATCGGACTCGAGACCCAGCTCGGCGGCGCGCTCGGCCTCCTGGTCGCAGAGCAGCTTATCGTATGCCTTCAAGAACGGCAGGTAGATGATGGCGTCCAGCAAGATGATGATCGCGACAAATACCAGGGCGATAAGCTGGAAGTTCGTGGTGATGAAGATGCCGATGGGGGCAGGGGTAGCCCAAGGCACCACGAAGGAGAAGCCGTTCATGCCCACGTTGTCGATAAAGAACTTGGCAACACTTACGTTGACGCAGCCGGCGGCAACAAAGGGGATGAGCATGTAGGGGTTAAGGATCATCGGCGCGCCAAAGAGCAGCGGCTCGTTGACGGCGAAGGCAACAGGAACAATCGAGGCCTTACCGACGGCTTTGAGCTGCTTGGACTTCATAAAGAGAATCAGCAGAAGCGGCACGATGAACGTGGCGCCGGTGCCGCCGAACTCACCCACGAGCGACATGTTAAAGGTGAGGGAGTGGGCGGGGTGGCCGCCGGCCAGCAGAACCTGCAGGTTCTCAGCCTGGTTGGCAAGACGGATGGGGTCGATGCCCGGCTGGACAATCGAAGGACCATGGACACCGATGAACCAGAAGAACGCGGTGGCTGCCTGGATAAGGATAAGGCCAGGATAGTTTTCTGCCGCAGTGAAGAGCGGGGAGAGCAGCTTGATGAGCAGCTCGGAGAACGGAACGCCCATGAGGTTGCGCACGACGACATCGATGATGCCGCAGATGATGACAGCGCCGCCAAAGGGGATGATGTCGCGGAAGTTCTGAGCGATGGCGCCCGGAACCTCCTTGGGCAGCTTAATGGTCAGATCGCGCGAGACGCAGAACTTATAGACCCACACGGTAATGAACGCGGCGATATAGGCCGAGAACAGACCGCGCGTACCCATGCTGGTGCAATCGAAGACAGAAAGCTCGGAGCCGTTGAACTTGGTGGTGAACTGCGTAACAGCGAGCAGCAGCATGCTGCACTGGGCGGCAACCATGGTGGAGCCGTCGTTGAGCACCTTGCCGGCGGGCATGCGACGGTTCATGGAAGCCGTGAAGTTCTTGGCGGTGGTGCCGGCAACCATGATGCCCATGACGCCCATGGTGAAGTTGTACAGCTTGTTGCACCAGTCGATGAGCGGCTGGGGCAGCGTGATGCCAACTACGCCGGGAAGGGTGGCGATCAGCAGAAAGATCGAAGAGGTAAGGACGATGGGCATGCACCCAAGGAATCCGTCTTTGATGGCCTGGAGGTAGATGTTCCTCGAGATCTTCTCGAAGAACGGTTGATGCTTCTCGAGCATCTTTACGATGGCGTCCATAGAGCTCCTTTGCTACTTGATGCGCGATGCATGTGAATGGAACTGGTCGTCGATGGATGGTCAGGACTGCCCGGAAACCTTCCTGCTCAAGGAAGGCATTGCGAAATGACAACGTTGTCATTTCGTTAATGACAACGTAAGACATTTTTCGAAGAGCAACAAGGATTTACAGGTGAACGGTCGATATCGTCCGATAAACGGCTGATTTATCAGTCAGGCAGGTAGTGTATGCTAGAACACAAAAAAACAAGCGATGCAAAACCGACTGGAGAAGTAGTGGCAACGATGGACAAGAAAAATGTCTCAATGAACGATGTGGCGATTGCTGCGGGTGTTTCTCTCAAGACGGTTTCGCGTGTGATCAACGAGCCCGATAGCGTGCGAGAGTCGACACGCGATAGGGTCCATGCGGCCATGGAGGCGCTTGGGTTCCGGGCGAACTTTGCCGCGCGTTCACTCAAGTTGGGTCGTTACGGGTGCATCGGCGTGGTGCTGTTCCACTTGTCGGGCGGTGCCGTGGACATGATTGACGGTATTGCCGATGCCGCCGAAGAGCGAGGCTTTGCGCTCACGATGATTAAAAAGCGGGCGGGGGAGAAGATGACCCTTGCCGAAGCGGCACGTAGGATGTCGCAGCTTCCCGTCGACGGCATGATTTTCAACCTGCGCCAGATGGTCGATGACTTTGATACCTTTGAGGCGCCGAAAGACCTCAAGACGGTGATTATCACACCGATGGAGCATCCTACCTGCTCCACCGTCAGTGACGATCAAGAGGGCGGCGCTCGTATGGCGTGCGAGTACTTCTTGAATCGCGGGCACAAGAACGTGTACTTCGTCTCTGGTAAGGAAGAGTCGCTGTCGAGCCAGTGCCGTATGAAAGGTTGGCGTGCGGCGCTCGAGGCGCGTGGCATTGAGCCGCCCGAGCCTCTGCAAGGCGATTGGAATGCGGATAGTGGCTATGCCGCGGGCCTTGTGCTTGCCGATAAACCCGATTGCACGGCGGTCCTCGCTGCTAACGACTGCATGGCAAACGGCGTGATGATGGCTCTACGTGACAAAGGGCTCAGTGTGCCCGACGACGTGTCCGTGATCGGCTTCGACGATGAACTCTATAAGACGATTCCCAACTCGATTCTGACGTCGGTAAAGTTTCGCCACCGCGAGCTGGGCGTCCGTGCGCTTAACGAGGTCGTCGCAGGTCTGGAGGCCCCGAGCTCCAGAAGCCGTACGCTCGTCTCGGGTGTGCTGGTCGAGCGTTCCAGCGTAAAGGACTTGCGGGCGTAGACGTGCTCGGCCTGTTCGTCTAAATCTGTAACAGCTAGGACCCAAAAACTCGGCTAGATGTTATAGATTTAGACAATTCGGTCCGGCTTATTCCGTTTGTCTCGATCTGTAACAACTAGACGGTCAAAAGTGGTCTACATGTTACAGATCGAGACAAACGGCCCGCCCTCGGTCCGCCCAAAAACAAAAACGGCGGATACGACCAAGGATGCTGGAGCATCCACCGGGAAGGTCGTATCCGCCACACGGAAAGAGGTGCATGGACGCAGCGCCCATGCGATCGGGAATGGTGAGGTGCACGGCAGCGTGATGGTTACGGCGGCCGATGGCGTTAACTAGTCCAGACGACGGGTCTGCGCCACGTGCTTATACCAGTATGCGCTTGCCTTGGGCGTGCGCTTTTGGGTTTCAAAGTCAACGTAGAAGAAGCCGTAACGCTTGTTGTAGCCATTGGTCCAGGAGAACTGATCCTGCAGGCTCCACAGGAAGTAGCCGCCCACGTTGACGCCAACCTCCATGGCCTTGAGCAACCAGCGCAGGTGCTGCTCGATGTAGTCGATGCGCGGCTGGTCGTCCACAAAACCGTCCTTGTAGGGGTCCTTGTAGCCCATGCCGTTCTCGGTGATGAAGATCTGCTTGTAGTTGGGGTAGCGCTGCTTAATGTAGACGAGCAGATCGAACAGGCCCTCGGGATAGATGATCCAGTCCCAGTCGGTGGTGGGGATACCAGGCTTGTTCACATGCTCGCCAATGCCCTTAACGCGCCAGCGGCCAGTGCCCTTCTCGCCCGTACCGTTGTGGTGCAGGTCGTTCTCGCCGTCGTAAGCCTTCAAGAAGCGGCACTGGTAGTTGTTAACGCCCAGGTAGTCGTTGTAGAGCGCTGCCTCGCGCATGATTTCCAGATCCTCGTCCAGGATCTGGATGGTGCCGCCCGAGACGGCAGCCAGGCGGTTGGCGCACTCGAGGGTGTCGGGCGCGTAGTCGCCGCGGAACGTCGCGTCGAGCAAGAACTGGTTTTGCAGCACGTGCTCGTTGTTGGCGGCCTTGATGTCGGCGGGGTCGTTCTCGTTGAGCGGATACTTAAACTCCAACGACTGAATGACGCCGATCTTGCCCTTAAAACCGCCGTTGTGGAAGGCAAGCACAGCCTTGGCGTGGGCGAGCATCATGTTGTGCTCGCACTGGAAAGCCTCGGCCAGATGCGCCTTGACGCCACCGGGGAAGGTGCCCTCGATGTAGGTGTTGGAGGCGTCGGCCCAGATCTCGTTAAAGGTGAACCAGTAGGTCACCTGGTCGGCGTACTCCTTAAAGCAGAAGGTGGCAAAGTCCACAAAGGCGTCGATGGTCTCGCGGTTGAGGAAGTCGCCCTTCTCAAAGAGGGGCAATGGCGTATCGAAGTGATGCAGGGTAACGAACGGCTCAACATGGTGCTTGTGGCACTCGGCGAAAAGGTCGTGGTAGAACTGGACACCCTCGGGGTTGATTTCGCCGGTACCGTTGGGGAAGATGCGGCTCCAAGCGATGGAGAGGCGAATGCCGTTGATGCCAAACTCCTCGCAAAGCTCCAGATCGACGGGGTACTGGTTGTAGAAGTCGGAAGCGGGATCGGGGGAGAAGCGGCCCTGGGCCTCCAGGAAGTCGTCCCAGGCAACCTTGCCCTTACCGTGAGTGCGGGTCTCGCCCTCTACCTGGTAGGCAGCGGTGGCGCCGCCAAAGACAAAGTCCTCGGGAAACTGCGCAGGCGGGTTGGTGACGCTGGCGGGGTTAACGGACATGATGATCCAATCGTCTAAATCGAAGGGCCAGCCGGCTGCTGATGGTCGGCTGGCCCTGGGCGTTACTTACTTCGAGAGTTGCTCGGAGACGAAGGCGAGAGACTTGTCGCCGTTCTGGGAGAGCTCGATGTACTGCTTGCCACGGCAGGCGACGCACTTGTTGCCCACGCGCTCGCAGTCCTTTTGCAGATCGGCCAGATAGCTTGCGGCCTGCGGGGCCAGGACGACCAGGTCAAAGTCGGGGAGCATGTCGACGTGGTTGCCATAGGCCTCGGCAGCGGTTTCAAGATTGATGCCGCGCTCCTTGGCGGCCTTGGCCAGCGCGTTGGCGAGCAGGCCCGAGGTACCGCCACCCTGGCAGAGTACGAGCACGCGCTTGCCGTTGAGGTCACTGGCGGTCGTTGCCTCGGCAGCGGGTGCTGCAGAAGCGGCGGGAGCGTCGACCTTCACGGCCTCGGCAGCAGCGCCAGCGGCAACGCTCTTGGCGTCAGCCTTGCCCTGGAAGGCATCGTTGAGCTTGGCGGCCTTCTCGGCGTTCTTGGCGGCGAGCTCCTCCTCGGAAATCTCGGCCTCCTCGGCGCACTTCTGGGCGTCATAGGCACGGAAGAACGGGTAGTACAGAACAAAGTCGACGACCAGGATAAGGGCGAGCATCACAAAGGCGAGCGGCTGGAAGCCCAGGCCCATGATGGTGCCGATGGGGCCGGGGACGGTCCAGGGCAGGGTGTACATAAAGCCGTTCATGCCCAAGAAGTCGATAAAGATCTTGAGGATCCAGATGTTGGCGATCGGGGCAAAGACAAACGGGACAAAGAAGACGGGGTTGAGCACGATGGGCGCGGCGAACAGCAGCGGCTCGTTGACGGCAAAGCACACGGGGACGATGGCGGCCTTACCGACGGCGCGCATCTCCTGAGACTTGGCCAGGAAGCAGAACATGAAGACCAGGACGAGCGTGGCACCGGTGCCGCCCATGCAGACGACGAAGTACTGGGCACCCTGGGTCAGGACAGCGGAAGCGTGCTGACCAGCCTGGAACGCAGCCAGGTTGTCCGTCATGTTGGCAACGAGGGCGGCGGCGATGGCGGGCTCGACGATCGAGGGGCCGTGGACGCCCACGAACCAGAACAGGCTCATGGCGCCGTAAATTACAGCGAGGCCAATATAGCCGTCGGCAGCGGTGAACAGGGGCTGGAACACCTGGATGACGCCCTGGGCAAAGCAGAAGCCAAAGGCAGCACGGAAGACGATGTCAAAGACCCAAAAGACGGCGATGCAGACGGAGAAGGGGATGATGTCCTTAAAGGTCTGCGAGATGTTGGGCGGAACCTGCTCGGGCATCTTGACGGTGATGTTGCGCTTAATGAAGAACTTGTAGATGATGCCGGTCACAAACGCAGCGATAAAGGCGGTCAGCAGGCCTTTGGAACCAAGGTAGGTGGTGTTGAAGCCGCTGGCAGCGTCCGTGGCGATGGTGTCGCTCGAAAGGAGCAAGAAGCCGATGATGGCCGCGCACATGCACGAGATAAAGTTGATCTGGTTGTTCTTGGGCAGATCGCGGTTCTGCGCGTCGGCGAAGTGCTTGGCCGTGGTGGCGGCGCAGGCGATGGCCAGGATGCCCATGGAGTAGTTGTAGCACTTCCACAGGGCGTTGTTGATGTCATCGGGCCAGTAGAAACCCCAGATGTTGGGGACCGAGGCTACCAGGCAGAAGATGGACGAGAAGATGATGATGGGGATGACGGAGATAAAGCCGTCGCGAATCGCCTTGAGATACTTGTTGCGGGCGATCGCGTTGAAAAAGGGCTGGCCCTTTTCGATGATGGCGATGAGTTGCTCCATGCAATGCTCCTAAGAGTCGGTGGGTTAGCAACGATGGTAGCTTTTGGCGTTCAGTTGCCAAAATGTTGACGTTGCCATTTTGCGACACAAAAAAAGACACGAACCGGTGGTTCCTGTGCCTGCGAACCGTCGATTCCTTATGCGTAAACGTTTGAGCCGCCCGGTGGCTCTGTGTTTGCACAATGGCAACGTTAACATTTGGGCGCCAAAAGCCGTTTGGGGAAGTAAAAATGTCGGTGAACGGTAGGTTTTTGGTGGTGAGCGTATGGTGGGGGAGGCGTTGGATATACTTGAAGGCGTTAAAAATGACTGCGTAGGGTGCCACCAATGGCATCGTCGACATAGAAAGATCGACCTATGGCCGCTGTTAAAAAATCGGTTTCCGTTAAGGATGTGGCGCGTCTCGCGGGTGTCTCGGAGCAGACAGTCTCGCGTACGGTGCACGATTCGCCCAGCGTGCGCCCCGAGACCAAGGAGCGCGTGCGTGCCGCCATGCGCGAGCTGGGGTATCGCCCCAATTTTGCCGGTCGATCGCTGCGCCGCGGCAAGTTTAAGACCGTCGGCGTCGCCATGTTCAACATTACCGGTACCGGCAACCTCGACCGTATGGAGGGCTTTGCTGCCGCCGCCGATAAGCACGGCTACGCCATTACCCTCACGAAAGTAGATGGGCATCCGTATACCCTCGAGAGCGCATCGTCGCGCATGAGCGCACTGCCGGTGGATGGCATGGTCGTGATCATGAATCGCATGCCGGCGGACTTTGGCACCTTCGAGCCGCTGCCCGGCATGCAGACGGTGCTCGTTACGATGTTGGAGCACCCGCTCTGTTCAACGGTCGATAACGACCAGTTCGATTGCTCGCGCCAGGTGGTCGAGTACTTGCTGGAGCGGGGGCACAAGACTGTGCACTTTATCTCGTGTCCCGAGCGCTCGCTTTCGGGCATGCGGCGCGAGGAAGGCTGGCGCGAGACATTGCGCGCGCATGGCATTGAGCCACCGCGACTTATCCGTGGCGATTGGACGGCGCAGAGCGGATATACCGCAGGTCAGGCCCTGGCGGATGATCCGACCTGTACTGCCATCTATGCCTCCAACGACGCCATGGCCTACGGCTGCATTCGCGGACTCGAGTCGCGCGGAAAGCGCGTGCCCGAGGACGTGAGCGTGGTGGGTGTTGACGACAGCCTGGGCGATATCGTGCCCGACCGTCGCCTGACCACGGTGCGCTTTGACAACAAGCGCGTCGGCATGTGGGCGGTCGACAAGATTGCCGGCGCCGAGGGCGTTGAACCCGGTGTGGAGCACATGCTGTTTCCGGGCGTGCTCGTCGAGGGCGATACGGTGCGCGATTGGCGCTAGAGCGCGGGTCTGTTTGGGTTTCCGCTAATTGTGTTCGATATTGTTCAAAACAGTTTAAAAACCGTTCACGGGTGAATAGTGACCGTTCATAGCTCAAAAGTACGTTTTGCGCTGTTCTTTTTTGTTTGAATGTTAATGTTTCTGCTATACACAACGCAGCGCGTATGCCCGGACGCGATGCTCTCCATTGGTTCATATGTGAAAGGAACGCAATATAGCAACCAAAGAAGAAATCTCGATGGTTGGATTCGAGATTGTCGCATACGCAGGTGACGCCCAGACCGATCTGCTTGCAGCGCTCGATGCTGCTCGCGAGGGTGACTTTGAGAAGGCCGAGCAGCTGCACAAGGATGCCAGCGATGCACTTATCGGCGCCCACGACACGCAGACCAAGCTGCTTTCGCAGGAGGCCGGCGGTGGCGAGATGGAGATGACCTTCATCATGGCTCACGCTCAGGACACTCTCATGACCACTATGATCCTGGAGAAGCAGGCCCGCTTTACCATCGATGCCTACAAGCGCATCGCCGAGCTCGAGGCCAAGCTCGCCTAACGAGTCCTCACAACCAAGCCCCTTCCAAAAGCCCTGCCGCAAACTCGCGACAGGGCTTTTCTGTTTACCCGGCACTTGGGGACGTTCCTTATCTGCCGGCAGTTAGGGACACTCCTGCCATGCATTTGATCCTTAGTCATTGGGGACGTTCTTAAACGACTAGTCATTGGGGACAGTCTTGGTGCGCTCCGTTCGTCCTTCCGTTCGATTTTTGCTCGGTGGGTATACTTCCTTTCGCATTAAACGCCGGAATGAGGAGGTATCCAAATGCCGGACAACGGATTGATTCAAAAAAGAGACGCGCACGAGATGGCTCATGGGCGTCCTGTCCAGATAACCGAGCGCACGACGGTAACCGAGCTGCAGCCCAGCCTGTCCGATGTCGTGTGCGCAAACAAAAAGCTGCAGATTGGCTTTATCGTTGCGCTCGTGGTGCTGGCGCTGCTATCGGGCTTTGTGGCTCGTCCGCATTTCGCCGATACCAAAACTTGGGACTCCACCATCGAGGTCATCGATCAAAAGAAGGGCAACGTTTTGGCGCTCACGGCTTCATGCGTTGCTCTATCTGCGGGTATTACGGCGCTGCCGGGTGATACGGGAACGCCGGTTGCCGAGCAGCTCGCACAGCTTTCAGGTAACCTTGGTATCGTGCTTGCCGTGCTATACCTAGAGAAATATTTGCTCACAATTTTGTGGTCGGTTGGCTTGGGCATCTTAATCCCGCTTGCGTTGGTGCTCTTTGCGGTGTCGCTCGGCATTCACGGGCGCTGGAGCACGAGCGCTGTCCTGCGCCGTGTGGCGACGCGCGTGCTGGTGGTCGCCATGATCAGCATGGCGTTGGTACCTGCAAGCGTATGGGTGTCGCAAAAGGTCGACGAAACGTATCGCGTAAGTATTGAGCAAGCTGAGCAAAAGGCTGCGGACGCTGCGGACGCGGCCGACACCACGGACAAGTCAGCCGAGACCAGCTCAAAATCGAACAAGAAAAATCCGAGGCCACGGAGTCCAAAAACGTGCTCGAACAGTTGACTGATGGGGCATCGAGCCTTGTTACGTCGGTGACAAGCGGCGCCAAGCAGATGACCGACGAGATCGTGCAGCAGGTGACCGATCTGATTGAAGGCGTCATCGTGATGATCGTGACCTCGTGTGTGATTCCTCTACTGGTGCTCGTGGCGTTCCTATGGCTGGGTCACGTGCTGCTGGGGATTGATATTTCCGGCCCGGCGAACTATTTGACGGGCCGTTTCTTGAGCGCTCCTTCCAAGCACGTCAAAAAGGGCGGGCAGTCCGAGTAGCTAAAACAGCTGTATATACCGGGGAATACCGCCGAAGGGCGGCCGAGACACGTTCTCGGCCGCCCTTTTGTTTGTTGAACACATGGTCGCTACGTCCGCGCCGGGTCCAAACGGTCAGCAATCACCTGTGAACGGTATTTGTTCAAAAAAGAACAAAGATAAACAAATAATTCTTGCAGTTGATGTTCGAATGTGTTCAAATAAACACGAACAGTGAAGAACCGCACATTCAGATGCCCGGACCTGAACGCGATTCAACACTTCCAAACAGAAACTACGCACCTGCGTATCTCTCAAGGAGGATGTCATGAGGGTTGTAATCGCTTCCGATGCCGACGGTATGTCGATGAAGGAGTCCATCAAGGAGATGCTCATCGCCGACGGTCACGAGGTCGTCGACTATTCCGAGACCCCTGCCGCGGACTTTGTCGATTCCGCGACCGCCGTTGCCAAGGACCTGCTGGAGCACAAGGATTCCCAGGGCTTCGCATTCGATAAGTACGGCGTCGGCTCCTATATGGCCGCCGTCAAGATAAAGGGCATGGTCGTCGCCAACATTTCCGACGAGCGTTCCGCCTACATGACCCGCGAGCACAACGGCTCGCGCATGGTCACCATGGGCCCGGGCGTTGTGGGCACCGAGGTCGCCAAGAAGATCGCCCGCGAGTTCCTGCGCGCCCAGTACGCCGGCGGCCGTCACCAGATCCGTGTCGACATGCTCAACAAGATGGCCTAACGAGAGCCACCGAGAACTCGAACTTCTACCTCAACTTGTGAATTCAGACGAAAGGACGTTCTGATGAAGAAGACCATCGCAATCGGTTGCGACCATATCGTTACGGACGAGAAGATCTATCTGGCCGACCGCCTGGAGCAGGCTGGCTACAAGGTGCTCGACTGCGGTACCTACAGCCATACCCGTACGCACTATCCCATCTACGGTAAGGCCGTGGGCGAGGCTGTTGCCAGCGGCAAGGCCGACTTTGGCGTGGCCCTGTGCGGCACCGGCATTGGCATCACCAACGCCGTCAACAAGGTTCCCGGCGCCCGCTGCGCCCTGGTTCGCGACATGACCTCTGCCCTGTATGCCCGTCGCGAGCTCAACGCCAACATCGTGGGTTTTGGCGGCAAGATTACCGGCGAGTTCCTGATGGCTGACATCATGCTTGCCTTCCTGGAGGAGCCCTACGAGAAGACCCCCGAGCACGATGCCCTGATCGCCAAGATCGATGCCTGCAACAAGGCCGACGCCGAGGCTCAGGCTGATCCGCACTTCTTTGACGAGTTCCTCGAGAAGTGGGACCGCGGCGAATACCATGATTAGCGGGTATCCGGCGTAATTAACTAGTCCGTTGACGGCTCGCGTTTCTGTGAGGGGGCGCGAGCCGGTTTTCTATCAGCCCAATTGGCCCAGCGGGCTGGACGTGCATTGTTCTTTTGTTTGCGGCGCTGCCTCATTACCTTTCTGCTCAAGGCACGACGTTCACAATGGATCGTGCGAGATGATATGTGAAGGAGAAGATTCCCATGGAGTTTGTTCTTGATAACGGCTCTGTCCGCATTGCGTTGAGCACGGCTGGCGGATCGTTCACTTCTATTGCGGCCGACGGTCGCGAGTACCTGTGGCAGGGTGACCCGGCGGTCTGGTCGGGCCAGGCACCCATTTGCTTCCCGATCTGCGGCGGCCTTCGTGACGGCCGCGCGATGACCATGGGCGGCCGCGAGGTCAAGCTTGCCCGCCACGGCTTTGCTCGCAAGCAGGAGTGGAAACTCGAGGAACAGAGCGACAATATGGTTGCGCTGAGCCTAAGCTCTGCCGACCATGCCGAGTTGCTCGAGCAGTACCCGTATCCGTTTAAGATCGTTGCTCGTTACACGATCGATGCGGCTAAGGTGGCCGTGTCGTACGAGGTGACCAATGAGGGCACCGAGGACATGCCGTTCTTTGTGGGTGGCCACCCTGGCTTTAAGTGCCCGCTTGACGAGGGCGAGTCCTATGACGACTACGAGCTCCATTTTGATCAGCGCGAGGCCGCCGAGCTCTGTACTGCCGTTCCTTCGACGGGTCTGATTGATGTTGAGCATCGCAGCAAGAACCCCATGATCGGCCAGAACCTGCCGCTTACCCATGAACTCTTTGACTTCGCGGAGACCATCTTCGACGTGCTCGAGAGCCGCGTGGTTACGCTGACCAAGAAAACCGAGGACAAGAGCGTGCGCCTGACGTTCCCCGATATGCCGTACCTGATTGTGTGGAGCAAGCCCGAGGGCGACTTTGTGGCTGTTGAACCGTGGGGTGGTCTGTCCACCTGCTCCGACGAGGACGATATCCTGGAGCACAAGCGCGGCTGCCTGGTGGCCAAGCCGGGAGAGACCGTCACCCGCGGCTTTGAGATCGAGATCCTTTAACGAGTTATCGTATGTTTGGGGCGGGTTATGCCGCCCCGGAACAGGAGTTCAACATGATTCTGACCGTTACCATGAACCCGTCGATTGATACGCGCTATCAGCTCGACAAGCTGATCATCGACGATGTTAACCGTGTGACGCCCGAAAAGACCGCTGGCGGCAAGGGCCTCAACGTGAGCCGTGTGCTGCTGCAGTTGGGCGACGATGTGCTCGCGACCGGTCTGCTCGGCGGCCACATGGGTGCCTATATGGCCGAGCTTATGGATGCCGACGGCGTCAAGAACGACTTTGTGCCCATCGCCGGTGAGACGCGTATTTGCCTGAATATTCTGCACGAGGGTAATCAGACCGAGCTGCTGGAGAGCGGCCCGCAGATCGCCCCGGCCGAGCTCGAGGCCTTTACGGCCAAGTTCGCCGAGCTTGCAGCGAAGGCGGACGTCGTGACGCTTTCGGGCTCGCTGCCGCGTGGCGTCGATGCCGGCTACTATGCCGAGCTCGTCAAGATCGCCGAGGAGGCGGGCGCCAAGGTGCTGCTCGACACCTCGGGTGCATCGCTGGAGGCCGCGCTTGAGTCCGACGCTAAGCCTGAGCTCGTAAAGCCCAACCTGACCGAGATTAACGGCCTGCTGGGTACGTCCTTTACGACTGATGATGTCGATGCCCTGCGCGAGGCGCTCGCCGCCGATGGCCGCTTTGCCGGTATTCCCTGGGTTGTCGTCTCGATGGGCGCTGCCGGTTCGGTGGGCTTCCATGAGGGTCGCGCGTTCCGCGCCAAGACGCCCGCGATTGCGGCTGTGAACGCGACGGGTTCCGGCGACTCGACCATCGCCGGCTTTGCGCATGCCATTGCTGCTGGTGCCGATGACGTCACGGTCCTCAAGACCGCCAATACCTGCGGCAAGCTCAACGCCATGGATCCCAAGACCGGCCATCTGGTCATGGATCGCTGGGACGAGGTCTACAACAGCGTTGAGGTAACGGAGCTGTAGGGTTACGCGGTTTTACCAAACCGCGTAACGGGTCGACGCTCCAAACGCCCCTAAGCGGCAATCTGACGTTCAATCGTCGGGCATGACCAGAAGGTCAATGCCCTCCTCTTTCACGTCACCTTGCTCGCTTAGGGGCGTTTTCGCTGTCGTTGCCAAGACACCGGCGTTGCCTTGGTCGCAAGTAGTCATTGGGGACGCTCTTTAATGACTAGTCGTTTAAGAACGCCCCTTAAGAATGACCCCAATGACTACACTCAAAAACGGCGCCCGCCGGCGATGTTGCCGGCGGGCGCCGCTGTCGCGTAGGCGCTATTCGTTGAGTGCGTGCGTTCGGGCTCGCTGCTACAGCGAGTCGATAAAGCGCTGCTGGGCGGCGCGTCCTGCCTCGTCCCACTTAAAGACTCCGGCGTTGTCGAGCACGTGGCCAAACACCACGCCCACCTCCTCGTGCAGGATGTCGATGGCGTTGTCCGCCGTAAGCTCGTCGGCACGGCGGGCATAGACATCCTCGGCCCACGCGGCATGGCTGCGGCAAAGATCATCGCCCTCGAGCGCGCCGGCAAGGTCGTAGCTGGCATCGGCCTTGGCTGCCAGCAGGTGCTCGCGAACGGCACCAAGCTCGGGAACCAAACGCGGCGGTAAAATGGCCAGGCCCATGACCTCGATCAGGCCAATGTTCTCCTTCTTAATGTGGTGGTATTCGGCATGCGGGTGGAAAACGCCCAGCGGATGTTCGTCGGTCGTGATGTTGCAGCGAAGCGCCAGGTAGGCCTCGTAGATCTCGCCGCCGGCATTGCCGCGGGAGTCGACGCGGCGGATGACGGGCGTCACGGTGTTGTGTGCCACGCCGTCGGCCGTGTGCGCGATGACGCCAACCGATTCGTCGGTCCACTCGCGCCAGGCGAGGATAATCTTCTCGGCGGCGTCGAGCAGCTGGGCGCGGTCGTGCGAGCGCAGTCGCAGCACCGAAAGCGGCCACTGCAACACGGTACCGCTGACTTGGTCAAAGCCGGGCACGCTAAACTGCGAGACCTCGGTGGCATGCATCATGGGGAACTCGTGCGCGCCGCCCTGGAAGTGGTCGTGCGACAGAATCGAGCCGCCCACGATGGGCAGGTCGGCGTTGGAGCCAATAAAGTAGTGCGGGAACAGGTCGACAAAGTCGAGCAGGCAGGTCAGCCCCTTGCGGTCGACGTGCATCGGACGATGCTCGGAGCTCATGGCAATGCAGTGCTCGTTAAAGTACGCGTACGGGCTGTACTGGAAGCCCCAGCGCTCGCCGTCGAGCTCAATGGGGATAACGCGCAGATTCTGGCGGGCGGGGTGAGCGCCGCCGTCGGCTGCGGCGGAGCGTCCGGGGTAGCCCTCGTTCTCGATGCAGAGCTGGCAGGCGGGATACTTCTCGCCCAAGTTCTTGGCTGCACCTGCCGCGGCGATATCGCGCGGGTCCTTCTCGGGTTTGGACAGGTTGATAGTGATTTCAAGATCGCCCCAGTTGGTGGGGGTGCTCCATTTGATATTGCGCGCGATGGCGGCGCGGCGCACGTAGCCGGCGTCGCAGCATAGACCGTAGAACCAGTCGGTTGCGGCGCGGGGCTCGTTGACACCAATGCGGCCGTTGAATTCCTCGTTTACAACCGAAGGCCTCGGCATCAGCACGCCCATGATGCGCATGGCGATGCGATCGCGGCCCGATGCCGTGTCCTCGGCGGCGCCGTTGGCAACGGCAGCCTCGGAAAGCGCGGCAAGCGTGCCTTCAAGGTCAAAGTTGGGGAGTGTATCGGGGTGCAAGAGCGAAATCTTCTCGGTCTTGAGCGCCCAGGCCATGTCGAGTGCGGGGCCCGTGGCGCCGATGCACTCCAGAATGGTGTTGTAGGCCCAGATGCGATCGTCCTGTCCGATCATCGATCGGTGGATGGCATATTCGATGAGGCCCTGCGCGGCCTCGCGCACATCAGTCATTACAGCCATGCCGCGTAAGCCCCCTTGTCAGAGATGGCGTAGTGACGGGCAGAGCCCTCGCCCAGCCAGCCGTTCATCTTGGTAATGAAGGTGTCGACCAGGTCGAGCGGCACGAAGGCCTGGATGGTGCCACCAAAGCCGCCACCGTGGATACGGACGGCGCCGCGGCCGTCGAGTACGTGCTCGGCCAGCGCCAGGGCATACATGGAAGGCTGCTCGGAGCCCAGCTTGGCAACGACATTCTGCAGGTACATGGCAGAGCTGGCGCCGGACTCGCGCGTCAGGACCAGGAACTGGTCGATGTCGCCGGCGTTCAGGGCCGCCCAGCGCTTGTCGACCAAGCCGTTCTCGTACCAGTAGTGAACGGCGCGCAGGCAGGCGCGGTCGCCCAGCTTGGCGCGCAGCTCGGGGAGCTTGGCGTCAAAGTCCGCCACGTTTACCTCGCACAGGCGTGCCTTGCCAAACTCGGCGGCGACGTCCTGCATCTCGCGCGGAACGGCGGCGTAGTCGTCGGTGGCTGCCACGTGGTCGGCACCGACCTTAACGAGCACGAGCGCATAGCCGTGATCCTCAAAGTTGAGCTCGAGCTTCTGGGTCTTAGGCTGAGCCTGGTCCTCAAAGTCCATGTAGGCAAGGCCGCCCAGGCACACAGCGGCCTGGTCCATCAGACCGCAGGGCTTGCCGTAATAGTTGTTTTCGGTGCGCTGGCTCATCTGGGCGAGCGCGACGGGCTCGATGGCGGGTGCGCCCCAGAGCGTCTCCATGGCACGACCGTATGCGGCCTCGACGGCGGCAGAACTGGAAAGGCCGCCGCCCGAGGGGACGGAGCAGGTAAAGGCAAAGTCGAAGCCGTGGGGCTCAACGCCAAGGGCTGCAATCTCGTGGGCCATGCCGCGGACGAGACTTGCGGACGTGCCTTTCTCGGACGCTTGAATATCCAGCGTGTCGAGCGTGATCTCAAAGGTGGGATAGCCCTCATCGGCAACGCGGACCTTGTTGGTGTCGGTCGCCACGGCAATGCCGTCAACGGCGACATCGAGCGAGCCGGCTATAACGTGGCCACCCTCGTGGTCGGTGTGGTTGCCACTGATCTCGGAACGGCCGGGCGCGTGCACGTAGAGCACCTGGCGGTCGCCGATGGGGCCAAACTCCTCCTCAAACAGCTTAGTGAGCATGGCGAGTGTCTTTTCGTCGGGGGTGGTCATGGGAGTCCTTTCCTTGGCGCGCCCGGGTGGGTTTTGCGTCGTTATGAGTACGTTAACAACTTGAAGCGGCATGAACCAAGTGTTCTCGACACCGCACTTTACGGGCTATGTTAACGTACTCATATCACATCGCTTGTCACTTTTTGAGAATCTGGTAATCGGTCGATATTCGGCCGTGAACGGTAGTGCCGTATGGACTTATAAAGCAGAAGAGATGCAGATAGAAAAAGTAGAGTACGTTAACATGCGTCCGACGATAGCGGTCCTCGGCGCGGGGTGTATTTTTGCTCGGCCGGCATTCACGCTATTCAGATCTCGCAAGGGTGAAGGTGATTCTGTGGCAAGGCGCCCGTCCAACGATACAGGCACGCGTCCGGTCTCCATGGCCGACGTCGCCCGCGCTGCTGGCGTTTCACAGCAGACGGTTTCGCGCGTCGCAAACGGCTTGCCCAACGTTAACGAGCAGACGCGCCAACGCGTGCAGGCCGCCATGCAAGAGCTCGGCTTTCGTCCGAGTTATGCCGGTCGCTCGCTGCGCGACGGCCGTTACCATTCGGTCGGCCTGTGCGTCAACGATGTCACCAAGTTTGGCAACCTCTCAATGATCGACGGCATCGCCAGCGCTGCTCGCGAGCATAATTGCGCCATCACGCTGGTCGAGATGTCCAAGACCGAGGAGTTTTCGCTTGCCGAGGCAACGCGTCGCATGGCCGCACTGCCCGTGGACGGCATCATTATCGGCATGAGTCGCATGGCGCCCGATTTTGAGACGTTTGATCCACTGCCGGGCATTGGTACGGTCATCGTTACCATGTACGCGCATCCGCGGGTGACCACGGTCGATTCCGACCATTACGGCTGCTCGCTATTGCTTATGGACCACCTGTTTGAGCTGGGGCACGAGCAAATTCGCTATATTGGCGGCCCGTCGTTCTCGGTTGACGAACAATTTCGTCGCGCCGGTTGGCAGGATGCACTCGAGCGTAAACACATCGAGCCGGCAGAGCCGCTCGAGGGAGACTGGTCTGCCAACAGCGGTTACGAGGCCGGTAGGTATCTGGCCGAACACGACCGCACCATGACGGCGATTTACGCGGCAAACGATCAGATGGCAAATGGCGCAATTGCAGCGCTGCGCGATAGCGGCTTGCGCGTGCCCGAGGACGTAAGCGTGGTGGGCGTCGATGACTCGCTCGACGACTTTGTCGCGCATAACGAGCTCACGACCGTTCGATTCGATTTGCATCAGCGCGGACGCGAGGTATTCGAGCATGCGGTTCCCGAGGCGGGGGCAACGGATAAAACCGTCGCCATTCGCATTCCCGGTCAGCTTATCGTTCGACATACCACGGCAGCGCCTCACGTATAGTTTGTGCAGGTGAACGGCGGTATATTCCGCCTCAAAAACAATCGGTAAGGATGCTGACAGATAGCCGTGGCTATGAAGGCGAGTGTTATGATAGACGGGCTCTTTTGTCTATCTAGGAGGCTTTGCCTGATGGAGATCACCAAGGATATCCGCTACATTGGCGTCGACGATCACGACATTGACCTGTTCGAGGGCCAGTACGACGTGTCCGAGAACGGTATGGCATACAACAGCTACGTTATCTTGGGCGACAAGATCGCCGTCGCCGATTCGGTTGACGCTGACTTTGTCGACGAGTGGCTCGGCAACCTCGAGGCCGTGCTCGATGGCCGTACGCCCGACTACCTGGTCGTCCATCACATGGAGCCCGATCACTCCGCCGGCATCGCTGCCTTTATGGAGCGCTACCCCCAGGCCCAGATTGTGGCTAGCATGGGTGCCTTCCGCATGATGGTCAACTACTTTGGCACCGACTTCCCCGAGCGCAAGATGGTCGTCAAAGAGGGCGACGTGCTCGACCTGGGCGGCCACAGCTTGACCTTTATCGGCGCCCCCAACGTTCACTGGCCCGAGGTGATTTTCTCCTACGAGGCCACCGACAAGGTGCTCTTTAGTGCCGACGGCTTTGGCAAGTTTGGCGCCAACGACGTCGAGGATCCCGAGGGCTGGGCCTGCGAGGCTCGCCGCTACTACTTTGGCATCGTCGGTAAGTTCGGCAAGTTCGTGCAGGCCGTCCTCAAGAAGGCCGCCGACCTGGATATCCAGATCATCTGCCCGCTCCACGGCCCCGTGCTGACCGAGAACCTGGGCTACTACCTCGACACCTATAACACCTGGTCGAGCTATCAGCCCGAGGACGAGGGCATCACGATCGCATATGCGAGCGTGTATGGCCATCTGAAGACGGCCGTCGAGGAGCTCGCATCTGCGCTCGAGGCCCGCGGCCAGAAGGTCTCCGTCTTTGACCTGGCTCGCGACGATATGGCCGAGGCCGTTGAGGATGCGTTCCGCTACGACCGTCTGGTGCTCGCCTCCATTACCTATCAGGGCGAGATCTTCCCGTGCATGAGCACCTTTATCCACACGCTCGCCGAGCATGCCTACCAGAACCGCACCGTGGCGCTTGTCGAGTCCGGTTCCTGGGCGCCCGCAGCTGCCAAGGTTATGACCAAGGAGCTCGAGGGCATGAAGGACATCACCCTGACGCAGAACAAGGTGACCGTCCTGGGCTCGCTCAACGACGCCTCGCGCGCTCAGATCGAGGTTCTCGCCGACGAGCTGTCCAAGTAGCGACACTTTCACTTTTGACGCTCAAACCACCACAAAGGGGACAGGCACCTTTGTGGTGGTTTTTGTTTTTAGATGCGGGCGATGACGAGGGCTGGGCGTGAGCTGTCAGTGGCCTCGGCGATTGAGGTGGCGACAGCATGGTCGGGGTCACGGTCCATCACGATGGAGTCGACATCGGCAAGCTCAGCAAAGCGGTACATGCCGCGTCCGTTAACCTTGCTGGCGTCCATGAGGGCGACGCTTTGACGGGCGGCACCGACCATAGCCGCTTTGGTCTCGGCCATCTGCGGAAAGTCGGTCGTAAAGCCGCAACTGGGGACAAAAGCGCCAGGGCACATGACGGCAAGATCGGCATGGACCATTTGGAGCGCTTGCATAGTGAGCGGTCCGTACAAATAACGATGGCCTTTGCGCAGCGCCCCGCCCAGCATGACGACATCGACTGAGGGCATGCTCTCGTCGATGTAATCGGCAATGGTAATGTCTGCTGTGATGACGGTGATACCGTCGCGTTGATCGAGGAGCCGGACGAACTCGAGCGCCGTGGTGCCCGAGTCGACGAGCAACGTGTCGCCGTCGTTGACGAGCTCGATGGCGCTTTGCGCGATGGCCTGCTTGGCGGCGACGTTGACATTGATGCGGCGATCCTGCGTGGAGACGGTCAGGCGTTTGTGGAGCGATACGGCACCGCCATGCGTGCGGCGCAGCTTGCCTGCTTCGGCGAGCGCGTCCAGGTCGGCGCGGGCGGTGACGGAGGACACGCCAAAGGTCTGGGCGATTTCTGCTACCTGCACCGAGGCATTATGATCGAGCATCTCCATGATGGCGGAACGACGCTCGTCGGCGAAAGCTCGGGTTGTTGCGTGGGCCATATCTGCTCCATCATCGTCTGAAATTTGCAGGAATTGTGTTGACTCTATTTTCGTTCATTTTCTTTTTGAGTAAGAAAACACCTTTCGATTACTTATCTTTTCTATAAAAGAAAGACGCTGAACGCCCAAAATTCAATATCGAACATGTTCACTCGGCTCAAATTTCTTCCGTTTGCTTTTCAAAAATGACTGTATTGACCTGCATGGGCTCAATATCTCGCACGTGCAAAGCTGCTGAATTTCATACAATGAGCGCAGCAAAACGCAAGGTAAAATGCCTTGTGAACAACTACGCCCGATGTCCAGATGCGGGCGAGGGAGAGGAGCAAACGCTCATGGCACTTGTTACCACCGAAAAGATGCTCAAGGACGCTCAGGCCGGCCACTACGCTGTTGGCGCTTTCAACGTCGAGAACCTCGAGTTTGTTATGGCCGTTCTGGCCGCTGCCGAGGAGACCAAGTCCCCCGTCATCATGCAGACCACCCCGGGCACCATCAAGACCGCTGGTCTGGACTACTTCTACGGCATGGTCAAGGCTGCCGCCGAGCGCGCTTCCGTGCCCGTCGCTCTGCACCTCGATCACGGCGATGGCTATGACCGCTGCATGCAGGCTTTCCGCACGGGCTACACCTCTGTCATGATCGACGGCTCGCACGAGTCCTTCGAGGACAACATCGCCCTGACCAAGTCCGTCGCCGACGCTGGCCGCGCCATGGGCGTGCCCGTCGAGGCCGAGCTCGGCAAGGTTGGCGGCAAGGAGGACGACGGTCCCGCGGTTGAGGGCGAGAGCCCCTACACCGATCCGGCCGAGGCCAAGGAGTTCGTCGAGCGCACCGGCTGCACCTCTCTCGCTATTGGCGTTGGCACCAGCCACGGTGTGTACACGAGCGATCCGCACATCGAGCAGTCCGTGGTCAAGGCCATCCGCGACGCCGTCGACGTGCCGCTGGTTCTGCACGGCACCTCCGGTGTGCCCGATGAGCAGGTTGCCGAGGCTGTGAAGAACGGCATCTGCAAGGTTAACTACGCCACCGAGCTGCGTCAGGCCTACACCAAGGGCTTCATGGCCTACATGGCCGAGAACCCTGCCTGCTTCGATCCCAAGAAGCCGGCCAAGGAGGGTATGCGTGAGATCACCGAGCTGGTTAAGATCCGCATGACCAACCTTAACTCTGTGGGCAAGGCAGAGTAACAGCAAGGGTACTCCGACTCGCTACATATCCCGGGGAGGGACGAGGGCTTAGTTCCCCAATCGTCCTCGGGCATGCAAAAAGCCTCGCTGCACACTTCGTGCGGCGAGGCTTTTGCCCCCTGCGGAAAGATTGGGGAACTAAGCCCTCGTCCCTCCCAAGGTGACCTGCTCGAGATCGTCGCCCTTGTGGCGTTAGGGCGGAAATGGGTGGGGCGTTAGGGCTTCTTTGCTGATGGGGGATTAGTATGCCCGGGCTTGGTTGGGGAAGGTTTTGTCTAGGGATGCTTGGAGCTTTTCGAACGATGCTCGCAAGTTGTGGCTCTGGTCGGTTGAGCGCTTGGTTTTTGTGGTGGGGGAGTCGAGGAGGCCGTTTCTCTGTGTCGGGGGGAAGGAGAAAAGGTCTGCATGTTTTAGGGATGGCTGCTGTGCTGCGTCATTGGAAGAATGCATGCTTATGCGGCCTCCTCGATGTCCACCAAAAGATAGCGCACGGGGTGTGCTGCTAGGTCCCGTGCGTTGGCAGTATTATGCCGCGGACGTCGCAAAGAAGCGCTAAAGAAAGGCTTAATGAGGTTTGCAATTACGATGAAACCGCAGGTTAAAGCTATCGAGTAACACTCTTGAAAGGTTTTGAGCTTAAGGGCTTTCTAAGGTTTGAGGCGCGGATGTGGCTCGCCTGTGTGGGGCGTGTGGATGGCTCGTTCCTAGCGCTGCGGCTCTGCGGCGCGCACCTGCTCGATGACCTTTTCCATCGTGGCGTCGATGCGGTCTTTTTTGAGCTCGCATTCCCAGACGGTGATGGGCGTCCAGCCCATTTGAGTGAGTGCTGCCACGGCAGCGCGGTCGCGCTCGACGTTGCGACGGAACTTTGCCTCCCAAAACTCAACGTTGCGCTTGGGCTGGCTCGGGTTGCACTTGGGGCAGCGGTGCCAAAAGCAACCGTTGACGAAGATGGCGATCTTGCGCCCGGGGAAGGCGATGTCGGGCTTGCCGGGAACCTTCCATTCCAAGCGATAGCCCGTAAGGCCCGCGGCGCGCAGGCGCTGGCGAACGAGCAGCTCGGGCTTGGTGTTCGCACGCTTGTTGCCCTTCATGGACTTTTTGATGGCGGCGCGACGGCGCACCAGTTCGCGCTCGTCGGCGGAGAGGTCCGAGGTATCGATGCCGTCGAGCAGACCGGGCTTGGGACGCTTCTTGCTGTGGCGCTTAGGTGCGCGCTTGGGCCTGGAAGCGGGCTCGTCGGTCGTGGTGGCCTCGGCGTCGTTGGCAGTGCCGTTGGCCTTAAGCCGATCTTCCTTCAACTCAATCAGAGCATCGATAAGCCCCTTGTCGGCGGGCATCCACTCAACGGTGGCAAGCGAGGTGCGTGGAATCCAGCGGATATCGAGCTGGCGGTCATGTTTCTGGGGCTCATCGGATTCATCGGCGAGCGAGCAGTAGTAGCACTCCATCGAGAGATGAAAATCGGGGTAGTCGTACTCAACGGTATAGAAATCGCGCAGGTTCGTGACTTTGACCTGCAGCTCTTCCATGAGTTCGCGGCGTACGGCGTCCTCGGGCGTCTCGCCGCGCATGAGCTTGCCACCGGGGAACTCCCAAAGTCCCTGCATGTCGCCATAGCCGCGCTGCACGGCAAGCAGCTCGTCAGATCCTTCCTTGCGAATGATCCCAGCGGCAACATGAACAGTCTTCAACAGGAGTCCTCTCTCAACATCAACACGTGGCAGGGTAGCTACGCGTACCTTACACGACGGTAAGGCAAGCGTAAGCCATATCGATGGTAGCCGACTCGTCTTCTTGCGACTATAGATGCCGTAGACTAATCGCAAGAAAGGACTCGGTATGCAAACCACGCACATGGCGACCCCGGTACTGGAGGCCGCGCATCTCGAAAAGGTATACGGAGCGCTGGGCAACGTGACGCGCGCGCTCAACGACGTCAGCTTTACCGTCAACCGCGGCGAATTTGTTGGCATCATGGGCGCTTCGGGATCGGGCAAGTCGACCCTGCTCAACTGCGTGTCGACCATCGATAGCGCCACAAGTGGCACGATCCGCATCAACGGGCAGGACGTAACACGCATGAAGCAGGCTAAGCTTTCGCAGTTCCGCCGCGAGGAGCTCGGCTTTATCTTCCAGGACTCCAACCTGCTCGATACGCTCACGGCACGCGAGAACATCGCCCTGCCGCTCACCATCGCCCGCACAAACTCGGCAGAGATTTCGGCCCGCGTGCAGGATGTGGCAGCGCGCCTGTCCATCAGTCAGGTGCTCGACAAGTATCCCTACCAGATGTCCGGCGGTCAGCAGCAGCGCGTTGCCGCGGCTCGCGCGCTCGTCACCGACCCCACCATGATCATGGCCGACGAGCCCACCGGCGCTCTCGATTCCAAGAGCGCTCGCCTGCTGCTCGAGAGCCTGGAGGCCCTTAACCGCCGCCTGCGCGCCACCGTGCTCATGGTCACGCACGACAGCTTTGCCGCCAGCTACACGAGCCGTGTGCTGTTTATTCGCGACGGCAAGATCTTCACCGAGCTGCGCCGCGGCGACATCGACCGCCGAGAGTTCTTCGACCGCATTATGGAGGTCGTTGCCATGATGGGCGGTGAGGGCTCCAATGCTCTGTAAACTCGCTTGGGGCAACGTCCGCCGCGCCGGCCGCGACTACCTCGTCTACCTTTTGACGCTCACCTTGGGCGTTACGGTCTTCTATGCCTTTAACACCATCTCGATGCAGGTCGACATCGCCGGCATCGATGAAAAGGGCTTGGCGCAGGTTATGGGCAGCATGCTCGGCAACCTGACGTACTTTTTGGCCGGTGTCATGGCCTTTTTAATGGTGTATGCCAATAACTTCATCATGAAACGCCGCAAAAAGGAGTTTGGCCTGTACCAGGTGCTCGGCATGGGGCGCGGGCGCGTCGCCACGATCATGGCGCTCGAGACGGTGATTGTCTCGCTCGGCGCCTTTGTCGCCGGCATTGTGCTGGGTGTGGGACTCTCCCAGCTCATGACGTTCTTTACGGCCTCGCTCTTTAAGACACAGATCGCCAATTTCCACTTCTTTTTCTCGGTGCATGCGTTCAGCCTGACCCTTGCCTGCATGCTCGTAATGTTTGTGCTCACGCTACTGCTGAACCTTCGCGCCGTGCGTCGTACCAAACTCATCGAGCTTATGGGTGCCGAGCGTCGCAACGAGAGCATCAAGGCACGCAACCCCTGGATCGCGATTGCCATCTTTGCCGTGGGCGTGGTGCTTGTGGGCGTGGCCTATTACCGTCTGCTACGTGATGGGTTCCCGCTAACCGCGACGGACAGCAAGCTGCAAGAGGCCATGAACCAGTTTGGTATTACGACCGCTATGGTTACCGTGGGCACCTTTGCCCTGTTCTGGGGACTCTCGGGCATGCTCATCAAGCTGCTGCAGAGCCTGCGCGGCGTGTATTGGCGCGGCCTCAACATGTTTACCGTGCGCCAGCTTGCGGCCAAGGTCAACACGGTGTGCTTTTCGATGGGCGTCATTGCGATGCTCCTGTTTTTGGCCATCACCTCGGTGACGTGCGGTATGTCGATTGCCAATGTGATGAACGAGAATCTGGAGCGCTATAATCCGGCCGACATGTCGCAGACGTATGTCTATTACACGCCCGATACGCTCGACTTCTACAAAGAGTCTTTCAATCCGTCTGAGGCCGATCGAATGGTGCTGGCCGATAGTACGGTCGATTTGTACTCCGCATGGCACGGCGATCGTATCGATCACGATAACGTTGCAGACGGTATTAAGGGCAAGTCGGCGGACAACAACGACGAGACCGGCAAGAAGGTCAATATCGCCGATGTTGCCGGTGAGCATGTGCAGATCGATTCGTATCTGAGTTACCCGCTTGGCGGCTCGGATCCTTCGGTGACCCCAAGTGAGATGTGCAAGACCATGGGCGAAAAGCTTCCCAAGGCGTTCGGGGGTAGCAATGCCGACATGACAGGCCTGTCTGTGACGCCGGCAAGTCAGTACAACAAACTGCGCCAGATGATGGGCAAGGAGCCGGTGCACATCGGTCACGACCAGTATCTGCTCACGTGTGATATGGGCGGCGAGCTGGTCGACCTGTACACCAAGTATATGGCTGGCGGCCATACCCTTACCTTGGGCGGGCATACGCTCAAGCCCGCAACCGATAAGTCGGACGAAGATACGGCGGCCATCGCCAACTCGGCGATGGGCAGTAATGGGGGTACCGTCGTCGTTGCCGACGAGCTGTTGTCCCAACTTAATCTGCAGCCGTATTCCAGTAGTCTGCTCGTTAACTACAAACAGGGGATGGATACGACCGAGGCAGACGAGAGTATTAAATACACTGTGCTCGACAATCTGCTCGTTGACGGCAAGGAGCCGGGGTCGTGGGGAACCTTCATCACACGCTCCGAGATGTACACGCAGGCAGCGCAAATGAACGGTCTTATTAGCTACCTAGCCATCTACATCGGCTTTGTATTGGTCGTTGCATGCGCGGCGATACTGTCGATCCAGCAGCTCTCCAATGTGGCCGACGGCAGCCGCAGCTATCGTGTGCTGGCACAGATCGGCTGCGACGACCGCCAGATTCGCCATTCGGTGATGGCGCAGCAAGCGGTATTCTTCCTGTTCCCGCTGGCAGTGGGCCTGGCGCACTCCTTTGTGGCACTTAAGGTGATCATCGAGTTGGTGAGCATTTTCGGAAATATGAGCATTGGCGGTACCGTGGGCCTCACCTGTGCAATCTTCCTGGCAGCATACGGTGGCTACTTCCTGGTGACCTACCTCATGAGCACCGGCATGGTACAAGCTGCCATCGCCACCCGCTACAGCGAGTAACAAGCGGGCAAAACCGTCGCAAAATTAGAGGTGTATGACCGCCGCGAAGGGACCAGGGGCCCTTTCGCGGCGGTTTTTGCCAATCTGGTGCGTCTCAGATACAAGTGAGTAGACTTTTTTGAACCTGCCGAGCACATCGTGACAAATGATCTATAAAACTGCAGGTCAGAGCTGTGGCGTTTTGGGGCGTGCTTGGCCTCCTGCAAAAAGCCTACTCACTTGGTTTTTCTGCTAGAAGACCGCCACGAGGGAAGGCAACTCCCCCGGGTAGTCGTTGGGGACGTTCTTAAACGACTAGTCAAACAAGAACGTCCCCAATGACTACCCCAAGGAATGTCCCTGACTGCCGGCAGAAAAGGAGCGTCCCTAACTGCCACATCAAACGAAAGGGCGCCGACCTTCTGGTCGCGCCCTTGAAGTTGAACGTCAGATTGTCCAGGTGCGGCCCGCGCAGCGTCGAGCCGTTACGGCGTTTGGTAAAACGCCGTAACCTACACCCGCTCCGCGATCTCGTGGATGAGGTAGTCGGTCTTTTCCCAGCCCAGGCACGGGTCGGTGATCGATTTACCAAAGACGCCGCCGTCGACCGGCTGGTTGCCGTCCTCCAGGTAGGACTCGATCATAAAGCCCTTGACTAGCTTGGAGATGGACTCGTTGCGGCGGCAGCTGTCGAGCACCTCCTTGCAAATGCGATACTGCTCCAGCGGACGCTTGCCCGAGTTGTCATGGTTGCAGTCGATGACCGCTGCCGGATTGGCGTAGCCGGCATGCTCGGTATAGCGCTCGGCCAGGCGCTCGAGGTGCTCGTAGTGGTAGTTGGGGTAGGTGCGACCGTCGAGACCGATGTAGCCACGCATGACGGCGTGCGCGAGCGGGTTGCCGTCACACTCGACCTCCCAGTTGCGGAAGATGAAGCTCTGGTGCGCCTGCGCGGCGTAAATGGAGTTGAGCATAACGGTGGTAGAGCCGGCAGTGGGATTCTTCATGCCGACGGGTACCGAAATGCCGCTCGACACCAGGCGATGCTCCTGGTTCTCGACCGAGCGCGCACCCACGGCAACATAGCTCAGCAGATCAACGAGGTACTGGTAGTTGGACGGATAGAGCATCTCGTCGGCGGTGAAGAAACCGGTCTCCTCAATAACGCGTAGGTGCATATGGCGGATTGCCTTGACGCCCTCGAGCAGGTCGTCGGGAGCCTCGGGGTTGGGGTTGTGCAGAAGACCCTTGTAACCGGTGCCCTTGGTACGCGGCTTATTGGTGTAGACGCGCGGAATGATGATGAGCTTGTCCTTGACCTCCTCGGCGGTCTTGGCCAGTCGGTTCATGTACTCAAGCACCGAATCCTCGCGGTCGGCAGAGCACGGGCCGATGATGAGCACCTTGCGCGCGTCCTCGCCGGTAAAGACCTTGGCGACTTCGGCATCGAATGCCTGCTTTTTGGCGGTAAGCTCTGCGGAAAGCGGCATTTCCTCGCGGATCTCCATGGGGATCGGCAGCTTGCGTTTGAAATCCATGGCCATGCGGGGCCTCCTTTATCAATTAACGGCAACAATTGGCGAATTCTCGAATGCTCGGCATTATCCGCTGTCGCACGCTAAAGTGCAAGCGAAACCTGCCGAAAAGGGACAGGTTTATTTTGGTCGGTTTTATCTGGGGAAATGTCGGCGCTCGCCGGAAGGGGGGGACCGGCGTACGACACGCTGGAGCAAGTTGGGTCTCCTGCGGCATACCCCGTGGACAAAAAATGGCAAATATGAGTACTGCTGCTAGCTTAGTATCATATCGACCTTACAAGATAATAGACACAACATTAAATATGTTCATTAACGTTGGCACACAGAAGCATGTTACCGGGCGTTTTGATCAATTTGATGGCATATCTAGGCCGCAAAGACGTCGTTTGGGGCTGTTTTGGCTGTTACTAAAAAAGTAACAGTACTCATATTTGCCATTTTTTGCCCACGGGGCCTCGAAGGGGCTGTCAATGCGGTCCCAGGGGAGGCGGTTCGAGGGTCGCAAAACAAAAACGGGGGCGCAGGTTGTCCTGCGCCCCCGTTTTCTTGGCATTGCGGTTGTTTGCCGCCGGTTTTTACGCCGCTTCGTCGAACTGCGAATTGTACAGATCGGCGTAGAAGCCGCCTTGGGCGAGCAGCTCGTCGTGCGTGCCCTTCTCGACGATGTCGCCGTCGCGAATCACCAAGATCACGTCGGCGTTGCGGATCGTGGACAGGCGGTGCGCGATGACAAAGCTGGTGCGGCCCTGCATCAGCGCATCCATGGCGCGCTGAATGAGCTCCTCGGTACGTGTGTCGACGTTGGAAGTCGCCTCGTCCAGAATCAGCGCCGGGCGGTCGGCCAAAATGGCACGGGCGATGGTCACGAGCTGGCGCTGACCCTGCGACAGGTTGGTGCCCTCCTCGTTGATCATAAAGTCGTAGCCACCGGCGAGCGTATGAATAAAGTGGTCGCAGCGTGCGGCGCGCGCAGCGGCCTCGACCTCGGCATCGCTCGCGTCGGGGCGTCCGTAGCGGATGTTCTCGCGGATGGTGCCGTTAAACAGCCAGGTGTCCTGCAGCACCATGGCAAACTCGCCGCGCAGTGCAGCGCGGTCCCAGTCGCGCACATCGACGCCCTCGACACGCAGCGAGCCGCCGTCCACGTCGTAGAAGCGCTGCAGCAGCTTAATGAGCGTGGTCTTGCCGGCGCCGGTGGGGCCGACGATGGCGATGGTCTGGCCGGGCTGTGCCTCGCAGCTAAAGTCGTGGATGATGGTCTTGTCGGGCGTGTAGCCAAACTTGACGTGGTCGAACTCCACATGGCCGGGGCGCTTTTCGGGAATCTGCGCGTCGGCTTTCTGCTCCTCCTCGGGCGCGGCCAGGAACTCAAAGACGCGCTCGGTGGCGGCTGCCATCGACTGCATCGTGTTGCTCACGTTGCCCAGTTGCTGCACGGGCTGCGTAAAGTTGCGAACGTACTGGATAAAGCTCTGGATGTCGCCGGGCGTGGCGTTGCCGGTCAGTGCGAGCTGTGCGCCCACCACGACAACGCCCACGTAGCCCATGTTACCCACCAGGCTCATAAGCGGCATCATCAGGCCCGACAGGAACTGCGAGCGCCAGCCACTAATAAAGAGGCGGTCGTTTTGACGGTCGAACTCTTCGATCGAGGCCTCGGCGCGGTCGAACACCTGGATGACGTTCTGGCCGGCAAAGTCCTCCTCGATAATGCCGTTGACGGCGCCCAGAACCTGCTGTTGCTCGCGGAAGTACGGCTGCGAGAAGTGAATCATCACGGTCAGGATAATCGCAGCGGCCGGCAGCGTGAGCACGGTGACGCCGGTAAGCGGCAGGCTGATCGAAAGCATCATGACGAGCACGCCGATAATCTGCGTCACCGACGTGATGAGCTGCGTCACGCTCTGGTTGAGCGACTGACCCAGCGTATCGACGTCGTTGGTGATGCGGCTGAGTACGTCTCCCTTGCTGTGGCCGTTGAAGTAACTCATCGGCACGACGGCAATCTTGGCGGCGATTTCCTTGCGCATGCGGTAGCAGATCTTTTGCGTGACGCCGGTCATGAGCCAGCCCTGGACCAGGCTGCAGACAGAGCTCGCCAGATACAGGCAGAGCAAAAAGCCGAGCGTCTTGGCGATCCAGTCAAAGTCAACGTCGCCGGTGCCGTTGACCTTGGCGACCAGGCCTTCGAACAGCTTGGTCGTAACCTGGCCGAGCACCTTGGGTCCCACAATGTTAAAGATGACCGAGCACACGGCAAAGGCGACGGCGGCAAACACGGCAATCTTGTGCTGGCCGATATAGCCGAGCAGCTGCCTCATGGTGCCCTTAAAGTCCTTGGCCTTTTCGCCGCGACGCATGCCGCCCATGCGGCCCATGGGACCACGCTGGCGGGTGGGCTTGGGAACCTGAGTCTTGGTCTCGTCTGCCATTAGCGCTCGCCTCCTTCCGTGACGGCTGCAATTTCTTCTTGGGTAAGCCCCAGCTCTTCGGCGGAAAGCTGCGACTGTGCGATCTCCAGGTACGCCGGGCAGCTGTGCAGCAGCTCCTCGTGCGTGCCGGTGCCCACTACGTGGCCGTCGTCGAGCACGATGATCTGGTCGGCGTGCATGATGGTCGCGATGCGCTGGGCCACGACCACGAGTGCGGCGTCGGTAACGTTTTTGGCCAGCTCCTCGCGCAGGCGCGCGTCGGTCTTGTAGTCGAGGGCACTAAACGAGTCATCGAACACCACGACCTCGGGCTTTTTGGCCAATGCGCGGGCGATGGCCAGACGCTGGCGCTGACCACCCGAAACATTGGAGCCGCCCTGGCTGATGGGGGAGTCGTAACCGCCCTCACGCTCGGCGATAAAGTCCTCGGCCTGTGCGATGCGCGCGGCCTGGCGCATGTCATCATCGCTCACCATGTCGCCGGCAAACTTGAGGTTGCTCTCGACGGTGCCCGAGAACAGACGCCCCTGCTGCGGGATGTAACCAATGCGGCGGCGCAGCTCGGAAAGGGTCATGTCGCGCACGTCGATGCCGTCGAGCGAAATGCTGCCGCCCGTGACGTCGTACAGGCGCGGGATGAGCTGCACAAGCGTGGACTTGCCCGAGCCCGTGGAGCCAATGATGCCGAGCATCTGACCGGCATGCGTGGTGAAGTTCACACCGCTAATGACGTCGGCGCGGGCATCGGGGTACTGGAAGCTCACGTCGCGGAAGGTGAGCTCACCGCGCGGCGAGCTGGCCGCGGGCAGTTTGGGCGAGGCAGGGTCGTTGATGCTCGTGGGGCAGGTGATGACCTCATCTACGCGCTCGGCTGCGACCTCGGCACGGGGCAGGATGACCGAAACCATGGTGAGGATCATAAACGCCATGACGATCTGCATGGTGTAGGAGATAAACGCCATCATGTTGCCGACCTGCATCACGCCGTCGGACACGCCCTGCGCGCCAAACCAGACGATAAGCACGGTGATGCAGTTCATGACGAGCATCATGAGCGGCATCATAAAGCTCATGGCTCGGTTGGTGTAGAGCTGCGTGGTCATCAGGTCGAGCGACGCCTTGTCAAAACGTTCGAGCTCATGTTCCTCGCGGTTGAACGAGCGGATGGGCATAAGGCCGTCGAGCAGCTCGCGGGCGGTAAGGTTCACGCGGTCAACAAAGCTTTGCATCTTTTTGAACTTGGGCATGGTGAGGCCCATAAGCACGCCGACGACGGCCGAGACCGCGATGATGGCAACGGCGATGGTCCACTCCAGGCCGGTATGGTTGGCCAGGACGCGCATGACGGCGACGATGCCCATGACGGGGGCCATCAGACACATGCGGATAAACAGAGTTGCGGCCATCTGGATCTGCTGAATGTCGTTGGTGCAGCGGGTGATGAGCGAGGCCTGGCTAAACTTGCCCACCTCGGCCGGCGAGAAGTGCATAACCTTGTTGAAGGTCTCGCGGCGCAGGTCGCGGGCGATGGAGCAGGCGGTGCGCGAAGCCACGGCACCGGTCAGGATGGTGGCGACGAGCGACACGAGGCACAGTCCAAACATCGTGGTCGCCATGCGGCTCAGGTAGGCGTTCTGCACGTCGGCGGGGTCGATGCCCTGTGCCTTGTACTCGTCCTGTACATAGCTCACGGCGCGCTGGGTGACGATGGAGCCTGACATGGAGCCCATTTTGTCTGCCATTTGGTTGGCGCCCTCGACGAGCTTGCTTTGGTCTACCAGACCGCCCTCGACACCCAGGCGCAGGCTCTTCATGGTGATCTTGCCGCCGTCGGCGTCGATCTGCTTTTGCATGCTCTGCGCGGCTGCGGCCTTCTGCTGCATCTCGGCGAGCTGTTCGGGTGTCATGGCAGCCATCTGCTCGGGGGTGGGCATGGCCTGGGCAGCGTTGTCGTCTTTCTCGCTGGACGAGCCCATCATGTCGCCCATGGAGTTGGCGTCGATGCCCTGGTCGAGCGAAAGGACGACGGTCTCGGGCAGACTCATGATATCGGCGAGCTTGCTGCCATCGGCACGCTCTTCCTCGGTGCCCATGTACGTTCGAATGCCGTTTTTGTCAGCCTTGCTAAACACGGCCTCCACAGCCTTGGCGTCCTTGGCGCTCATGAAGAGTTCGAGGTCGTCGAGCGATTCGGCGCGAATGGTGTCGGGCACGGGCGAGGCGATGCCGCCTTGCTGCACGCCCACGTCGACGATGTCGCTCATATAGGTAGGCAGCGCCAGATCGGCGTTGCAGCTGATTACGATAAGTACGATAGCTGTGAACAGTGCCAGGACGTGCTTTTTAAAGAGCTTGAGAATCCTCACTCGGCATCTCTCCTTTCTTGATTGCGGTCGATAATTTCGTTGGCACGTCTTAGAAGGCGCACCATCTCTTGGGTATCTGTTTCGCCGAGCTGCTCGAGGAAGGCCGCGGTGCGCTCCTCGAATTCCCGTCGTTTGATTTCGAGATCCTGGAATCCCTTGTCGGTCACCGTGACGTGTACGCGACGACGGTCGGTCTTTGAGTGCTCGCGCTCGACCCAGCTCTTGGCTTCGAGAGCGCGTAGGATATTGGCGATGCGGGCGCTCGAGACCCAGGCGCGATCGGCGAGTTCGCTCGGCGTGAGCGAACCGCCAGCGAGCATGAGGGCGCGCATGACGGCCATCTCGCCGCCGAGGGCTTTGTCCGCAAAGCGCGAAATGCGCTGATGCATGCTGCCGAACTCGGTAAGGAGCTGACGCCCAAGTTCACGGAAATCGGTATCTTCCACCGAAAACCCCTAACACTAGAAACTATTTTCGGTGAAAGATGATACCCCTGCACGCACGCCCTATGCGGTAGATTTCTAAGCATGTCCCAAAAATCTACTTGGCCGCTAGGCAATATTAAGAGTGCATTAAGACTTAAAATCATTCAATTGCTGAAGCGTTTCAAAGAACTACTATGCACGCGGTTAGGCGAGGGGTTGTCACCACCATGACGACTGGGACTCATATAATCGCCACGTGCGATGCTCCAACTTCCCGCAAGGAGACACCTTACATAAAGGGGGATGGAGTCATGGCATTTGACTTCACGGGCAAGACCGCGATTGTCACGGGCGGCACTCAGGGCATTGGCCTCGAGATCGCCAAGGGCATCGTCGCGGGCGGCGGACATGTCGCGCTCATCGCAAGGAACGCTGCTAAGGGCGAGGCCGCTGTGGCCGAGCTTGGCGAGGGCAACAAGTTCTATCAGCTCGATGTCGCCGATGCGCCCAAGGCGCGCGAGACCGTCGAGCAGATTTTTACGGACCTGCCGCAAACCAACATCCTGATCAACTGCGCTGGCGTCATCAGCACCAAGAAGTTTGACGAGATCGATGACACCGAGTGGCGTCGCACCATCGACATCAACCTCAACGGTACCTTCACTATGATGAACGCCGTGTACCCGCACTTTAAGGCGGCCCATGCCGGCACTATCGTCAACGTGAGCTCTGTTGCGGGCAAGATCGGCGGCGGCCTGCTCGGCACCGCTGCCTACGCTAGCTCCAAGGCCGGTGTTAACGGTCTAACCAAGGCAGTCGCCAAGGAAGGCGGCAAGTTCGGCGTTCGCTGCAACGCCGTGTGCCCGTCGCTCACGTTGACCGATATGACCTCGATTCTCTCTGACGAGAACTCTCAGCGCATCATCAACGGTATCCCTCTGGGCCGCGCCGCCCAGGCCAGCGAGCCTGCGCAGATGGTGCTGTTCTTCGCTTCCGACCTCGCCAGCTTCGTGAACGGCGAGATCGGTGACTGCGACGGCGGCATCGTCCTGGACGGGTAATACCCCGCGATGATTATTCGGCGACGGCTCCTGCGACTCGGGACCGTCGCCTTCTTTCTGATATAGGCGCATGCGGCTACGATTCGCATGCATCCAAAGGAGATATATATGAGTGAATCGGCTGCGGTGGAGGCGCCGGCGGCAAAGGAGCCGTTCTTTAAGATGTCCTCCATCCCGGGCGCCAATATCTTGGTGCCGCTTCTGTTGGGCTGTCTGCTCAACACGCTATTCCCCGACCTGTTCAAAACGCTCGGCAGCTTTACGCTTGGCATGACCCAGCAGGGCGCTGGCCCGCTCGTGGGCGCTTTTTTGCTCATCGTCGGTACGACGATTTCGTTTAAGAGCGCTCCTGCCGCCGCTGCCCGCGGCGCCATCATCATCGCCGTCAAGCAGATCGTGGTCGTTGCCATGTCGCTGCTCATCCTTTATGTGTTCAACGACAACTTGTTTGGCATCTCTGCCATGGTGATGCTGGCGGCTTGCACCGGCGCCAACAACGCTATGTACGCTGGGCTGATGGGTACCATGGGCAACGAGGCTGAGCGTGGCGCTGTCGCCATCACCACGCTGGTTGTCGGCCCTCCGGTCACGATGATCGTGCTCGGCGCTGCCGGCCAGGCCCCGATCGGCTGGTCGCTCGTGGGTGCCATTCTGCCGATCGTCGTCGGCATTATTCTGGGTAACCTGTTCCCCAGCTTTAAGAAGATGATGGCACCGGCACTTTCCGCCATCATCGTGCTCGTCTTCTTTGCCATGGGCTCGACCATGACCTTTGGCCAGCTCATTAATGGCGGTCTCCCCGGTATTCTGCTCGGCGTGATCTGCTCGGTGGTCTTTGCAATTCCCGTTATCGCGGTCGATAAGCTCACGGGCGGTACGGGTGTCGCAGGTGCGGCCATTTCGAGCTGCGCCGGAGCCAATGTGGCCACGCCTGCTGCCATGGCAAGCGTCAACGAGGCCTTGTACGGTGGCGCCGTGCTCGCGACGGCTACGGCACAGGTTGCCGCCTGCGCAATCGTGACGGCTATTTTGACCCCGCTGGTCACCAGCTGGTGCTACAAGCATTTTGAGGGCCAGCAGAGCAACGGCAAGGCAACGACCGACAAGGCCGCCTCAGCCGCCTAATGCCAAACGGCAATCAAAGCTAAAAACTAGCTACGCCACAGGGCGGCAACGGGGGATCCCGTGGCCGCCCTGCAGTTTCTGTAGGGTCTCTGGGACACTTTACCCTGCTAAAGCTGGCATAACAGCTAGAGTGAACGTCGTACAAAGGCAAGGAAAAATAACATACAAATCGGTGAACGGTAGCTGTCCGCGCTCGCATTTCCTGCGGGTTTGTAAAAAACGCCCTTATGATATAAAAAAAGAAACATATAACAGCCCAGATGGAGAGGGTCGCTATGTTATCCTTCTCAAACGGGTGAAATCTTGGGTTTTGGGTTGTAGTTCCAAGGTGGACAAACGTTTTTCTCTGCACCAACGTGTGGTGAAGAACGGAAGAAGCCGGTAGTGCAAGCCGAACATTCAAGAATTCAATAAGCAGCGGTGTGAGAGAGCGCCGCATAACACGTAACTAGGAGCGTGGTTACACAATGCAGGAGGCATGGGAAGGCTTCAAGGAAGGCATTTGGACGGGAGAGGTTGACGTCCGAGACTTCATCCAGAAGAACTACACCCCCTACGAGGGCGACGAGTCGTTCCTCGTCGGCCCGACCGAGCGCACCAAGGAGCTGTGGGGCGAGGTTCTCGACCTGCTGCTTAAGGAGCGCGAGCAGGGCGGTGTCCTCGATATGGACACCAAGACCGTTACGGGTATCGTGAGCCACCCCGCTGGCTACATCGATAACGCCCACCGCGAGAAGGAGACCATCGTCGGTCTCCAGACCGACAAGCCGCTCAAGCGCGCGCTGCACGTCAACGGCGGTATCCGCATCGCTTGCCAGGCTGCCAGCCAGCACGGCTATAAGGTCGACGAGAACGTTGTCGAGCGCTACACTTTCGAGCGTAAGACCCACAACGCTGGCGTCTTCGATGTTTACACCCCCGAGATGCGTGCTTGCCGCTCGGCTCACATCATCACCGGTCTGCCCGATGGCTATGGCCGCGGCCGTATCATCGGCGACTACCGTCGTGTTGCCCTGTACGGCGTCGACTACCTGATCAAGGACAAGGAGGCCCAGAAGGCTTCCACCCCGACGGTCATGACCGCCGACAACATCCGCGACCGCGAGGAGCTGCAGGAGCAGATCCGCGCCCTCGGCGAGCTCAAGATGATGGCCGAGACCTATGGTTTCGATATTTCCAACCCTGCCACCAACACGCAGGAGGCCATCCAGTGGATGTACTTCGCCTACCTTGCTGCCGTTAAGGAGCAGAACGGCGCCGCTATGTCCATCGGCCGTACCTCTACGTTCATCGACATCTACGCTGAGCGCGACCTTGCCAACGGTACCTTCACCGAGGAGCAGATCCAGGAGTTCGTGGATCACTTCATCATGAAGCTCCGCATGGTCAAGTTTGCCCGTACCCCCGAGTACCAGGCCCTGTTCACCGGCGATCCGCAGTGGGTCACCGAGTCCATCGGCGGCATGGGTGTTGACGGCCGTACGCTCGTTACCAAGATGAGCTACCGCTACCTGCACACGCTCGAGAACATGGGCACCAGCCCCGAGCCCAACATGACCGTTCTGTGGTCGACCCGTCTGCCCGAGAACTTCAAGAAGTTCTGCGCCAAGACTTCTGTCGCCAGCTCCTCGATTCAGTACGAGAACGACGACCTCATGCGTGTCTATCATGGCGACGACTACGGTATTGCCTGCTGCGTGTCCTCCATGCGCATCGGCAAGGAGATGCAGTTCTTCGGCGCCCGCGCCAACCTGGCCAAGTGCCTGCTGTACGCACTCAACGGCGGTGTTGACGAGGTCTCCAAGAAGCAGGTCGGTCCCAAGTATCGCGCCGTCGAGGGCGATACGCTCGATTACGACGACGTTGTGGCCAAGTACAACGACATGATGAAGTGGCTCGCTGGCGTGTACGTCAACTCGCTGAACATCATTCACTACATGCACGACAAGTACTGCTACGAGCGCATCCAGATGGCTCTGCACGACAAGCACGTGCACCGCTGGTTCGCTACGGGCATCGCTGGCCTTTCCGTCGTGGCTGACTCCCTGTCCGCCATCAAGTACGCCAAGGTCCACCCCGTCCGTGATGAGAACGGCATCATCGTCGACTTCGAGACCGAGGGCGAGTTCCCCAAGTACGGTAACGACGACGACCGCGTCGACCAGATCGCTCACGACGTTGTGCACCAGTTCATGGAGTACATCCGCATGAACGACACCTATCGCAACTCCGTGCCCACGACCTCGGTTCTGACCATTACCTCCAATGTCGTGTACGGTAAGAAGACCGGCTCCACGCCCGACGGCCGCAAGGCTGGCCAGCCGTTCGCCCCGGGTGCTAACCCCATGCACAAGCGCGATAGCCACGGCGCCATCGCTTCGCTGTCTTCGGTTTCCAAGCTCCCGTTCCGCGATGCTCAGGACGGCATCTCCAACACCTTCTCCATCATCCCGAGTGCGCTCGGCAAGGAGGATCAGGTGTTCTTTGGCGATATCGACCTTGATCAGCTGGGCGAGTAACTATTGTTAGTGCTATACTAACAATAACGATTACTGATTAGTGCGCCGGTTTCGGCCGGCGCCTATCGATCGAAGGAGACACATTATGAAGGTTTCTGAAGTTTCCGAGACTCAGGCCGATAACCTGGTCCACATGCTCGACGCTTACGCCGAGAAGGGTGGCCACCACCTGAACATCAACGTCTTCAACCGTGAGACGCTGCTCGACGCTCAGGCTCACCCCGAGAAGTATCCGCAGCTGACCATTCGCGTTTCCGGCTACGCCGTGAACTTCCACACGCTCACCAAGGAGCAGCAGGACGAGGTCATTGCGCGTACCTTCCACGACAAGTTCTAAAAGGACTCAACTCCCACCGGAGACCCGGTAAGGCCTACGCACTTTGCCTCTCAAACGTCCTCGCCGCTTCGCGGCTGACGCTCCTATTTGGCAAGGTGTTTTTTAGAATCCATTTTGCGCTCGGCCTCGAAGGCTTGCCTGTCCCAATCGAGCGG
>NZ_JADNNH010000007.1:0-77023 GCF_015556945.1 Collinsella aerofaciens | reverse complement strand
CGTATCGCTTTCTTCTTTGGGTCATCTTGAACACCTTTCGCTCTTAACTAGGTGTCCAATTCATCATACCCACTCCATTTCTTTATGCGCGTTGATTTGAGGGTGAAGCATGATGTCGAGGCCAGGAAGGCGGCCATAGGGCTCTTCGAGCTCGGGCACGGGTATAAATCTGCCGCGATTGCCCTTTCGCTTCCCGCGGAAGCCGTGAGAAGATGGCAGGAGATATACCGCGCATTCGGGAGCGAGGTGCTGCTGCGCATGGACGGAAAGCAGGGCAGGTACACATACGAGCAGAAGGTCGCCGCCGCCTCCGCCGTCGTCGACGGCGGCATGACGAAGACCGAGGCGATGGCGGCGTTCGGCATAATGTCGATGTCGCCGCTCAAGAAGTGGTGCGCGCTATACCGCCGGGGCGGCGCGGAGGCCCTGCGCCCGAGGCCCAAGGGCCGGCCGAGCGGTTCCAGGGCGAGGCCGCGGACCCGCGAGGAGGAGCTCGAGGAGCGGTGCCGCAGGCTCGAGGCCGAGGTGGCCTACCTAAAAAAATTACGCGCCCTGGTCGAGAGGGACGGGCTCTGACCAGGGCGAAGGCCGAAGCGGTCGCGGCCCTGCGCGCCGAGGGACACGCACTCGGGCACCTGCTCGCATGCGTCGAGCTCAAGAGGTCGACCTACTACTACGCCCTCGCGCACCCGCCGAGGCCCACGCGCCCCGAGCTCCGGGAGGCGGCCGCTGAGATCTTCTCGCGCACCGCCAACGGCTGCGGGCACCGGCAGATAGCGATGTGCCTCAGGGCGGAAGAGGGGGCCGTGATAGCCGACAAGACCGTGCTCAAGATGATGCGCGAGATGGGGATTCGCTGCGGGATCAGACGCGAGACGGCCTACCACAGGTACAACTCGTACAAGGGCGTCGTCGGCAGAACGTTCGAGAACGTGATCGCGAGGGATTTCGACGCCGGGGCCCCGTGGCAGAAGCTGGGGACGGACGTCACCGAGTTCAAGGTGGCTGGCGGCAAGGCCTACTGGGCCCCGACGCTGGACTTCTGCACCAAGGAGATTGTGGCGAGCGACATATCGACCACGCCCGACATGGCCCAGCAGGTGAGGATGCTCGACGAGCTGCTGTCCAAGATCCCCGAGGGCGCCGCCCCGACCATGCACTCGGACCGGGGCTGGCAGTACCAGCACGCCTCGTACACATCCAGGCTCGAGGCCGCCGGCATCGTCCAGAGCATGTCCAGGAAGGCGAACTGCATCGACAATGCCGCCACCGAGCAGCTCTTCGGCCACGTCAAGGACGAGTTCTACAGGGGCCGCGAGTGGAAGACGTTCGAGGATTTCAAACGCGACCTGGAGGAATACATAGTCCACTGGAACACGAGCCGGAGGCAGGTAAGATTGAAGGGCCTGACCCCGGAGGAGTTCCGGAATCAGGCCCTTGCGGCCTAGTCGCTATTTAGGGCGTCCAAGATTTGGGGCGCAGTTCACGCGGTGGCGGGCTTTTTGCTATCCATGTGCCGGGATTCGAACCCGACAGGGTGCGGATCCCGGCATCATCGCAAGGCCTGTGGTCAAAAAATGGCAAATATGAGTACTGTTACCATTTTAGTTACAGCGATTTCATGCCTTCAGAAGGCGATTTAGCCGTCAGGCGTCCTACGGCGGAAAAATTGCAGACGTTTATCGGCTAAGTACTTGGACATATGTTGTGTAACACTACATATTTTGCAAATAAATAATGTTACAGGACTTGTGACAGTACTCATATTTGACGTTTTTTGCCCATAGCCCTTTATACCTAGGCAAATCGGCGGCAAAACGGGCTTCAAAGCGTCCTTCGCAAACAAAAACCGGGGCCCGCATGATGCGGACCCCGGCTCAATACCGTGACGATATGTCAGTTACGTTCTACACATAGAACAGAATGTCGTCGTAGGTCGGGACCGGCCAGTAGTCAGCGGCCACGATCTCCTCCATTGCGTCCACGGCGGCACGCAGCGCATCCATAGCGGGAACGACCTCGTGCGCGTACACGTTGGCCTGCTCCTGGCCATCGAGAGCCTCGGCCTTCTGATGCACGACGTCGAGCGCCTTGATGGAGTCGTTGATGGCAGTGATACCGTTGCAGAGCTTGTTGAGCGTGTTCTGCTCGCACTGCATGGCGGCCTCAGCACCGGCGGCACGAATAGTCTCAAGGCCCTTAGCGACCTTGGTGGCATAGGCGGTAATGACCGGGCGATAGGTACGACGCGCCTCGCGAACCATCGTGGTGGCCTCGATGTTCATGAGCTTGTTGTACTTCTCGAGCTTGCAGTCGTAGCGGCACTGAGCCTCGGCCTTGGTCAGGACACCCGTCTCCTCAAAGAGCGCGATGGCCTTTTCGGAAACAAAGGCGGGCAGGGCGTCGGCCGTGGTCTTGTTGTTGGCAAGACCACGCTTCTCGGCCTCAACGGGCCACTCGTCGGAGTAGCCGTCACCGGAGAACAGGATGCGCTGGTGGTCGGTCAGGACCTTCTTGCAGTACTCGAGCGCAGCGTCCTGGAACTCATCCTCGGGCGTACCCTCAAGCGCGTCGGCGAAGGACTTGAGCGACTTGGCCACGGCGGCATCGAGCACCAGGTTGGAGTCGGAGACGTTCTGCTCGGAGCCGCAGGCACGGAACTCGAACTTGTTGCCGGTGAAGGCAAACGGGGAGGTTCGGTTGCGGTCGGTGTTGTCCTGCATCAGCTTGGGCAGGGTATCGGCGCCCAGGTCGAGCACGCCGCGCGTGGCATGGACGGAAGCCTTGCCATCGATGATCTTCTCGACGACCTCGGTAAGCTGGTCGCCCAGGAAGATGGACATAATCGCCGGAGGAGCCTCGTTGGCGCCCAGACGATGGTCGTTACCGGCCGAGGCAACGGAGGCACGCAGGAGCTCCTGATAGTTATCGACGGCCTCGATCACCGCGGTGAGGAAGACGATGAACTGCAGGTTGTCGAGCGGAGTGTCGCCCGGATCGAGCAGATTCTCGGACTCGGTGCCAAGCGACCAGTTGTTGTGCTTGCCCGAACCATTGATGCCCTCAAAGGGCTTCTCGTGCAGCAGGCAGACCAAGTCGTGGCGGGAGGCGATGAGCTTCATCTTCTCCATCATGACCAGATTCTGGTCGATGGCCTCGTTGACTTCGCCATAGACGGGGGCAAGCTCATGCTGGCAGGGAGCAACCTCGTTGTGCTTGGTCTTGGCGGGAATGCCAAGTGCCCACAGCTCATCGTCCAGATCCTTCATATAGGCCGAGACGGTGGGGCGGATAGCGCCAAAGTAGTGCTCCTCGAGCTCCTGGCCCTTGCAGGGAGCGGCGCCAAAGAGGGTGCGGCCGGTAATGACCAGGTCCTTGCGCTTGCGGTAGGCGTCCTTCTTGATCAGGAAGTACTCCTGCTCGTCGCCCACGGAAGGAACGACCTTCTTGGGGGTCTTACCGAACAGCGCCAAAACGCGCTTAGACTCACGCGAGAGCGCGGTCATGGAACGCAGCAGCGGGGTCTTCTTGTCCAGGGCCTCGCCCGTGTAGGAGCAGAAAGCCGTGGGGATGCACAGGACATCGTCCTTGATAAAGGCGGGGCTAGTGGGGTCCCAAGCGGTGTAGCCACGGGCCTCGAAGGTAGCACGCAGGCCGCCGTTGGGGAAGCTCGAGGCATCGGGCTCGCCCTGGATGAGGTTCTTGCCCGTAAACTTGGTAATGGCGGTGCCGTCGTGGTTGGGCTCGAGGAAGCTGTCGTGCTTCTCGGAAGTAATGCCCGAAAGCGGCTGGAACCAGTGCGCATAGTGCGTCGCGCCCTTGGAGATGGCCCAGACCTTCATGGCATGGGCAACGGCGTTGGCCACATCCAGGTCGAGCGGCTCACCGCCCTCGAGGGTTGCAGCAAGGCGCTTCCAAATGTCCTTGGGGAGGTAGTCCTTCATGACTTCCTCAGAGAACACCATGGTCCCGAAGCGGTCAGTAAGTTCGGCCATACGGAACTCCCTTCGTATCGGCACCGCGTGAGAAGCGGTGTTGATTACTAACGAACGAGTCATAGCTTAGACTCGCCGTGTTTCCGCGACATTACCGTTATGTTGCTGTCGCGAAACCAATCAATGAGGTTACCCTATCGAGGCGGCGTTGCCACCCTCAACAGCCAATCAACTGCATAAATTGCAGACCTCTCCCCATGGTTTAAGGGTAGTCAATTTGGGATGGAGCTCTATTAACTGGTATTTTGCATCAGATACCAGTCTTTATAGTCCGTGCCTAGATTAGCCGCTCTGTTATAGAGAAAGCCGATAGCAAGGCATCTTTGATTGGTATCCTCAAATAGCGAGTGAAACTCCACCGTGGCACAGTGGTGCTGTAGAATCCTTACAACACATCGCACTATTACGTATCTAAAGGAGCACGATATGCGCGTCGACGAGGTTTTTAAGCAGGCAGCATCCCAGGACACCGCGCCCATTTCGTTTGAGATGTTCCCGCCCAAGGGCGAGCTGACCCTCGACACGGCTCGCGAAGTGGCAGGCAATCTGTGCAAGCTTTCGCCGAGCTTTGTCTCGGTCACCTGCTCGGCCGGCGGCTCGGGCAACGGCGCCACCACCGCCCCCATCGCGCATATGATTACGAGCGAATTCGATACACCCTCGGTGGCACACCTTACCTGCGTGGGCCGCTCGCACGCCGATATCGCCGCCAAGATCGACGAGTATCGCACCGCCGGCGTGGAAAACATCCTGGCCCTGCGTGGCGATCTCCCTGCCGGCGCAACCGAGGACGACAAGCCCGCCTCCGACTACGCCTACGCCCGCGACCTCATCCCCGAGCTCGTCGACGCCGGCTTTTGCGTGGGCGCCGCAGCCTACCCCGAGGGCCACATTGCCTGCGAGGATCTCAACCTCTCGGTCGAACACCTCAAGCAAAAACAGGACGCCGGCGCGAGCTTCTTTGTGACGCAGCTCTTCTTTGATAACGAGTGCTTCTACCGTTTTCGCGAGCTTGCCGACAAGGCCGGCATCACCGTGCCCATTACCGCGGGCATCATGCCGTTTATGGGCAAGTCGCAGATCAGCCGCATGGTCTTTATGTGCGGCGCGTCGCTGCCTTCCCCCGTCATCAAGATTCTCGCCAAGTACGAGAATGACCCCGAGAGCCTGCAGGCAGCTGGTGTAGATTATGCAGCCCGCCAGCTTTGCGACCTCAAGGAGCACGGCGCCGACGGCCTGCACCTGTACACTATGAACCGTCCTGCGATCGCCGCGACCATTATGGAGCGCCTGGGGTAATGGAAAAACCGCACATCGATACAACCGCTGTCGAAGTGCCGGCCGACCTTGCGTCGCCGGCGCTTTACCGTGTCGATGCTGCGCACCATCCCCGTGTCGACCGTGCCGAGATGCTGCGGTATCTGGGTTACGGCGGCCAGCAGATTGAGCCCGAACTGTCACGACGTATTGAGCTTGTCGTTGAACGTCTGGAACTGGACATTGAGCCCCGTGGCGTGCGCCGCGTATTTGCCATCGATGCCACGGGCGTGGACGAGCAGGGCAAGCCTTGCATCCGTCTGGTTGGCACCAACGTTGAGCTGCGAGGTCGCGATATCTATCGACATCTCAAAGATGCCCGCTTTGCCGCGCTCATGGCATGCACCCTCGGCATGGACGCCGAGCGCCGTCTGCGCACCACGGGAGCCCAACATCCCCTGGAGGGCGCCGTGCTCGACGCCGCGTGCTCCGCTTACGTGGAAGCCGCCGTTGAGCAAATGGACCAGCAGGTCAAGACGGACGCCGCCACACACGGGCTCGCCGGCAACTGGCGCTTTAGTCCCGGCTATGGCGACTGCCCGCTCTCGGCCCAGCGCTCGATCGTCAATGCGCTCAACGCCACGCGGCTCATCGGGCTTACCGTCACACCCACCAGCCTGCTCATGCCCACCAAAAGCGTGACCGCGGTGATCGGCCTATTCGACGGCGAGGTCCACGACGCCCAGAGCCGCCCCACCTGCAATATCTGCCGCATGCGCGAACACTGCCGCTTCCGCGCCGCCCACACCACCTGCTATTCCAGCCATTAGGAGCCCCCGATGTTTACTCCGCTTATCACTCATGATTCTGACGGCACTGCATTGGCGGCACCCGTTGATGCCGCACGTCGCAACGGTGCCACGTACAAGACGCGCACGATCGACGATCTGCGCATTAAGGACGATCGCCTGCGCGCCGCCATCGAGGGCACGGGGCACTTGCTGTTCGACGGCGGTATGGGCACCATGTTGCAGGCCGCTGGTATGAAGGCGGGCGCCCTGCCCGAGCTGCTCAACTTTGAGGAACCCCAGGTTATCACTGATATCCAACGTCAATATGTCGAGGCCGGCTGCGACGTGATTACCGCCAACACCTTTGGCGCCAACGCCCACAAGCTCGACGGTGCCGCCACCGTGGCAGACGTCTTTGCCGCGGCCGTCGCCTGTGCCCGCGAGGCCGGCGCCCGCTACGTCGCCGGCGATATCGGCCCCATCGGCGCGCTGCTTCGCCCCCTGGGTACCCTGAGCTTCGACGAGGCCTACGACCTCTTTGCCGAGGAAGTGCGCGCAGGCGTCGATGCGGGCGTGGACCTCTTTATTATCGAGACCATGACCGACCTGGCCGAGATCAAGGCGGCTGTCCTCGCCTGCCGCGAGAACTCCGACCTGCCCGTCTTTGCCACCATGACCTTTGAGGAAGACGGCCGTACCTTCCTAGGAACGAGCCCCGAGGTCGCCGCCATCACGCTCGACGCTATCGGCGCCGACGTTTTGGGCATCAACTGCAGCCAGGGACCGGCCGAGCTACGAGGACTCGCCGCACGTATGCTCACCGTTTCCGATAAGCCCATTATGGTGCAGGCCAACGCGGGACTTCCCCATGTGGACGACGACGGCAATACCGTCTTTGACATCCAGGCCCCCGAATACGCCAAGGCCGTCGCCGGCATGATCGAGGACGGCGTGAGCGTCGTGGGCGGTTGCTGCGGCACCACGCCGGCGCACATAGCGGCCTTGCGCACGCTTATCGACAACCACACGCCCAGCCCGCGCCACCGCAAGCCCAGCATGTCGGTCACAAGCGCCCAGACCGTGGTGGACCTTCCCTGCGACGGCCACAAAATCGCCGTCATCGGCGAGCGCATCAACCCCACCGGCAAAAAGCGCCTGCAGCAGGCCCTGCGCGACGGCGATCTGGACTACGTCGTGAGCCAGGGCATCAGCCAGCAGGAACAGGGCGCCGATATCCTGGACGTCAACGTCGGCCTGCCCGAGATCGACGAGGTCAAGATCATCCAACAGGCGACCGAACAGCTCCAGGGCTCCACGCTGCTGCCGCTGCAGATCGACTCCACCGACCCCGCAGCCGTCGAGGCCGCCGTGCGCCGCTACGCCGGCAAGCCCATCATCAACTCGGTCAATGGCAAGCAGCAGATCATGGATGAGATCTTTCCGCTGGTCGCCCACTACGGCACCAACGTTGTCGGCCTCACGCTCGACGAAAGCGGCATCCCCGATACCGCCGAGGCTCGCTTCGCTATCGCCGAGCGCATCGTGGCTGAGGCTGCGCGCTACGGTATTGGACCGGACCGCATCCTCATCGACTGCCTGGTCATGACCGCCTCGACCAATCAACGCCAGGCCGAACAGATCCTGCGCGCCATGTCCCTGTGCAAGGAGCGTCTGGGCGTCAAATGCGCGCTCGGCGTGTCGAACATCAGCTTTGGCCTGCCTGCCCGCCCGCTGCTGGGTTCGGTCTTTTTGGCCGCCGCCTTTGGCGCGGGCCTGGACGCCCCCATCATGAACCCGGGCTCCAAGCGCTTTATGGATACCGTCTACAGCTATCGCGTCCTGAGCGTTGAGGACGAGGGCTCGACCGGATACATCGAGCGCTATGCCGGCTGGACCGATCCGTACAAGATCGCCGCCAACCCGGCAGCTGCTCAGGCAGTATCGACCGACGCTGTGCCCGCTGCTGGCACCGCCGGCACCGACGGCAACGACGACCCGATTCGTCGCATGGTCGTCTCGGGTCGCAAAGGCGAGATCGCTGCCGAGACCGAGCGCCTGCTGGCCGACCACGACGCCATGGACCTCATCAACAATCACTTTATCCCCGCCCTCGACGAAGTTGGCGTCCTCTTTGACCGGGGCAAGTTCTTCTTGCCGCAGCTCATGGCCTCGGCCGAGGCCGCGCGCGTGGGCTTCGACACCATCAAGCGCCTGATGCCCGCCGGCGAGATTGCCGACAAGGGCAAAATCTGCGTGGCCACCGTCAAGGGCGACATCCACGATATTGGCAAGAACATCGTCAAAATGCTGCTCGACAACTACGGCTACACCGTCTTTGACCTGGGTCGCGACGTCGATCCGCAGGAAGTACTCAAGACCGTCAAGGAGCGCGACATCAAACTCGTCGGCCTCTCGGCGCTTATGACTACCACAGTCGTCGCCATGGAGGAGACCATCAAGCTGCTTCATACTGAGGTGCCGGGCGTCAAGATCATCGTGGGCGGCGCCGTACTCACCCCCGAATACGCCAAGCAGATCGGCGCGGACTACTACGCCAAGGACGCCGCCGAAAGCGCTCGCATCGCCGAAGAGGTCTTTGGACAGTAACACAACGGAAACAACCGAGCACCAAAACGTGCCGCACGCGCCACATGGCACGTGCGGCACGTTAGAATAGATAAGACTATGCTCGTTTTGGCAGATAGGAGCGCAAGGATGGCGATCACGCCCGCAGAAATCGCGGAAACCCGCGGCATGGTTGAGGAACAGAACCTCGACATCAGGACCATCACCATGGGTGTTTCGCTCATGGGTTGCGGCGACGAGAACCTCGACCGCATGTGCACGAAAATCTACGACCACGTGACGCACACGGCTGAGCATCTGGTCGAGACCGCCGAGAACCTCGAGCGCGAGTACGGTATCCCCATCGTCAACAAGCGCGTTTCCGTCACCCCGGTGGCGCAGATCGCCGCATGCTGCAAGGATGAGGACCTCACCCCCATCGCGCATGCCCTCGACCGCGCGGCCGAGACGCTCGGCATCGATTACCTGGGCGGATTCTCCGCACTCGTCCAGAAGGGCATCGGCGACGCCGACCGCCGCGTCATCCAGTCCATCCCCCAGGCGCTCGCTACCACGAGCCGCGTCTGCTCCAGCGTCAACGTCGCCAGCCTACGTGCCGGCATCAACATGGACGCCGTGCTCATGGCCGCGCAGACCATCATCGACGCCGCCAAGCTCACGGCCGACCAGGATTCCGTTGGCGCCTCCAAGTTTGTCTGCTTTGCCAACATGGTCGAGGACTCCCCGTTTATGGCGGGCGCCGTCCACGGCGGTGGCGAGGCCGACGCCGTCATCAACGTTGGCGTCTCGGGCCCCGGCGTTATGGCTGCTGCCTTGGAGACGCTCCCCGACTCCGCCTCGATGATGGAGGTTGCCGAGAAAATCAAGCAGACCGCCTTTAAGATCACCCGTGCCGGCGAGCTCATGAGCCGCGAGGCCGCCCATCGTCTGGGTGTCGAGAAGGGCATTGTCGACCTGTCGCTGGCTCCCACGCCTGCCGTCGGCGATTCCGTCGCGCGCATTCTCGAGATTATCGGTGTGGGCACCTGCGGTGGCCCCGGCACGACCTGCGCGCTCGCCATGCTCAACGATGCCGTCAAGAAGGGCGGCGTCATGGCCAGCTCCAGCGTGGGCGGCCTCTCGGGCGCCTTTATCCCCGTGTCCGAGGATGCCGGCATGATCGCCGCCGTCGAGGCCGGTGCGCTTTCGCTCGAGAAGCTCGAGGCCATGACCTGCGTGTGCTCCGTCGGCCTGGACATGATCGCCATCCCCGGCGACACCCCGGTCGAGACCATCGCAGGCATCATCGCCGACGAGATGGCCATCGGCGTCATCAACAACAAGACCACGGCCGTCCGCGTGATCCCCGCCATCGGCAAGGGCGTGGGCGACTGCGTTGAGTACGGCGGCCTGTTCGGCCGTGCGCCCATCATGCCGGTGAACCCCAACGCCGGCACCGTGCTTGCCCACCGCGGCGGACGCTTCCCGGCACCGCTGAACTCGCTGAAGAACTAGCTGAGGGGGACTGGCGAGGAGCCCCGGGGAGGGCAAATATATAAGGTCGCCTGCTCGGACAGTCCTGACTCGCACGGAGAGCACATTAAGTGCTCTCCGGCTCGTGCGGAACTCGCGATCGACCTTATATATTTGCCCTCCCCGGGGCTCCCGCACAACGGGACCTCGGTTGGGTTCTATCCCTTTGGCAGTCGCTTCGCTTCTGCCCTACTTTGCTGGTATGGCGGTTTGGCGTTGGATCGGTTCTTTCTGATATATGCTGGTTGCGGCTCTTCTTTTTGGGGGAGTCGCTTTTTTGTTGCTAGGAGGTTGGCCCGTGGTTGATGGGGAGAATCGTTCTGAGCTGCTTGCTGCTGATTGGAATGGCGAATGGATGCGTCTGCAGGCTGGTCGGCGGCGGGCTGATGATTCTTTTGAGTGGGATAAGCGGGCTCGGCATTTTCGGCCGTTGGAGACTGCCCCTTATGCTCGGGATTTTATAAAGCTGTTGGCGTTGAAGCCTGGTGAGTCGGTGCTTGATATGGGGTGTGGGGCTGGGTCGATTGCTATTCCGCTTGCTCAGGCTGGGCATCCGGTGATTGCGGCTGATTTCTCCCCTGCCATGCTGGGTACGCTTGATGCTGGCATTGAGTACTATGGGCTCGAGGATCGCATTACACCGCTTGAGCTTGCTTGAGATGATGATTGGGATTTGGTTGGACCGGTCGCGAAAGCGGTTGATGTTGCCTTTGCCAGTCGCTCTGTCACCACGAACAACCTAAAAGGTGCGCTTGCCAAGCTTGACCGTACGGCTCGTCGGCGTTGTGCTGTCACGATGGTCGCCAACTCCAGCCCGCGCTATGATCTGCACTTGATGAACGCTATCGGCGCCTCGGTTACCTGCAGTAATGGCTTTGTGTATGCTTTTAACATCCTTATTCAGATGGGTGCGTTGCCGCAGGTTACATACTTTGAATCGCCTCGTCGCGATACCTTTAATAGCCTCGAGGCAGGCGTGGCGGACTTTTCCCGCATGCTTGAGCATGGCAACGAGGATAAGGTCGACCGTCTGCGCGACTACATCGCCCAGCACATGATCGAGAATCCCCATGCCGGTGAGCCGGGCTCCAAGGGCGTGCCGCAGGGGCGCTATATGCTCGATCATGTTCGTAAGGTTCGTTGGGCGTTTATTGCATGGGAGCCGGTCTCTGCGCCCAGCTCATAGCCTGTTCGCAGCCCGCACCGCCCACTCACTCGGCATCCGCATTCTTTGCGAACTGGGTAAACGCGCTCCACACCGCGCCGTTCCTGCGCTATCGTGGGACAGCTCACGTAGATTAAGGCCCCGTCGCGGGGCGCCCCATACATAGAAAGCGAGAACCCATGGCACTGACAGGAGCCCAGGTCAAGCAGCTTCGCAGCATGGCCCATCACCTCAACCCCGCCATCATCATCGGCAAGTCCGATGTCAACGAGGGCACCGTCGAGCAGACGGTCGCCTACTTGGAGAAGCACGAGCTCGTTAAGTGCTCCGTGCTCGATGGCTCCAGTCTTTCCGCCCGCGAGGCCGCCGAGGAGCTCGCCGAGCGCTGCCACGCCGAGGTCGTCCAGGTCATCGGCCGCAAGTTCTCGCTGTATCGCGAGTCCTCGCGCAAGGACATCGAGAAGATCAAGCTCGTCTAAGAGCCAATGATTCGGCGAGCCAACACATAGCAAGCTTACGGGTGCCCAAGTACTTCGGGCACCCGTTTTTTATCGCTCGACCAGTACGCGATTGAGCCGCCCCTCCACCAAGCGCTCGTATAGACGCCGCGTCTCGGGCTCGGGCACGCCATTGACCTGTTCCCTCAGATGGTGCATATGCCCGCTGTATAGCTCGACGATATCGCGCCGCCGCCCCGCCGCACTGTAGACGCGCATGGCGCAGCGCACCATATCCTCACGCGCCGTTTCCTGCCGAAGCCCCGACTCCGCCAGCCAAATCGCCGACTGCAGATCGTTTTCTTCTAGAGCGGCATTTGCCCCCTTAATCATGCAATCGATGTACTTTGACTGCATAATGCGTCGCATACGCAAAAAGTAGGTGGGATTACAGCCATTGGGAACATACAGCGGCCCGGCATAAAGCTGCTCTATCTTAAGGCACAACTCGACCAGATGGGGCCCGCGCGCACCCGTGCGATTTCCCAAAACCTCGCGGCTTATCTGGTCAAACAGCCGCACATCGGTCTTGACGTAGTCGCTGTTGAGCCCGATGCATTCATTTTGGATGAGCACACACGACTTGCCGTCTGGCGTCGGTCCCAGAGCCGACCGCAAGCGCGATATCGTCGAGTACAGGTTATTGCGGGCGCTATTGAACTCGGCATGGGGCCACAGCTCCATGGCCAGCGTCTCACGATCGACGAGCGCATCCATGCCCAGCGCAAGCCGCTCGGCAAGCGTCGCCGCCTTCTTGCGGCGCCACATTTTGTCCGTGATGGGAAACCCGTCGCGCTCGGCGCGAAACGCACCAAACATGCGAATCTCGATATGGTCGATGGTATCAACGGCTTCAACCTCGCCGGCCTGGAATAGGCGCTCGCCCTCCCCTTCCAAATCGTCGCGCAGCGAGTACCGCGACAGCTCGCGCACGGGAAGCTTCTTGCGTATCCTGCCCGCCGGCTCGCCCAGACAATGCATGGCAAGGCGCGCAAAGAGCCGATACGATGGCTCTAGAATCCCCGCACGATTCATGGACATCCAGGCCGCAAGGTCGCTGTCTCGGCCCGCACAGGCCAAATGCAGTGCCACCATCCAGGCTTCTGCGCCACCAACCTGCGTCTGGCTTATATCGAGTAGCTCCGCTTCCTCGCGCACCGAAACCATCGAGGTGTTACGCAGATATGCCGCGCGCTCCAGCAGCAATGCGTTATCGCGCATGTACGCAATCGACTCCTCGGCAAGTTTGAGCACTTGGACCGCACGGAACTTTGCATTAACCGGCCGTCCCTCTGCCAGCGACTGCCAGCCTTCTAGCAACAGGCCAAACAGCTGAATCTGGTTGTCGCGCATGCGCACGGCAAAACGATCGAGCTCGTTGAACGCCGCGTCGTCGGTTACCGGCAAGCCGGAAAGGAGCCGCCGTGCCGCCAACACCATGCGCACCCAGATAGCCATCGCCTTAAGCCCGCGTACGTCGAGCGCCTCCCGCACCACCGTCATCTCGTCGTCGCGTTCGTCGGTTCCCGCAAACGACCCGTCAAAGAGCTCCACCAGCATACTATCGGCCCGTATAACAATCCCCGCGATGTCGAGCTCGCAGTCGTAGGCCTTGCTCGTTTTGAGCTGCTGTAGAACGCCGCCGTCATCTCCCCGCTCGGTCAGGCACCGCTTGACCTCGATATGCGCAGACAACATATCGAGTGCGGTATGGGATGTCTCGATTTCTGGCACGGCCAGGTTCGTAGGAAGCCCAAGCCCGTTGTCCCCATAGCAAACAGCCGTCAGCGTCTGGGCCACCCTCCATGAAACAGGGTCTATTTCACAGGCCGCCCGTTCGCCCCCGCGCTCGATAACCGATGCCATATAGCGAGCGAGCTTTGTATTGGACACGCTGACCGCTGCCAGATATACGCCGAGTGCCTCGGCAGGCGTTGGCTCTGGAGCCGGATCGTCAGCATCGATCGTGCCCAGCGCTGCTCGGCAGATATCGGCCCCGTGCCCCGTCAGGGCCAAATCGACCCCATACTGCCCAGCAAGTTCAAGGACCGCTTCACGGTCCAAAAAGGCGTCCGCCAGGCCCATCGCCGCATCGCATCGGCCCGCCTTAAGCAAAATCCGGGCCGCCCTCGGAACAAGTTCGGGGCGAACCTCGGCCACCAACTTACGCAAACGCAAGCGTCCGTTATCCTCCGTGCCCAGACACGTAAAACTCCGCTCGGCGGGATCCAAGCCAAAGATCGGGTAGTCGCGCACAAAGTAGGACTGGTCGACCATCGACAACCTCACCCCACAAGCCTCGAGTTCTGCGATATTGCCCTCGCCCATCAAAACCATGAGACATGCCACGCAAAACAGCGCATTATTGTCGAGCGAAGCCAGATCGGCAAGTGCCGCGCCATATACGTTGACAATCTCGTTTTCGAGCAGGCCGGCTACGTCGCCTTGGCCATACAGACCCGTCTGCAATGCCGAAACGAGCTCGGGCACGCCCTGCGTGAGCTGATAGAAGTCGAGCGATGTGCTGATCGAAAACGCCGATGCCCACGCCGAATACTCATAGGCATGCACCTTGAGCATCTGCGCATTGATCTTAACCGAATCGCCCAGCCCATGAATCAGCTGACGATTTGAAGGACGGCAGGAGATAAAGACCCCAACCCCCATAGCGCGCAGGCCGCGAATCCTGTCGATGAGGTCTTCGGTATCGTGCTGATCGAGGTTTGGCACATTATCAATCGCGATAAGGGAGTGCGGTTTGTCTTTGAGTTCTTCGGTAACCACCTCGAGCTGCATAAACACCTCGCGCCCAATGGCGCGATCGGCCTCGATAATCCGCACGGGGCCTCGCGTTGGGTCGCATTTAACCTCATGGGTGTACTGCAGCAGCACCGAGGTCTTCCCAAACCCGTCGGGCGCATAAAGAACCACGATGCCGGCCTTTCGGCCCTTGGCGATAAGCTCATTCATCAAGCGTTCGCGTCGCACCATATAGCCTCCGCCCAGCGGCATCAGCTCGAGGTCGTCTATACCGCTCAAATCGTTTACCATGCCCGCTCCTCAAGTCGACCGTATGGACACTGTAGCCGCAAGACCATACAAGCCGCGCTATGAATAGAGCGACCTTGTGTTTTAGGTTGTCTTTTGGTACGCAAGCGGCAAGTTTTTGTACAGCGAGGGCCGATTGTTATTAATCCCCGACTAATCGGTCTTTAAGCAGGTAAATGAGCTTGTCAGCTTGTCCCATCTAAGCGTCAGTGTAACGCAGATGAACAAGGTTCAGCCATGTCATTCAACTCGCCTAGCACCCGCTACCGTCTACGACCTTTTAGTAGCATTTTTGCATAGAATCTGATATGGAATGAATCAAGCTGTTGGACATCCGGTATTCGTCAAGCTTACGGCAAGTTTTTGGTCAAGTGGACAGAAAGGGATAGCAAAAAGGCCCCCGCAAAGCGGAGGCCTTAGGCAAGGTTATGTCGAGCCGCAGGATTCGCGCTACTCGCAGAGCGAAAGAGCGGCCTCGTCGGCAACGACAACGCAGTTGGTGTGCAGCTGCAGGATCGAAGCCGGGCACTCGGGTGTAACCGGACCATAGCACATGTCATGCACAGCCTGAGCCTTGGCCTCGCCGTTGGCGACGACCAGGATCATGCGGGCATACATGATGGTCTGGGTACCCATGGTGTAGGCCTGACGGGGAACATCGTCGATGCTGTCGAACAGGCGGCTGTTGGCCTGAATGGTACTCTCGGTGAGGTCGACGCAGTGCGTACCCTTGGAGAAGTGGTCATCGGGCTCGTTGAAGCCGATGTGGCCGTTGTTGCCAATGCCGAGCAGCTGCAGATCCGGGTAACCGGCGTCAGCGACGATCTTGTCGTACTCAGAGCACGCAGCGGCGGCGTCGGGGTTGGAACCGTCGGGCACATGCGTGTTGTTCAGGTCGATGTTGATGTGATCGAAGAAGTTCTCACGCATGAAGTAGTGATAGCTCTGGGGATCGTCGTGCGAAAGGCCGCGATACTCGTCCAGGTTGTAGGTGCTGACCTCGGCAAAGTCGACGTCGCCCTTCTCGTACCAAGCAGCGAGCTGCTTGTAGGCACCGATCGGGGTGGAGCCGGTGGCAAGGCCCAGCACACAGTCGGGCTTGAGGATAACCTGGGCCGAGATGATATTAGCGGCCTTGCGGCTCATATCCTCGTAGTCTTTAGCTTTAATGATCTTCATTACGCGTCCTTTCTCGTACAAGAGAGGCAAGGCTCCCTTACAAGCACTTGCCCGCGGCCCGCGTCGGCCGCAACCAACGTGTGCGGCCACCAGGGCGAGGTCGCGTAATGTATGTGTCTCGTGTCTAACCGCGTCGAGGCCCCTGCCCGTCCACGGTGACCCAAAGCTGTTTAGCCTCGGACAAATCCCATCTTGCCACGGAGGGCGTCCTCTTTCAAGGGCGCCCTCCGTAAACGTGTTTGAATTGTAGGCTAATGGCCACGTGCACTTGCTAGCGCTCGCGAGCAACGATGAGTTGGTCCATCTCTTCGACATGCACGCCAACGGAGCCCTTGATGCTTGAGAACTCAACGGAGTTGCACACCAAGATGGGAACCGTCACATCGTAGCCCTCGGCAGCAATTGCCTCGCGATCGAACTCAATGAGTACATCACCCTTATGGACGATGTCACCCACTTGCGCATGTACGGTAAAGTGCTTGCCCTCGAGCTGAACAGTGTCCAAACCAACGTGGATGAGCACGTCCAAGCCATCGACCGTGTTAAGCGCAACGGCGTGTCCCGTGGGAAAAATGGCCTCGACCTTGGCGTCTGCCGGCGCAATCACGCGCGTGCCGGTAGGCTGAATCGCCACGCCCTGGCCCAAAAGGCCGGTGGCAAACGTCTGGTCATTGACCTCGGACAACGGAATGACATCACCAGAGATGGGAGCATCCAGCGTAAGGACTCGACCACGCATACCAAAAGACCTTAGGACTTTAGTGAACATGCTCCCCCTCGGACATACCAATCAATCAAAATAACCTTGTCAGTTTACCACTTGGCACCCGTTTTTGGCCATTAGGGAAGTTCGCGCTTGACAACCTCGACGATGTCGTCAACAACGCGCTGGGTCAACTCGTGCGTCTCGGCCTCGGCCATCACACGGACCAGCGGCTCGGTACCGCTCGGGCGCACCAGAATGCGGCCGCGGCCGTCAAGCTCCTTCTCGGCAGCAGCGACGGCATCCCAGATGGGCTGGCAATCGTCCAGACCGGCCTTGTTGTCGGAATGCACGTTGACGAGCACCTGCGGGTACTTCTTCATGATGCCGGAAAGATCGGTGAGGGTACGACCGGTGCGCTTGAGCACGGCCAGCAGCTGCAGAGCCGTCACCAGGCCGTCGCCGGTGGTGTTGTGCTCCAGGAAGATGATGTGGCCGGACTGTTCGCCGCCGATGACGGCGCCGTCCGCGAGCATGCGCTCCAGAACGTAGCGGTCGCCCACGGCGGTCTGGACCATCTCGAAGCCCTGCTCCTTCATAGCGATGGAGAAGCCCAGGTTGCACATGACGGTCGAAACGATCTCGGAGTTAGCGAGCTTGCCGCGAGCGGCGAGGTCAGAACCGCAGATAGCCAGGATGTAGTCACCGTCGATCTCGTTGCCCTCGCTGTCCACGAACAGTACGCGGTCGGCGTCGCCGTCGTGGGCCAGACCGATGTCAGCATGGGTGCGCAGCACGAGCTCGCGCAGGGGCTCGAGGTGCGTAGAGCCGCACTCAACGTTAATGTCAGTGCCGCAGTAATCGGTGTTGATAGCGTGCACCGTGGCACCTAGGCGCTGCAGTGCGGCGGGCGTGGTCTGGCAAGAAGCACCGTGGCCGCAGTCAACGGCAACGACCAGGCCGTCGAGCTTAAGGCCGTCGAGGGTGCTGATGGCGTGGTCGACATATGCCTTGCGGGCGTCCTTCATCTTGATAATGTGGCCCACGCCGGCGCCAGTCGGCAGCGTGTCGGCAGCCATGGCTTCCTCGGACATGACCCAGGCGCTGATCTCTTCCTCGACAGCATCGGGAAGCTTCATACCCTTGCGGCTAAAGAACTTGATGCCGTTGAACTCCGGCGGATTATGCGAAGCAGAGATGACGATGCCGCCGTCGAGCTCGTTCTGAACGGTGAGCAGTGCCACGGCAGGCGTGGGGATGACGCCGCAGCAGTGCGGACGGCCGCCCTCGGCCATAATGCCGGCGGTCAGAGCGCTCTCGAGCATGGTGCCCGAAAGGCGCGTGTCACGGCCGATGCAGATGTCCGGACCAAGAAACTTGGTCGCCGCGCGACCCAGGCGAAACGCGAGGTCGCACGAAAGATCGGCGTTGGCGACGCCACGGACGCCGTCGGTACCGAAGATGTTCTGGGGCATAGGATCGCTCCTTCCCTAGCAGGCGATATGCAACCGCCCACCCTAGTCGAAAAAGAAAAGCGGGACCCGCCGAGGAATCGGCAGGCCCCGCTTGTACATTGTATCTCGAAAGGAGATAAAACCTTAGCGCTTGGAGAACTGGGGAGCGCGGCGGGCCTTCTTGAGGCCGTACTTCTTGCGCTCGACCACGCGAGCATCGCGCGTAAGGAAACCGGCCTTCTTGAGGTCAGCACGGTAGTCGCCAGCGTTCAGAAGAGCGCGAGCGATGCCCAGGCGCAGAGCGCCGGACTGACCGGAGATGCCGCCGCCATCGCACAGAGCGATAACGTCGAACTGACCGGCGGTGTCGGTCACCTTGAAGGGAGCAAGGGCGTTCTCAACGAGCTGATGACGGCCGAAATACTGCTCGGCGTCACGCTTGTTGATGGTCACCTTGCCGGTGCCGGGGACGAGACGGACGCGGGCGACGGCGTTCTTACGACGGCCGGTACCCTGGTAGACAACGGTGTTCTCAGCCATCTTTAAGCCTCCAGCTCAATCTTCGTGGGGTTCTGGGCAGCATGCGGATGCTCGGCACCAGCGTAGACCTTAAGCTTGGTCATCTGGGCACGGCCGAGGGTGGTCTTGGGCAGCATACCGCGAACGGCGCGCTCAATGACCTTCTCCGGGTGCTTCTCCATAGCCTGGCGGAAGCTCTCAGCCTTGAGGCCGCCGTTGTAGCCGCTGTGGCGATAATAGGTCTTCGTGTCGGCCTTGTTACCGGTAAGCTGGACCTTATCGGCGTTGATGACGACAACGAAGTCGCCGCAGTCGCTGTTGGGCGTGAACTGGGGCTTGTTCTTACCGCGCAGGATCATTGCGATCTGGGTGGCAAGACGGCCCAGGACAGCACCATCGGCGTCGACGAGAACCCAGTTGCGCTGGACCTCGCCCTGCTTGGCGTAGTGAGTCGATTTCGAAATCACTTAGACTCCTCCATGTACAGTACGTGTTGTTACAGAGATTCACGGGGCTCTGCAAGTAACCCGTCCATATTACCCCGCTCGCCGTACGAGTCAACAGGTATTTTGTCTCCGACCAGAGTTTCTGCACATGTCATCCACGAGCCGTGATTTTCCAGCTCTTTAGCTGTTGTCATTTTTTGAGGGTTCGCCGTCGCTAGCGCTCAACGAACTCTTGGATTTCCGCGAGCAGGCGCTTTGCCTCCTGACGGCCCTGGATATACAGGTCGAGGAGCTTTGCCGAATCGTGCTCGACATGGCCGACCTCGACCGGCTTTTGCGGAGCGACGACCAACGCGCGGCCCTCGCGCTCATACTTCCACAGGTGCATGCGCTGTATGTTGTAGCGGTCGTGGCGCGTCTCGATAGCCTCGAGCAGATAGGGGTAGTCGGCATAGCGGGCGCGCGCGGCAGGCATAAACTCGTAGGGCTTTTTCTCGTACGAGCGGTCCTGCGTGACGATGACGACCGCGCGATCGAAGCCCGCCTCCTCGAGCACATGCTCGATAGGAACCGAATCGGCCACGCCGCCGTCGACGTATTTGTGCCCGTCAATCTCGACCGGCGGCGTCACCAGCGGCAACGACGTCGAGGCGCGCACGGCGTCGAGATCGAGCACGGCGCTTTTGACCGGGAGGTACGTGGCGGTTCCAAAGAGCATGTCCGTAGCGACGGCGTACATCTCGATGGGGCTTGCGACGAACGTCTCATTGTCAAAGGGATCCAGGCGGTCCTGGACATCGTTGAAGATGAAGTCGTAACCCACAATAGAGCCCGTGGACGCAAACGATGCGGCGCCCATGAAGCGGCTGTCGTTGCAGAAAGCCAGGTTGATGCGGTTGGCACGGCCGATCTGGTGCGACTTGTAGTTCGCGCCGTTGAGAGCGCCGGCCGATACACCGTAGACAGCTGGAATCTCGACGCCAGCCTCCATGAGAACGTCGAGCACGCCTGCGGTAAACTGCCCGCGAAAACTACCGCCCTCCAAGACGAGCGCGACCTTGCCGGCGTTCTTTGCCTTATCTTCTGCAGTCATATTGACCTCCTGCGATTGCGTTTTGGCTTTCTTCTACCCAGTTTTGGGATGGCGAGAGCGCAGGTTTTTTGAGGCGGCAGGTGAAGCGGAAAGTGTGTCCCGTTCTCAGAGCAAATTCCGGGTCTCATTTTCCGCTGAGCCCGTCATCAGGAAAATGAATCCCATTTCGAGCTTAGATTCCGGGATGCGCTTTCCGCTTGATGTGTCATCCGGAAACTACGTCCCACTCTACGGCTCGATTCCGGGTCGCAGTTTCCGCTTGAGGTGCCATCCGGAAACTACGTCCCAGTCTGAGCGCGGATTCCGGGATGGACTTTCCGCCTGGGCCGCCATTGGGAAAGCGCGTCCCACTCTGCGTCACTGAGGCGTTTTCTTTACGCTCGCGCCCTGCACAGAGTTCGATTCTCCGCGGTACGGGGGGGGGGATCCGTTGATGCGGCGCATGGCCGGCTGAGATTCGATAAACATCGCATCCATATTGAGCTGATAGTTTGCGCGGAGAATCCGCGTGTTCGCTTCGCGAACCCGCACCGGCTTCGGCCGTCTGCCGGCGTCCTCGCCCGCGGGCTAAAAACGCTTACGCGTTTTCCTAACGCCCGCGCCCTGCACAGAGTTCGATTCTCCGCGGTACGGACTAGAAATAAAAAGGCAGGTAGATACGAATATCTACCTGCCTGTTACTTATGGTGGAGCTGGCGTTCATTCGGTCGAACACCTCGCCACCTGGACCTATAGCGCCAGGCAGCGACGGATTATCGCCCAAGCCGGCAGAATCGTCAAACGTGAACGCCACGCGCAGGCCGTCGTCATCGTCGGGGCCGCCCAGCACCACGCGCGCCACGAACGTGCGCAGGAGCTGCGCGTCGTCCACCTCGGCGGCGGCCATGCCCTCGAGCCAGAACAGCGCGCGGTCGTAGTCAAGGCGGGCGGCCTCAAGGGCCTCGGCCGTGCGCAGCTCGTCCTTGAGGAGCGCCTGCCGCCGCTTCAGCGCGTCTATGCGCTCCTTGCCGCCCGGCGGCGCGATGCCCGACTCGATGGCCGCCCATATGTTGGAGAACGCCGTCTCGATCTTGGCCAGCTCGCCCTTTATGGTCTCGCTCAAGGGCTTCTCGTCGGCGCGCTCCTCCTCGGCGTCGGCCAGCATGCGAGCGATGCGCTCGCGGCTGTCGGCGCTGCCCAGGGCCTCGCGCACGGCGTCGGCCACGCGCTTCTCCACGACATCGCGGCGCACGGTGCGCCCGCAGCTGCGGCAGCGGTAGTAGTGATAGGGCCTGCCCGACTTGCCCGTGCCGCTGGTGCCGGTCATCAGCCCGCCGTCGCGCCCGTCGTAGAGCTTGCCCGTGAGCGGGAAGTCCCACGCTTCGGTCTTGGCGCGGGGCCTGTGCGAGTCCTCAAGCATCCGTATCACCCTCTCCTCGTCATCCATGGGAACGATGGCGGGCATGCCGCCGGGCACGACCACGCCCGCGTAGCGGTACTCACCGCCGTTCTCCCGCCGCATCAGTATGCGGCGCACCGTCTGGAAGCGCCACTTGCCGCCGCGCTTGGTGCGGTACGGCTCCCAGGCGCGCACCACGTCGGCCACCGACTTGCCCGACAAGACCATGCGCACGCCCAGGCGGATGGCGGCGGCCTCCTCCTCGTTGACCACGTAGCGCCCGTCCACTATGTCCCAGCCGTAGCGCACGCAGCCGTTGGCCATGCACCGCTCGGCGTTCTTCTGTATGCCGTCGCGTATGCGCTCGCCGTCGAGCGCGCTCTCGTACTCCGCCAGCACCTCCAGCATGCCCAGCTGCAGCACGCCCGCCGAGCCGTCCGAAATGTCCTCGCCCGCGTACAGTATCTCGACGCGGCAGCGGCGCAGCATGATGCGCGCCATGGCCATCTCGTCGCGGTTGCGCATGATTCGGGTAACTTTATATATGACCACGAAATCGAACAGCCCTCGCTTTGCGTCGGCCATCATGCGCTGGAACTCGGCGCGGTCGGTGTTGGTGCCCGTCTGCGCGAAGTCGCAGTACGTGGCCACCACGCGCAGGTCGTTCTCGGCGCAGTAGGCGCGGGACTTCTCCACCTGTATCTCTATGGACTCGCCGCGCTGGTTGTGGCTCGAGAAGCGGGCGTATATCGCCGCGCGCCCGCCCACGGCTACTCCATCTCGTCGGCGGCCTGGAACCACACCACCGTGCCGATCACGCGCACGGGGCCGTCGTCCATGCCGAAAATCATGTCCTCGTAATCCTTGAAGCTGTCCGCCGACAGCATCAGCTTGGTGCTGCCCTTGTACCAGCGGCGCATGACCGCGCGGTAGTCCTCGGTCTCCACCACGGCGATGGACCCGTTGGCGGGCTGGCGGTCGGGGTCGACCAGCACGTGGCTGCCCTCGGGTATGACGCGGTTCATGCAGTCGCCCTCGACCTCCAGGGCGAACGCGCGCGGATGCCCGGCGCACACCGAGGCGGGCACCTCAACGCGGTGCGCTATCTCCTCCTCGTCGGCGAGCGCGCCGGCGTGCACGCGCCCGAGCGTGAGCAGCGGCACGGTTGCGCTGCTGGCCACCACGGGCATGGCACCGGCGGGCATATAGGAGCTGCCCTTGGGCTTTTTGGTCACGGGGTCAATCTGATCCATTCCGCCGTCTTCTATAAGGTGTGACTTACTAATCTGATAGCAGGCCGCCATGCGCTCAATAGCTCCCATACGGGGTTCGGAGCGGCCATTTTCCCACTGCGAAACGGCGTTACCTGTCACACCTGCAATCTCACCCAGTTCATCCTGGGTAACGTCGAAAATCTGCCGTAACTTCTTTATGTTGTCGGATATCGGCATCTTAACTCCTTCCAGGACTTAAATTTATTTTCAATTTTACCAAAATTAATCTTGACCGTGTTCTGAAGATTAATTACAGTTATGGACAGAAAGGAGGGAGTATGAAGTCACTCAAGCAGGCGCGCATGAGCAAGGGCGTAACCAAGAAGGCAATGGCTGAACATCTGGGCATTTCAGGACCTACATACGATGTTTATGAAGACCACCCCGACCGTATGCGCATCGAGACGGCTAAAAAGGCCGCCGACTTCTTGGGCTACAAACCCGAAGAAATTTTTTTCGCTTCAAACTGTAATTAGATTTACCTATCAGAAAAGGAGACACACCATGACCACCAAGAGCCACCAGCCCGAGTTCGTCGCCGAGATCATCGGCAAAACGCTCGACCACCTCACCGACGACCGCAAGCGCGTGGCCGTCAACTTCGAGCTGGCCGGGAACGGCTGCATGGAGGAGACGCACGTCAGCCTCAAGCGCCGCATCGCGGCCATGTGGGGCTTCCAGACGAGCGGCATCGAGCTTCTGGAGGCGAGCACGACCTGGTTCGAGCTCGGCGGCATGCAGTTCAACGTCTACAGCTCCGTGCAGTTCAGCGTGAACGGCAAGGGCTGGAGCACCGACTTCAAGACCGTCGCGCGCGACACCGCGTACGACGAGAAGGAGTAGGCCATGCTGAACGAGGTGACCGTACGGGGGGGGGTTCACCGCCCTCAACGTGAAGAGCGGCAAGTGCGTGCTGCAGTTTGAGCTGGACCCGAAGTTCCGCGACTCCATCCCCAAGCTGGTGGAGTTCACGGGGCAGATGCTCAACATCCACGTGTACGACGACCAGGAGGTGATGTTCGTGGATAGGGGCACCGGTGAGGTCGCCTACGAGGACGCCCCGCTGCTTCTGCCGGGCGTCGCGGGCGAATGACCCCGATACAGCGCGCCATGTGCGACGAGTGCGCCTCCATGATGCGCGAGTTCTACAAGGACCCAGAGAACGAGAGGAAGTTCCAGGAATGGAAAAGATCAAGGGAAGGAGGGTGCGCGTCGCAGCCGGCAAGCGAAAGACGCGCACCGCAACGGTTCACTTCCGAACCGAGACCAGTGTAACACCCGAGCGGCGCCGCGAGAGGCTGCAGGCCGTTTTCGCCGCCCTGTTCGTCTGCGCGTGCATCGCCGCCACATGGGCGCTGGAGGCAACAGTATGGCCGAGGTAGACGCCAAGGCCCAGGCCCTCGTGGCCAAGGCGTGCGGCTGGGTTGCCTCGAACCCCGATACATGGGCGAAGCTGCGCCGCATCTGCTACCGCCTGATGCTGGAGGGCCACGTCATCCAGCGCGACAACGTGTACACCCTGGCGTGCCAGAACGGCATGACCGTGAGCGAGGCCAGCGAGTTCAAGCGCGACCACAACCTGTGGAGCGTGCTGTCCCGCTACATGGTGCTGCAGCGCCCCTCCATGCTGGCCGCCGTGAGCTTCCGCCGCACGCCGGTGGACTCCGTGGACCTGGTGGGCACGTGGGAGGCCATCGTGGGCCCAGCCGTTTTCGCCGCCTCCACGCTAACCGAGGCGCAGGGCATCTACGACAGGGGCGCGCAATGAGGTGCACCGTCACGGTCGAGGGCCGAATGCCGAGCCTGAACGACTACATCGGCGCCGAGCGCGCCAACCGCTACAAGGCGGCGGCCATGAAGAAGCGCGAGACGGCGCGCGTGAGGGCGGCGGCCATGCAGCAGCGCGCGCCGCGCTTCGAGCGCCGGGTGACCGTGCGCACCACGTTCTACGAGCCCGACATGCGCCGCGACGCCGACAACGTGGGCTTCGCGCGCAAGTTCGTGCTCGACGGCCTGGTGGCGGCGGGCGTAATCAAGGACGACTCCCGCAAGTACGTGGAGCAGTGCCCCGACAGGGTGCTCACCGACAGGGCGCGCCCCCGCGTGGTCGTGGAGGTGAGCGACGAGTGACCCGCCGAGACAAGGGCAGGCCGCACAGGGCGTGGCGCAAGGCCGACCTCGACCGCATAGCCGAGCTGGCGGGAAAGGTGCCCGCCCGCGAGATTCGCCGCGAGCTGCGGCTGTCCAAGAACCAGTTGGATAACGCGCGGCGCGTGATCAACGCCAGCGGCGGCCACGTGTCCCTGCGCTGCTACCGCCACCGCCTGGAGCTGTGCCCGTCGTGCGGGTGCCGCAGGGCGACCCTCGGCAAGGACGGCATCTGCGAACCGTGCAGACGCCAGCAGCAGCTTGAGGCCATAGAGGCCCGCATAGCCGAGCTGCTGCCGAGGCTGACCGCAGAGGAGCGCCGCACCTACGAGCGCACCGAGTGCGGCCGAGAGAGCCGCGCCGACCCCATGCCGCAGGCCCCGGACACCTCGGGCATGAGCCGCTACGCCGCCGACAAGGCGGCAGAGGCGCACGACGAGGCCATGGAGCGGTGGCTGTGCCGTTACCTGTACCGCAGGGTCAAGGCGGCGCAGAAGCGCAAGGAGCGCATAGAGAAAAAAGTTCCGAAATCCTGAAAAGTTTTTATCACTTTTAGTTTTCCCAGTTAGGAGACCAAAATGCTCACGGAAATCATCAGCAAGACCGTCGCGGACAAGACGGTGGACAGCATCCTGAAGCGCATCGAGCGCGCCGTCCCCGTGCCCGAGCCGGGCGACGGCGGCTTCGACGCCGCCATGCGCCAGGCGTTCAACATGGGGGCCGCCTGCATGGCCGCGCAAATCAAGAACGGCCCCGTGCCCACCAAGCGCATCGCGCTCATGGGCGAGGTGGCCCGCGTGGCGTGCCGCGCCCGCCTGGTGGGCATGGAGTGCCGCGTGGTCGTAGACGAGGAGGCCCGCGCATGCAATCGCTAGAGGAGGTCGCGATCTGCGACGTGTACCCCTACGAGCGCGCCGACGGCGAGCCGATGAACCCGCGCGACTTCACCACCAGGGAGAGCGCCGAGCACATCGCGGGCCTGGCCGCGCAGTTCAAGGCCAACCGCCTCAACCCCGGCCAGCCCGTCATGAAGCCCATCCTGTACAAGGAGGGCGGCATCTACTGGATCATCGACGGCGAGTGCCGCGTGCGCGCCATGAGGGCCATCGGCACCGAGCGTTTCCTCGCCGAGGTCTACGACGACCTGGACGACGCCGAGCTGGCGCGCGTGGAGGCCGCCAAGGCCATGGTGGAGACCGACGCCAAGCTGGGGCTGACCGCCGAGGAGAAGTCGCGCGGCGTGCAGACCATGCTGGCGCTCGACATTCCCGACGAGGAGGTGGCCGTGGCCGCCCGCACCGACGCGGGCACCGTGGCCAAGGCGCGCCGCGCCGCCCGCAGGGTGCAGGACGCCGCCTACGACATGACGCTCGACCGCCTGGCCGCCATCGCCGAGTTCGAGGGCGACGACGAGGCCGTGGCCGAGCTGCGCGACTGCAAGCAGTCCGAATGGCAGCGCGTGTACGCGGGCCTGAAGGCCGAGGCCGAGCAGAGGCGCAACCGCGCCGAAGTGGTGGCGGTGCTTGCCGACGCGGGCGTCGAGTTCGTCGACGAATGCCCCGAGGGCTTCGCCGCATGCCGCACGTTTTCCGACTACCGCCCCGACCTGGCGGCGCTGGACGCCTACGTGGCCGGCAACGCGGGCGCGGGGCTTCTGGCCGAGGAGACGTCGTTCGGCGTGACCCTGCTGGCGCCGGTGGCCGAGGGGGCCGACGAGGCCGCACAGGCCGCAGCCCAGCGCAAGGCCGACTTCCAGGCCGCCTACGAGGACGGCGCGAAGGCCCGCCGCGAGTGGCTTGCCGCCCACGCGGGCGACCTCAAGTCGATGCGCCGCACGGCTCTGGCGCTGACCGCGTTCGCCATGGAGGCCGAGGCCGTGGAATCGTTCGAGGAGCTGCTGGGCCGACCCATCGACCGCACGCCCACCGAGCTGGCCGTGGCCATGGGCTGGCGGGCAGCGTGGAACATGAGCGGCTGGACGGCCTGGAGCCTCATGGAAGGCGGCAGCCCCGTGTACCTCAACCGAGCGACGGTCGAGAACGTGACCATCATCTACGAGGCCATGAAGGCCGACGGCTACGAGCCGAACGCGGCCGAGACGGAAACCTACGAGGCGTGCATGGCGCGCCTGGGAAGCGAGGAGTAAATGAGCGAAGCAGTTGAGGCCGAGATCATCGAGCCCGAGGAGGCGTCAGAGCTGACCGTGGCGTACTCCCCCGCCGTGATCGAGGCCAACTTCGACGCCCTGGAGGCGCACGTGCGCAGGCTGGTGGCCGACTACGAGGGCGCGACCTACGACATGGGCAAGGACGAGAACGTGAAGGCCGCCAAGCGCGACCGCGCCTACCTCAACGGCATCGCCAAGGAGATAGACGAGCGCCGCAAGGCCGTGAGCCGCGAGTACACGAAGCCCCTGGCCGCGTTCGAGGACAGGTGCAAGGCCGTGGCGGGCATCGCCAAGCAGGCGGCCGACGGCATCAAGGCGCAGCTGGACGAGGCCGAGGAGGAGCGCCAGCTGCGCGCGTACGCCAAGCTGAGGGAGCACTACGAGGAGTTCGCCGGGCTGCTGGCCCCCGTCGTGCCCTATGAGCGTTTCCACGAGAAGCAGTGGACCAACAAGACCTTCGGCGAGGTGAAGGCATTCAAGGCCCTGGAGGCCAAGGTGGAGCGCCTGGCCCAGGACTGGGAAACCCTCAAGGCGCAGTTCCAGGGCGAGCCGTTCTACGACGAGGCCGAGCGCGAGCTGTTCGCCACCCTGGACCTGGGCGCGGCCATAACGGCGGCGCACAAGGCCGAGGAGGAGCGCCGGCGCATCGCCGAGCTGAAGGCGGCCATGGAGCCGGAACCCGTGGAAGAGCCCGAGCCCGAACCCGAAGCGGTGCCCGAGCCCGCGGAATGCCAGCCCGCAGAGTTCCCGCAGCCGCTTGAGCAGATGCCCGAGCCGCAGCCCGCGCCCATGCCCGCCCCGGTGCCGCCAGCGCCGCCCGCACCGGCACCCGTGGCCATGGCGGGCGACCCGTGGACGGTCGTGGTGCCGTGCGCCACGCGCGAGCAGATGCAGGGCGTCGCGGCGGCCCTCAAGGCGCAGGGCGTCGTGGGCACCATCATGCACGGCACGGTGGGCCAGGTTTACGAGCGGATGAACGGAGGCTACTAGCATGACCCAGGAACAGCATCCCATCGACCTCATGGCGGCCGTTGCCCGCGTGCAGCGCGCCGTGGTGGTGCCCAAGGCCAAGTACAACGCTTTCGGCAAGTTCAGCTACCGCAGCTACGAGGACATAGTGGCCGCGCTGAAGGAGCCGTGCGCCAAGGAGGGCCTGGCGTTCTTCATGACCGACGAGCTGGTGCAGATAGGCGACCGCTACTACGTGAAGTCCACGGCGTGCGTGTTCCCCGCCGAGGGCGGCGAGGGCCTGCTGCAGGTGAGCGCCTACGCCCGCGAGGACGAGCACAAGAAGGGCTCGGACGACGCCCAGGTGACCGGCATGGCGTCGAGCTACGCCCGCAAGTACGCGCTGTGCGGCGCGTTCGCCATCGACGGGCAGAGCGATCCCGACGCCATGGAGGAGCGGCCCGCGCCCGAGGAGAAGCAGCCGCCCGCAGACGGCCCCTTCACGGCCCACTGCCGCAGCTGCGGGGCGCGCTACCAGTTCGCCAGCATGCCGCAGTACATGGAGTTCGTGGCCAACAGCCCGTGCTGCCCGCGCCCCGACTGGCAGGTGGAGTAGATGCAGGCGCTCACCGAGGAGCTGGACGAGCTGACCGACAGGCTGGAGGCCGAGCTGAAGACCTGCAAGGAGTCGGGCTGCCAGTACGCCGAGAACGAGGCCGAGTACCGCAAGGCCCTGCGCATCGCCATCCTGAACGAGCGCCAGAAGGGCACGCCCGTCACCATCATCGGCGACGTGTGCCGGGGCCAGGAGCAGATAGCGGAGGCCAAGCGCCGCCGCGACTGCTCCGAGGCCATCTACAAGGCCTCGCAGGAGGCCATCAACGTAATCAAGCTGCGTATCCGCATGGTGGACGCGCAGATCACCCGCATCTGGAACAGCGGGGACGTAACCCAAGGAGGGTATCTATGAGCATCAACCGCGTGTGCATATCCGGCAACCTGACCCGCGACCCCGTGCTGCGCTCCACGTCTGGCGGCATGTCCGTGCTGTCCATGGGCGTGGCCGTCAACGACCGCCGCAAGAACCAGCAGACCGGGCAGTGGGAGGACTACCCGAACTTCGTGGACTGCACGCTGTTCGGCACCCGCGGCGAGAAGCTGGCGCAGTACCTCGCCAAAGGCAGCAAGGTGGCCATCGAGGGCAAGCTGCGCTACCGCAGCTGGAACGACCAGCAGACCGGCCAGAAGCGCAGCGCGCTGGAGGTCGTGGTGGACGAGCTGGAGTTCATGAGCGGCCAGCAACAGCAGCAGGGCTACGCGCCGCAGCAGTACGCGCCCCAGGCGGCCCCGCAAGCGCCGCAGGCCCGCACGTACGGCCAGGGACGCCCCGCCCCGGCACCTGCGCCGCAGCAGCCCGCCTACGCGCCGCAGCCGGCCACTCAACAGGCGTACGCGCCACAGCAGCCCGCGCCGCAGCAGCAGGCCATGCCCGATCTGTACGACGAGGATATCCCGTTTTAGGGAAGGCGACGGCGACACTATGGGCATGGTTATACACGACGACTTCTGGGCGGCCGCGCAGGCCATGCCCGAGAAGCAGCGCGCGCCGTTCATCTACGCCATCGTCGAGTACCGGTTCACGGGCAAGGAACCGCAGGGCAGCCCCGCGTGGCTGCCCACCTTCCTGGTGCTCAAGGGCAGGCTCGACATGGGCGACGAGAAGAGCGAGCGCGCAAGGAAGGCGGCCAACGCCCGCTGGGGCAACAGGCCGGGGAAGGAAGACGCGGTGGACGATGCGGCGGCACGGGCGCAAGCCGATGCGCAAGCACATGCGGGAGCATATGCGGATACAGATGCAGTCGCACATGCGCAAGCAGATGCGGATGCACATGCAGGCGCATCGAGTTGCGGCAATGCAGAGGTTGAGGTTGAGGTTGAGTATATAGATAACCCCTTAATCCCCTTTGACGAAATCGTGCATGCGCTCAACGAGGCAGCCGGCACCCGCTACCGCTCAAGCAGCGCCAAGACCCGCAGGCTGATACACGCCCGCTGGGCCGAGGGCTACCGCCTCCCCGACTTCCTGGCCGTCATCGACACGATGGCAGCCGAGTGGGCGGGCGACCCGAAGATGGCCAAGTACCTGCGGCCCTCCACGCTGTTCTCGCCGAAGTTCGAGGACTACGTGAACCGCGGCCCGAGGACCCGGAAGGAGGCCGACGGCTATGCCGAGTACGACTGAGTGCCCCCACTGCGGGGCGCAGCTGGAGGTCCGCTACGTGGTGCTGGCTGGCCGCCGCACCTTCTGCGGCTGGAAGCCGTGCGGCTGCCCGGGTGCCGTGGCGGAGCGCGACGAGCGTTCGCGCCTTGAGGCCAGGGCCAAGGCCGAGGAGGCCGCAGCCAAACGCCGCCGGGCCTACGAGCGGGCCGGAATCAAGCCCCGCTTCATGACAGCCGCCTCCCCCATGGCCGAGGGCATTGCCGCGAAGGTTGAGCAAGGGCGCGGGGCGTACATCTGCGGCCCCGTGGGAACCGGCAAGACCCACCTGGCGAGCGCCGTGGCGCGGCTCCTGGTGGACGGCGGCACCAGCGTGAGGGTGACCGACATGCTGGGCGTGCTGGCCGCCATCAAGGGCACCTACGGCGGCGACGGCACCGAGGACGGCGTGCTGTCCAGGCTCTCCCGCGTGGGGTGCCTGGTGCTGGACGACCTGGGCAAGGAGTCCCCCACCGACTGGACGCTGGGGCAGGTGTTCCGCGTCGTGAACGACAGGTACGAGAACATGAGGCCCGTGGTCGTGACCACGCAGTACGGCAAGAGCGACCTCATACGCCGCCTGGCCAAGAACGGCGACGAGGAGACGGCGGTGGCCATCGTGAGCCGCCTGTCGGAGATGTGCGACAAGTACGAGCTGCAAGGCAAGGACAGGAGGCTATCGAATGGCAAACGTTGACACGCTGCCCGAGATCCTGCGCCCCCTCATGGAGGGGCCGAGCATCGAGACGCCCAGGTGCGCCGTGTGCGGCGCGCCGTGGCCGCTCAACCGCCACCACATCGTGAGGCGCGGGGCGGGCAAGCTGTTCCGCGACGGGCGGGAGGTTCCCAAGCCCACGGTGATGCTGTGCGGCAGCGGCAACGGCAGCGGCTGCCACGGGCTGGCGCACGCCAACCGGCTGCACTTCCGCTGGGTCAGGGCCGAGCAGAGGTTCAACCGCCTCGCCCCGCCGGGCTCTGGGCACTGGGAGTACCTGCTGCTGCCCGAGCCGACGAAGTACGCCGACGCGCTGGCCATGGACGGCTGGAGGCGGCTGCCAGGCGGGAGGCGGTGCATGTGAGCGGGTACGAGCCTTCAAGCGGGTGGAACCTCCCGCCCGGGTGCTTCGAGTCCGACCCCAGGGCACCGTGGAACAGGCCCGACCCGTGGGAGGGCCGCACGTGCCGCGAGTGCCGATTCTGCGGGCGCGTGCAGGGCGCTGGCGGCGAGGCAGTGTGCACCTGCGACGCCATGACCGGCGGCGGCCCCGACGTGGAGGCGGTAGACGAGACAAGCGAGGCATGCGAGTGCTTCGAGTTCGAATAGGAGACGAAACGATGAAGAAGATCTACGCGGTGGCCACGGAGAGCGACGTGGTGCTGGCGTTCGAGAGCAAGCCGGACGCCGAGGAATACGCAGGCGAGCACGACGGCATGGCGGTGCTGCCGGTGCCGTGCGTGGGGGGCCTACGAGTACCCGAGCGAGAGGTCGGCCACCGACTGGGACCGAATCGCCGACGCTCTGCCGAAGGGAGGCGAGCAGGCATGAGGCTGTACACGTGCGCATGCGAACGCTGCGGCAAGGAGGTGCCGGCGACCCTGAAGGGTTGCGCCATGATGGTGCTGAGGAACAGCGCGCGAATCGACGGCAAGGCAAGGGCCCTGTGCCCGGAGTGCGCCGAGAGCCTGCGGGCGTGGTTCCTCGCAGGCGCGGTGAAGCCGGAAGGAAGGGAGTAGCCATGGGAATCATCTGCGATACCTGCGGGCGCGATATCGACGCCCTGGGGCAGGACAACATGGGCGTGGACGAGCCGCTGTGCGAGGACTGCTGGAACGAGCGGCAGAGCCACGCGGTGGGGTCTCTGCGCCGCGAGGTACGCGAGCTGAGGTCCGAGAACGCACGATTGCGCGAAAAGCTGGACGCCAAGGCCGAAAAGGCTGTCGCGCATCCGAAAGTGGAGGTAGGCCCCGCGCTCGGGGTCGCCGCCCTGCGCCTGAGCATCGAGAACGCGTACGAAACGAGCCGAGAGCGCGCCCTGGCGCTCACGAAGCTGGACGAGTGCAGGCTGTGGCTGGGATGCTGCGAGCCCAAGGAGACGGCGGCTCCCGCTGCGGGCAGCGCGGCCCAAAACGCCGCCGCACCGTGCCTGAAGGAGGAAGGCTTCGCCATGCTGGGGCAGGATGCCCTGCGCAAGGTCGCCAAGCCCATGCTGCGGATGGCGGTGGAGTAGCCATGGAGCAGCAGACGAGGAAGAAGCGCCGACCCAGCATCGAGGTGCGCTGCCCGAAGTGCGGCATGCGCGAGATATGGCACCACCTGCCAAGGGGCGGCGACCGCTGCCGCTGGTGCGGGCACCTGTTCGAGGACTTCACGTACCGCAAGGTCGGCCCTGGTGCGGAGGAGGACGCGCGATGACGAACTGGGAGCACTTCTTCGGAACGCCCGAGCGCGCCGCGCAGATGGAGGTGGAGTTCCAGTCGTGGCCGTTCATCATCATCGTGAAGCGCACGAGCCGAATGAGCGCATGCACGTCGAGCCACCAGCTCGTAGAGTGGTTCTACGAGGAGGCCGAATACCTGAAATGGCTCAAGGCCGAGCACGACGACGGCACCATCAGATGGGAGGACGAATGAACCGCCCGGGGTGCAACTGGGGCTGCCTGCTTTTCATAGCGGCGGCGATCGCCATAGACGTGGCCGCGTTCTTCGCCATGCGCGCGCTGGCGGCCGGCCTCGTGGCCTTGGCAGCGGCGGCGTGCGGGTAGGGACAACCGAATACGCAAATAGGCAGAGGGCCGTCCTTCGGGGCGGCCTTTTCCGTGCCCGGCGACACGCTTGCGACCATATGGGCCGAGAGATAGGAGACGCATGGCGAGAGGCGAGACATACGAGGAGTTCACGGCAAAGTTCGAGCCGAAAAGGACGACGGACGACTGCTACACCCCGCCCGAGGTGTACGACTGCGTGCTGCGGTGGGCGCACCGGGAGTATGGGTTCGACCTGGCGAAGGTGGCGCGCCCGTTCTATCCGGGCGGCGACTACGAGCGCGAGGAGTACCCGCAGGGCTGCACGGTGGTGGACAACCCGCCGTTCTCCATCCTGAGCAAGATCGTCAAGCACTACCAGGAGCGCGGCGTGGGCTTCTTCCTGTTCGCCCCCACCATGACGTGCATGGGCATCCGCAACTGCTGCAAGGTCGTGACGGGCGCCGGCGTGACGTACGCCAACGGCGCAAGCGTCAACACGTCGTTCGTGACCAACCTCGACCCCGCCCAGGCCCGCAGCGCGCCCGACCTGCGCTCCGAGCTGGATGCCGCGATAGAGCGCCTGCGCCGCGAGAAGGCCAAGGCGCTGCCGAAGTACGAGTACCCCGACGAGGTGCTGACCGCGCCCATGCTGGCGCGCTACTCCAAGTACGGCATCGACTTCCGCGTGGGGCCGCAGGAGTGCAGCCTCACGAGGGCGCTCGACGCGCAGCGCGTGCAGAACAAGGCGATATACGGCAGCGGCTACCTCATATCAGAGCGTGCAGCCGCAGAGCGTGCAGCCGCAGAGCGTGCAGCCGCAGAGCGTTTCGCGCTTTCGCCGCGCGAGCGCGATGTGATCGCGTCGCTTGGCTAGCGCGAAACTAATCAGGAAGGAGGCCGCAGGTGCCCAAGAAGGACAAGCCGCTCACGGCGAAGCAGGAGGCGTTCGCCCGCGAGATGGCCAAGCCCCGCGCCAAGCAGCAGGACGCGTACCGCGCGGCCTACGACTGCAAGCGGATGAACTACAACTCGATAAGCTGCGCCGCCTCCAAGCTGATGCGCGACCCACGAATCGCGCACAGAATCCAGGAAATCCGAGACGCGGCAGCCCAGGAGTGCCGCTGGGAGCTGCAGGACGCCGCCGCGCCGCTGTTCGAGGTGCTGGACGGCGCGCTGCCCATCTTCCGCCGCCAGGCGGCCGAGGGCAGCATCAACGGCGACGCGCGCCTGGCCATAACCGAGAGCGTGAAGCTGCTCAACGATATGTTCGGCGCGGACGGCGCGAAGGCCGCCATGGCGGAGGCGGGGGTGACCATCGTTGACGACCTCGGTTAGGCTCTCGGACGTCGTGGCCGCCGTGTTCGCCGGCGTATGGCGCTCCATCAAGGCGCACGAGTTCACGCACTACTGGTTCAAGGGCGGGCGCAACTCCACCAAGTCGTCGTTCATATCCATCGCCATCGTGCTGCTGATCATGCTCAACCCGGAGGCCAACGCCGTCGTGCTGCGCAAGGTCGGCAACACGCTGCGCACGTCCGTGTACGAGCAGATAGGCTGGGCGTGCGACGTGCTGGGCGTGGCGCACCTGTTCGACTTCGGCCTGTCACCCATGGAGGTGACGTACCGCCCCACCGGGCAGGTCATACGCTTCCTGGGGTGCGACAAGCCGAAGAAGCTGAAGTCGGCGAAGTTCCGCACCGGCTACTGCGCCGTGGTGTGGTTCGAGGAGGTAGACGAGTTCGACGGCATGGACGAGGTGCGCAGCGTGCTGGCCACGTTCCTGCGCGGCGGCGAGCGTTTCTGGGTGTTCTACAGCTACAACCCTCCCCGCTCGGCTCGCAACTGGGTGAACAAGGAGGCGCGCGACCTGGAGGCCCACCCGGGCGAGGACGGGCGCTTCATATGCCACACCACGTACCTGGACGTCATAGACGAGCACCCCGAGTGGATAAGCGCCACGGCGCTGGCGGAGGCCGAGCGCAGCCGCCGCAAGACGCCCGAGTCCTACCGCTGGCAATGGCTCGGAGAGGTCATCGGCACGGGCTCCGAGGTGTTCCCCGACGAGCTGCTGGACATACGCCCCATCACCGCGGAGGAGCGCGCGTCCATCGCCCTGCGCTCGTTCGGCGTGGACGCGGGCAGCGTGCACCCGTGGGTGTTCATGGAGGCGGGATACGACGAGAACGAGCGCGTGCTGTACCTGCTGGACGAGGAGAGCCGCCAGGGAACCGAGGCCATCGACGTCAAGACCGCCGAGCTGGTGGCCGCCAAGCTGCAGGAGGCCGAGGACCCCGCCGCCGACGTGTGGTGCGACAGCGCGGCGCGCGGCATGATCCTCTACTACCAGGAGCAGGGCATCGGCGCGCAGAAGTCGCTCAAGCAGGGCCTGAACGCGCCCAAGAATCGCATCAGGTGGATGCAGAACCTTACGCGCATAGTCATCGACCCAGACCGCTGCCCGCTCGCCGCCAAGGAGTTCCCCGAGTACGAGTACGTGTCGAACGGGCAGGGCGACATAACCGAGACACTGCCGAAGGTCAACGACGACGCGATAGACGCGGCGGGCTACGCCGCAGGACTGTGGATAAGGAGCAACCTCTGATGGAGAAGCGAGGCAACACGGGCTACGCCGAGGCGTGGCTGCGCCGCATGGGATACCAGCCGGACACCCGCATGCAGGGCATGGTGGACGTCTGGTTCGGATGGTTCGCGGCGAACAACGGCTGGTACCACTACAGCGAGCGGCGCGGCTTCCGCGTGTACAAGCGCGAGCGCGCGAGCCTGCACCCGGCCGCGCTCGTGGCCGACGAGTGGGCCAGCCTGATAATGAACGAGAGCACGATCATCTCCAGCACGAGCGACGAGCGCCGCGCATGGATGGCGCGATACTTCGCCAACCCCACGGCGACCGGCGGCGACGGCCAGGAGGCGCCGGAGGACGGCCAGCCGGCGGCGCGGCCGAACGAGGACAGCGGCGCGCCCTCCTCGTTCGCCATGGACAACGCCGACTTCATAGCCCGGGCGTTCGCCATGGGGACCGGCGCGTGGGTCATCGAGCCGCGAGGCGTGACAGACAACATCTTCACCCCGGACGCCGAGCTGCGCATCGTGCGATACGACGCCACCCAGATACTCCCGCTGACGTGGAGCGCCGACGACTGCACGCAGTGCGCGTTCGTGGGCCGCGTGGAGGTCGGCGGGCGCGACTACGACCAGTGCCAGGCGCACGTGCTCTTGGGCGGCACCTACCACATCCTCACGCAGCTGTTCGACACCAAGACACACAAGCAGGTGGCGGTCGAGGGCATCAGCGCCGACATGGACACGCGCTGCACCCGCCCGCTGTTCAGCCTGGTGCGCCCCGCCGTGTCCAACCGCTACTACGGGTACTGCGCCATGGGCGCGAGCGTTTACGCCAAGGCCGTGGGCGCCATGAAGGTGGTGGACGAGGCCGTCACCTCCCTGCTCGACCACATCCGCGTGGGACGCCCGCGCACGTTCGTGGACAAGACGCTCATAGAGTCGAAGAGCGAGAAGGGGCCGGACGGCTCCATGACCAAGACCTACTACGCCTTCGGCGAGGCCGACGACACCATCTTCTCCATGAACCCCGGCGACGAGGGGGCCTCCAAGATTCAGACCTCCCAGAGCGACCTCAAGGCGGACGAGAACGCCAGCGCCATCAACACGGGCCTGCGCCTGCTGTCGATCGCGTGCGGCTTCGGCAACGGGTACTTCAGCTGGGAGGCGCACACGGGGCTCAAGACGGCCAAGGAGGTCGCCGCCGACAACTCGCAGCTGATGCGGTCCATCCACAGCCACGAGAACGCCCTGCGCAAGTCCATCGTGCGGCTGGTCAACGGGATGGCGGACGCCTGCCGCAACATCAAGGGCGAGGCGGTGCCGTACGGCGACGTGACGGTGGACTTCGACGACTCCATCATCAGCGACACGCAGAGCGCCCGCGAGATGGCCATGAGCGAGGTGGGCGCGGGCATCATGGCCCCGTGGGAGTACCGCCGCCGCTTCTACGGCGAAACCAGCAACGAGGCCAAGGCCAACGTGCCCGAGCAGCAGGGCGGCGCGTTCGACATGCTGGGCGACGGGCTGGCCTGATGCTGGGGCCGGACTACATAGAGCACTTCACCGACGCGGCGCAGGGGGCCATGGACGAGTACACCCTGCGCCTGGTGTGCATCTACGCCGCGCTCATAGGCTCCATCGACTTCGAGGGCGAGAGCGCCTACTCCCAGGCCGCCAGGAAGGCCGCGCTGGCCGCCAAGGACGTGCAGAAGGCCATGAGCGAGGAGGGCCGCAGAGCCGCGCGAGAGGCGGCCAAGGCTGCGGCCGAGGCCGTGGCCAAGAGCGCCGAGTCCGACCTGGCCGCGCTGGGCACGGCCATGGGCGCGCTGTCCAAGGCGATGCAGTGGAGGCTCCACAACTCGGCGCGGGCCACGGCGGCGGGCGTTCAGGAAGTGGTGAGCCGCGACAACCTGAAGATGCCCGCCAACGTGCAGCGCGCGTACCTGGAGGTCGTGGCCCAGGCCGTGGCGCAGGTGAACTCGGGCATGGCCGGGTACGAGAAGGCGACCCGCGACGCCGTGCTGAAGCTGGCGCGGCGCGGCGTGTCCGTGGTGGAGTACAAGAGCGGGGCGTGGGCGCAGGCGGACGTGGCCATGCGCCGCCATATCCGCACCCAGGTGGCGCAGGCTGGCAGCCGCAACACGCTGGACCTCATGGAGGAGACCGGGCACGACCTCGTGCAGACCTCCTCGCACGGCGGCGCGCGCCCGAGCCACGCCAAGTGGCAGGGCCGCGTGTTCAGCTTGTCGGGCAAGTCCAAGAAGTACCCGCCCTTCAGCCGGACCGGGTACGGCGCCGTGGACGGCCTGTGCGGGGCCAACTGCAAGCACGACTTCGGCATCTACGTGGAGGGCCAGCCGCTGCGCTACGAGCGCGACCCCGATGGCGGCGACGAGAAGCGCGAGGAGCGGTACCAGGCCGAGCAGAAGCAGCGCGCCATCGAGCGCGAGATACGCGCCACGAAGCGAGAGGCGACCGCCCTGAAGGCGGCGGGGCTGGACGACACCAAGGAGCGCGTGCGCCTGGGCAAGCTGCAGAAGCGCCAGCGCGAGCACATAGCGGCCCACCACTACCTCGCCCGCGACTACTCGCGGGAGAACCCCTACGAGACGGGCAACAAGAAGCGCGCCCTCACACGCCAGACGGCCAGCCGCACGGCCTTCATGGCGCAGCCGGACGTCAAGGCGGCCATAGCCGAGGCGGGCGTGAGCCGCAAGCGCGTGGGAGAGCTGGTCAAGGCGGGCGGCGATGGCTTCGGCCTCATGGCCAAGGCGGAGCGCGACAAGGTTCTCAGAACCGCCATAAACCAGGCCAAGGCCGAGAAGGCGCGCGACCTGCGCGTGGCGGACGCCGCAGCGATGGCGGTGCACGACGACAAGCAGGCGAAGCACATAGCGGGCAGCCGCCAGCACGAGCAGTACGTGGCGAACCTGAAGCGCAAGGGCAGCGAGTACAAGGAGCCGAGCGGCATCACAGCTACGCTCGAAGAGGTGCGGGACCTCGTCTCGAAGCACGCGGGAACAGGGCTGGCGCGCGCGACGCGCGCCGGAAACTGGAACAAGCGCGAAGTTTGCGACGCGGGGCGCGTGATCGGATACGTAATCGGCGATAATGGAGAGCATATCCCGACCACGCGCTTCACCATCCACTACGCCGAAGGCGACGTGCACATCGTCCCAGCGAAACCGAAGGAGGCACAGCAATGAAGCTATCGGAAGCGGTGAAGTTTTTTCGCCAGCAGGTCAAGGTGACGTGCACCGACGGCCAGGTGGTCACGGGCAGGTTCGACGACTACCAGAGCGATGCCGAATCGCTGGACGAGCCGAACACTATCGGCATCGACAACGGCGCGGGCATCATCGTGGACATACCCGTCGACGAGGTGGCGAGCATCGCCGCCCTGTAACCACAACCGAATAGCGAACGGCATCAAGGCCGCCCATCACGGGCGGCCTTTTCTTTTGCCTGGCGACACCTCGGGGAAGATGCGGTCACGCGATGGGGCGGCGACAACGGCCCCGCACGCGACCGCGGCGACAACGGCGGGCCATCCAAGCGCGCAGGGAAGCGCGACAACCAAACACGGAAGGAGCAAGCGATGGCGGACGACAACAAGCCCCAGGGCAACGAGGGCGGCGACAACGGCCAGCAGGCCGAGCCCGCGAAGGAGGTCGTGTCCTACGCGAAGTACAAGCGCGAGACCGACGAGTACCAGGAGCAGGTGAAGGCCCTCAAGGCCGAGCTGGAGCAGCGCGATAAGCAGATCGAGGAGTTCACCGCCAAGGCGGGCAACGCCGACGAGCTGCAGGCCGCGCTCGACAAGGCGAAGGCCGACAACGAGGCGTACAAGGCCGACGCCGAGAAGCGCGAGGCCGACATGCGCCGAGACTTCGCCATCGACACCAAGCTGGCGCAGATGGGCGTGCGCAACGCCAAGGCGGCGCGCGCGATCATCCCCAACATCGCCGAGGCGAAGCTGGACGAGCAGGGCAACCTGACCGGCATCGACTTCGACGCCCTGAAGAAGGACAACGCCTACATGTTCGCCGACCAGCCGCGTTCGAGCGCGGGCGGCGAGCAGAAGGGCGGCGCAGGCTCCGACGGCCTGGCGGACTTCCGCGCAGCTTTCGGACTGACCAACGAATCTAAGGAGTAAATCATGCCTAACAGCATCGAACTGCCCCATGGCTACGAGAACGTGCTCATGGAGGCGTACCGCAAGGAATCCCTGACCGCCGTGCTGGAGAGCGCCGCGCCCACGGGCAACATCGCGCAGATGGAGCAGCTGGGCGAGTTCTACTACCCCGTCTACAGCATGGGCGGCCTGGGCGACGTGAAGGACAACGGCCGCCTGCCCCAGAACAGCGGCGCGTCCCTGACCTGGAAGCCCATCAGCGCGAACTACGACCGAGGCACCATCCTCGAAATCGACCAGAAGGTCGACGCGCAGTCCTTCAACCTGGCGTTCGGAAACGCGGCCGCGCACTTCAACCGCAACAAGGTCGTGCCCGAAGGCGATGCGTTCGTGTTCTCCACCCTGTGCAAGGGCACGGGCATCAACAAGGAGCAGAATACCTACGCCGACGGCGCGGACATGCTCAAGGGCCTGAACGCCGCCATGTGCGACATGGACGAGAAGGAGGTGCCGGAGGAGGGCCGCGTGCTGTTCATCACCCCCACCCTGCTGGGCATGGTGAAGGACCTGGACACCACCAAGTCCCGCGAGGTGCTGGACGGCTTCTCCAGCATCGTGAAGGTGCCGCAGTCCCGCTTCTATTCCGCCATCGACCTTTTGGACGGCTCGACGAAGGACGAGGAGATCGGCCACTACAAGAAGAACGCGTCCGCCGTGGACATGAACTTCCTGATCGTGCACAAGGACGCCGTAATCCTGCGCTGGAACTTCGCGCACGGCAAGGTCATCGACGCCGAGGACAACCAGCAGGGCTTCGGCCACCTGTTCAAGTACCGCAAGTACGGCGTGTGCGGCGTGCGCGAGAACCTGGCGCACTACATCACCGCCGGAATGAAGGCAGCGTAGGAAGGGGGCGCGAGATGCGCGTAGTGGGACTGACGTTCGAGAAGAAGCCCGCCGCCAAGAAGAAGGCGGCCGCCAAGGGCAAGGAGCAGGCCGCGAAGGCCGAGGAGCATCCGGAGAAGGCCGCCGAGCAGGCCCCGGAGCCGGAGAAGGCCGAGGAGGCCGAGGGCGATGGGGACTAGCGCCCCGACCTACGAGGACTACCTGGCATCCGGGCGCGGGGAGCTGTCCGCCGAGGAGTTCAAGGCGGCGCTCCCCCACGCCACGGCGGCCGTGCGCGACCTGATCTTCCCCAACGAGCCGGACGGCTCCGAGGAGTGGGCGCGCGCGGTCATGGCGGCCTGCGAGGTCGATGCAGCGTACGGATGCTCCGGCGGCATCATGGAAGGCGGAGGGTTCACCGTCGGCTCGTTCTCGTGGAACCCCGGCACCGGGATAGAGGGCAGCTACCGCCGCGACATGCAGGCGGCCGTGCAGAGCGAGCTGCTGGGCACGCCGCTGCTGTATCCGGGCCTGGGGGGCGCGAGATGATGCGGGTGCCGCGCTCGGCGCGGCCCTCCACCATGTTCGTCAAGGTGCCCAAGGAGGGCGGCTACGGCGGCGAGTTCGAGCAGCCCGTCCAGGTGCGCCGCGTGCGCTTCGAGCCGGCGAGCGCATGGCTCGTGCGCGAGTACGCCCTGGGCGACGGCGCGCAGGGCCTCGTGATAGCCGACGGCGCGGACAGCCCGGGCATGTTCGAAGTGCCAGTGGGCAGCCGCGTGAGCATCGACGGGGGCGAGTGGATGAACGTGGCGAGGTGCACGCCCCGCCGCGCGTTCGGCACGCGCCCCCACCACTGGGAACTGGAGGTGAGGTAGCAATGCCCGCAGCAGTGACGGTCGACCTGACCAAGCTCATGAAGCGTTTCAGCGCGAAGGAGCTGGAAGCCAAGCAGGTGAAGTTCGCCATGAGCGTGGCCGAGGACATGAACGCCTACACGCCCGAGGACTCCCAGCACCTGCACAAAACCATGCAGGCGGCCTCCGACTTCAGGCAGGGCTTCGTCATATGGGACGCAGACTACGCCGCCGCCGTGCGAGAGCTGCCCGACGGCTCCATCAAGCACGGCAAGAACCCGAGGGCGAGGGCCGACTGGCCGAAGGCCGCGAAGGACGCGCACGGCGAGGACTGGAAGCGCCTGGCAGTCGACCTCCTGACCGAGGAGGCGTGATATGGCCCCGGACGTGATGGAGGCGGCGAAGGCCGCCATAGAGGCCCTGGGCTACGGCCCGGTGCTCCTCACCCGCCTGGCAGCATCGCGCGGCCACGACGACGCGATTGTGCTGCGTCCCATGCCCACGGCCGACGTGGTGCGCCACATGGACGGCACCCGCCGCGTGGGATACGTGCTGCAGGTCATCGTGAAGGCCACCTCCGAGGCCAAGGCCATGAACGACGCCTACGACCTGGCCGACGCGTTGGACGGCGCCGACCTGTCCTCGCCCACAGGCTCCTACGGGTTCACGAGCGCGGCGCTGTACACCGAGCCGCAGGAGATAACGCCGCCGGAGGGCGGGCCGTACCTGTGGGAGTTCCGAATCAAAGCGATCATAACCATAGAGAAGGGATGACGATGGCAAAGAATCAAGACCTCGGATTCGCACCAAACTACATGAGCGCGCTGGAGGTTGACATCACGCCCGAGGCGGCGACCCCCACGTGGGCCATCTTCTCGCGCGGCATCACCGAAATTAAGCCGGCCACGAACGAGACCACCGACACCAAGGACTACTACGACGGCTACGGCACGCCCACCGACAAGGTGAAGAGCGTGCAGCCGCAGTACGAGGTCACGGGCGACCGCTGCTACGGCGACCCCGCGCAGGACTACGTGGCCAGCCTGGCGCTGGAGACCGGCGACGGCCGCACGGGCCACTTCCGCCACACCGACCCCAACGGCGACGTGGTGGAGGGCGACTGCACCTACCTGAACCTGACCGTAGGCTCCCAGCAGGGCGCGGCATCCGACCCGGGCGCGTTCTCCTGCACCATCTCCGGGGCGGGCGCCATGAGCTTCATCGAGGCCAACAAGCTGAAGCAGCCTGCAAGCGTGACGTGCACCGCGCCGACCGGGGCCGCCGTCGGCAAGTCCGTGAAGCTGGCGCCTGCGGTGATGCCCGCCGAGGCGAACCCCAAGTGCTTCTTCGCCTCCGGCAACACCGACATTGCGACCGTGGACAGCGACGGCAACGTGACCGGCGTGGCGGCGGGCAAGGCCGTCATCACCGTGCGCTGCGCGTCCAAGCCGAGCCTCTGCACGCAGGTGGAGGTGACCGTGGCGGCGAAGTAGCGCCAGGCGACACCAGACATAACCTCCCAGACATGGGGGCGCGGGCTAGTGAGCGGCCCGCGCCCCTTTTCTATGCCCAACGCTCACCGCTCACGAAAGGGGCAGCAAATGGAACTTTTGAAAAACATCCGCGCGTACGAGGACGTGTACTTCGAGGACCCAGAGGAGAACCCCGACACGCCGCGCTTCCGCGTGTGGTTCGACGACAAGCACATCGAGGAGTACCTGGCCAAGGTCGGCAACGCCATCGACCGCGCGCAGGCCAACGAGGAAATGGCGCGCGAGGCGGACACCCCCGAGAAGGTGGCAGAGGCCAACGCCGCGCAGGCCCGCCTCATGAAGCGCACCGTCTCGGCGTTCATCGGCACCGAGGGCTGGGAGGAGCTGCTCGCGTGGATGGGCGGCGACGAGGGCCCCATCGTGCCGGAGGAGAACATCCGCATCTTGGGCGAGGTGTTCGCCACGTTCCTGAACATGCTGGCGCGCCACGCCACGAGCGAGCAGCTGATCGCGTGCGGGCTGGCCTACAGCGACCGCGCGGGACAGGTGCATGCGCTCAACCGCGCACAGCGCCGCGCCAAGGGCAAGCGCAAGAAGGGCAAGTAATGCTCCCCGCCGCGCTCACGGCGGAGCGGGTGCGGCTGCCGGACGGGACCAGCGCCACGCGCTACCCGTGGAACGGCGAGGACGTGCTGGTGCGCGACGACGCGCTCACGATCATCCGCGTTATCGAGGTGCTGACCGACGAGGGCAAGTCCGACGAACAGCGCCGGGACGAGTTCCTGGCGCTGTTCTTCGTGGACTGGGCGGACGCGTGGTGCGCATGCGACTACGACGCCGCCGAGTTCATGCGGATGCGCGACGCGGCGGTGTGGGATATGTGCGGGCTGGACCTGACCGGCAACCGCCCGCACGAAACGCCTCTGTGGGACCTCGAAGAGGACGCCGCGCGCATCCGCATCAGCTTCCGGCAGGCCTACGGCATCGAGTGGGACGAGGTGCGAGGGCGGATCAGCTTCGCCGAGTTCGTGGCGCTCGTCGGCGGATGCCCGCAGGACACGCCGCTCGGCGCCGCCATCCACTACCGCAACCCGGCGACCAAGCCGAAGCCAACCAAATACAACAGGCAGGAGGTCGAGGCCTGGAACGCCGCCCACAAGGCGTTCGAACTCGGCAAAGGCCGCAGCTCACACGGCTCTGAGGAAGGAAGCGACGCGGCGATGCGCGATGTTTTCGCCGCGCTCAAGAGAGCAACGAGGTGAGCATGGACGGCAGCGTCATCATCAAAGCGGTGCTCGACACCGTAGACGTATCCAAGAACATCAAAGCCCTGGAGCGCGACCTCCAGGGCATCTCCTGGAAGAACATAACCGAAGGCGACGAGAAGGCGGCGAAGCTGTCATCCTCGTTCAAGAAGGCCGGCACCGCCGCCACGCTGACGCTCACCGCGCCCGTGGTGGCCGCCGGCAAGGCCGTGTTCGGCGTGGCCAGCGACTACGAGCAGGCCAACGCCCGCATAGCCGCCGCGTTCGGCGTATCCGGCGAGGAGGCGGAACGCTTCAGCGGCATAGGCAAGCGCATCTACGAGGGAGGCTGGGGCCAGTCCCTGGACGAGGTCAACGACGCGCTCATTCAGTGCAAGTCCACCCTGCGCGACGTGTCCGACGAGGACCTGCAGACCGTCACCACCAACGCGCTGATGCTGTCGCAGACGTTCGGTGCCGACGTGAACGAGTCCATACGCGGCACCAACGCCCTCATGGAGGGCTTCGGCCTGTCCGCCACCGAGGCCAGCGACCTGCTCACGGCGGGCATGCAGCGCGGCCTGAACTACACCGACGAGCTGGGCGACAACCTGAGCGAGTACAGCGTGCGCTGGGGCGAGGCCGGCATGAGCGCCAGCGAGTACTTCAGCCTGCTGGAGGCCGGCACGTCCAACGGCGCGTACAACCTCGACAAGGTGGGCGACTACCTCAACGAGTTTTTGACCGCGCTGGCGGACGGCCGCATGGAGGAGTCCATCGGCTCGTTCAGCGAGGGCACGCAGGAGGTATTCGAGAACTTCAAGAACGGAAGCGCCACCGCCGAGGACATGCTGCAGGCGGTGCTGGGCGACCTGACGCAGATGCCCAACGAATACGACAAGGCCGCGCTGGCCTCCACCCTGTGGTCCTCGCTCGGCGAGGACAACGCCATGGGCATGATCGAGTCCCTGGCGGGCGTGCAGGACAGCTTCGGCGACGTGGCCGGCGCCGCAGAGCAGGCCCAGGAGGCCGCCTCCGATAGCTTCGCCGTGAAGTCGCAGGAGGCCATGCGCGAGCTGCAGGGCTCCATCGAGCCGCTGGGGCAGCCGCTCCTCAACATCGCCACCAACGTGGCCGGCGTCGTCAAGTCGTTCTCCGAGTGGTTCGCAGGCATCGGCGAGGGCGGCCAGACCGCCGTTCTCGCGATCGCCACGATAGCGGCCGCCATCGGCCCCGTGCTTTCGACGGTCGGCACCGTCGTGGACACCGTGCCGAAAATCGGCGCGGCCTTCCAGGTGGTCGGCAAGCTGGGCACCGGCGCGCTGGGGCTCATAGCCGCCCATCCCGTGGTCGCGGCCATCGCGGCCATCATCGCCGCCGTCGTGCTGCTGTGGAACAACTGCGAGGGGTTCCGCGACGCGGTAACGGCAATCTGGGACGCGGTATGCCAGGCGTTCCAGGTCGCCGTGCAGGTCGCGGGCGAGGTCGCGCAGTCCGTCGGCGGGTTCTTCTCCCAGCTCGGCGAGACGCTGGGCGGAATCTGGGACGGGATATGCGCCACGGTGCAGGGCGCCATAGAGGCCATAGCCGGGTTCTTCCAGGGGATGGCCGACACCGCCGCGAGCATCTGGGACGGCATCTGCAACGTGGTGCAGGTGGCGGTCATGCTGCTAGGCGAGATATTGAACCTCGCCATAGAGGTGCTGCTCGCCCCGTGGACCTTCATCTGGGAGAACTTCGGCAGCCAGCTGAGCGCGGCGTGGGACGCCATATGCGCGGCGGTGGGCGCCTACCTGGAGGCCGTGAGCCAGAACATCACCGCCGTGCTGACCGTGCTCTCCGAGTGGTGGTCCGCCGCCTGGGGCGCGGTCAGCTCCGTGGCGAGCGCGGTGTGGGAGGCCATCAGCTGGGCGGTGTCGACCTACATCACCGCCGTGCAGACGAACATACAGACGGTCCTCGGCATCATCCAGGAGGTGTGGAGCACGGTCTGGGGCGCGGTCAGCTCCACGGCGTCCACCATATGGGGCGGCATCAGCTGGGCGATAGGCGCGGCCATAGACGCCATCAGCTCCACCATCTCGGCGGTGCTGTCGGCAATCCAGGCCGTGTGGAACTCCATATGGGGGGCGGTCAGCTCCACCGCGTCGAGCGTGTGGGGCGGCATCAGCTCGACCATATCCGGCATCGTGAACGGCATCCGAGACACCATCTCCAGCGTGTTCAGCGCCGCGCGTGACACCGTGTCGAGCGTGTGGGACTCCATCAAGAGCGCCATAGAGACGCCGATACAGAACGCGCGGGACACCGTGCGCAACGTCATCGACACGATAAAGGGGTACTTCAACTTCTCGTGGTCGCTGCCGGACCTCAAGCTGCCGCACCTGTCCGTCAACGGCTCGTTCAGCATCGACCCGCCTTCCGTCCCGAGCTTCGGGCTCAGCTGGTACGCGAAGGGCGGCGTGTTCAACGGCCCCAGCGTCATCGGCGTCGGCGAGGCCGGCCCGGAGGGCGTCGTGCCGTTCAACGAGCGCGGCGCGCGCCCGCTCGCCGAGGGCATCGCCAAGCTGCTCGACGGCAAGGGCGGGGCCGCGCGCGGCGACACAAACGTGACCATCAACGTGTACGCGACCGTGCGGGAGGAGGCCGATATCGAGAAAATCTCCCGCCAAATCGCGAAGGAGATCAAACGGCAGGAGTGCTTCGCATGATATACAACGGCTTCGACTTCGGGCCATGGTTCGACACCCGGCTCATGACCCGCTCGCTGCTACCCGACTACGACATAACCACCAGGACCGTGCCGGGAACGCCCGGCGAGCGGTTCATGCGCGCGGACCTGAAGCCGCTGTCCATAGACGTGACGGCGGCCTTCCGCGCCCGCCCCACCGACGACATGGCGGCGGTTCGCCGCCTCATGGCGTCGAGGCTGCTGTGCCTGAATGAGGCGGACCTATGGCTGGACGACGAGCGCCACCTGGGCCTGCGCTACAAGGCGGTGCTCACGTCCCCCGGCGAACTCGACACGCTCTGGCACACGGGAGAGGCGACGCTGACCTTCACCGCGTACGACCCCATAGCCTACGGGGCGGACGCGCAGGCCACGTTCTCGGGCACCTCCTCGCTGCAGGTCGGCGGGACGTTCCGCACGTACCCGGTCGTGACCATCACGCCGGGCGGCAACACCTCCACGCTGCGCCTGACGAACATGGACACGGGGCAGTACGTGCAGGTCGACGAAGCCGTATCGGCATCGACCCCGGTGGTGATAGACATGGCCGCGCCGCAGGCGACGGTGAGCAGATCGGCGGCGCGCGTGACGTTCGACAGCGACTTCTTCTCGCTCGAACCCGGGGCGAACACGCTGCGGGTGTCGAGCGGGACTGCGGTAGTGAGATGGACGGAAAGGTACGTGGGCTGATGCTGCTATGGGTCACGAACAGATGGGAGACGTACAAGGGGCCCATCAAGACGCTGTTCGAGTGCAAGGACACGCGCGAGGTCAACGGCGAGAACGCCTTGAGCATCACCACGCTGGCGCGCCTGGACAAGGGCGACCGCCTGGTGTGGCGCGACCTCAAGGGCCGATGGCACGAGAACATCGTGGACGGCGTGGAGGAAGAGCGCGCGAGCGCGGGCATCCTCTACACGTATTACTGCCCCACCTCCGCGCAGGTCGAGCTGCTGGGCGACTACCTGGAGGACAAGCGCCCTTACGACGTGAGCGCATACACCGCGCTGGCCTCGGCGCTGTCCTCCTCGCGCTGGCAGGTCGGCACCGTCGATGACCTCGGGCAGGCGGGCACGAACTTCTACCACACCAACGCATGGGCGGCCATACACGACGTGGCGGACACCTGGGGCGGCGAGCTGTCGTTCGAGATACAGGTGAGCGGCACCAAGGTGACCTCGCGCCGCGTTTGCATGGCCAAGCAGGTCGGCGAGGACAACGGCAAGCGTTTCACCTACGCCAAGGACCTCGTGAGCGTCCGCCGAAGCGTTGACGAGGGCAACGTGTGCACCGCCCTGTACGGCTACGGCAAATCCCTGCAGACCACCGACGACGACGGCAACCTGACGGGCGGCTACGACCGAAAGCTGACGTTCGGCGACGTGAACGGCGGGCAGAACTGGGTGGGCAGCGCCGACGCTCTGGCCCGCTGGGGACGGCCCGACGGCAAGGGCGGCAAGGCGCACGTGTTCGGCGACGTGGAGTTCTCCGACTGCGAGGACGCGGCCGAGCTGAAGAAGCTCACCGAGGCGCAGCTGGCGAAATCGTGCGTCCCGGTCGTGTCGTACACCGTGGACGCCGTGGCGCTCGCCAGGGCCGGCGAGGGCTTCGAGGGCGCTGACGAGGGCGACCTCGTGACCGTGCTCGACATGGTGTACAACCCTCCCCTGCGCGTCCAGACCCGCATCACGAAGGTGGTCGAGGACCAGCTGCGCCCCGGCGAGGTCACCTACACGTTCGGCAACTACCAGACGGTCGCCGAGCTGATGGCCGCGCAGAAGTCCGCCGCCAAGTCCACGGCCTCGACCATCCGGGCGACCGTGACCGAGGCCGTGAACGCCTCGAACAAGGCCTCGACCGGCAAATGGGGCGAGAGCCTGGCGGCCGCCGAGGAGCGCCAGAAGGCGTACACCAAGGAGGTCGGCGGGGCCGCCCAGGACTACACCGACCAGATAAGGGACGAGCTGGACAAGGCCCTCAAGGAGTACGCCGACAACGGGGACACCACGCTGGAGAAGGCGCTGAAGAAGTACTCCGACGACGGCAACCTGACCCTGGACGAGGTGCTGCGCCTGTACACCGACACGTCGATAGAGCAAAGCGAGAGCGTGCTCAAGCAGATAGACGAGGCCAACAAGGAGTACCTGGAAGGCGTCACGGACAAGCTGAACGAACGGCTGACGAGCGCCGAGGGCGAGGTGGATGGGCTGCAGAAACAGCTCGACCAGCTGCCGACGGATATCCGCAAGAAGATCGTGGAAATGCTCAACAGCGAGATAAACACCACGGGCGGCTGGGTGTACGAGGAGCCGGGCCAGGGCATCCTCGTGTACGACAAGAAGCCGGAAAGCGCGACCAAGTGCGTGAAGATAGGCGGCGGCGTCATCGGCGTGGCCAACTCCAAGTACTCCACCGGAGCCTGGAAGTGGCGCACGGCCATCACCGGCGACGGCGTGACCGCCGACGAGCTGACCACGGGCCGAATCAAGGGCGGGAACTCCTACTGGGACCTCGACAGCGGCGCCTTCTACCTGCGCGACGGCTCCATCTTCATGACGGACAGCAACGGCAACAAGGTGTACATCAACGCCACCAACGGCTTCCAGATATACAGTAAGACCGGCTCCATCATCGCCGGCACCGTGCTGGTGGGCAACACCGCCATGTTCCGCTGCAACATGGTGGGCACGTCGTCCACGAACTACATCACAACGGGCACCACGACGGACAACCGGCCCGGCGCGTCGTTCGTCAACAACACGGCCGAATACTGCACCATCGAGGCGCTCCACGCCGTGGACAACCCGATAAAGACTGCGACCGACGGTGTAGGCATATCGGCATGCGGCTACGGGTTCCTTAGCGCGAACCGCTATTACCGGCAAACGAGGCTCACGACCCCCTACTACAAGGGGCACATGAGCCTCCCCGACGAGATGCTGTACATGAGGAGCGGCAACAGCAGCGGGGGCGGATCGCCGTATGTGAAGCTGCAGGAGAACTCGAGCAACTACCTGTACCTGGACAACGGGCGTGCCGACCTCGGCGCGTCAGGCACCGCCAGGATACTCGCGCCGAAGTTCGCCATTGGCACAAGCGCGGGCTCCGGCGGCACCTACGGGTACACGGGCTCCACGCAGTTCATCGGGTGCATAACCAACAACGGCAGCAACTGGACGTGGGGCACCATCAACGTGGTGAACGGAATCATCACCGGCATGAGCAGCATCACGGGAAACTAGACCAGCAAGAGAGGAAACGGAATGTTCTACCACCTTGTGCAGCAGCCCGAAGCGCCGCAGGCGCTCGACGGCGCGCCAAAGCCGCCCGAGGCGCTTCCGGTGTTCGAGTGTATCAGCGACCCGGCCACGGCGCGGGCCATCGTGGAATCGGAAGACGTGTTCGAGTTCGACGGCAAGGGCGGCTTCACGCTCGTGTCCAGCCCCGTGGCCGTCATGGACGCGGAAGGCGGCGAGGCCAACGCCGTGGACTTCTCGGCGCTCACCGACGAGGAGATATGCGGGGTCCACAGAGCGCAGCCCGGCGACATATCGCGGACACTTGCGGCCGAAGGAAAGGAATGAGGCATGGCAACGCACGAGCTTACGCTCAACCTCAAGAAGACCAACATAGCGCCGCCCGTCATCACCGTGCACCAGGGCGACAGCGCCGAGGTCCTGAAGGCCGCCATCTACGACGGCGACAAGAAGGCGGCCCTGACGGGCTGCAAGGTGCACCTCATGGCTGCGAAGCCCGACCACACCTACGTGGAGCAGCAGTTCACTGGCATCAGCGACAACGTGGCCACCGTGACGGTCGACCCCGCCGTCTTCGGCGTGGCCGGGCTGCTCAAGGTGTGCTACGTGCGCGTGCGGAACGCGGCAGGGCTGGACGCCACCACCGAGAACGTCCTGGTGAACGTGCTGCCCTCGGCGAGCGCGTCGGGCGAGATATCCGGCCCGTACGTCGATGCGGTGGAGGCGATCATCGCGAACCTCGAAGGGCAGCTAGCCGACGTGAGCGCGCTGAACGCGCAGATGCAGAAGGCCGAGGCCTCCCGCGCGAGCGCGGAAAACCAGCGCGCCGCGAGCGAGAAGGCACGCCAGACCGCCGAAACCGGGCGCGCAGAGGCGGAGAAGAAGCGCGCCACGGCGGAAAGCGCCCGCGTCACCGAGGCGGCGCAGCTGAAGACGGCCTCGCAAGCCGCCACGGCTGCGGCAAACGGCGCGGCCTCGAACGCCGACGCGGCGGCCAACACCGCCCTGCAGATAGCCAACAGCGTGGCGCAGGGCAGCGCGGGCAGCTCGGACATGGCCAAGCAGAGGCAGCAGATAGCCGACCTGTACGGCAAGCTTGCCGACGCCACGGACGCGTTCATCTACGACGACGGCACCGTGTACTGCCCCGCCTCCAAGGCCAGTGCATCTGGCAGCACCGTCACGTTCGGGAGCACCTGCACGGCGTCCGGCACAACCCTCAACCTCAAGTAGAAAGGCAACGAAATGGCACAAGCGAAAACCCTGTCGGTGGGCGGCATCGGCTACGAGGTCATCGACGATACCGCGCGCAGAAACGCGCAGACGGCGCTCAACAACGCCGAGTACAACCGCCAGGGCCAAATCGGCAAGTACGGCGGGCAGAACATCGCCACCATCCTGGCGGGAGAGATCGGCAGCGGCAGCGTGTACGACGCGCTGCACAAGCGAGCCGCCAACGGCAACTTCGCGGGCCTGCGCGTGGGCGACTACTTGGACGTGCCGCTTGTGAGCGCATCCGCCGTCACCGCACAGCAATCTGTGCGGTTCCTGCTTGCCCACATCGACCCGTACCTTTACTGCGGCGACAGCTCCAAAGGCCACCACATCGCCTTCGTGGCCTCCGCGCCCATCGCCGTGGCCAAGACCGTGACCGGCGTTGCCAACGACAGCTTCCTGATGTGGAACACGACCAACACGAATCAGGGCACCGCCGACCGGAAATGCCCATACCTGGGCAGCAACCTCAAGGCGTGGGAGAAGCTGTTCGAGGCGTGCCTGCCCGATGGGCTGACCAAGTACCTGCTCACCCAGCGCGTGCTGCTTGAGGAGCGTTACAGCGCGAGCGGCGCGCTCAGCGACTCCAACAGCTGGAGCTGGCAGGACATCGGCAAGGTGTGGTCGCCCTCCGAGATGGAGGTGTACGGCTGCCCAGTGTGGGGCACCAAGGGCTACAGCGTGGGCTTCGACTGCCAGTTCGACCTGTTCCGCGATACCGCGCACCGCTTGAACGGAACTCGGTACCATTGGTGGCTGCGTTCCGTCATGGGTGGCTCCTCGTCCCACGTGTGCTGCGTCGGCCACAACGGCCCTGCCGACTGCGCCTCGGCGACGAACGTCTGGGTTCGCCCCCGCCCCGGCTTCCTCGTCGGCTAGCCAGCCGAGTGCTCTATACTTCTCTTTCGATGCGACCGCCTTGCGCGGTCGCATCCCTGCCCGCGCAGCGGGCCGTTTTTTTCGCCACTATTTCCGGGAGGTGCCATGAGCGGCGTCTACCAGCGAAACCGCGAGGTGTCCGAGTACAAGTTCTTCACGCAGGCCATCGCCATCCGCGTGGAGGTCAACAAGCTCATGGCCTCCTCGTCGGTCGTGCCGAAAGCCTACAGGCTGCTGAACGCGGTGCCCACGGTGGAGACCGCGCGCAGCATCGTGTACAACGTCAACCGCGCCGACTGCTTCTACCCCAACAGTTCGTTCAACGCACTTGAGCGCAAGCGTTACCTGACGCTGGCGATAGCCGACTGCGAGCAGCTGATGCTCGACATGCAGTGCCTCATGGATATCGGCCTGCCCGTGAACGCCAACCGCTTCGAGGAGCTGGCGGCCATGGTCGAGGAGGAGATCAGGCTGCTAAAGGGCGCGCGCAAGAACGTGCGCGTCACCGGCAAGAAGTCCACCGAGGAGCGCATAGCCGAGGCCGAGGCCGAGCTAGAGCGCCTGCGTTCGCTATAATGGGCGGCGGTCGCGCCTTGTATATCGGTACAATTGGTGGCTGCGTTCCGTCATGGGTGGCTCCTCGTCCAACGTGTGCTACGTCAACAACAACGGCAATGCCAACTACAACTCGGCGACGAACGTCTGGGTTCGCCCCCGCCCCGGATTCCCTTATTGCCAGACCGAGTAGGCCCCAGGGCCGAAAGCAGAGCGCGGAGAGGAAGGAAGGCGCGACCGTCGGGCTCACGCCCGTAAATACGCACCCCGCGAGGGTGGCCGGACGCTGCTTGCATGGCGCGGCGCTCCGTGGCTTCGCCGCGTTTCATGGCCATACCTCAAGCGGCTGTCAGAGCCACATTGAAAGCCGTGCGGGGTGCCTTCTGTGAACTCCGAGCAAAGAAGGGCCGCACGCCGGAAGCGCCGCGAGGAGAAGCGGGCCAAGGCCAAGGCCGAGCGCGTCAAGACGTGCACGCTTGAGACCGTGGCCGACCTCAACAGCCTGTGCAAGGCTTCCAAGCAGGCCGCGCGCGGCGTGATGTGGAAGGCGTCCACGCAGCGGTACATGAAGGACTATCTCCGAAACGCCGTCCTGTCCCGCCGCGACCTTTTGGAGGGCCGCGACATATGCCGGGGCTTCATCCGCTTCGACCTATGGGAGCGCGGCAAGCTGCGCCACATCAGCGCCGTGCACTTTCCCGAGCGCGTGGTGCAGAAATCGCTGTCGCAGAACGCGCTCGTGCCCGCGATCGTGCCCACCCTCATAGCCGCGAACTCCGCGAACATAAAGGGGCGCGGCACCGACTACGCCCTGAAGCTGCTCAAGCGCCACCTGGCCGACCACTGGAGGCGGCACGGCCGCGAGGGCTACATACTGCTCGGCGACTTCTCCGACTACTTCGCGCGCATAGCGCACCAACCCGTCAAAGACCAGGTGGCCTCCGCGCTGCTAGATCCGCGCGTGGTCGCCTTGGAGCACCGCCTGATAGACGCGCAGGGCGATGTGGGCCTGGGGCTGGGCAGCGAGCCGAACCAGATATGCGCCGTCGCGCACCCCAACCGCATTGACCACTACGTAATCGAGATGCTGCGCCCCGAGGCCTACGGTCGATATATGGACGACTTCTACCTGATACACGAGTCCAAGGACTACCTGCAGGTGTGCCTGCTGCTCATAGAGCGCAAATGTGCCGAGCTGGGCATCGAGCTGAACCCGCGCAAGACGCGCGTGGTGAAGCTCACGCGCGGGTTCACGTGGCTGAAGAAGCGCATCTTCTACACGGAGACGGGCCGCATAGTCGTGAAGCCGTGCCGAGACTCCATAACGCGGGAGCGCCGCAAGCTCAAGAAGATGGCCCGCATGGTCGCCGATGGCATCATGACCCCCGAGCAGGTGGAGCAGAGCTACCAGAGCTGGCGCGGAGGCATGAAGCGGCTGGACGCGCACCGCAGCGTGCGGGCCATGGACGCGCTGTACCGCAGCCTGTTCGGAAATCCCGCGGGGGGGGGTTGCTCAATGCAGTCCAAACCTGGAGGCGACACGGATGGGAACATGCCCCTACCCTAGCAACGGAAGGAGCGACCCATGACGGAACAGGAAATCGCCGGGGAGATCAACGGCTACAAACAGCAGCTTGAGCAGAGCGACTACAAGGTCATGAAGGCGGTGGAGCGCATCTTCTCCGCATCGTCCATCACCGACCTGCTCTCGGGCATCGCCGCAGCTGCCAAGGAGGTGGCCGAGATCATCTCGCAGCGCCAGACGTGGCGCGACCGCATCAACGAGCTGGAAGCCATGGAGCCCGACCAGCCGGAAGCGCCGCAGGAGTAGCGAGCGCCCCTTCGGGGGCGCTTTTCTTTTGCCCGGCGACACCTCGCGGACAATCGCGGCAGCGATTCGAGGAGGTGAGAAAACGAATGACCGACGTGCTGGAAATCTTCGCGCCGTACGGCCCCGGGTCGCTTTTCGGCGCGCTGCTCGTCCTAGTGGTCCTGTACTTCGGCAAGCAGTTCCTAGAAGAGTTCAAGGCCCAGAACGAGCGCAAGGCGAACATCGACCTCAAGCGCGAGGAGCGAAAGCAGGACGAGGTGAACGAGCGGGCGCAGCGCGACCGCGAGCGCAGCCAGATGGAGGGCCGCATCGCCGCGCAGATGGAGCGCAGCAACGCGCTGATGGAGGCTATGAAGGCGCTCATGGAGTCCGTCGTGACCTCCAACGAGGTGCTGCACGCCGACCTGGCGAACAGCCAGGCGCGCAGCCAGGGCATGGCGGCGAAGGTCGACCACATCGCCGACCGCGTTGACCTGCTCTACAAGGAATCGGCTCGATAGAAAGGAATCCGAAATGACAGAAATGCAAGCAATCGCAGCCATCGTGCTGTCTTTCGCCGTGCCGTTCGCGGTGCAGCTGATCAAGACCGAGGCCATGACCGGCAAGGCCGCGCGCATCCTGGCGCTGGGCTGCTCGCTCCTGGCGGGCGTCGTGACCGGCTTCGTGGGCGGCGTGCCCGCAGACCCGGGCGCATGGGTCACGTGCGCCTTCGCCGTGGTAGGCGGCGTGCAGGCGGCCTACACGCTGTTCAAGTCGGTGGGCATCACATCCAAGTGGCTCGACGCCCTGTTGGGCGTGACCGTAGGCGGGAAGGAGTAGGCAATGGCTAAACTGTTCATCATCTGCGGCCACGGCGCTGGCGACCCCGGCTGCTGCGCAGGCGGCTGCACCGAGGCCGAGCGCGTTCGCGCCCTGGGCCAGCGAATCAAGGAACTGGGCGGTTCCGAGGTCGAGCTGGGCGATACGTCCCGCAACTGGTACGCCGACGGCGGGCTTAACCGCCTGAGCACCGACGCGCCAGTGGTGGAGCTGCACATGGACGCCAGCGGCATCGCCACGGCCCACGGCGCGCACGTCATCATCAAGGAGGGCTTTGAGCCTGACGAGTACGACAATGCGCTGGCCGACAAGCTGGCGGCGTTCATGCCCGGGCGCTCCGAGAAGCTGGTGCGCCGTTCCGACCTCGCGAACCCGAACCGAGCCGCCGCGCGCGGCATCAACTACCGCCTGTGCGAGAACGGCTTCATCGACAACGACGGCGACCGCGAGAAGTTCAACGGCAACCTGGACGAGCTGGCGCGCATCTACCTGGAATGCTTCGGCATCACTGCTGGAAGCGCCCCCGCAGCCGTCCCGCAGCCGCAGCCTGCGCAGCAGGAAACGACCGAGAACTTCGGCGGCACCTACCGCTGCACTGTGGACTACCTGCGCGTGCGCGACGCCCCCGGTCTGGGCGGCACCGAGGTGGCGCACTATTCCAGCGGCGAGACCGTGACGCTGGATAACTGGTACAAGATCGCCGACGGCTACGTGTGGGGCCGATACACGGGCTACAGCGGCGCAACGCGCTACATCGCCGTGGGCAAGGCCACGGGCAAGCCAGAGGCCGACGACTATCTGGTGAAGGTGGGATAGGCCATGCCGTACCCGAGCCCCGCAGACGAGGAGCGCAACGGCGGGTGCGGCCCCATCCTCGCGGCGGCCGTCCTGCTGTTCATCGTCCTGGCCGCCGCCAGCTGCGCGTCGCAGGCCATGGGAGCGCAAGACGTGACCGTGAGGCAAGCCCGCACGGACGGCCCCATATACGACCTGCCCGAGGGCATCGGCCAGGAAATCGTGTGCGACGAGCACAACCGCGAGTACCTGCTGCTTACCACCGAGCAGGGCGGCGTGTTCCTCATGCCGTACATGGACGAGGACGGCGAGCAGGAGATCATGCCGCAGGCCTAGAACGCAAAGAAGCCGCCCCGTATGGAGCGGCTTCTTTCTATCTGACGAGCAATACGAACGCCCGCCTAACGACGAACACGCGTATGTGTTCGCCTACTGAACAGTTGGTGGAGGCGCGGAGAATCGAACTCCGGTCCACGAAAGCCCCCTGATTGGCATCTCCAAGCTCAGTCGCTGGTTTAGTCTCGGACGCTTTGCGCGCAGCGACACGCTCGCGGCGTCCTAACCGGTTCGGTCTTAGCCTGCGCCATACCGATTACGTGCGCAGGAGCATTCCCCTAAAATGACGTCGCACCGGTGGCGGGGAAATCACCGGGTTGACGCGCCGCTATAAACTAAGCAGCGAGAGCCATAGGCTCAAAAGAAGAGTTGTTGTCAATTCAATTTGACGGTACCCCTGTTTAACGAGGCGAGGAGACCTCGGCTTGCTTCCTCTCTCAGAGCTATCGTGTCGAAACCAGTCGCCCCCGAATGTTGGGAAAGTCTGGATGGTATCGGGTCTGCAAACACCCGATAACCGTCGACTTTTCAAGGAACACGCGGGGTGAACCCCGCTCGTGGATAGCTATCTTACCACGTTCTAAAGGCAGACAGCCGTTCTATGCACGAGCTGTGAAGACCCCAATGTGCGCCGCACTTCGCACTTTTGCTACCGATCGCGTCACGTATATTTTCGCCAAGCAAATTGCCCCGTCGAAAGGACCGTTATGGATACCAAACAGCAACTCATCAATGCCCTCGCAGGCCTGGGCTCAACCATTACCGAAGCTATGGATGTCATCGAAGGCTTTGTCCCCTGCGGACATCCCGCCCTCACGGTATCGAACGCACTCGTCGCGCTGGACGCTGACGATGATGCAGCTCTCGCCCAGCAGCTTGAGACCGTCGAGGGCTTTATCGACCACGTGAGTGAGAACCGCGGCGTGTCCGCCTACCACGACCTCACGGTCGAGCTCGTGGGCCCCAAGGCCGATCTGTTCGCAGCAATCCGCGAGGTAGGCGCCCTTATGCAGACCGCAGGCGTCAAGAACACCCAGGTCAACGAGTGGGTCTATCGCGGTCTGGCTGCACTGAACGATTCCGATGAAAAGGCAGCCGAGAAGCTCGCCGAAGCCCCTGCCATCAAGGCCGCGCTTTTGTAATTTAAGGATGCGTGCCCTTCGGAATGTCGACGTTCCGAAGGGCACGCAGACAGCAAGGCGCTAGCGGGATGCCCGCCCACCGCGTTCGGCCAGCGCGAGAATCGGCATCATTTGGCGCGGCGTCTTTGCTGCAAGATCGGCATGTTCGAGCAGTTTGCGATCGTTAGTTACCAAGTAATCAACCTGGGCGCGCTTGCATGCAGCGAGTACCAAGTTGTCCTCGTAATCGCGATGGAGCGTCAGATATTTGTCGGCTAGCCACAGATCGGATGCATCAGCGCCCACGGCTGTAGCGTTTTCGGTCATATTCCGAACAAACGCCAGCGCAGCCTCGCCGATCGCTTGCGCCGACGCTTCGTCGACCGAGCCTTTTTCGACAAGAACCCTGCGCTTGAACTCGTGCTGAACTACGTACAGCACGTCCTTGGCGATATGCACCGGAAAGAGCAGCGCCGCGCCCGATTCCGCTGCCTGCCCAATAAACGCACGCGCGGCAAGCGACTCGGCATGGTCGGCGCAAAACGAATCGACCCACACATTGGCATCCACCATGATCTTAAGAGGGGCTCCACTCACAGGATCATCCCCTTTTGGCGATAGCGATCGTGCATGGCTTCGGAATAGATTGTGTCCCAATCACGATCATCGGATGCAGGTGACGCATCGATGCCCAGGTCCGCGTAAAGCTGATCCGCCGCCGCCCATGATGCGGCGAACGGAGTATCGGGCGCGACGGTCTGCTGCCGGTCGTCGACGGCCGCAAGCACTTCCTCGCACTGCCCGCCACCCTGCGCGACCTTGGCCACCACCTTTTTGATGAGCTCGGGCAGTGACCCGCCCGAAAGCCGCAGCGCTTCCTCGGCACGGTTCTTGACCTGGCGATCCACGCGAACGTTCACCTGCGCCATGCCGTCAACAGCATCCATCTCAACCTCACCTTCGACTTCCGCTATCTTAGCTAGCACAACTATATATTGCTGCTAGCACATGGTCAAACGCAAAAGGCCTGCATTCTGGCGGCTGCAACACCGCCCAAATGCAGGCCGAAAACTAAAGTAAAAGTGCTAGCGCAGATATGCTTTCGCGTTGCTCAGGCTGTAGGCAATCGTCGAACCATTGTGCAGCAACGACGACGTCTGCGGGGTAATCGTGCCGGTAATACCCAGTGCCAAGAGCGCTGAGTTGGTGAGCATCACCTTAGAGTAGGAGCTCGTCAGACGATCAACGAGGCCCTGGCTCATGCGGCGCAGGCGCACGATCGCGGCGAGATCCGTATCGGTCAGGATGATATCGGCGACCTCCTTGGCGATGTCGCTTCCGCCACCCATCGCCAGGCCCACGTCGGCCAAACCGAGCGCCGGCGAATCGTTGACGCCGTCGCCCACCATGGCAACGTGGCGCCCCTCGCTCTTAATTCGCTCCACATAGGCGTACTTGTCCTCGGGCAGCAGCTCGGCCTTAAACTCGTCGACCCCCGCCTCTCGCGCAATGCGCTCGGCTGTGCGCTCGGAGTCGCCCGTGAGCATAACGACATGCTTGACGCCCAGCGCATGCAGGTCGGCGATGGCCTCGCGGACCCCGGGCTTGAGCGGATCCTCGATGCCGAGCACGCCCACGACCGTGCCGTCGACCGCCAGATACAGCGGCGACAGGCCCTGCATCTTGAGGTCGATTTGCCCCTTGATGTCGGACTCGAGCTGCGCACCCTCGTCCTCAAACACAAAGTGCGCAGAACCGATGATGGCGCGACGCCCTTCAATGGACGAAGCGATGCCGTGCGCCACGATGTACTCGACCGCAGCGTGACGCTCGCGGTGCTCGAGCCCGCGCTCGCGGGCGGCGTTGACCACGGCACGCGCCACCGGATGCGGGAAATGCTCCTCTAAGCAGGCGGAAAGGCGCAGAACCTCGTCCTCGCTCCAGCCATCGGTGGTGAGCACGCAGGCAAGACGCGGCTGCGCCTCGGTGAGCGTGCCGGTCTTATCAAACACGATGGTATCGGCCTTGGCAAACGACTCAAAGTACTTCGCGCCCTTGACCATGACGCCCATCTTGGCGGCATCGCTCATAGCGGTCATGACGGCGACCGAACCCGTGAGTTTAAGTGCGCACGAGTAGTCGACCATCAGCGCCGCTGAGGTCTTGATGAGACTGCGGGTGGTAAGCGCAACCAGGCCCGCGAGCAGGAAGTTCCACGGGACGATCTTGTTGGCGAGGTCTTCCATGTGCGACTGGCCCTCGGACTTGAGCGAGTCGGCCGCCTGCACGAGCGAGACGATCGAGCGGAGCTTGGTCTGAGCCGTGTTGGCGCGCACACGCACCAAGATACTGCCGTCTTCCACGACGGTGCCGGCGAATACATCGTCGCCCGCGCTGCGCTCGACGGCAAGCGGCTCGCCGGTCAGGGTCGCCTGGTTAACCATGGCGCTTCCCTGCTCGACCACGCCGTCGATGCAGATGGACATGCCGGTGCGAACGGCGACCAAGTCGCCGGGCTCAAGCTCGGTCGCGGCAACGCTTACCTCGGTGTCGCCGACGACCTTTTGCGCCTTGTCGGGCACATCAAGCAGCGAGTTGATGAGCTCGTTTTCGCTCATGGCGCGTGTGTAGTCCTCGAGCAGCTCGCCCACGTTGAGCAGGAACATTGTCTGGCCCGCGGTGTCGACATCACGTTTGACGAACGAAATGCCGATGGCCGAAGCGTCGAGTACGGGAACGGTCAGGCGCGGCTGCGCGAGCTCGTGGAGGGCGGCACGCAAAAAGGTCATGTAACCGGCCACGACAAAGATGGCACGCAGCGGCGTAGGCAGGAACCAGCGGCGCGCGTAGTGGGCGCCGATAAGTGTGGCAAGATCCATGACGAGCTTGTGCTTGCGTGGCTCAAGCTGCATCACGTAACCCGTCTTTGCGTCGGCAATGGCCTGGGCATCGAGCGCACCCAAGGCGTCGAGCACGCCCGCACGACACTGCTCGTCATATTCGAGCGCCATCTGGCCAATACGGCCATAAACGCGCACTTTGCGCACGCCGTCGAAATCGCCGCTGAGCTTAAGAAGTGCATCGAGATCGCTCTCTGGCACAGGACCCGCCAATTGAAGACGGGTCCTGCCGGGGATCTCGCTAATAATCGAGAATCTCATAGTTTGTGCCTGGGAGCGTTACTCGGCTGCCTCATCAGCAGCGGCCTCGCTCTGGGTGATGTAGGCCGCCTCGGCAACCATGTCATCGACATTGGCCTTGGCCTGCTCGACCATGTCCTGGTAGCAGTTCTTGACGCGCATACCGCACGCGATGCCCCGCACGCAGGCATTCTTGACCGGAGCGCTGGTAAGCAGCTTGATGCCGGCCGTGCCGAGCAGAAAACCGCCACCAACAAGCAGGGTGTTGAACGTGGACTTCTTCATGTTGCTTCTCCCTTTTGCCGCATTGGGCGCGGCACGGTGCCTCAGCACCCGAGTAAACAAGTTTGCTCGAGCACACTTTTGGAAAATAGTTTAGTTTATCTAACTATTAAGGTCAACAAAGGTTAACTTTTTGGAAATCTTCAGGCGCGGAACAGCCGACTTCTGGCGATCCGCCTGCCGCAGCGTACACCTCCGGCATCCAAGAAAGGCTCTCCCCCAACCCAACAAATCGAGGTCTAATACTTTTCCGCGAAGTGAACGAGTGAAATCGGACCCCCGAAACATCTGCATTTTTCGCCAGCAAAACCGCAGGAAAAACTCGACAAAACCGCAGGAAACAGAGCCAGAAAAGTGTTGATGTTTCAGGGGTCCAAAATAGGTCGTTCACTTCGCGGAAAAGTATTCACCTTCGTTTTCAACATCCATAAAGAATGAGGGCGCCATCGGCGCCCTCATTCACCAAATTCCATTCAGCCCACCTGACCCGAACAGCCGAGTCGTCACAGAACCCGGGAGCCCCGGCAGGGCGGGCGCTTGCTCAAAATGAGTTCCGCACGCAAAGAAGGCCACTTAATGTGGCCTTCGTCTTGCGCAGGACTGTTCGAAATTTTGAGGAAGCACCCGCTCTGCCGGGGCTCCCGGGTTCCCGTTTACGAGAGCGACGTTCTCAGCAACTCGTTGAAGAGCTTCGGGTTACCCTTGCCGCGGCTTGCCTTCATGCACTGGCCCACCAGAAAGCCGATGACCTTCTGGTTGCCGTCACGATACTGCTGCGCCTGATCGGCACAGTTTGCCAGCACCTCGTCCACAATCGGCTGCAGCGCACCGGCATCGCTCACCTGACGCATACCGCGCTCGTCGACGATCTTGTTGGGATCGTCGCCGGTCTGGGCCATGGCCTCAAAGACCTCGTGAGCCTGGTTGGAGCTGATGGCATCGGTCGCCAGCAGCTTGGCAAGGACTGCCACCTGAGCCGGCGCGATGCCGGACTCGGCCAGCGAGACGCCCGCACCCTTAAGGTAGGCGATCATCTCGTTGACCAACAGGTTTGCGACCGTCTGGGCCTCCTTGCCGGCCATACCGGCAGCAGCGGCCTCAAAGAAGTCGGCAAACTCGGGGTCGCCGGCAATCTGCTCGGCGTCGGCCGCCTTAATGCCAAAGTCGGCCTCAAAACGGGCGCGCTTGGCATCGGGCAGCTCGGGGATCTCGCCACGACAGCGGTCGATGAACTCGTCGTCCAGATCGAACGGCGCCAGGTCGGGGTCGGGGAACAGACGATAGTCGTCGGCCGTTTCCTTGACGCGCATGACCACGGTGCGCTTGCGGCTGGGCTCCCAGTGGCGGGTCTCCTGATAGATGATGCCGCCCTCCTCGAGCACCTCGGCCTGACGGCAGATCTCGTAGGCAAGGCCGTCATGCAGGCTCTTAAACGAGTTGAGGTTCTTGAGCTCGGTCTTAGTGCCCAGCTTGGTCTCGCCGCGGCGGCGCAGCGACACGTTGCCGTCGCAGCGCATAGAACCCTTCTCCATGGAGCAGTCCGAAATGCCCAGCGTCACAAAAATGCGACGGAGCTTCTCCATAAACAGGCGGGCCTCCTCGGGCGTGCGCAGATCGGGCTCGGTGACGAGCTCAATCAAAGGCGTGCCGCAGCGGTTGTAGTCGACGAGCGACTCGGCAGCGGCGGTAATGCGGCCCTCGGCACCGCCCACGTGGACCATCTTGGCGGCGTCCTCCTCCATGTGGATGCGCAGGATGCGAATGGGCACCGTGTAAGAACCGTCCTCGCGGCGCTCGGGCATCTGCAGGTTGGACGCATCATAGCTGGCCAGATGACCAGAGCGCTGATTGCCCTCGCGCATGGTCGACGTCATGGACGTGGACAGGCCCTCGGCGTTGGCCGAGGCGCTCGCCAGGCTCTGGGCCTCGGCCTCGCCAAACGCGCAGTCGGGGCGCTCGGCGGCACCGCGACCGGTCACGTCCAGGTCCAGGTGACCGTACATGGCAAAAGCGACCGGACCCTGCGTGGTTTGGAAGTTCTTGGCCATGTCGGGGTAGAAGTAGTGCTTGCGGTAGAACATCGAGTGACGCTGGATCTCGCAGTTGGTGGCGAGACCCGCTTTGACGATGCTCTCGATGGCGCGCTTGTTGGGCACCGGCAGGGCGCCGGGCAGGCCCAGGCACACCGGGCACACGTTGGCGTTGGGCTCGTCATCGTGGCTGAGCTTGCAGTTGCAGAACATCTTGGTATCGAGCGCGGTGAGCTCGGTATGGATCTCCAGGCCGATCACGGCCTCCCAATCCTGCAGGACCTCGGAAAGCTCCTTCATTACAGCTCGCCTCCCTTCCCGGCAAAATCGGGCGCGACGGAAAGCGCGGGCGCACCCGTGGCGGCATCGGAAAAGCCGCGCTCCAGGGCGCGGGCAAACGTAAGCAGCTGACGGTCCTTAAAGGCCGGACCCACCAGCTGGGCAGAAACGGGCAGTTTGCTGTCCTCGCCCAGGCCCAGCGGCACCGAGATGCCACCGTTGCCGCAAATGTTGAGCGAGATGGTGTACAGGTCCGAAAGGTACATCTGCGTGGGGTCGCTGATCTCGCCAAACTTAAAGGCCGTGCGCGGTGAGGCGGGCATGAGGATGGTGTCCACCTTGGCATACGCGGCGTCGTAGTCCTGCGTGATGAGCGTGCGGGCCTTCTGCGCGGCGTAGTAGTACTTGTCGTACACGCCCGAGCTCAGCAGGTAAGCGCCGAGCATCTGACGGCGCTTGGCCTCGGCGCCAAAGCCATGGGCGCGCGAAAGCGAGCTCTGGTCGGACAGGTTGGCGCAGCCCTCCTCCTGATAGCCGTAGCGAATGCCGTCGAAGCGGGCCAGGTTGGAGAACGCCTCGGCCGGGCCGATGACGTAGTAGGCGGCGATGGCGGCGTCCAGGTGCGGCAGGTCGACCTCGACCAGCTCGGCACCCTGGTTCTGCAGCTCCTGGGCGGCGCGCTGAACAGCGGCCTTGACCTCGGGCGTCAGGCCCTCGGCCTCCATAAACGCGGGGATGATGCCTACGCGCTTGCCCTCGATGCTGTCGTTGAGATGCTCGGTAAAGTCGACGGCGCAGTCCTGGCTGGTGCAGTCGTACGGATCGTGGCCCGCACCGGTAAGCGCGTTCATGGCCAGCGCGACATCCTCGACCGTGCGGCCAAAGGGGCCCACCTGGTCGAGCGACGAGCCAAAGGCGACCACGCCGTAACGGCTCACGGCGCCATACGTGGGCTTAAAGCCCACCACGCCGCACAGCGACGCCGGCTGGCGAATGGAGCCGCCGGTGTCCGAGCCCAGCGAGAGCGCGACCTCGCCCGCGGCGACGGCGGCAGCGGAGCCGCCCGAGGAGCCGCCGGGCACGCGCTCGGTATCCCAGGGGTTGTTGGTGCGGTGGAACGCCGAGCTCTCGGTGGAGCTGCCAAAGGCAAACTCGTCCATGTTGGCCTTGCCCATGGGCAGGCAGCCGGCATCGAGCATGCGCTGGACGCAGGTGGCGGTGTAGACGCTCTGGTAGTCCTCGAGCATGCGGGAAGCGCAGGTGGTGCGCGTGCCCACGAGGTTCATGTTGTCCTTGATGGCCAGCGGCACGCCCGCGAGCGGAGGCAGCGGCTTGCCTGCGGCACGGTCGGCATCCACACGCGCGGCGGCCTCGAGCGCAAGCTCGGGCGCCACCTGCAGGAATGCCTGGACCCCGCCCTCGCGCGCCTCGATGGCGGCAAGGGAGGCCTGGGCCACCTCGGTAGCGGTAAAGTCGCCGGCGGCAACGCCTGCGGCAATCTGGGCGGCGGTAAGGGAATCGAAGCTCTGCGCCATTACTCGCTCTCCCCCTCTCCCAAAATGGACGGCACACGGAAGTAGCGGTCGCGCGCGCTGCCGGCGTTTTCGAGCGCAACGTCGAGCGGCAGGTCGCGCTCGGGCTCGCGCAGGTCATCGCCCATCACGTTGGACAGGCTTCCGATAGGATGGAACGTGGGCTCCACGTCGGGCAAGTCATATTGCAAGACGGGCTCGAGCATCTGGACGGCGTCGTTCAGGTAGGACGTCATCTGGGTGAGCTCGTCATCGGTCAGTGCGATCTTTGCGTACTCGGCGATGCCGCGCACGTCTTTCTCGCTGAGTGCCATAGGCGCTCCCTTCCGCATAACAGTTAAACCGTTCCAGTATACAAGGCAACGCCGCTTGGAGCAGGCGCTTTACCCAAATGCAGCGAAAACGTAACGAGGGCGTCGGTTGACAGGCGGCGGGCCGGCGGTTCTGCAGCGAAACCGCACCGTCCATAGCGAAAACCGTCCTGTCCACAACGAAAACCGTCCCGCCCACAACGAAGACCGTCCCGCCCACGACGAAAACCATCACAACATTCGACGCTTTTCGTCAAAATCGCGATTTTCATCGAATGTTGTGATGGTTTGGAAGTCCCGCCCACCACAAAGGTGCCTGTCCCCATTGCGGTGGTTCTGGAGAATGTCTTATGCCGAGGCCTTGGCCTTGCGGCGCTTGCGGACCGCGTGGACCACGATGTCCAGCAGCAACAGCACAATGGCTACGACCACGATAAGCACGGCAAACTCGCGCTTGCCCCAGTGGCGGCCGGTCAGCGACTTTTGCTTGTCGACGTCCTTCTTGCTGTACTTGGTGCGCACGCAATGCACCAGCAGGCGATGGTCGTTCACGCCGTAGGGCGTGCAGGTAACGAGCGTCACTTTGTCGGCGCCGGGCTCGATGGTCAGCGACTCCATCTCCTCGGGCAGCACCACCTCGGAGTCCACCATCTTGTAGGCGAGCGTCTTGTTCATGGTGTGCAGCAGCACCAGGTCGCCGGGCTCCAGCGAATGGATGTCGTCGAACATGCTCAGGTTGCGCATGCCCGAGTGCGCGGTGAGCACGCAATGCGTCGAGGTGCCGCCCACCGGCAGGCTCGTGCCCTCCAGGTGGCCGACGCCCGCCATAAGGACTTCCTCGCTCGTGCCGTGGTAGATGGGCATGCTCACGTCGATGGAGGGAATCTCGACCCAGCTCATCATGGGGTCGCGGTCAAAGATGAGCTGCTGGGCGTAGGGCTCGATCTGGTCGGCGGGAAGCTCGGTGGCCTCGCCCGCCAACTGCTCGTTAAAGGAGCGTGCCTGGAGCAGGATGCGCTCGCGCTCCTCGGCAGACAGCGCATCCACGGTGCTGGACACCGTGCTGATCTGGTTGAACACGCCCGAGGCCTCGAGCCGGTCCAAGATCCACGGCCAAGTCATAAGGCCCACGCCAATAAGGATGATGACGATGGTGATGAGCCGGTCGGCCCAGCGCGGCAGTCGCTTGCGACGGCGCTTGGGCTTTGGTTGAGGTTTGGGCTGAGGGCTTGAGCCGCCGTTGGCCGCGGCGTTATTGCTCTTCATGTGTTTGGCGCCCTGCACCATCGCCGGTCACTCCTCTACAACTCAAGTTGTCTAAACAAATAATACCCGATTAGCGAGCTCATGCGCCGGACAACGCAACTAGACTGCACCGTCCGGGCCACGTAACCCCACTCAACCAATCAAGCCATATGTTGCTTTCATCGTCTCGAGCAACTGCGCCATCGTTACGCCCGCAACCCCAATCTGTTTCAGATTGACGTCGCCCACCTCGCAATCTTTAACAAACGCAAGCATATCGTCCTTCAGTTCTCCGCGCAGGTCGACGCCTTCCGACTCGCCAAGCAGCTGAGCAAGCCTCAGCGCATCGCGTTTATGCTTTTTTACCTTATTCGAATCAACGTTCTCCCCCGCTTCCCTTCTAGCTTTTAGGTCGAGATACGCCTTCGCTTTGAACGGGACAATGTATTCCGTACCCAGGACCGAAACGCCGCCTACGGTCCGGATTCCCTGAAGGAACAAGCCGTAGTAAGCATCGTCCAACAAAATTGCCGAAAGACTGCTTATGTTTTCATCAACGTGAATTGGTGCCACATCAATCCCCGCACGACCCTTTAGAAAGTCGGGGCACTTCGCAAAGAGTTCGATCATACGGGGGTAACCCGGCCTCTTAGGCTCTGTAAACCGATAAAAACATGAGCCTTTGCCTTCGCCCCAGCCGCAGCGGTAACCTCCATCATGCACCAAAGTCCATATAGCTTCTGCCGTCTGAGGCAACCGGTCATCGGCGACAATTACAACATCAAAATCGTGAGTCATCCTAAACGGAAGTCCCGCCTCCGCGAGCAAAATGTCACATGCCGTGCCGCCGATAAGGGCATACGATCCTGCAGCTTTTTGCATATGCTGCTGAAATTCTTGGAGACCTTCTACAGCGCTTCTTGCCATGGATATTCCTTTCCAAACATGCGATCGACTTCGAGCTGAATTCGCTCATCGTCGATTGCCGCCAAAGATAGCGCAAGCGAAATGTCATCGACGCGGGAGGAGTCGGCAAACACGGGCGCATAGCGCCACACTTGGATCATCGCCGTTTCGTTATCCGGCAACTCCCCGTCTGCGACTTCGAGGTCGCTCAGTTGACGCCATGCACTTCTTAAGACGGCCTTTTGTTCCATGCCCGGCGCAGCGAGCATCGAACGCGCAGCGAGCGCCGTCTCCCCGGCGTCAACAAGATAGTCGATCTGCGGCGTCTTCCTTGCAAAAAAGACCTTCGAGACAGGCGAGGAGAGCTCTGCCATGTGCTCGCTGAGCAAAAGATCGACGGCGATAGGGAGCACGACGACACGCCGCTCGCGACGCTCGCGCCTCGCGAGCCCCCTGTCGACAAGCTCGGTTATGGCCTCACTCGCACGGCTTGCCGAGATCCCAAGCGCACGACAAAGGTCATAGGGACGATATGGCTCCTGGGCTGCTCCCCAAATTGCGGCAGCCTGCGCGTTGGGTGACATCTTGGTCGCGTGATTGCGAAAGCGGGCACCGCCCCTCTCCGTGCAGGCTGTGCCCATAAATGGAAGAAAAGCCTGTCTACCTGGGCAGACAAAGGGAATCCCTTGTGCGACCAATGCTTTGCGCTGACGTGCATCGGCATCAGGAAACGAAACGACAACAGGAGTCTCCGCGCGCAAGGCTAGCTGGCTATAGACTCTCTTAGCCTCGGGAAGCCCGACGCCCGTAGGCAAACTTGCAAGCAAAAACGAAAAACCGTTTGCGTCAACAGCGCGGACCTCAATCGCCCGCAGATGCAGCGGCAAGCGTGCGGATCTAGGCCAAGTTTTGATCTTGGCGGAGAGGCCTAGTGCTTCTTGTAAGTAGATTAGCGCTTCGTTCATTTCCATCGTTTTCGCTTGATTCCAGTTTATATTGGAATTATACATAATTTTCGGAATTAACGAGATTCCTTTCGTGCATAAGCCAGCATTTGAGTTTTCAGAATATCCCGGATCGGCGGGGCGATTCGGGATACAATATCAATAGAAAACGACGCACCCCGCGTAAATGTTTGGGAGCGCGGGCGGCCTAGTTTTCTGGTTTTGTTAAATGCCCGGGCCTCTAACCCCGGGCATTCTTATTTGCGCTTGTTGCGGCGCAAATGCCGTCCACCGTCCGCACCGCGCGTGCGCCTACGGACCTTAATCCGAACCTCATACGAGTCAAGAAACGCGATGACGAACGTACCCGCATCGGACGGTGGAGGCTGGCTGCGTTATCCAAAAAACGGGGCAGACTCCAGCGTGGAGTCTGCCCCGAAAAGAGAATGGCAAAGCAAGAGCGTAGATGGACGAGAAAAGTGTCCGCAAGTCTCATGGCCATCACATCCCACCTGCCAAAGGGATGGGTGAGTGAGCGTTACTCCTGCTCGGACTCCTCAGCTTGCTTGCGACTACGGATGAGGTGCGCCACGCCGATGCACAGCACCTCGCCACCAGCGATCCACGTGAAGGTCACGCCGTTAAGACCGGTCAGCGGGAGACCGGAGCCCTTCTTGTTCTTGACGGTAAGGGTAACAGTGCCGTCACCAGAAGAGGAATTGGTGACGAGACCAGAGCCTTTCGTGGATGTGGTCACCGTCAACGTATTCTCGCCCTCGTTCTGATTAAGACCCGTGGCAGTAATGGTGAACGTGAATTTGGGCACGGTGTTATAGCCGGGGAGCGTATTGGTCTCCTCGACCGTGTAAGCGCCAGCATCGAGGCCCTTGACGCCGATTTCGCCCTTATCATCAGTCGTAAAATCATAGGCAGTATTGCCCAAAGAACCGTTCTCTTAGACATACTGGGCGCCGGCGCCCTCGTCGGTTCCCTTGGAAGAGGTGCCGGGCGGGGAGCGGAGCATGGCCACCGGACCCACCGAAACACATCTCCACCGTTCCTTCAACTGGGAAAATGCCGCCCCGGGGCCCGGGAGGGACCCCGGGGCTTTCGGCTAACTGCGGGAACGGCCTATCCGCTCAATGTGTTCAGCTGAGATTGGAAATCAACCGGAGAAATCGACCCTCCTAAAAGGAGGCCATGTATGAAGACTGCATATCCCTTTTGCCTCCATATACACAAAAAGCGCCCCTCGGGCGCTTCTGAGAGGCTCCCCCTGGGATGTATCCCAGGGGGAGCCTATGGACCTCATAGTCCGCTGCGAACCGTTCGCAGTCGGGCCGTCGAAGGCCTCGTTACTTAAGCTCAGGCCAGAATTCCTTGTTGGCCTCGATCATGTCGTCGAGAACCTCCTTGGCGACCGTCATGGACGGGACCGTCTTGTTGAGCGTGAACGCCCTGAGCGCCTTCTCATACGAACCCTCGATGCACGCCTCGACCACGAGCTTCTCGGAGTTGAGCCGCTGCATCATGAGGCCCTGCTGGAACAGCGGGATGTTGTCGCGCGAGATGACCTCGGGGCCGTTCTTGCCGATGTAGGCGGGCAGCTCGACCATCGCGTCGTACGGCATGTTCGGAATCGCGCCGCGGTTCTGGCAAATGACCAGGAAGCGAGCGAAGGCGCTACACTTCGAGCGATATTGAGCACCAACGCGGGCGCTAGCGCAGGTGTCGCCCGCGATAGCCGGAAGAATCAGCATCGGAATCGGGGGAAGCCGAAGGATCTGAAGCAGAGGAGACGAAGGGGGCCGCAGGTCCGGAGGCTCCCACGGTCCACCCGTTTCCGCCATTGCCAGCAGCCGCGTCGGCGTCCAGCGTCACCGCAGCCGCCACGGCCGCACGCTGAGCCGCGCGGCGCTTCTTGCGCACGTGTCCGGCCACGGAAAGCCCAATCACAATGGCCAGCAGCGCGCCCAAAACACCCAGGGCCACGGCGGTGGTGTTGATGCCCTGCACGTCCTCGGGCACGGGTATCTCGTTCGGAATATCCGCCCGCACGCCCGATACGAGCAGGCGATGCGAGTTCACGCCGTAGGGCGTGCAGGTCATGAGCGTCACACGGTCCTCGCCGGCGGTCACGCGCAGCTTGGAATCATCGTCGGGCTCAATCACGTCTATGCGGTCGATCTTGTAGCCCAGTTCTTCGCCCATCACCTCGATGTAGAACGAGTCGCCCACCTGCAGCTCATCCAAGCGCGTGAACAGGAGCGAGCCCGGCACGCCACGGTGACCGGTGAGCACGGCATGCGTACTCTCGCCGCCCACGGGCAGCGATGTTCCGTACAGGTGGCCGGCGCCTGCAGCGAGCACCTCGTTGGAGGTGCCGTGGTACACGGGCAGGTTAACGTCAATCTTGGGAATGCGTACCGAGCACATAACGCCCGATCCCGCGTTAAGGAGTCCCTGGTAGGTGGTGTCTTGCGAGGCGATGGAATCCTCAGAGCCCGAGGCGGTGGAGGCGCCGGAGGTGCTACCGAACGGGTCCACGACCTCGCCGATAACGTCCTGACCGCCGGCAGCCAGCTGTTCGTTGTAGGCGCGGGCGGCCGCGAGGGCCTCCTCCGCCTGCGGATAGGGCCAGCCGTCCACCGTGTTGGCAGCGGCGGTAACGGCGGCCGTTTGCTCAGCCTGGGACATAGCGCGCAGGACGAGGGGCGTGGCCACGATGGCAAAGCCGGCGGCAAAGCACAGAAGGGAAAGCAGGCGCAGGACGAGGGGCGGTTTGCGTCGGCTGGGGGAAGCCGGGTTCGAACCGCCGCTCGGCGTGCGCATCGTCGATACGGGCTTGATTGCCTCCATGTGGTTCACCTCCGGGGGTGTGGGTGCGTGGGCACGGTCAAAGCACCGACCCCGCCGCGTGTCCAAGCGCGACGGGGTGCGGCGAAAGGGAATATGAGAACGCGGCGCGCAGGCGCTGATAGGAGACGACGATCGCCTGCTCGCCGCGTCATCAAGCTAGGGAATTAAGCGCGCATACGTGCACTCAGGGCGAAGGCGGCGCCAGCAGCCATGAGCAGCACACCCACAGTGACGAAGACCTTGATGCCCAGGTCACCGGTCATAGGCAGCTCGGTGAGATTCTTGGCGTTCTTGATGTTGGCCTGAGAGGGGGCCTTGGTGTCGAAGGCGATGCGGTCGCCGTCGGTGTCGGTGGTCTTCTCGTACTTCAAATTCACCACGGTCTTGCCATCGGTATCAAGATCAGCGGAAATCGTAAACTCGAAGCTAGGCAGGCCGATGTTGGTGTACCCGGTCGGAGCCTTGATCTCCTCGACGTAGTAGGTACCCTCAGGCAGGCCGGACATCTTAATCGTGCCGTCCGCACCGGTGGTGAACACACCGTCGGACTCGGTACCGTCCTTGGCGGGCGTGGTCGCGGTGAGCTCAGACCAAGCACCAGTCGCGGCATCCCTCTTCAGGAAGGTCTTGGTGTTATCAGAAGTGTTCACACGAGCGATGGCGAACTGAGCGCCCTCAAGGATGGCTTTGCCAGCCATGTCGGTCTTCAGGATGCCGAACTCGTAGGTGTAAACGCGAGGAACCTCGGGGCCAGAAATCTTGGTGGACACGTTATCAGGAGTGCGAGAATACTCAAGCTCAACGGAGTTGGGGTTACCAACGCCAGCCTTGACGGCGCTGCTGTTGACAGTAGCCTCAAACTCGACGGTCACAGTTGCGCCCTCGAGAATACCGTCGGTAGAGGAGGTAGAGCCAGCTGCCTTGTTAACGTAGTTGGCCAGGTCGATGGTGGTCACCGTACCGCCAGCATACTCTGCGTTGTAGCCGGTCTTACCCTCGGTAAGGTCGTAGGGTTTAGAAGAAACGACATAGTCATTATTGCTCAGGGTAACAGTAGTACCGCTCTTGGTGAGTTTAACGGACTTCACAGAGTTCGCGTCAACCGTCAGACCCTTGGATGCGGTATCGATAAGCTTGAACACACGGGGCGGGTTGGTCATCTCGTAGCCGGTGTAGCTCGGGATAACAGAGCTGAGCTCATACTTGACCACGTCGCCGATGCGGGCGTCTGCGTTGGAGCCATCGGCTGCAACGGTACCGGTAGCAGAGCCAGCGATCTTCTTGTCAACGGTCGGCACGTTCATCTTCAACGTGACGCTGCCCCAGTTGACAGTTTCCGTGGAATAGTCGGCAAGCTTGGTGGCGACGATTATGGGGATGGACTGGGTCGTAGGATCGGTAGAAACATCCTTCAAGAGCCACAGGCCCTGGTCGCAGGAGTTCTCGAAACCTGTGGCACTGCTCTGGAAACCAGTCTTAGTAGCAGTAGGCGCGCCGGTCACGGCGAGCTTCTTCGAAAGATTCGTCGCGAACGTGCGCAGCGCTGACGAATTTCCACCCCACGGATCGGACGTCTCGGGAGTTTTGCCCCCGAAGCTGTTGGCAACAAGCCAGCCGATCGGGTTGTTTTCTTTACCATTCTCGGTGTAGTAGTTAGCGTCTGCCTTGTAAAGAGCGAGCTGGTCGCTAGTCATGGAAGCCTCAATGAGCGGAACCATGGCATTGTTAGTATCGATGAGGAACGTGAGCTTGCCATCGGCGGAGGCAACGTTCTTCAACGACGCGAGCTTCCAACCGTCAAGCGTATGCGTCGCAGTGTCGCCGGAGGCATTGCTGATGGTGATGGTGCCCGTGGTGGGATCCGCAGCCTTGGCCACAGGCGCTCCACCCAACAGGCCGGTTACGGCGATCGCTACGGCGGCGGCGCCGGCGATCAGCTTTTGTACGAATCGGTTCATGATTCCCCTTTCAGAAATGAGCCCGACATTCATAAACATCTATCTACCAGCGCCATCGGACGGGTCGTCCTGGCGGCGCTTTGTAGCGAACCAATACGCTCCCGCAGCGATGCCGCCCAGAAGCATGAGACCGGCGCCCACGAGGAGCATGGAGTTCTCGGTCCATCCCGCGCCGGTGAGCGGGAGGTCCGTGAGGACTTTCACGTTGGTGAAGGTGGAGGCGGGAATGGCGTCGGGCGCGGCGGCGGAGGGTTGAACCTCGACGCCCTGCCCGTCCTTACCCAGGGCGTTGCCCATGTCGTCCTTCACCTGCGTGACCGTGGTGGAGGTGGTGAGGCCGGAGCGCTTGCCATTGGTCATATCGGCCTTCACCGTGACCGCCACCTGGTACTCGGCCTTGGAGTAGCGGAGCTTATTGACGGCACCGGTGGCGGGCGCGACTTCCTTCACCATGTAGGTGTAGGTCTTCTCCCCCGTCGGGTTCGAAGCGTCGATGGTGGCAAGATGGTCCTTGCAGAATGTGATCTTCCCAAAGTTCGCAACGATGTCGTTGACCTTGGACTCGTCCGTAGGCGCAACGTGAATGGTCGTTTCGCCAGGCATCGGAGCCGCGGGGTCGGACGTCGCCGTGATCTTGAAGTCGAACGAAACATAGTTGTCGTTGGCATCCTTCGGCCAATCCGTATTGCGAACAGATTTGGTCACCGGGATCGTCACGGACGTAGTGGCAAGAGTGTCGGAAATGTAGACGTTGTTCCCGTCAATCGTCAGGCCCTTTTCCTCGGTCCACGTAATGGAGCCGTTTGTGCTGTCCACCGTGAACTTGTAGGTCTTCTCGTTCAGTTCGTAGCCAATCGGAGCCTGGGTCTCAACAAGCGTGTACGTACCCGGCAGCAGGCCCTCGAGCGTGAACTTGCCAGGCGCGGTGTCGGTGTCTGCCCACGTGGTGCCACTCGGAGCCGATTGGTCACTCACGGTCCAGGACTGCGCCTCGGTCGAGCCATCGGTACCCAGTTTCGCAAGCTTCCACTCGGAACCAGCCAAAGGAGCGAACTTCGCATCTCCGTCCTCAACCTTGGTCCAAGACACCGTACCTGTGATCTTGGCGTTGGGGATGGCACCCGTGGGGTTAGAAGAGTCGAACTGAACCAGCTTGTCGTTTGCCGTGTTCACGTAGCCTTGGACATAGTTCACCGACTCACCGGCATTGTTCATGGTGGCGTAGTAGATCTTGTCCGAAACCTGGTAACCCTCCGGCGCCGTCACCTCTTTGATGTAATAGATGAATGCCAGGTTAGAATCCGAGATCTCCGTACTCGGATTGGCCTTCTGATTCAAATAGTTGAACTGAAGCTCGCCATCAGTAGAAGCGTAATCGTTGGCAGCGCCATCCGTTACCGTAACGATGGGATTCTTCCCGTTCTTGGCATCATCGACAGTGCCGTATATCGTCCACGAAGAACCGGGAAGCAGCGTAGTGCCATCCGCAGCGTCGACCTTGCTCCATGCAATGGAGGAACCGTCCGGTGTATACGAGCCAGACCACGGGAAGTTGTGACGCTCCTGGTCCATGTCGATGACGGAAGCCGAGCTACCATCGGGGTTGAACTTCCACGCTTCCGTAGGGTTGTACATCTCAAAGTCGCCGCCCACGTACACGCGGCCGTTAGTGGTCACGTGATCCTCGAAGCTACCGTTGGGCACAACGATGCTGCCCAACATGGCGGCTGCTGGGTCGTCGTCGGTCCACTTCCCGTCCGCTTTAGAATCAAGATCTTTATTGCCCTCAAGGGCCATACCGCCGCGGATTGTTACCTGCTTGGCCGTAGTGAAGTTCCACAGGATGCTCTGGGCGGCAGTGGAGTACTGAGACTCGACGTCACTACCTTCCTCGTACCCGCGAGAGATTTCCTTACCATTCCACCAGAAACGCCAGCCGGTGTTGAACTCAACCGGAGTCGCGGTCTGCCCCGCTTCGTCGTCGTCGATAATGTTGACCACCACGGAGGCGTCTGTAGGAATCATGTCGAAGCTAAAATCTACACCACGGTAGGTCGTGCCGCCAATGGAGTTGGTTAGATCGGACGCCTTGAGGTAGAAGACCTGTAGCGGAGAACCGTTGCCGTTAGCGTCCGCATCGCCGGTAAACTTGATGAGCTTCTCGTTGTTGACAAGGGCCACCTTGCCGGAAACGTTCTTGCCGTTAACGTCGGTATAGTTCGTCTTGCGCTTAAAGGTCTTGATGGAGTCGTCGAACGTGAGGCCGTACTGCTCCTTATTGTTGTACTTTTTAATCATGTATTTGGAATTCTGCTCAGCAACACCGACTTTGTATTCCCCGGTGGTCTTAAGCTTTGCGAGAGGCGCGGAGATCTTCGCCTTTACTTCGGACTGCAGGTATTTGGTATAGTCCTTACCGTTGATGTTCGACATGATACTCGCGCCATTATCGTCGCCCGAGAACAGGCCACCGTCAGACCAGTTGCTCTGCGTCTTTACAACAGACTGGCGCTGTTTGTTAGTATTCCAATAGGTAATGGGGCCTGCAATCTGCGCGGTGTATTCATAGCCAGCGGAGTCACCCGTTGTCGCCTTGCCGACCCAGGCACCCTTGGTCCACGCGCCAACGGTAGTCGCCTGCGGCGTGTCCCCGCTGTAACCAACGCTCATGCTGGTGATCGCGCTGTCGATTCCGGCGACCGCAAGCACCGTGCTTCCCTCACTGGGACGAAACTGCGAGCCAAAACCAACGGTGCCGAAACGGAAGCCATGGCCGCTCCAACTCTCCTTGATAGGATTCATGGCAAGCTTGCCACGGACCACGGTAAGGCCCTCCGCCTCAGCGGCATATGAGCCGGCGGGGGCGTTGCTCGCATCAAGAATATTAGTGTCGCTCGGCTTACCACCGATGTACATGTCGCGGCCGACGTAGGTGGCAACGCCGGGATCGGAGGTGGAGACATTGATATTCGTACCAATACCGATGGGCGTTGGCTTGTAAATGCCCGGAGTGAGATGTCCAGCATCTTCCGCGCTTGCGGTGGAGACCGCGCTAAACGGCGACAACAGAGTGCTCACTACGAGAACAGTTGCCATAAAGCTACATGCGGCGAACTTCTTCACTTTGAGCACCCCATTACAGTTTCCTCGGTAAAAACTGTCTGGGTGTCGCTGGCGATGGCCTGCGAGATCGGGGGCATAACGAGCGACAGTACCAGGCTCAAAACGGAAGCTCCGCACAAAACATCTGCCAGCACACGATGTGCCGCTTTATTGTCCTGCTTAGATTTATCTGAATTTGCTGTCATCGATGTCTCCTCCCCAAGAGACCGCGATCTTGCTCTTTCACGAATTAGTATAGAGCGCGCAACCTATAATTGCTCGCGCTCGATATGCATAATATTACTTATTGTTTAAACAACGAAAAGCCAGATTCTTTCAATCGCTTTTCTCAGAGTCTTTGTTCTTGTTAGCGCCGGGCGATTTTAGCCGCTAATAGTCAAACGATTTTGACCAATCCCGGTCACCGAATAATGGCCACCGTGCCTCCCCGCCGCCACTACGCTGGTGGTGCCAACACGCC
>NZ_JADNNH010000006.1:0-80235 GCF_015556945.1 Collinsella aerofaciens | reverse complement strand
TTCCGCACGAGCCGAAGAGCACTTAATGTGCTCTTCGTGCGAGCAGGACTGTCCGCAGCAGCGAGCAAAGGTAAGAACGCCCCGCCCCAACCGAGATAACAAAGGAGCTGATATGTGCGATTGCACAGATCATAAGGACGAGATCCCTGCCTACGACGCGCAGGCCATTGAGTCCCGGTGGATGAAGGCCTGGGAGGACTCCAACCTCTTTGCCGTCGACACCGACGACAGCAAGCCCAAAAAGTACGTGCTCGAGATGTTCCCGTATCCGTCGGGCGACCTGCATATGGGCCACGCGCGCAACTATACCATCGGTGATGCCATGGCCCGTCAGGCCCGCATGCGCGGCTTTGACGTGCTGCATCCCATCGGCTTTGACGCCTTTGGCCTGCCCGCCGAGAACGCCGCCATCAAGCACAACACGCAGGCTGCCGCCTGGACGTATAAGAACATGGACCAGGCGCTTGCCACGATGAAGCGCATGGGCTTCTCCTACGATCTGGATCGCATGGTCAAGACCTGCAGCCCCGACTACTACCGCTGGGGTCAGTGGATCTTTGAGAAGATGTGGGAAAAGGGCCTGGTCTATCGCAAGAAGAACCCGGTCAACTGGTGCCCCACCTGCAAGACCGTTCTGGCTAACGAGCAGGTTACCGAGGGCAAGTGCTGGCGCTGTGGCACCGAGCCCGAGAAGCGCGACCTTGAGCAGTGGTACTACAAGATTACCGAGTACTCTCAGGAGCTGCTCGACGACTTGGAGAAGCTCCCCGGCTGGCCCGAGCGCGTCAAGCAGATGCAGGCCAACTGGATCGGTCGCTCCGAGGGCGCCGAGGTCGACTTTACCCTGTGCGACCAGGATGGCGAGCCCATCGAGGGCGATGAGGGCAAGATCACCGTCTTCACCACGCGTGCCGACACCCTCTTTGGCGTCTCCTTCTTTGTCCTGGCTCCCGAGTACGCTCGTCTGCACGAGCTCGTCGAGGGCACGGAGTACGAGGAGGCCGTCACCAAGATCGTCGAGGACTCCAAGCATATCTCTGCCGTCGAGCGTGCCCAGGGCACCATCGAGAAGCACGGTGCCTTTACCGGCCGCTATGTGGTGAACCCCGTCAACGGCGAGAAGGTCCCCGTGTGGGTTGCCGATTATGTCGTTGCCGACTACGGCACCGGTGCCGTCATGGCCGTTCCCTGCGGCGACCAGCGCGACTTTGAGTTTGCCCGCAAGTATGACCTTCCGATCGTGCCGATCATCCTGGACGATGACGACCGCGCTGCCGTCGAGGCCAGCGGTGAGACCATCGATACCTTCCATGCCGAGACCGTCGACTGGGACTGCGCCCACGCTGCTGAGGGCACGCTCGTCCAGTCCGGTAAGTACACCGGCATGCGCGGCGGTAAGCACTCCGAGGGCGAGGCTGCCATCGTGGCCGACCTCGAGGCCATGGGCTGCGGCCGTCGCAAGGTCGAGTTCCGTCTGCGCGACTGGCTCATCAGTCGCCAGCGCTATTGGGGCAACCCCATCCCGGCCATCCACTGCGAGCACTGCGGCATCGTGCCCGTGCCCGAGGATCAGCTGCCGGTGACGCTGCCCGAGAACCTGGACCTGGGCGCCGGCGAGACCCTCGCCGAGTGCAAGGAGTTCTACGAGACCACCTGCCCGGTCTGCGGTCGCCCGGCCAAGCGCGAGACCGATACCATGGACACCTTTACCTGCTCCAGCTGGTACTACCTGCGCTATACCGATCCGCACAACACCGAGCTGCCCTTCTCCCGTGAGGCCGCCGACCGTTGGATGCCCGTCGATAACTACATCGGCGGCATCGAGCACGCCATTCTGCACCTGCTCTACAGCCGCTTCTTTACCAAGGCACTGCGCGACCTGGGCCTGCTGAGTGTGGACGAGCCCTTCACCAACCTGCTGTGCCAGGGCATGGTCAAGGACGAGAACGGCGACACCATGTCCAAGTCCAAGGGCAATGTCGTGCCCCCGAGCTCGGTCATCGAGCCCTACGGCGCCGACACCATGCGTTTGGCGATCCTGTTTATCGCCCCGCCCGAGAAGGACTTCGACTGGGATCCCAAGGCTGTCGAGGGCGCTAACCGCTTCATCAAGCGCGCCTGGCGTATCGTTTGGCAGCTCGTCCAGTCCGGCGACGCCAACGTGGCCTTCGACAAGTCCGCGCTCGACGAGGTCGCGATGAAGCTCTATCGCGAGCGTCACCGCACCATCGCCAAGTGCACCGAGGACTTCGATCGCGGCCAGTTCAACACCGCCATCTCGGCCGTCATGGAGCTCGTCAACGCGGCGAGCGCCTACCTCAATGCCACCGAGGGTGCCGCCCGCGACAAGGCGCTGTGCTACGGCGTGGCCAAGGACATCGTGAGCGTCCTTGCCCCCATCTGCCCGTTCTGGGCCGACGAGTTGTGGCACGAGGCGCTCGGCTGCGAGGGCAACGCCTACACCGCCGCCTGGCCCGAGTTCGACCTGGCCGAGTCCGTTGAGGACACGGTGCAGATCGTGGTCCAGGTGCTCGGTAAGGTCCGCGGCCGCGTCGACGTGGCCCGCGATGCCTCCAATGAGGATATGCAGGCTGCCGCCGAGGCCGCCGTCGCCAAGTGGCTTGAGGGCAAGACGGTCGTCAAGGCCATCTGCGTGCCCGGCAAGCTGGTCAACCTGGTGGTCAAGTAAGTACTGCGCGCAAAGCTGACGCATAAAAGACGAGGGGCGATCCGGTTGGGTCGTCCCTCGTCTTGTGTTTTATGCCCTGCTTAGTCAGCGCGTCGCACCTTCTTCTATGGGATGTGTACCAGGTCCCTAAAGTAAACGTTGCCCGTTGCCTCTTCGAACATCCAAATGTTGAGGTAGATATCGTTGAGGTCGTTGTTCACATCAAAGTCCGGATCGTCGAAGGTGCCCACAAAGGTGAGCATGGCGCGCGTTTCTTCTCCAGCGGCGACCGGTTGGCGCATGCGTACGTCGCGGACCTTACCGTTGACGTAGGCATAGGAGTCCACATCGCCAAACATCATGTCGACACCGGTGTTGTTGGACACCGTAAAGACGAGCGCGGCGTCGCCGTAGCCGTCGGTGTCCTTGCCCACGCAGGTGACGTGGACGTTTTCGTCTGCCTCAAGGTCGATGGGGAACTGTTCTTGGGAATCGGGACCCAGGCCCTGGGGATCGACGATGTCTTCGTTTATTTTGTCGAAGCTCTCCGATGGCGTCGTTTTCTCGATGGCTTTGGTGCTGCCAGGGTTCGGTTCGCATGTTCCGGTTTTGCCATTTGCGTTGCCGCAGCCCACGAGGACCAACGAGCATGTTGCGATGGCGAGCGCAGTCATGCAGAGGGTGTCTAGGCGTTTCATAGGCGCCTCCTTGCCGTAGAGGATTTGAAAAGGTTCGTCCTTGCGCGACTTGCTGGCTGGCTTGTTGCAGAATGTCCCTTAGCGTAAGTCTGAACGATAGGGGCTCGGGGAGGAATGCCCTTGGGGTCCGAACGGGCCTGTGGATTGGGACGCATGGCCCGTTTTGGGGCTGTTGAGGGTGCGCCGCATGGGGTTCCTCGACCAATTGTCCTATTCTTGTGGAGAAGCTGTGCGCACGCTGACCTGCAGATTCGTACTGTGCTTGCACGTTTCCGCAGCTATTGTTATAGTTTGCTTGCAAATGAAGTTGTAATTGAAAGAAGTGGGGTTTCGGCCCCGCTTCTTTTTTGTATGGATGGAGGTGCCGCAATGGTCAAGACCAAGACCGAGCAGGCGATCATCGACGCGCTCGAGGCCGTCGCCCCCCAGCACGATGTCGACATCGTCGACGTCGAGCTCGTGGGTGCCACCAAGGCCCCCTGCGTGCGCGTGCGTATCGAGGGTGCCGAGGGTCAGAGCCTGTCGCTCAACGACGTCACGGCCAACACCAAGTGGGTCGGCGATGTGATTGAGGAGCTCGATCCCATCTCTTCGAGCTATACGCTCGAGGTGTCGAGCCCGGGCATGGCGCGCCCGCTGCGCCGCCCGTGCGACTTTGCCCGCTTTGTGGGCGAGAATTGTGAGCTCACCTCCACCGCCACCGAGGGCCGTCGCAAGTACGCCGGCAAGATTGCCGCCGCCACCGAGACGAACGTGACCCTCGAGCTCGAGGACGGCGAGTCCGTTACCCTCGATTTCTCTGATGTTAAAAAGTGCAAGTTGAAGCCCACCTACGGCTTCAAGCCCGCGAAGGAAGGAAAGTAAGATGGCAGCATCCGACATGATGTCCGCCCTGATGGAGCTTTGCCAGGAGAAGCACATCGACCAGCTCTACTTGATCGACCGCCTGGAGCAGTCGCTCGCCAAGAGCTATGCCGAGATCCTGCATCTTGAGTGGGGCGCCAAGGTGACCATCGACCGCACCACCGGCAAGATCTACGTCTACCGCCTGGAGCCGATCGACGATTCCATGGACGAGGAGGGCAACTTCACCGAGTTCGAGGAGATCGACGTCACCCCCAAGAATACGAGCCGCATCGCTGCCCAGCACGCCAAGGCCGAGATCAACGCCATCGTGCGTAACTCCGCCCGCGAGCAGATCTACGAGGAGTTCTCCGGCCGCATCGGTGACCTCATCAGCGGTACCGTGCTGCAGTCCACGCCCGACTTCACGATCGTCAAGATTCGCGAGGGCGTCGAGGCCGAGCTGCCGCACTTCGACCAGCGCCGTTACGAGAACGAGCGCAACGAGCGTCCGATGGGCGAGCGCTACCTGCACAACCAGCACATCAAGGCCGTGATCATCGACGTTCGCGACCCCAACTCCAACCTGCAGCCGGTTCGTGGCGAGCACAGCCGTCCGCCGATTGTCATCTCCCGTACCCACCCCGAGCTCATGCGTCGTCTGTTTGAGCAGGAGGTGCCCGAGATCTATGAGGGCACCGTCCAGATCAAGTCGATCGCCCGCGAGCCCGGCCAGCGCTCCAAGGTTGCCGTCCACTCGCTCGACGACCGTCTGGATCCCGTGGGCGCCTGCGTCGGCCCCAAGGGCAGCCGTGTTCGCGCTGTCGTGGGCGAGCTCCGTGGCGAGCGCGTCGACGTCATCCTGTGGGATGCCGATCCTGCCGTCTACGTCGCCAACGCCCTGTCGCCCGCCAAGGTCACCCGTGTCCTCATCGACGAGGAGAAGGCCTACGCCGGCGTGATCGTGCCCGACGACCAGCTTTCGCTCGCCATCGGCAAGGAGGGTCAGAACGCCCGCCTCGCCGCTCGCCTGACCGGCTGGCACATCGACATCAAGTCCGAGACCCTTGCCGCCGACATCCTCAAGAACGTTCCCGTTCACGAGGAGCCCGCCGCCGACCTGATCGGTGACGAGGAGGACGACGACGTCCGTCGCTGCGAGTACGTGTCCGAGGACGGCATCCAGTGCCGCAACCAGGCCCGTCCGGGCTCCCGTTTCTGCGGTGTTCACGACACCGACGCCTTCGATGATGCGGAGGACCTGATCTAGCGCGCGGTCGCGTCGGGCGGGTCCCGGCGCATCTCCCACGCTCGTTCAGTCTCTAGGCACCCAAGGTGCCAGAAAGGGTAGGTGAAGTCATATGGCAAAAGTCCGTGTGTCCACCCTGGCCAAAGAGTTCGGCATGACCTCCAAGGAACTGATGGGTCATCTCGCCGAAATGAAGATTCCCGCTAAGTCCGCTTCCTCCGCCCTGGAGGATGCCTACGTCGCCATGGTCCGCAAGCAGCTCGCCTCGGTGATCGAGGCCCGCGCCCAGGAAGTAGAGGCCGCCAAGCAGGCCGAGGAGCAGGCAGCTGCCGCCGAGGAGGCCGCACGCGCTGCCGAGGCCGAGCGCGAGCGCATCGCCGCCGAGAAGGCCCGCGAGGAGGAGCGTCGCCAGTTTGCCGCAGCCCAGGCTGCCGAGGAGGCTGCCCGCGCCGAGGCCGAGGCCAAGAAGAAGGCCGAGCAGGAGCGCCTTGCCCGCGAGAAGGAGGAGGCTGCCCGCGAGGCCCAGCGCCGCGCCGTTCCCGCTTCCGACTCCGGTTCGCGTTTCCGTTCGCTGCTCGACCAGATCGCCGCACAGGAGACCGTGCTCAAGGAGAAGAAGGACGCCGAGGACAAGGCCAAGGCCGAGCGCGCCGCCGAGCGCGGCAACCGTCGTGGCGGCAACTACGACCGTCGCGGTGGCCGTCGTAACGACCGCAACGCCTCCGACAGCAACTCCGAGCGCAACGCCTCCGAGAGCCGTCCGCACAGCCATCGCACCAACGCCAGTAACAACGTCGCTGCCGGCATGGACTTCCCCAACCCCGACAAGCAGGGCAAGGGCAAGAAGCGCAAGGGCGGTCACGGCAACGATGAGGACCACTACAGCCGCATGGCGCGTGAGGCCGAGGAGTACAGCCGCGAGAAGGTGCTCGAGGAGGCCCGCGCCGCCGTCGAGGAGGCCTCTCGCGAGTCCACCGGTCGCCGCAAGAAGCGCAAGGAGAAGCGCGAGCGCGAGGCTGCTAAGGCTCAGGAGGAGCGCAAGATTGAGGAGGCGCTGGCCCAGGGCGTGAACCCCGAGGAGCTCGACGCCATCAAGGTCTCCCAGGGCGTTACCGTCCAGGAGCTCGCCGAGGCGCTCGACGTTCCGGCCAACGACATCATCAAGCGCCTGTTCCTGCTGGGCACGCCGCTTACGATGACGCAGTCCATGTCCGACGACCTCGTCGAGCTCGTCGCCGACGACCTGGGCCGTCAGATCAAGATCATCACCCCCGAGGAGGAGAACACCTTCTCGTTCTACGACGATCCCGCCGACCTCAAGCCTCGCGCCCCGGTCGTCACCGTCATGGGCCACGTCGACCACGGCAAGACGTCGCTGCTCGACGCCATCCGCCACACCGGCGTCGCTGCCGGCGAGGCGGGCGGCATTACGCAGGCCATCGGCGCTTCGCAGGTCATGATCAACGACCGCAAGATCACCTTCATCGATACCCCTGGTCACGCCACCTTTACGGCCATGCGTGCCCGCGGCGCCAAGGTGACCGACATCGTCATTCTGATCGTGGCTGCCGACGACGGCGTCATGCCCCAGACCATCGAGTCGATCAACCACGCCAAGGCCGCCGGCGTACCCATCGTCGTCGCCGTCAACAAGATCGATAAGCCGGGCGCCAACCCCGACCGCGTGCGCCAGGAGCTCACCGAGTACGGCATCATCCCCGAGGAGTGGGGCGGACAGAACATGTTCGTCAACATCTCGGCCAAGCAGAAGATCGGTATCGACGACCTGCTCGAGACCGTGCTGCTCCAGGCCGACGTGCTCGAGCTCAAGGCCAACCCCGATACGTTCGCATCGGGCAACGTCCTCGAGGCTAAGCTCGACAAGGGCCGCGGCTCGGTTGCCACCGTGCTCGTGACCCGCGGTACCCTGCACGTGGGCGACACGCTGGTCGCCGGCCTCACCTATGGCCGCGTCCGTGCCATGCTCGACCCCAAGGGCAACGCCGTCACCGAGGCCGGTCCCTCCGACGCCGTCGAGATCTTGGGCCTGCAGTCCGTCCCCAACGCCGGCGACGAGTTCCGCGTATTCGAGGACGAGCGCGAGGCTCGTGCGCTGGCTGACGAGCGTTCGCTCAAGGCCCGTATCGAGGAGCAGAGTCGCGTCAAGCACGTCACGCTCGAGAACCTCTTCGAGACCATCGCCGACGCCGAGGTCAAGGAGCTCAACCTGATCATCAAGGCCGACGTCCAGGGTTCCATCGAGGCCCTTCAGGACTCCCTCGACAAGATGGATCAGTCCGAGGTGCGCATCAACACGATCCACTCCGCCGTTGGTGCCATCAACGAGACCGACGTGGTCCTGGCCGACGCCTCCAACGCCATCATCATCGGCTTTGGCGTTCGTCCCGACGGCAAGGCCCGCTCCGCCGCCGAGCGCGAGGGCGTCGAGATCCGTTGCTACGACGTCATCTACAAGTGCCTCGAGGACCTCGACGCTGCCCGTATCGGCATGCTCAAGCCCACCGAGGTTGAGGTCTCCACGGGTACCGCGACCGTCCTGGACACCTTCAAGGTGCCCAAAGTCGGCATCGCCGCCGGTGTCCGCGTCGAAGAGGGTGAAATCGCCGCGACCGATTCCGTGCGCCTGGTGCGCGACGGTATCGTGGTCTTCAACGGCAAGATTGCCTCGATGCGTCACTACAAGGATGAGGCCAAGAGCCTCAAGAGCGGTTCCGAGGGCGGCATTGGCCTGGAGAACTTCCAGGACATCAAGCCCGGCGACCAGATCGAGGGTTACCGCATCGACCAGGTTGCCCGTACCGAGTAGGGGGTAGCGCTATGAAGCAAACGCAGGCAACCCGCCGACTGGGCGAGCAGCTTCGCGAGAAGCTCGGTTATATCCTGCTCTTTGAGGTTTCCGATCCGCGCCTCGACCTGGTCACCCTGACTGCGGTCGAGGTCGCGGTGGACCGTTCGTTCGCGCGCGTATACGTGTCGTGCGATGCGAGCCGCTACGACGAGGTCATGGAGGCGCTCGCCAGCGCCAAAGGCCGTATTCGCAGCCTGTTGGCTCGCTCGCTCGATTGGCGTGTCACGCCCGAGCTCGATTTTCGCATCGATCGCTCGACCGATGAGGCCGAGCGCATCACGCGTGCGCTGGAAAACGTTCCGGCCACGCTGGCGATCGAAAAGGACGAGGACGGCTATCCCATAGCGGATGCCGCCCAGGAGGCAGCTTTAGATGACTAATTCCGCTGATCTCGCCGCTGGCGAGTCTGCAGATATTACGCGACGCATCCTCGAGCTCATCGAGGGTGCGTCCTCCATTGCGATTTCGGGACATACGTCTCCCGATGGTGACGCCCTGGGCTCCGTGCTGGGTCTGGGCTTATCGCTTATGAAGTTTTTCCCCAACAAGGACATTGCGCTGCTGCTGGCAGACGATGATCCGGTGCCGCGCATCTACCGCTTTATGGAGGGCGCCGATCGCTTGGTGCCCGCATCTGCGTATGCCGGCAATCCGGACCTGTTTATCTCGGTGGATGTGCCGGTCGTCGAGCGCCTCAACAACTCGGCCGAGGTACTTCGTCGCTCCAAGCATGTGGTGTGCTTCGATCACCATCCGGCGCGCGAGGAGTTTACCGAGCTGAGCCTGAGGCGTGTCGATGCCGCGGCCTGCGCCATGATTATCGACCGTTTCTTGGATAATTGCGGCATCGTCGGCCGTGATGGCGTTGCGACTTGCTTGCTGTGCGGCTTGGTGACCGACACCGGTCGTTTCCAGTACCAGAACGCCGATGCTGCCGCGTTCCACGCGGCTTCGCGCCTGGTAGCACATGGTGCCGATCCGGCTCGTGTCGCGCTCGAGGTCTACCAGAGCATGCGCGTCGAGTTTTTGCACCTCAAGTCTATTGTCATGGGCCGTATTAAGACGGTCGCGCACGGGCGCGTGGCGTATAGCTATGCCTTCCAGAGCGACCTTGAGGCCTGCGGCGTCACCTCGGATGAATGTGACGGTCTGGTCGATGTGGTGCGTTCGGTAATGGGCGTCGAGGTATGTCTGTTCTTAAAGGGCATCGACGGCGATACCAAGGTGCGCGGCAACCTGCGCTCCAAGGGTGACCTCGATGTGTCCCAGATCGCTGCCAACTTTGGCGGTGGCGGGCATCATGCCGCCGCCGGCTTTACCAACAACGGAACGATTCGCGAGACGCTCGCCGTGGCACTTCCCATGCTGGCCGAGCTGGTGGGGGAGGATCCCGCTTCGGTGACCGTCGAGCTCTAACTTTTTGGATGGTACATGGCTCGTCGTACGCCTTCTCAATTGAATATGCTGCTCGCCGTCGATAAACCGGTGGGCTGCACGTCCCACGACGTGGTCTCACAATGCCGACGCGCCCTCCATGAGCGGCGCGTCGGTCATGCCGGCACGCTCGACCCCATGGCATCCGGCGTCATGGTGGTGGGCGTGGGTCAGGCCACGCGTCTGCTGGGCATGCTCACCCTCGACACGAAAAGCTACGTCGCCGACATTTCGTTTGGCGTCGAGACCAATACCGACGATGCGGAGGGCGAGGCCGCTCGCACCGTTTCCGTTGCCCCCGAGCTGCACGACATGGCCTACGCCCGTGAACAGCTGGCTGCTATGCTGGGGCCGCAGATGCAGGTCCCGCCGGCATTCTCGGCCATCTCGGTCAACGGCGTTCGCGCGTACAAGTCTGCGCGTGAGGGCAATGCCGTTGACCTGCCCCCGCGTCCCGTCGAGGTGTATGCCGCCGATCTGATCGCCATGAGCGGCGAGGCCGATACGTGTGTTTGGACCGTGGCATTCTCGGTAAGTAAGGGCACCTATATCCGTGCGCTTGCCCGTGACCTGGGTCGTGCGTGCGATAGCGCCGCGCACATTTCCGCGCTACGCCGGACGGCATCCGGCGTGGTTTCCATTGGTGTCTGTCACTCGGTGGAGGAGCTCTCTCCCGAGTCTGCGGCCGGCTTTGCGTTGGACCCCATCGCGGCCCTGGGCGCCACGCGTGTCGACTTGCCGGGCAACCTTGCCGATGACCTGCTCTGCGGCAGGCGCATTCCCGTTGACCGCGCGCTTATCGACTTCGATGCTTCGAAGGCGCCGTTTGCGCTGGTGCTCGATGGTGGGCTCAAGGCGCTTGCCCGCATTGAGGACGGTCGCTTTGTGATGGAGCACGTGTTTCCGCAGACAATTGGCGGTGTTCGATGATGCTGGCCCCCCACGAGCTCGCGCGTATCTTTTTCGCGGGCGAGTCGGGCGAGGCGCGCATCGTTCCCGCCGCCGCGTTTGATGGGTGCGGGCGTTTAGGTGCTGCCTCGATTGGCATCGGCGTGTTCGATGGAGTGCATCGGGGACACCGCGAACTTATTGACGCGGTGGTTCGCGACGCCCGTGCCCATAACTGCCTCGCAGTTGTTGTCACCTTCGATCCCGATCCGGACGTCGTGGTGAGTCCTTCGCCCGCTCAAAAACTGATGACGACGGCCGACCGCCTGCATGCCCTGGCTCTCACCGGGGTCGATGCGGTTGTTGCCGTTCCTTTTACGCCTGCGGTGGCGGCACTCGATCATGTCGGTTTTCTCTCGCTGCTGTCGCGCGTTGTCGACATCCGCTCGATTCGCGTGGGCAGCGACTTTAGACTCGGCCATGGCGGAGCTTCGGGCGTTGCCGAGATGCAGGTATGGGGTGCCGAGCGCGGTGTTGATGTCTATGGCCACGAGCTGCTGTGCGTTGATGGCCAGACGATCTGCGCCACCCGTATTCGCCAGGAGCTGCGCCAGGGTCATGTTGAGCTTGCCGCCGAGTTGCTCGGACGTCCGTACATGCTGCGCGGCGTCGTTGCCGGCGGTCGTCATCAGGGCTCTGACATGGGCTTTCCCACGGCAAACATTCAGGTGCCCGATGGCATTCAGGTGCCTGCCGATGGCGTTTACGAGGGCCTCGTGCTGGTCGACGATACCGTATGGCCCGCTGCCGTCAACGTGGGCCTGCCGCCGACGTATGCCGACGACGCCGCCTCGGCGCATCTGGAGGCTAATTTGATTGGGTATACGGGCGACTTGTACGGTGCGTCCGTTTCGCTGGCGTTTACGCGCTGGCTGCGCCCGTCGCGCGTGTTCGATTCGCTGGACGAGTTGATCGCGACCGTCGAGGGCAATATTGACGATATTCGCCACAACTTGGGTGAGCAGGAGGTGAGCATCCGTGATTAGCGATGAGGAAAAAGACCAGGTACGCGCCGCGTCCGACCTGGTTGCTATCGTGCAGGAAACGGTTGAGCTCAAGCCCCGAGGCCACGAGTTTTGGGGCTGCTGCCCTTTCCATGGCGAAAAGACGCCGTCCTTTCACATTATCCCTGCCACGCAGGTGTGGCATTGCTTTGGCTGCGGTGAGGGCGGCGACGTCTTCACCTATATTATGAAGCGCGAAAACCTGAGCTTTCCCGAGTCGATACGCTACCTTGCCGATCGTGCCGGCATTGAGCTACACGATACCGGCGCCCGTCGCGAGCGTGGCACCAAGCGTGCTCGCATCTACGACCTATGCGCCGAGACGGCTCAGTTCTACCACACCATGCTCATGCGCGGTAAGGACGGCCGGCCGCGTGAGTACTTTGCCAGCCGCGGTATGGGCGGCGATGTCTGTCGCCGTTACTGTCTGGGCTTTGCACCGGGTCGCAACATGTTGGTGGCTCATCTGTCGCAGGCGGGCTTTACCCCGCAGGAGATGATCGACGCCAACGTGGCTGTCAGCCGCGGGCGCGGACAGCTTGCCGACCGCTTTTACGACCGCGTGATGTTCCCTATTTTTGATGAGCAGGGGCATAACATCGCCTTTGGCGGGCGCATCATGGGTGACGGTCAGCCTAAGTACCTCAACACCGCCGAGACGAGCGTGTTCCATAAAAAGCGAAACCTCTATGGTTTTAACTGGGCCAAGGAGTTTATCGTCGCGCAAGATACCGCCATCGTGGTTGAGGGCTATACCGACTGCATCGCCTGCTGGGAGGCGGGGATCAAAAACGTCGTCGCCACGCTGGGCACGGCGCTGACGGAACATCATGTAAAGACGCTCACCCGTTTTGCCAAGCGCATTGTATATATGTTCGATGGCGACGCCGCCGGCCAAAAGGCTGCCCGACGCGCGATTCAGTTTATCGAGCAGGATTCGATGGACCTTCGCTGCGTGGTCCTGCCCGACGGCAACGATCCCATGGAGTTCATCACGGCGCACGGCGGAGAGGAGCTGCAGAAACGCATTGACGCCGCCGAGCCGCTCATGGACTTCGTGTACCGTTCGCTGCAGGAGTCGAGCGATATTACCACGCCGGGCGGTCGCGCCAAGGCGCTCGAAGATGCTCTGACGCTTATCTATCCGCTGCGCGACAGCTACATGATCGACACGTACTTTATCCAGATTGCCGACCTGTTGGGTTTGGATCTGGAGACGGTGCGCGCGAGCTCGGGCCGCGTGTTTCGCGAAGTCGCCAAGCGCGAGGATGCGGAGCGCCGCCGTGAGCAGAGCTATGAGCGCCAGAGGGCACAGGCCGAGCGCTCCGGAAACGCAGGCGGTCGGGCGTCTGGTTCGCAGGGGGCGCCTCGCGGCGCTTGGGCGTCGGGTGCGACGCCGCCGGTCTCTGCGCCGGTCGAGGAGGAGCCGTACGACTACGTTCCGCTCGACGCCTATGGCGCCGCGCCGGTAGAGGTTGACGACGACCTGCCTCCGATTGATGTGCCGACGGGGATGGATGGTGCGATTTCGGTTGCCGATGCTTCGGCTGGCCCCGCAGCTCCGGCGATGCCGATCGTGCTCACCGATCTGGAGCGGAAGTCGCTGGCGGGGGAGCGCGAGTTGCTGACGATGCTCACCAGCTACCCCGACTTGTTCCGCACGTATGCCGATCGCATCTGCTCCATCGAGTGGGTCGACCCGCGTCACGAGTCGATTGCATGGGCCGTACTGGCGACGCCCCCGGGCACCGATCCTGCGGCCTGCATGGATGCGGCTCGCGCGGTATGTCCCGAGGCGGCATCGCTTGTCAGTGCCGGACGCATCTCGGCGACAAGCAAACACCCCACCGAGACGAACATCGTCTTTATGCTTGACACGCTCGAGCTCTATACCATCAAGCGCCGCATGCGATCCGCACAGGCTAAGCTGCGCCGGGACCATTCGCTCGATGACGAGGCGCGGCGTGTGCTGACCATGCAGGCGGTGCAGGACACGCAGCGTCAGCGCGAACTCGAAAAGTCGATTGGCGGCGTGGCCGACCCGTTCCGTTTGATCGGTTTGGAGACTGCGGGCGCCGACCAGGCCTAGATGTTGTGGTCAACCAGCGTATTCTCGCCTATATCCAGACCTCTTTTTGGGTATAGACGTCACTGCGTGTGCTAAAGTATTGACTCCTGTGGACTATGAAGGGAGAATCTGTGCCAAAAAAGACTGAGAGCACGGGTACTGGGCTGGAATCCTACGTTGCAAAGCTCATGGGCAACGGCTCAAACAGGACTTCGGTAACCGAGGACGAGATTCAGGTCGCCCTGAAGGATATCGATGTAACTGACGAGCAGCTCACCGCGGTGTATTCCGCGCTGCGCAACAGCGGCATCCAGATTATCTCCGCGAGCGGTAACGACGACGCCCCCATGGACGATGACGATAACGATACCGATACCGACGACTTTGGTGACGACGACGAGCACGATTCCGGCTCGCTCGACGATCACGAGCTCAAGATGGCCCGTCAGGCCGATGCCGAGATGGGCTCCTCCAAGAGCAAGAAGAAGCGCACCGTGCGCACGTCCCGTTCGCGTTCGCGCGTGCGCGGTATCGACGCCTCCACGGTGATGCTGACCGGCGACCCCGTCCGCATGTACCTCAAAGAGATCGGCAAGGTCGACCTGCTGACCGCCTCCGAAGAGGTCGATCTGGCTATGAAGATTGAGGCGGGTCTCGAAGCCACTGAGAAGCTCGAGGCCGCCGAGGCGGGTGAGCTTGAGCTCACTCGTTCCGAGATGCGTCGTCTGACCCGTATCGAGAATGTCGGTCTTGAGGCCAAGCAGGCGCTCATTAGCGCCAACCTGCGTCTGGTCGTCTCCATCGCCAAGCGCTATGTCGGTCGCGGCATGCTGTTCCTGGACCTGATCCAGGAGGGCAACCTCGGTCTGATTCGCGCCGTCGAGAAGTTCGACTACCAGAAGGGCTTTAAGTTCTCCACGTACGCCACGTGGTGGATCCGTCAGGCCATTACGCGTGCTATCGCCGACCAGGCCCGTACCATCCGTATTCCCGTGCACATGGTCGAGACCATCAACAAGCTCGTCCGCGTGCAGCGCCAGCTCCTCCAGGACCTGGGTCGCGACCCGACTCCCGAGGAGATCGGTGCCGAGATGGACATGAGCGCCGATCGTGTCCGCGAGATCCAGAAGATTTCGCAGGAGCCCGTGTCGCTCGAAACTCCTATTGGCGAGGAAGAGGATTCCCAGCTGGGCGACTTTATCGAGGACTCCCAGGCCATCGTTCCGCCCGATGCGGCCAGCTTCTCCATGCTGCAGGAGCAGCTCACCCAGGTGCTCGATTCGCTTGCCGACCGCGAGCGCAAGGTTATTGAGCTGCGCTTTGGCCTTGTTGACGGACATCCCCGCACGCTCGAGGAAGTCGGCCGCGAGTTTGGCGTCACGCGCGAGCGCATCCGCCAGATCGAGTCCAAGACCCTGGCCAAGCTCCGCCACCCGAGTCGCAGCAGCAAGCTCAAAGACTATATCGAAAGCTAGTCAAGCAAAAGGCGCCCTCAAGCACATCCGCTCGGGGGCGCTTTCATGTAGTCGTTGGGGACGTTCTTGAATGACTAGTCGTTTAAGAACGTCCCCAACGACTAGGTCGGAAAATTTCTTAAAAAAGTTCTTGCCCTAAGCTGATTCGTCCGTATAATAAACTTCGTTGCTTGAGAGCACGCACCTATTCCTCGGTAGCTCAATGGTAGAGCACGCGGCTGTTAACCGCGCTGTTGTAGGTTCGAGTCCTACCCGGGGAGCCAGGTTGTAAAACCCGTCGCTTATGCGGCGGGTTTTTTCATGCCGCGATCGCCGTTCGCGAACGTTACCGTATCAACATTTCGTGTCGAGGATGTAATCCCGAGGCCCGCCACCTCAACATGGCGCGGTCGTTGTAGAATATTGCAATGATTGCTCCCACGAGATGGTGCCGCGAGCACCAGATAAGGAGATTCTTGTGTCTGAGACCATTAACGGCAGCCTGAGCGTCTCGAACGACGTTATTGCTGATATTGCCGGTTATGCCGCGATGACGTGCTATGGCGTCGTCGGTATGGCTGAGCAGCTCCAGGGCGCCGAGAGCGTGCGCCTGCTTGCCGGTCAGCGCCTCCGCAAGGGCGTGCTTGTCTCCGCCGACGAGAACGGCCTTACGGTCGATCTTCACGTCGTGCTCGAGAACGGCGTCAACATGAAGTCCGTCTGCCACAATCTTTCGAGCTCCGTTGCCTTCACTCTGCAGGAGATCGCCCAGATCGATCCCGCCAGCCTTAAGATCGGCATCCACATCGACGCGCTCAAGAGCCGTCTGAACTAGCATCCGAAAACGGAGATTCAAATACCCATGATTGCAAAGACCATTCGCACCTGTTTTCCAATCGCTGCGGCTGCCGTTTCCGACAAGGCCGAGGAGATCAACAAGCTCAACGTCTTCCCCGTACCCGATGGCGATACCGGCACCAACATGTCGCTCACGCTCGCCTCGGTGACCAAGGAGCTTTCCGCCCTTCCTGCCGATGCCGACATGGAGGCCATCGCAGGCGCCATCACCCACGGCTCCCTTATGGGCGCCCGCGGTAACTCCGGCGTCATCACCTCGCAGATTCTGCGCGGCGTGGCCGAGGGCCTTGTCTCTGCCGATGAGCCCATTACGTCCGCCAACATTGCCTTCGCCTTCCGTCGCGCCGTCAAGGTCGCCTTCCAGGCTGTCCGCAAGCCCATCGAGGGCACGATCCTCACGGTCCTGCGCGATGTCTCGACCAAGGCCGATGAGTGCGAGAAGAAGAAGTTCTCGGCTGAGGATGCGCTCGATGCCATCGTCGTTGAGGCGTACCAGTCCGTCGCCCGCACACCCGATCTGTTGCCCGTTCTGAAGGAGAACGGCGTGGTCGACTCCGGCGCCTTTGGCTTCGCCATCTTCCTTGAGAACTTTGTGGCTGCAGCACTTGGCCGCAGTACCGTTGTCGAGGATTTCTCCGCCACGTTTGATTCCGCTGGCTCTGCCCGCGACGCGGCCCTTGGTCGCGTTGAGATCGAGGCCAACGACGATTGGGAGGGCTCGGAGTTCCGCTACTGCAACGAGTTCCTGTTTAAGGCCGACGCCCCGTTTGACGAGGACGAGTGCCTTAAGTTCCTGGGTTCCATGGGCGACTGCGAGCTACTCGTGGGCGCCTATCCCGACTACAAGATCCATGTGCACTCCAACACCCCCAACCTGGTGCTCGAGCACATGCTGCAGCTCGGTCAGATCTATGAGGTCTTTATCCACAACATGGAGATGGAGGCCCACGACCGTACCGCCAAGATCCACGAGGATCAGGAAAAGGCCGCCGAGCCCGCCAAGGCGCTGGGCTTTGTCGCCGTTGCCGCCGGTTCCGGCGAGGCCGACATCCTCAAGTCCCTCGGCGTCGACGTGATCGTGTCCGGTGGCCAGACTATGAATCCCTCGACCGCCGACCTGCTGGGCGCGGTGGACCAGGTCAACGCGACCTCGGTCATCATCTTGCCCAACAACGGCAACATCCGCATGGCCGCTGAGGCTGCTGCCTCAGCCTGCACCGACAAGAAGGTCGCCGTCGTTCCCACCAAGACCGTCCCGCAGGCCTTCTCCGCGCTGTTCGCGGTCCTGCCCGATTCCGAGCTCGAGGATGCCGTCGCCGCCATGGTCGACGCCATCAGCGAGGTCCGCGATGGCGAGGTCACCCGCGCCGTGCGCGACTCCAGTGCCTCTGACGGTTCTCCGATTCACTCCGGTGACGTCATGGGTATCATCGCCGGCTCCATCGACGTGGTCGGCTCCGACGTGAAGCAGGTCACGCTCGACTGCATCAACCGCATGCAGGAGGAAGAGGAGGGCGACGCGCTGACGATTCTGGCCGGCGAGGAGCTGTCCGATGAGGCCTTCCAGGAGATCGTCGACGCTATCGAGGAGGCTCAGCCCGATCTGGAGATTGACGCCCATCGTGGCGAGCAGCCGCTCTATCCCGTGATCTTCTCGATCGAGTAGGCAACTGCCCATGTCCGAGCTGTGCTCCGTGCCGCGCGTCTCGGAGCGCTTTGCCCAGAGCAATGCGCTCGACGAGGATATCGCGCGACTCAAATATGTTTCGGGTAAACGTGAGGAGGCCCTTCGCCGTCTGGGAATTCGGACGGTGGGGGACCTCCTTCTCCATATCCCTCATCGATATCTCGACTTTACGCGCTCCTGGTCCATTGAGATGGCTCCCATCGGTACCGTTTGCACGATTGTCGCCACGGTCGACCGTATCGTCCAAAAGCAGCCGCGTCCGCGCATGCAGGTGACCGAGGTCTCGCTTGTTGACGAGACGGGCGTGCTGCAGGTCGCCTTTTTCCGCCAGCCCTGGATTGCCCAGCAGCTTAAGCAGGGCGACCGCCTGGCCGTGATGGGTAAGGTCGAGTATGCCTACGGCTTTAAGCAGATGGCCTCGCCGCATTTCGAAAAGCTCGAGGACGGGCGTGCCGCGGGCACTATTCTGCCGGTCCATTACGTGAGCGATGGCGTGAGCCAGGCGTGGATGCGCCGCATCGTAAGCGGCGCGCTCGAGGTCGTCGGCAATCCGTTCGATCCCATTCCGGCACGCTTGCGCGTTAAGCGTCGCCTGATGAGCAACGCCCGTGCGATTCGATCGATCCACTTTCCCTCGAGCATGGCCGAGCGCGATATCGCGCGCGCACGGCTGGCATACGAGGAGTGCCTCTACCTGCAGCTGGCGCTGCGTCTGCGCAACGACGGCGGTCTGGTCGATGTGGTGCCCTATGCCCACACCGCGGGCGAGCACCTGGCCGCGCTCAAGCAGGCCCTGCCGTTTTCGCTGAGCGACGAGCAGGAGGCCGCATTCCAAGACATTCTGCACGACATGTGCGATGGCGGGCGCGTGATGAACCGCCTGCTGCTGGGCGATGTCGGTACCGGTAAGACCGCCGTTGCCGCCTGCGCGCTGGCTGTGGCTGCCGATAGCGGCACGCAGGCCTGTGTTATGGCGCCCACGGGCGTGCTGGCGCGCCAATATGCCGATAAGACCGGCCCTCTGCTCTCTCAGGCCGGCATGTCCTGGGCGCTTCTGACGGGTGCCACGCCGGCCGCAGAGCGCGAGCGCATCCATGCACAGCTGGAATCGGGCGAGCTTGACGTGCTCTTTGGCACCCATGCGGTGCTTTCGGATGACGTTGCGTTCAAGTATCTGTCGCTTGTCGTCATCGACGAGCAGCACCGGTTTGGCGTCGGCCAACGTAACGCCCTACGCGCGAAGGGCCCCGGTGCCGATCTGCTCGTTATGACGGCAACGCCAATCCCGCGTACGCTGGCGCTCTCGGTCTACGGCGACCTTGACACGAGCATCATCCGCCATCGACCTGTTCCGGGAGCGGGCGTCACGACGCGCGTGCTCACCGAGTCGAGCCGCGACCTGGCCTACGGCGCCATTCGCGAGGCGCACGAAAAGGGCCAGCAGGCCTATGTGATTTGCCCACTCGTGGAGCCGAGTGACTCGGCCGATGAGCTGGAAGACGTGCCCGGTATCGCCCGCGACGACGAGGGCCGCGTGACCGTGCCCGTGCCGCTGCACGATACGGCAACCGAGCTCGAACGACTGCGTCTGGCGTTGCCGGGACTTACCATCGAGCGCCTTCACGGCCGCATGCCGGCGGGGGAGAAGGACCGCGTGATCGATGCCTTCAAGCGCGGCGAGATCGACGTGCTCGTATCGACCACGGTGGTCGAGGTGGGCGTCGACGTGCCCAACGCCACCGTCATGGTCATCGAGAACGGTGAGCGCTTTGGCTTGGCGGCCCTGCACCAGCTGCGCGGTCGTGTGGGCCGCGGCAGCGTGTCGGGCACCTGCCTGGTCATGACGCACTCCAAGGGCAATGGCGGCGCCTCGGCGGCACAAGAACGTCTCCAGTCGCTCGAAAAGACCTCGGATGGCTTTACACTCGCCCAGATGGACCTGCGTCTGCGCCATGAAGGCGAGATCCTGGGTTATCGCCAGCATGGTGGTGTGACCCTGCGCTTTGTCGACCTGGATGCCGACGAGGAACTGATCGAGTGGGCCCATTTGGACGCGGTCGAGCTCTTGCGGTATGCTTGCACCCTTGACTCCGTGGCGACGCGCCCCCTGCGCGATGCGGTCGCCATGCGATATCGACACATTTTTAAGGAGGTCAGCGGAGGATGAGAATCATCGGCGGCGAATGGCGCGGTCGTAAGATCGAGGAGCCCCGTGGTCGCGATGTCACCCGCCCCACGACTGATCGCGTGCGCGAGGCGTGCGCATCTATGGTCATGTCGGCATTCGATTTCGATTTGGACGAGGTTCGTGTGCTGGACGCCTTTGGCGGCTCCGGTGCCTTAGGTATCGAGATGCTCTCTCGTGGGGCCCGCTCGCTCACGACGTTTGAGATCGATCGCAACGCCGCGCGGCTCATTACCAAGAATATCGAGTCGCTCTGCCGTGACCGCGCGCGTTGGCGCGTGGTCACGGGCGACATGCTGGCGAGCGCCTCGCGCGGCCGCGTGCCGGGTGGTCCCTTCGACTTGGTCCTGCTCGACCCGCCCTACGCATTTGGCGCCGAGCCGGTCGAGGAGCTGCTGCAGAATCTTGCCCAGCAGGGCCTGCTGACATCAGGTGCCTATGCCCTTTTTGAGCATGCCGCCGCCGACGCGGGCGCGCATCCGGCCGGCTTTGAGACCGTGCGCGAGAAGCGCTATGGCATCACTTCGGTCGACCTGCTGCGCTGGGCCGGCGATAGCAAGGACGGCGGCACTGATGCTAACGAAAATGACGAGGCAGTATCCCCGGAGGACGCCCATGAGTGACACTATTAATCGCGTGATCGTCCCGGGCACCTTCGATCCCATCACGTTTGGCCATATCGATGTGATCCGCCGTGCCCGCCGCATCTTTCCCAGCGTGATCGTCGCTGTTGCTGAGTCGCAAGGTAAAAACGGTGTAGGTACCACGTTTATGCTCGATGAGCGCGTGGCGCTGGCCCGCGAGGCGCTCGGCGATATCGACGGCGTCGAGGTCCTGCCCTTTACCGGCCTCTTGGTCGACTTCGCTCGTGAGCAGGGGGCGGGGGCCGTGGTCAAGGGTCTGCGCGCCATGACCGACTTTGAGTATGAGCTGCAGCAGGCCGACCTTAACTATCGCCTGGATAGCGAGCTGGAGTCCATCTTTGTCATGAGTGCGCCGCAGTACGGCTATATCTCGAGCTCGGTCGTTCGCCAGATCGCCTCGCTCGGCAGCGATGTATCGACGTTTGTCCCGTCCAACGTGGTCGAAGCGCTCAAACATCGCTTTTCGTGACGTTTCTTATTGCCTGGTGGCATGTGGTAAACTAGCACGATGATATGTTACCTATGAAAGGAGACCGGATGCCGGGCGAGAATTTTCCTGGCGATAGGATCGTCAGCTTGGTCGATGAGCTCGAAGGGCTGATCGAGGAAGCCAAGCCGCCTTTCGGCAAGAACGCTCAGTTCAAGGTCATCGACGCCGACGTGTTCTTCAACATCCTCGACGAGATCCGCATGAGCTATCCCGAGGAGTGGCAGAAGTCCCGCCGTATCCTTAAGGAGCGCGAGGAGCTTATGGCTTCCGCCGCCGCTCAGGCCGATTCCATCATCGCTGACGCTCAGCAGCAGGCCCTCACTATTGCCGGTGAGCAGGAGATCGTCCGCCTTGCGCAGCAGCAGGCCGACGACATCCGCGATCGTGCCCAGCAGTACGAGCGCGAGACGCGTTATGCTGCCGAGGACTACGCAGAGCAGGTCTTTACGCACCTGGAGGAGAACCTCAAGAGCCTGACCGGCACCGTTACCCGTTGCCGTCAGCAGCTCAACGAGGGTGCCGCCCAACAGAACGGTCAGTGGTAATGGCTGAGTTCCCGAGCGTTACCGTCGATCTTTCCGAGCAGCTCGAGTTTCCCGGAGATTCGTATCCGCTGACCGGTAAGGTCGATGTCTCCACCTACACGGTGGGCGAGAAGGAGTACCAGCTTCAGGACGGCATCGACTACGACGTTGTCTTTACCAATGCCGGTACCGGTGTCTTGCTCACGGGCATGGTCCGCGCGCACGCCACCGGCGAGTGCGACCGTTGCCTGGAGCCCGCCTCGTTTGATATCGCCGGCGAGATCGAGGAGTTCTACCTCTTTGAGGAACCCGAGGATCCCGAGGCCTTCGAGGACGGCTACGAGCTCCTGGGTGAGGACCGTATCGTCGATCTGGGTGAGCCCATCAATGACGCGGTCGTTATGGACACCCCGTTTGTGGTGCTCTGCAAGCCCGATTGCCGCGGTCTGTGCCCCACTTGCGGCTGCAATCTCAACGTCGAGCAATGCGATTGCGCCGCCCAGGCAGAGGCAGAATGGGCCGCTGCCACGGAAAATCCATTTGCAGCATTGAAGAATCTCAAGCTTGATGAGTAAAACTGTGGTAGTATCGCTACTTGCGCGTAATCGCCACACTGGATAGTTCATAAGGAAGGTCACTATGCCCGTACCTAAACAAAAGCAGGGTCGTATCCGCACTCACACCCGTCGTTCCGCCAACATGAAGATCTCGGCTGCGGCTCAGTCCACGTGCCCCCGTTGCGGCGCTGTCAAGCTTCCGCACCACGTGTGCCCCAGCTGCGGTTTCTACAAGGACCGCGAGGTTATCGTTACCGAGTAACGGTATACTCTGGATGCGATGCCGTTCCAAATGGAACCACAATGGCCGGCTCAATGAGTCGGCCATTTTTGTATAAGGAGCATGTATATGAGTAACGTTCGCGTTTGTGTAGACGTTGTGGGCGGAGACGAGAAACCTCAGGTCGTTCTCGATGGTATCGAGGCTGCGCTTGCCGCCGATCCCGATATCGAGGTCTTGGCAGCTGGCCCCGCCGAAATCGTCAATCCCTTTGCCGCCTCCCATGCGCGCATCGAGGCCCTGGAGGCACCCGACGTTATCGCCATGGATGACGATCCCATTCGCGCCGTGATGACCAAGCGTAAGTCGTCGATCGTGCTTTCTTGCCGCGCCATTAAGAAGGGCAACGCGGATGCGTTCTTCTCCGCCGGCTCGACCGGTGCCATGACCGCCGCTGCCACCGCCTACGTGACGCCGTTTAGGTATCAGGCCGAAGGCAAGAAGCAGCCGGTGCGTCCGTGCCTCACCAATGCGTTGCCCAATCGCGCCGGCGGTCTGACGGTGCTGTGCGACATGGGTGCCAACCCCGATGTGGAGGTCGATGACATGGTGCGTTTTGCTCAGATGGGTAGCGCCTATGCCCGCGTCGTCCTGGGCATCGAGCATCCCCGCGTGGGCCTGCTTGCCAACGGCACCGAGGACGAGAAGGGCTCCAACTTTACCAAGGCCTGCTTCCCGGCCATGAAAGCCGCCGTTCCCGGCTTTGTTGGTAACTGCGAGGGCACCGATCTTACGTCGGGCAATTTTGACGTCGTGGTCGCCGACGGCATGTCGGGCAACATCGCGCTCAAGGCCACCGAGGGCGCTGCCAAGTTTTTGCTGCAGGAACTCAAGGGTGCCTTTATGGCCTCGCTCGGCACCAAGATCGCCGCGCTGCTCATTAAAAAGCAGATGCGCGAGATTAAAGCCAAGCTTTCGGGCGACGCCAAGGGCGGCGCGATTCTTTTGGGCCTGCGCGGCGTGGTCCTGATCGGCCATGGTGCCACCTCGGTCGAGGCTGTTAAAAACGGTACGCTTGCGGCGGCCGAAGCCGTGCGCGCCGGGCTGGTCGAGAATGTCGCCAACTCTATGGACGGTATCGTTTTATAAGAGCGAGTTAGAGTGCTGTTATGTGCTTCGCGGCGCACGTCGTGGGGTAGAATCAGAACCGTGTCTTGGTACCGCCCGGGCGGTACCATTCTTTTGGTATTCATGCACTATGAGAGGAAGCGCTATGGACCGCTCCGAAATCTTCGACAAGATCGCCGAGGTCGCTGCTGACGTTCTGGGCGTCGATGTTGCCGAAATTAGCGATGAGACCACCTTTGACGACCTCGATGCCAACTCGCTCGAGCGCCTGCAGCTGGTTACGGCTATCGAGGACGAGTTCAACCTCGAGATCGATGACGAGACCCTTCTCTCGCTCAACTCTGTCGCCGACGCCGTCGACGCTATCGAAGCTGCCAAGGAGGCCTAAGTCTTGGCTTTATCCGACCGACTTACGCGCGCCCAGGAAATCTTGGGCCACGAGTTCAACAATAAGGTGCTGCTGCGCGCGGCGCTTACGCATCCCTCGGCAGTCGAGGGCCAGCCGGTTTCTGCCAGCTATGAGCGCCTTGAGTTCTTGGGCGATTCCATTTTGGGCGCTGTGGTCGCACGCTCCCTGTTTGAGTCCTATCCGGAGTTTGACGAGGGCAAGCTCACACGCCTGAAGGTGTCGCTTGTCTCGGGCGCTACGCTGTCCGAGGTTTCTCACGAGCTGGGCATCGACGACATCATCATCTTTGGTGCCTCCGAGACCGGTACCGGTGCGCGCGGCCTGCATTCGGCCCTCGAGAACGTCTACGAGTCGCTCGTGGGCGCACTGTACCTGGATGCCGGCTGGGATGCCGCAGCGGAGTTTATCCATCGTACGCTTAAGCCGCATTTGGCTTCCGAGCGTGCCGAGCATCCCGCGAACCCCAAGTCGTTTTTGCAGGAGTGCGTGCAAGCCGACGGTCACGAACCCCCGGCGTACAAGCTCGTTGGCTCCGAGGGCCCGGCGCATGCGCCCACCTTTACCGCCGTGGTGTTGATCGATGGTATTCGTCAGGGTCGCGGCTCCGGCTCCTCAAAGAAGGAAGCCGAGGGAGCCGCCGCGCTCGAAGCGCTCGACCGCATGGGTTATACCACCAACGGCGTGATTCTGAACAAGAAGCACGTGTAAGCGAGGAACCGTGTATCTCAAGTCCCTCACGCTCAAAGGGTTCAAGTCGTTTGCCGACCGCGCCCATATGACGTTTGAGCCGGGCCTGACCGTCATCGTCGGTCCCAACGGCTCGGGAAAATCGAACATCTCTGACTCGATTCTGTGGGTCCTGGGCGAGCAGAGCGCCAAGCAGCTGCGCGGCCAGGCCATGGAGGATGTCATCTTCTCGGGCTCGTCAGCGCGCAAGCCGGTGGGTGTCGCCGAGGTCACGCTTGTGCTCGATAACTCGGACCATATGCTGCCCGTCGATTTTGACGAGGTCGCCATCACCCGTCGTATGTATCGCTCGGGCGAAAGCGAGTACCTCATCAACTCGAGCCCGTGCCGCCTGATGGACATTCAGGACATCTTGCACGATTCGGGCCTGGGCAAGGATACACATTCCATCATCAGCCAGGGCAAGCTCGATGCCATCTTGCAGAGCCGCCCCGAGGAGCGCCGTGCCCTCATCGAGGAGGCCGCCGGCATCTCCAAGCACAAGCGCCGCAAGGAGCGTGCGCTCAAAAAGATTAAGTCGATGGACGAGCACCTGACGCGTGCCCGCGACATCAATAAGGAAATCGCCCGTCAGCTGCGACCGTTGGAGCGTCAGGTCGATCGCGCGCGCAAGTACAAAGAGCTGTCCTCGCGTGCGAACGAGCTTACGCAGATGCTAGCCGTCGACGAGCTGCGTTCGCTGCAGTCGCAGTGGAACGACCTGGAGAGCCGTTCCAAGGAAGGCGCCGCCGAGCTGGAGCTTGCGCAGTACCGCTTGGGCGAAAAGGAGCGCGAGCTCGAGAAGCTTCAGGTCATGCTCGAGGAAAAGGGCCTGTTTGTGGGCGACCTGGGCGAGCAGCGCCGTCATATGCAAGATGTGGTCGGCCGCATTAACTCCGACATGCGCCTGCTCGAGGAAAAGGGCCACAACATGGTGTCGCGCCTGTCTGACATGCGCGGGCAGATTTCGAGCTCCGAGCATCAGCGACGTCGCGTGTTCGAGGAGCTCGAGGACGCGCGTGCGCAGCTTGAGGAAGTGATCGGTGCGCACATGCAGGCCCAGGAGGACGTCGACGCCGCTGGTCCTGCCGCCGCTGAGCTCCACGAGCGGCGCGTGGCGCTCGACAATCAGATTTCGCAGCTTACGCGTGAGCAACGCGATGTGCAGCGCGTGGCCGATAACGCCGCGCTCGAGCTTGCCAAGGTGAAGGACTCGCTGAGCAATGCCGAGGTCGAGGACAACATGTATGCCTCGCGCCTGGAGCAGATTGACGAGCAGCTCGAGGAGGTCATGGCCTCGCTCGAGAGCCGTCGCGACCGCGCCGAGGAGCTTGAGGGCGCTCTTGAGGAAGCGCGCCAGGCTCAGGTTGATGCGCGTGAGGCCACCGAGACGGCACGCGCGGCCCTGAAGGACCTGCGTGCCCGCGAGAGTGAGGCGCGCAACAAGCTATCCGAGGTGCGCTCGGAGCTTGCCAGCCAAAAGAAACTCGATGCCCGCATGGCCGACAGCTCGCCGCTCGTGAGCCGTCTGGTGGGTGCGCTGGGCGACGATGTCTTGGGTCGTCTGGGCGACGTGCTGGAGGCCCCGCGCGAGCTTGAGGGCCTGGTTGAGCAATTGCTCGCCGGCGATATCGATGCGCTGCTGTTTGATGACGCCGCCACGCTTGAGCGTGCCGGTCGTGCGGCTCTGGACCAAAAGAAGGCCTCGGGCGAAGCACTGCTGGTGGCGCGCGGCGTGAGCGGCTCTACCGCCGCTGAGGGCGCTGCCGGTACCCGCCTGGTTGATCGTCTGTCCGTGCGCGCAGGCTACGGACCCGTCGTCGAGGCGCTGCTCGGCGGCTATTACGTCGTTGACGATCTTGCTGCCGCGCTGTCGGCGCCGGTCGTTGAAGGCGTGACTTACGTGACCCCCGATGGCGCCCGCGTCGCCTGCGGCGGCCTGGTGCGCGTGGGGCTTGATGCCGGCGAGGCTTCGGGTGCCTTGGAGCGCAAGCGCCGCATCCGTGAGCTCGAGGGCCTGGAACCCGATCTGGCTGCCATCTTTGAGCATGCTTCGGACCAAGTCGTTGAGGCCAACGCTGCCGTCGAGGAGGCCCGTGCCGCCGAGGGCGATGCCGCCGGTGAGATCGCCCGTCTTGAGGGCGAGCGCCGCTCGCTGCTTTCCGAGATCGGCCGCTTGGAGCAAAGCGCCAACAATGCCGAGGTCGAGCGCGTGCGCATCTCCAAGCGCCGCGAGCAGGCCTCCGAAGCCGTTCGCGCTGCGCGCCCGCGCGTTGACGAGCTCACCCGTTCGCGTGACGAGGCCCGCGCGCAGGCAAGCGATCTGGGCTTGCAGATTTCTGAGGCCAACGACGAACTCGGCCGCGTTCGCCGTGACGATTCCGAGGCTGCCGGCAAGCTCGCCGACGCCAAGGTTCGCCTAGCCCAGACGAGCGAACGCCTGCGTTCGCTGAAGGGCCGCGTGCCCGACCTGGAGCATCGTCTTGAGGGCATCGACCGTCGTATCCGCGGAACACGCCAGGCCTCGCGCTCGCTCGAGCTGCTGCGCCTGCGCGTCGATCCCATGCACGAACGCTATTCTGCCCTGTTGGAACGCGCGTCGGATTGGGCAGCGCGCCTGCGTGACCAGGCCTCTCTGGAGGAGGCGGACTCCGCTTCGCTCAAGAAGACCATCGAGGATGCCAAGGCAGAGGTTGCCCGCGCTAAGGAGCGAGTCGATACCGCCTCTGCCACGCAAAACGAGTTCAAGGTCGCGCGTGGCAAGCTCGAGGTGCAGGTCGAGGCTGCCATTAAGGCCATTACCGCCGATGGCACGACGGTGCTCGAGGAAGCGCTCATGCTTCCGGCGCCCACGGACCGCGATGCCGCCGAGCGCGAACTCAACCAGCTTGTGCGCCAGATCAACAACCTTGGTCCCGTTAACCAAGTTGCCATGGAGGAGTACGAGCAGCTCAAACGCCGCGCCGACTACATCGAGGAGCAGCTGGCCGATCTGGAGAGCGCGCGCAAGGCGCTCACCAAGATCACGGTGGCCATTGATCGCAAGATGCGCAAGGCGTTCCTGGTGACGTTTGAGAAGGTCGACGCGAACTTCCGCGAGATCTTCGCTATGCTCTTCCCGGGCGGCCAGGCTCATCTGGAGATGACCGATCCCGAGCATCCTGCCGAGACGGGTATCGAGGTCGTGGCGCAGCCGCGCGGCAAGCGCATCACCAAGATGATGCTCATGTCGGGCGGCGAGAAGAGTCTGACGGCGCTCGCCTTGCTCTTTGCCGTGTATCGCACGCGCACGGTGCCGTTCTATGTGCTGGACGAGGTCGAGGCGGCGCTCGATGACGCCAACCTGTCCAAGCTCATCGGCGCGCTCGATGTGTTGCGTTCCGATACGCAGCTCTTGGTTATCTCGCATCAGCGCCGTACTATGGAGGACGCTGACGTCCTCTATGGCGTCTCGATGCAAGCCGACGGCGTCAGTCGCGTCGTCTCGCAAAAACTCGATCGCGAAACCGGAAAGGTCGTGAATGCATAATGGGATTCTTCGATGCTCTCTCGCGCGGACTTGAGCGCAGCCGCGAGGCCCTCAACGAGGTCTTCTACTTTGGCGGCGAGGTCGACGAGGATTTTTGGGAGGACCTGGAGGACACCCTCGTAATGGGTGACATGGGCGCCGAGGTCGCTATCAAGGTCTCCGATGACCTGCGCGATGCCGCGGCCAAGAAGAACCTCAAGACCGCTCCGCAGCTTCGCCGCGCTCTGGCCGACCAGCTTGAGCAGCACTTTGTGCCCATCGAGCGCGATCCGTTCTCCGATACGCCGAGCTGCGTGCTGTTTGTGGGCATCAACGGTGCCGGCAAGACCACGACGGTCGGTAAGATCGCGAGCGCCATGGCTGCCCGCGGCAAGAACGTGGTGATCGGTTCGGCCGACACCTTCCGCGCCGCCGCCATCGAGCAGCTTGATGTGTGGGGCCAGCGCGCCGGCGTTCCCGTCATCAAGCGCGATCGCGGCTCCGACCCGGCAAGTGTTTGCTACGACGTGCTCGACGAGGCCGATAGGCGCGGCAGCGACCTGGTGCTCATCGATACCGCCGGCCGTCTGCACACGAGCCCCGAGCTCATGCGCGAGCTCGCCAAGGTGGTCAATGTGACCCGTAAGCGCGCCGCCAATATGGCCGCCGGTCCCATGCCGGTCTCGGTCGTGCTTGTGATCGATGCCGCGACGGGCCAAAACGGTCTGAACCAGGCGCTTGAGTTTAACGAGGCGCTTGGCCTGGACGGTATTATCATGACAAAGCTCGACGGCACGGCAAAGGGCGGTATCGCCATGGCCGTGGCCGAGAAGCTCAAGCTCCCGATCCTGCGCATCGGCGTGGGCGAGCAGGTCGATGACCTGCAGGAGTTTAATGCCAAAGATTTCTGCCGCGCCCTGGTGGGCGAGTCCAATTAAGGAGTGACTAGTGTTTGATTCCCTGAGCGATCGCCTCAACGACACATTTGACCGCCTGCGCGGCAAGGGTAAACTGACCGAGGCCGATATCACCTCGGCCATGCGCGACATTCGCATGGCGCTGCTCGAGGCCGACGTCAACTTTAAGGTCGTCAAGGAGTTTGTCGCCAAGACCAAGGAGCGCTGCATGACCGCCGAGGTCATGGAGTCGCTGTCGCCGGCGCAAAACGTCGTCAAGATCGTGCTCGACGAGCTCACCGAGATGCTCGGCTCCACCGAGAGCAAGCTCGTCTTTAGCAACCGCATCCCCAACGTCATCATGCTCGTGGGCCTGCAGGGCTCTGGTAAGACCACGGCGGCCGTAAAGCTTGCCTACCTGCTCAAGAAGCAGGGCCGCTCGCCGCTGCTCGCCGCTTGCGACGTCTACCGTCCCGCCGCTGCCGACCAGCTGGCCACGCTCGGCGGAGAGATCGGTGTCCCGGTCTTCCGAGGCGACGGTGCGCACCCGGTCGACATCGCCAAGGGCGCCATTCAGGAGGCCGTCGACCACCTGCGCGATGTGGTCATCGTCGATACCGCCGGTCGTCTGCAGATCGACGAGCAGATGATGCAGGAGGCCGTGGATATCAAGAAGGCCGTCAAGCCCGATCAGGTGCTGATGGTCGTCGATGCCATGACCGGCCAGGATATCGTCAACGTTGTCTCGACCTTCGCCGAGCGCACCGACTTTGACGGCGTGATCATCTCCAAGCTCGATGGCGACGCTCGTGGCGGCGGCGCGCTTTCCGTGCGCCAGGTGACCGGCAAGCCCATCAAGTTCGTGAGCATGGGCGAGAAACCCGATTCGCTTGAGCCGTTTTATCCCGATCGTATGGCCAAGCGAATCTTGGGCATGGGCGATGTTGTCGGCATCATCGAGAAGGCCCAGGAGGCGGCCGACGCCGAGCAGCTCGAGGCTGCCGAGCGTATGCTGCGCGAGGGCTTTACCATGAACGACATGCTCGACCAGATGAAGGCTGTCAAGAAGATGGGCGGCATGAAGGGCATCCTGGGTATGCTCCCCGGCGGCCAGCGCGCGCTCAACCAGATGGGCGGCAATTTGGACGAGGGCATCTTCGACAAGAACGAGGCCATCATCATGTCGATGACCAAGGAGGAGCGCCTGCGTCCCTCCATCATCAACGGCCAGCGCCGCGCCCGTATCGCCAAGGGCGCCGGCGTGACTCCCACCGAGGTCAATAGCCTTATGAAGCAGTGGGGCGAGATGAACAAGATGATGGGCCGCATGCGCTCGATGGCCAATCAGGCACAGGCCGGTGGCAAGAAGGGCAAGAAGGGTAAGAAGGGCAAAAAGATGCGCATGCCCAATATTCCCGGTCTGGATGCCATGGGCCTGGGCGGCATGGGCGGCCTGGGAATGGGCGGTCCTAAGTCCGATATGGACCTGCTGCGCCAGATGGAAGCGCAGATGCGCAATAAGAAGTAACGACTGGTTGAGTCGTGTATGGCGTAGGCCGCCTGGATGGTACTCCGGGCGGCCTACGCCGTTTGTTCGCAGGTTGTCGCACGCGCGGAAGCGTGTTGACGTCGAGGTGCTTGCCGCTAGTGGCAGCTGCAGCCCTCATGTCCGTCGTGGTCGTGATGGCCGTGGCAGCCGCAGGACTCGCCATGCTCGTGGATGTGCTCGTGATCATGTCCATGGCAGTCGCAGGTGGCCTCGCCGGTCTGTGCGAGCGTGCCGGCAATGAGGGCCTTGACGCAGGCATCGCAGCTGCCCTGGGCGCCCGCATAGACCGTGATGCCGGCTTGGGCAAGCGCGTTGATAGCGCCGCCGCCGATACCGCCGCAAATGAGCGTGTCAACGCCACCGTTGGCAAGCAGGCCCGCCAAGGCGCCGTGGCGGGTGCCACCGGTGCCTACGACCTGCTCGTTGAGCACCTTGCCATCCTGGATGTCGTAGATCTTGAACTGCTCGCTGCGGCCAAAGTGCATAAAGATGTTGCCGTTGTCGTACGTTGTTGCCACCCTCATGGTGCCGACCTCCTTTGCTGGCCATGCGGCCGTCGTCGTGGTGATGGGGGAGTACGCGATGTTGCCGCCTTCGATGACGATCGCCCGTCCATTGACCAGCGCGCTTGCCACCTTGCGATGCGCGCGACTGCTGATTGCCGCCACCGTGGCGCGGGCGATGCCCATGTGTAGGGCGACGGCCTCCTGATTGAGGCCCTCCAGATCGCACAGGCGCAGTACTTCGAGCTCATCGACCGTAATATCGATAGCGTCTCCGCTGGCAAGGCCATCGGGGGTAAAGCCGCGATATTCGGGGATGATCCCAACGCGGCGCAGTTTTTTGCGTCTTCCAGCCATACACTCTCCAAATCTGACATATGTCAACAATAGAATAGCGAACGTGCGGATTTGTGCAAGGAATTTCTGGCATATGTCAGAAAATGAGGGCTTATGTTTGGGCTGTGGGGCCGCGTGCGCCTGGGCTACAATGAATCTCGCTTGTAGGCGACTGACAGGAGGGTCAATGAGCAAAGCTGATCAACAGTTTGTAACCATGTGCCGCGATATCTTGGACCATGGCACCACCACCGAGGGCCAAAAGGTCCGCCCGGTGTGGGAGGACGGCACCCCTGCCTATACCATTAAAAACTTTGGCGTCACGGCGCGCTACGACCTGCGCGAGGAGTTCCCCGCGCTTACCCTGCGCCGCACGGCGCTCAAGTCCGCCATGGACGAGATCCTGTGGATCTATCAAAAGAAGTCCAATAACGTCCATGACCTCAACAGCCATATCTGGGATGAGTGGGCCGACGAGACCGGTTCCATCGGCAAGGCCTACGGATACCAGATTGGCCAGAAGAGCCATTATGCCGAGGGCGACTTTGACCAGATGGACCGCGTGCTGTACGACCTCAAGCATACTCCGTACAGTCGCCGCATCATGACCAACACGTATGTGTTTAGCGATTTGTCCGAGATGCACCTGTATCCGTGCGCGTACAGCGTGACGTATAACGTGACGCAGCGTCCGCAGGACGACAAGCCAACGCTCAATATGATTCTCAACCAGCGCAGCCAGGACATTTTGGCCGCGAACAACTGGAATGTGTGCCAGTACGCCATCTTGCTGATGATGGTCGCACAGTCGGTCGATATGATTCCGGGTGAGCTGCTGCATGTGATTGCCGATGCCCACATTTACGACCGCCACGTCGATATCGTCCGTGAGCTTATCGAGCGCCCGCAGTTTGCGGCGCCCAAGGTAACGCTGAACCCCGACGTGCACGATTTCTATGCGTTTACGACCGATGACCTGATCGTGGAGGGCTACGAGCACGGTCCGCAGGTCAAGAACATCCCCATTGCGGTGTAGGTGGTACTCATGACGTGTAAGCTTTCTGCCATTGTCGCCGTGTGCGATGACTGGGGCATTGGGTGCGAGGGCGACATGGTGGTGTCCAATCGCGCCGACATGCGCCATTTTGTGGCCTGCACCAAGGGCTGCCCGGTCATCATGGGGCGCAAGACGCTGCTGAGTTTTCCCGGTGGGCGTCCACTCAAGAACCGTCGCAATATCGTGCTTACCCGCGACGAGGATTTTGCTGTCGAAGGCGTCGACGTGGTGCATAGCATCGACGAGGCGCTCGCCGCGGTTGCCGATGAGCCCGTTGCGTGGGTGATCGGCGGCGGCGATGTCTATCGGCAGTTTTTGCCGTATTGTGCCGAGGCCGAGGTCACGCACAACCACTGCGTCCATCCCGTGGACACATATTTTCCCAATTTGGACGCCGACCCCGCGTGGGAAGTTGTGCGGCGCGAAGGGGTTGCCACGATTTCCGCGGGCGAGGGTGACGAAGGCCTCGATTATGAGTTCGTGACGTATCGTCGCGTTGATGCGTAAATCTCCTGGTGTGAACGGTATCATCGGGTTGATTGAATGTATGGGGCGGCGCTTAGCGTCGCCTCGTTTGGTATAGATGTGCTGTAAAGAAGGGTGCGGGCAGGCTGCTATGACTGATGCCGTTGAGGTTCTGCGAATTGATTCGCTCGAGGACGAGCGGCTCGATGCCTACGTGCGACTGACCGAGCGCGAGCTGCGCTGCGTGCTAGAGCCGCAAAAGGGCATCTTTATCGCCGAGAGTGCCAAGGTTATTGAGCGCGCGGTGCGTGCCGGATACGAGCCGGTGAGCTTTCTTTTGGGCGAACGCTGGCTCGACCAGATGATGCCGCTGTTTGAGCGTCTGGTTGTGCGCGAGGGCGCAGGTCCGGTTCCTGTGTTCGTGGCTTCCATGGAACTCATGGAGCAGCTGACGGGCTTTAACGTGACGCGCGGTGCGCTCGCGGCGTTTCGTCGCCCGCGGCAGATTCCGGTTGATGAGTTCTTGGGTGGCGTCGTCGAGGCGGCGGGGGAGCGCCCGGTGCGCGTGTGCGTGCTCGAGGGTATTGTCGACCACACGAACGTGGGTGCGATTTTCCGCTCGGCCGCCGCGCTCAATGTCGACGGTATTTTGGTCAGTCCGACGTGCTGCGACCCGCTGTACCGTCGCTCGGCCCGCGTGAGCATGGGCACGGTGTTTCAGGTGCCGTGGACGCGTATTGGCAGCGAGGCTCGTGTGTGGCCGCACGATGGCCTGGCGGCACTGCACGAAGCCGGTTTTTCGTGCGCTGCGATGGCGCTGACGGACGACTCCGTTTCGCTGGACGATCCTGCGCTGCAGGAGGTTGATCGCCTGGCGATCTTTATGGGCACCGAGGGTGCCGGCCTGGGCGCCAAGACTATCGCGGGCTGCGACCGAGCCGTGCGCATTCCGATGGCGCACGGGGTCGATTCGCTCAACGTGGCCGCGGCGAGTGCCGTCGCCTTTTGGCAGCTGTGCCCGCACGTGAGCAACGAGTATCACTACCAGCCGGGGCTGTATCACTAGGCAGATAGTTTGCACCGGGCTCTGACTCGGGGTGTTTCGGTCGACGTCGGTCGGTGCTAAGCTGCTATTAGCTTAGGTCTTTAATTACTGTTTTGTCGGTTGACGTACGCTTTTGGGGAGGGCGTGTGGCTAAGAAATCTACGGCTATCGATGTAACGCAGGGTGTTATTTGGCAGCAGCTGCTTTCGCTGTGCGTTCCCATCTTTTTTAGTTCGTTTTTTCAGCAGGCCTACACGCTTATCGGTACCTATATCGTCGGTCAGTTTGGCGGCAAGCTCGCGCTAGGTGGCATTCAAGCTACGATGGTGCTCACCGAGCTCTGCATTGGCTTTTGCGTTGGCGTCGGCGCCGGCTGCGCGGTCATTACCGGTCAGTATTTTGGTCAGCACGATGATGAGCGACTGAGTCGTTCGGTCCATACAGCCATGACGCTCGCGCTGGTGGGCGGTATCGCTTTCTCGATTCTTGGCATAGTGTTCGTTGAGCCCATGCTGGTGCTTATGAACACGCCGCATGAACTATTGGCCGAGGGCGTGGCCTATGCTCGCTGTTATTTTGCCGCGATGGTTGCGGCACTGCTGCTTAATATGGGAACCGCACTGCTGCGTGCCGTGGGCGACACGCGCGGCCCCGCCGTGATCATTGCCTCTGGCTGCCTGGTTAACGTGGTGCTGGATATCATTTTTGTCGCTGTGTTGCATATGGAGGCGCTGGGCTGCGGCATCGCGGTGGCGCTGACCATTTGCTCCAATGCAACGATGATCGTGTTGCGCATGATGCGCGCTCCGGGTGCATGGCGTCTTTCGCTGTCTAAGCTCGGTATCGATCGCGGTATTTGCAAGAGTATGATCTCGTGTGGTCTGCCACTCGGTTTTCAATCGGCTGCCTATTCGATCTCGAACGTGCTGATCCAGGTGTCGGTTAATTCGTTTGGCGCCGATGTCACGACTGCTTGGGGTCTATCTGGGCGCCTGGATGGCATTATCTGGATGGTGACCGAGGCGCTCGGCGTATCGATCACTACGTTCTCGGCGCAGAACTTTGGCGCGCGCAACTACGAGCGCATGCGCAAGGGCTACCATACGTCGCTCGTGCTGTCGTTTATGCTCATTGGTGGCCTGTCTGCCGTGCTGCTGGTGTTCTCGGGCCCGCTGTCGCGTTTGTTTGTCGACGATGCTTCGATTTCGGCGTACACCACGACTATCCTCCATTTCATTGCGCCGTTCTATGCGATTTTCTCGATTATCGAGAACGCCTCGGGTTCCATCCGCGGCGCCGGCGTGAGTTTGCAGCCTATGATGCTCACCATCTTTGGCACCGTTGTCTTGAGGGTGATCTGGGTGTTTGCGATCATGCCCTTCTATCCGTCGCTCGAGCATCTACTGCTGGTTTACCCCGTAACCTGGCTCATCACCGCAACCATGTTCACCATCTACCACCACAGCGGCAACTGGCTAGGTCGCGCCACCGCCTAGCTCATCCGTCAGATACCCCTGATAAGTTGCGGTGAAATAGTTCCTGAAAAGCCCTTGCGGACCGTCAAACAAGTACTATTCCACCGCAACTTCCTTATGAGCTGTAGGTGTTGGCGGAAAACGAATCAATTAGTATTCGATGCCTTGGCGGGCTAGGAGGCCTTCGTCGAAGTAGTGTTTGATGGGACGTATTTCGGTGACTAAGTCCGCGAGGTCGGCCAACGGCAGCAGCCCGCGGCCGGTGAGCACGAGTTCCGTGGTGGCGGGCTTTATCGCGATCAGCGCTTCGACATCCTCGCGTGTCACGAAGCCGCGGCGCATGGCCTCGCCGAGTTCGTCCAAAATCAGAACGTCGACCTGTGATATCTGCCTGCATGCGAGCTCCATGATCTGTGCGGCGCAAGCCTCGGGCGTGTCGCGGTCAGCTTGTACGATGCGCAGCCCCAGGCGCGGCGCGGCATCGTGTTCGGCGCAGTGCAGTTTCTTGGCAAACTGCAGCCTAAGAACGTCGAGCCCGTAGCCCGTCGCGCGCAGCGCGAGCCCCAGCGCAGCCGTCGTCTTGCCCTTGCCGTCGCCTGTATAGATTTGAACCTTGCCGACTTACAGTGATGCCATCTCTGTCCTTTCGTGCCCGGCGTCGGTTTATCGCCGTCCGGGTTGGGTATTCTAGAAAGCATTATCAACCCCAGTAGATGGAGTTCAAGCAGATGGAGATGGATGACAACAAACGTAGACGGAATATGATTCTCTACGTGCTCATCGCCTTCGTCGTCTACCTCGTGCTCTCGACCGTTCTGTTCCCCAACATCGGTCACACGCAGCAGATTACGAAGACCGATTACTCGACGTTTGTCAAAGCGCTCGATAAGAAGAGCGTCGACAAGGTCGAGTACAACACGGACGATTACTCGATTTATTACACCAAGAAGGGCGAGGACGAGAACATCGCCTACAAGACGACCGGTGTGCCGAATGACGCGGGCTTTACCGATCGCGTGCTTGAGTCTGGCGCTTCGCTGGAGTCGGTCGTTCCCGATAAAAACTCGGGTTTGATGACCTACTACCTGCTCACACTCATTCTTCCCATGGCGATTTTCTTCCTCATCGGTTGGTGGCTCAACCGCCGCATGAAGAAGGCTATGGGCGATGACGGCCCGTCGATGAACTTTGGCGGCGGCGGTTTTGGCGGCGGCGGACTGGGTAAGTCCGGCGCGCGCGTGATCGCCTCCAAGGACGTGGGCGTGACCTTTAAGGACGTCGCCGGTCAGGAAGAGGCCAAGGAGTCTCTCAAGGAGGTCGTCGACTTTCTGGAGAAGCCGCAGCGCTACGAGGAGATCGGCGCCAAGCTGCCGCGTGGTGCTCTCCTTGTTGGCCCTCCGGGTACCGGTAAGACCCTGCTTGCCAAGGCTGTTGCCGGCGAGGCCGGTGTTCCGTTCTTTAGCATTTCGGGCTCTGAGTTCGTTGAGATGTTTGTCGGTCGCGGCGCTGCTAAGGTTCGTGACCTGTTTAAGCAGGCCAAGGAAAAGGCACCGTGTATCGTCTTTATCGATGAGATCGATACCATCGGTAAGAAGCGCGATGGCGGCGGCTTTAGCGGCAACGACGAGCGCGAGCAGACGCTCAATCAGTTGCTGACCGAGATGGATGGCTTCGATAACCATAAGGGTATCGTTGTCCTTGCCGCAACCAACCGCCCCGACAGTCTCGATCCCGCTCTACTGCGCCCCGGTCGTTTTGACCGCCGCATCCCCGTCGAGCTGCCCGATCTGACCGGCCGCAAGAACATCCTCGAGCTGCATGCCAAGAGCGTGAAGACCGAGCCGCCGATCGACCTGACCGCGATTGCCCGCGCCACGCCCGGTGCCTCGGGCGCCGACCTGGCCAATATCATCAACGAGGGCGCCCTGCGCGCCGTTCGCGAGGGTCGCAAGCGTGCAACCCAGGACGACTTCGAGGAGTCGGTGGAGGTCGTCATTGCCGGCCAACAGCGTAAGTCCACGGTGCTGTCCGACCACGAGAAGCAGGTCGTTTCTTATCACGAGATCGGCCATGCCATCGTTGCCGCTCGCCAGAAGGGCTCTGCGCCGGTCACGAAGATCACCATCGTGCCGCGCACGAGCGGTGCTCTTGGTTATACCATGCAGGTCGAGGAGGACGAGCGCTTCCTGACGACGCGCCAGGAGGTCTTGGACAAGCTCGCTGTCTATTGCGGTGGCCGCGCAGCCGAGGAGCTCATCTTTGGAGAGATGACGACCGGCGCCGCCAACGACATCGAGCAGGCCACCAAGCTCGCCCGTAATATGGTGACGCGCTTTGGTATGTCCGACGAGTTTGGCATGATGGCGCTCGGTACCGTGCAGAACGCGTATCTCAATCAGGACACGTCGCTCACCTGCGCCCCCGGTACGGCCGAGCGCGTGGACGCGATTGTCGCCAAGCTGATCGAGGATGCGCACGACCGCGCTTTGCAGATTCTGAAGGAGAACAAGTTTAAGCTCCACGAGCTGGCTCGTTATCTGTATAAGAAGGAGACCATCACGGGCGAGGAGTTCATGAACCTCCTCACGCGCGAGAATCCGCTGATGCCCAAGCAGCAGTAAAGCCGCGGCCGAGCCAGTAAACGCCGACGCCCCATTTGAGCAGCTTTCTCAAATGGGGCGTTTTGCTTGAGAGGGATGGAAATGAAGATCGTGGTGAGCGCCTGCTTGATGGGCGAGAGCTGCAAGTATAACGGGCTCGACAACTACCATCGCGAGTTGGTCGAGGCCTGCGAGCGTACAGGGACCGAGGTCCTCTTGGTGTGCCCTGAGGTCTTTGGGGGCCTGCCCACGCCGCGCAAGCCGTCCGAGATTGTGAACGGAGAGGTTCGTACCTGCGAGGGCATATCGGTCGATCGCGAATTTCGCCTGGGTGCCCAACGAGCGCTCGATATGTGCGAGCAGGCGGGCGGGCCGGAAGAGATCGCCGCGTGCATCCTGCAGGACCGTAGTCCCTCGTGCGGCGCGGGTCGCATCTACGACGGAACATTCAGCGGCACCCTTACGGCGGGCAACGGCGTCTTCGTTGATTTACTGCTCCGCCACGGTTATCGCGTGATCCCGGCTAGCGAGTTCGACCCCAGCATGCTGGAGCAATAAAAAACCACCACAAAGGTGCTGCTCCCTTGTGGTGGTTTTGGCCTGGGTCTAGAGCGTGTGGCCGTAGGCGTTGGCGGCCTTGATGGCGGCGGCGAATTTTTCGTCGGTGAAGGGCTCCGGGTTGCCTTGCTTCCACTCGTTGGTGGCGTGCGCGTGCTCGCACAGGGCAGGGATATCGGTCTCGGAAAGCCCGACCTGCTCAAGCGTTACGGGCAGCCCCATCTGCTTGTTGAAGTCAGCATAGCGCTTAAGGTTCTCGGTGTCGCCCGTGTAGGTGAACAACACCAGCACGCCCAGGCTTACGACTTCGCCGTGCAGGTAGGTGCCCTCACGCGGAATGCTGCAGGTGGCGTTGTAGAACGCGTGCGCCACGCTCGAGTTGTAGTAGTAATCGTTCTGGTTGGTCAGGTTCGAGACATAGCCCGTGTTGACCACGATGTCGAGCGCGATCTGCTTGACGGCCTCGCTCGACAGATTCTGACGAACGTCCTCAAGACCCTGAACACCGTAGGTAAACAGCGGCTCGGAACAGGTGTGGGCAAGAGCCAGGCCAAGGCCGGCGGTGTGCTCCAGGTCGCCGGCGCTCGTGGCGTACTCGACTTCGGGCTGCTTGGACAGGGCGTCGCCCACGCCGGCCCAGAAGTACTCCGCCGGAGCCTCGGCGATGATCTTGGGATTGATGAAGATGTGCGCCGGTCGGTTGGGGTACGAATAGCCCTCGAGCGATCCATCGTCGTTGTAGACGACGGCAATGGCGGTCGCGGCGGAACAGTTAGAGCAAATCGTCGGCACCGTAAAGACAATCTTCTTGAGCTCGATTGCCGCTGTCTTGACGGTGTCGAGTGCCTTGCCGCCGCCACAGGCGATAAGCACGTCTGCCTGCTGGCAAGCGGGGGAGTTCACGACCTTGGCGATATTGGCGCGCGTACTGTTGGTGCCGTAGACGCGCGTCTCCAGAATCTCGACGTCGGTACCTTCAAGCGCCGCCTCGATGCCCGGCAGCGCCGCAGCTAGGGCTCGCTTGCCACCAATGATGGCGACTTTCTTCGCGCCGTACTCCGCCAGTGCGGCGGGCAGCTTGGTAAAGCAATCCTCGCCGACGGTGTAGTCGCTCATTCCGATTGTGCGCATGGCAGCCTTCTTTCGTTAGTTAAAGTGCTTTCAGGTATTTTGCTCCTAGAGAAGGCTAACGACCACGAGAAATTTCTTACGTATGAAACCAGTGTTGAGGGTTTTTCGCCGGCGCGGAACGTGCTAGCATACTCCGCATAAGCGTTGATGGGGACGAGTAGTCGGCCGTCCGCATGCCACAGAGAGCGGGGAGCGCTGAGAACCCGTGCATGCGACCGATGAAAATCACCCCGGAGCTGCGGTCCCAACGGACGTGCCGCGCAGGCACGTCTTAGTAGATATCGCCGAGATGGTCGTCGATACAGGCCAGCCGAGTAACGGATGCGAGCGCGCGAATACGCGGGCGAGGGCATCTAAGCTGGGTGGTTAAACGAAGAGCTTTTGCGGGCATACAGCCCGTTTTTGTGGCGCTTCGTCCCAGCTTGTAGGGACGGGCGCTTTTTTGGTGCCCAACGGGCGTGCGCGCCCACGACATGAAAGGGGTACCGTGGCAAACGAGTACAAGCAGACGATGAATCTGCCCAAAACCGGTTTTCCCATGCGTGCCGGTCTTTCCAAGTCCGAGCCCAAGCGACTCAAGGACTGGCAGGACAACAAGGTCTACGAGCAGGTTCTGAAGAAGAACGAGGGTCACAAGAAGTTCGTGCTGCACGACGGCCCTCCGTACGCCAACGGCCCGATCCACATCGGCCACGCCATGAACAAGATCTCCAAGGACATGATCAACCGCTACTGGATGATGCAGGGCTATGAGGTTCCCTATGTTCCCGGTTGGGACTGCCATGGCCAGCCGATCGAGCATAAGGTCGAGGAGAAGCTCGGCACCGAGAAGTTCAACCAGACCTCCACGGCTAAGATCCGTGAGCTTTGCAATAAGTTCGCTGTCGAGAACATCGAGCTGCAGAAGGCCGGCTTCCGTCGCCTGGGCGTGCTCGGCGATTGGGACAACCCCTATCTGACGCTCTATCACCAGCATGACGCCGCCGACATCGAGGTTTTCAAGGCCATGTTCGACAAGGGCATGATCTATCGCGGTCACAAGCCCGTCCACTGGTGCAAGCACTGCCATACCGCACTTGCTGAGGCCGAGATTGAGTACTCCGACGAGACGAGCCCGTCCATCTTCGTGCGCTTTGAGATGACCTCCAAGCCCGTCGGCCTCGAGAACTTCGACGGCCCGGTTGACTTTATCATCTGGACGACCACGCCGTGGACCATCCCCTCCGACCAGGCAGTTTCTCTCAAGCCCGGTGCCGCCTACGTCGCCGTTGAGCACGACGGCCGCGCCGAGGTCATGCTCGAGGACCTGGCTCCTAAGTGCTGCGAGGAGTTTGGCTGGGAGTACACCCCGGTTGTGGTCGACGGCAAGCCCTATGTGGTTCCCGCCGAGACCTTCCATCACATTCACTATAAGCAGCCGATCTTTGACGGTGTTGAGGGCGTGGCACTGTTGGCCGATTACGTCGGTGTCGATGACGGTACCGGTATTGTCCACAACTCGCCCGGCCACGGCGTCGACGACTACTTTGCCTGCCTCAAGGAGGGCATCACCGACATCTGCATGCCGGTCGATGACGACGGCAAGTTCTACACCGGCGAGGAGTTTGGCACCGGTGGCCCCTTCAGCGGTATGGACACCGATGAGGCCAACCCGCACATCATCGAGTTCCTGCGCGAGCGCGGTACCCTAGTCCTCGAGAAGAAGATCACGCACAGCTATCCGCACTGCTGGCGTTGCAAGCACCCGGTGCTCTTCCGTGCTACCGACCAGTGGTTTGTCTCGATGGACAAGACCGGTTTGCGCGAGCAGGCTGGCAAAGAGGTCCGCGAGAACGTCAAGTGGTATCCGGCCCACGCGGCCAACCGCATCGGCGCCATGGTCGAGCAGCGTCCCGACTGGTGCATCAGCCGTCAGCGCAACTGGGGCGTGCCTATCCCCAGCTACACTTGCGCCGACTGCGGTGAGAAGGTCATGAACGACGCCACGCTCGACGCCGTCATCAAGCTCTTCCACGAGAAGGGCTCCGACGCCTGGTTCACCGACGCTCCCGAGAGTTACCTGGGCGAGGCTTGCGTTTGCCCCAAGTGTGGCGGCCATCACCTCAAGGCTGATAAGGACATTCTCGACGTGTGGTGGGACTCCGGCGTGTCCTGGAAGGCCGTCTGCGAGTATCGACCCGAGCTTGAGTACCCGGCTGACGTGTATCTCGAGGGCTCCGACCAGCATCGCGGTTGGTTCCAGAGCTCGCTGCTCACCTCGGTGGGTGCCAACGGCCATGCTCCGTACAAGGCGGTCGTCTCGCAGGGCTTCACGCTCGATGGCCAGGGCCGCAAGATGTCCAAGTCGCTCGGCAACGTCATCGACCCCAACAAGGTCTGCGACGAGATGGGCGCTGACATCATCCGTCTCTGGGTTGCCTCCGTCGACACCAGCTCCGACGTCTCCATCGACCATGAGATTCTCGCTCGTACGTCCGATGCCTATCGTCGTTTCCGCAACACGCTGCGCTTCTTGCTCTCCGAGCTCGAGGGTCAGTTTGAGCCCGAGACCGACGGCGTCGCCTTTGCCGACCTGCTGCCGCTCGACAAGCTCATGGTTGCCCGTCTGACCCAGGTCCAGGCCGAGGTCGACGACGCCTACGCCAGCTATGAGTTCCCGCGCGCCTACCGTGCGCTCTATGACTTCGTGGTTACCGAACTTTCCAACGTGTATCTCGACGCCCTGAAGGATCGTCTGTACTGCGACAAGCCCGGCTCGCTCGAGCGCCGCAGTGCCCAGACCGTGCTGGCCGAGCTCTTCTCGATGCTCATGCGCGACCTGCAGCCGATCCTGTCCTATACCGTCGACGAGGCCATGGCATATGCGCCCGCCGGCTGCGTCGATCACCAGAAGTACGCCGCGCTGCTCGATTGGTACAAGTCGCCCATCACGGTCGACGAGGCCAATGAGTTTGAGGGCGTGCTCGAGGCTTCGCTCGAGCTCCGTAGCGCCGTGACCAAGGCCCTTGAGGATGCCCGTTCTGCCGGCACCTTCACTAAGAGCCAGCAGGTCCGCGTCAAGGCGGTCGTTCCCGCCGAGATGTACGCGCTGCTGACCGGTGATAAGGCCGTCGACCTGGCCGAGTTCTACATCGTCTCCGATGTTGAGCTGACCCAGGGCGAGGAACTCTCCGTTGCCATTGAAGCTGCCGAGGGCGAGTGCTGCGACCGTTGCTGGAACTACCGCACCACCGTTGGCGAGTACAACGGCCACGCTCATATCTGCAAGCGCTGCGCTGACGCTTTGTAGTTACGCGGTTTTACCAAATCGCGTAAGCGGTTGACGCTGCAAACCCGCCAGAGCGGCAATTGGGGGTTCCGCCGTTCTGGCGAACGTCGGACCTGCCGACGCTGCGCGGGCCGCATTTGGACAATCTGACGTTCAATTTCAAGGGCGCGACCGAAAGGTCAGCGCCCTTTCATTTCACGTCACCTTGTCTCAAATGCGACCCGCTCACTCATTTATGCTCTACCTACGGTGTTTCCGTTCTTGGGAGATTTGTCGCTTCTTGCTTGCGTCAATGTATGATTATCTTCTGCGTTAAACGGAATTCGATGTTCTTGAGGGTAGGGGATTTCTTTGGGTCGTACTGGGGATATGACGCCGTCTTTGCGTTGGCGGTTGGGTGTTGCTGGTGGGGTGGCGCTCGTTGTGCTGCTTGTTGACCAGTTGACCAAGCTTGCGGTTCGTGCCGTGGGCGATGCACTGCATGTGACCGTCATCCCCGGCGTGATCGACTTCCTGTTTGTCCGCAATATCGGCGCTGCCTTTAGCATGGGCGAGGGGCATGGCATCGCGTTTGCCGTGCTGGCGCTGGCGGTCATTGTCGCTATTGCCGTGTACCTCATTCGTGCACCCCAGCTCGCCCATCTTGAGGTTGTGGGCATGGCGATGGTTGCGGGCGGTGCTATCGGCAACGCTATCGATCGTTTGGCCTTTGGCTTCGTGACCGATTTTATTGCCACCACCTTCATCGACTTCCCCGTCTTCAATGTGGCCGATATCGGCATTACCTTGGGCGTCGTGCTCGCCCTCTTCGGATACATGTTCTTGAGCCCCGCGGCCCGCGAGGTTGATGCGACTGCCGAGCTCAATGCCCGTGATGAGGCCCGCGCTAAGCGCAAGGCCAAGCAGCGTGGGGAGCGTGCCCGCAAGATTCGCGAAAGGAATGAGCGTTAATGGCCGACATCCATATTCTTGTTGCCGACGATTCCGCTGGTCAGCGTCTTGACGCCTATTTGGGCGCCAACGATGGCTGTCCCACGCGCTCTGCCTGCGCGCATCTGATCGAGGGAGGCGCCGTTGCCGTCAACGGTGAGACTTGTCTCTCTAAAAAGTGCGCCGTACGCGCCGGCGATCGCATCTCGGTCGACTTGCCCGAGCCGCACGACCCGACCGACGTGATTCCCGAGGCCATTCCCCTCGATATCCGCTACGAGGACGACTACCTTATCGTGCTCTCCAAGCAGCGTGGCCTGGTGTGCCATCCCGCCCGCGGCCACGAGAGCGGCACGCTTGCGAACGCCTTGGTCTACCACTGCGGTATCGATCATCTTGGTACCGTGCAGGGTGAGGACCGCCCCGGCATCGTGCATCGCCTGGATCGCGATACCTCGGGCCTTATGCTCGCGGCAAAAGACGACGACACCCAGCGCGCGCTTCAAAATCTCATTCGCACGCGTACGCTCGACCGCCGCTATATCACGCTTGTCCACGGGCACATCGCCATGGACGAGGGCACCATCAATACCGGTATCGCCCGTTCTACGCGCGACCGCGTCAAGATGGCGGTTTCGGACGACCCCTTTGCCCGTCAGGCCATTACGACCTTTAAAGTCCTCGAGCGCTTTGATTCCACGCGCTTTGACGATGGTTATACGCTCGTTGAGTGCCATCTGTTTACCGGTCGCACGCACCAGATTCGCGTGCATATGCGTCATATCAACCACGCCTGCGTGGGCGATCCACTCTACGGCAAGTGCGATGCGCGCGCCGACCAGGGCCTGACCAGGCAGTTCCTTCATTCCTGGCGCGTGGCGTTCGACCATCCCGTGACGGGGGAGCGCATTGAGTGCCGCGACGAGTTGCCGTGGGATCTCGCTGCGGTTCTCGACGATCTGGCTCCGCGCTCGCTTGGCCGCACCGCCGCCGGCGACGACATCGTCCCGCAGCTTGGCCTTCTCGAAGCCTAGCCGGTATTAGGTGGTTTCTTGAACTCGGTAAGCCTGCGGTAAGATATACGGTTGTTTACGTAACGCGTTCTCGGGAGCCTGCATGCTCGCCTTTTTACAAACTAACACGCCCATCGTGATCTTTAACCAGATTGTGGTTACGCTGCTCACGGTCTGCTTTCTGTACCAGGTGGTCTTCTTTGTCATTGGCGCTCTTCGTGGCGAGGTCGCGCCTCCCAAGGCCAAAAAACTCCATCGCTATGCCTTTTTTATCGCGGCGCATAATGAGGAGGCCGTGATCGCCAACCTCGTTCGCTCCATCAAGGACCAGGATTATCCGTCCGAGCTCATCGAGGTTTTCGTGGTCGCCGATGCCTGCACCGACAACACGGCGCAGCTCGCGCGCGAGGCCGGTGCCATTGTTTACGAGCGCAATGACCTGGCCCGCAAGGGCAAGAGCTGGGTCATGGACTTTGGCTTCGACCGCATTCTCAACGAGTATCCCGACACGTTTGAGGGCTACTTTATCTTCGATGCCGATAACGTTATCTCCCGCGATTACGTTTCCAAGATGAATGATGCCTTTGACCAGGGCTTCCATGTGGTCACGAGCTATCGCAATTCCAAGAACTTCGGCAGCTCGTGGATCTCGGCTGCTAATGCCACGTGGTATCTACGCGAGGCGCGCTTCCTCAACAACGCGCGTAATATCTGCAAGACGTCCTGCGCTGTTTCGGGTTCGGGCTACCTCATCTCCGCCAGCGTTATCGAGGGCATGCACGGTTGGCAGTTCCACACGCTGACCGAGGACATTCAGTTCACCACGTTCTGCGCCATTCACGGCATTCGCATTGGCTATGCGCCGGCGGAGTTCTTTGACGAACAACCCGTGACGTTTAAGGCGTCCTGGAAACAGCGCATGCGTTGGACCAAGGGCTTCTACCAGGTGTTCTTTACTTACGGTAAGCACCTGGTCAAGTCGATCTTCCGCTACCATCGCTTTGCCGCCTACGACATGTTCATGACGATCGCCCCGGGTATGCTGCTGTCGCTCATCTCGATGCTCGCCAATGCGACGTTCCTGATCGTGGGCGGACTCTCGCACGGCTTTTTGGCTACCGAAGTCGAGATGCAGGCCTGTGCCGCTTCGCTCATTATGACCTTCGCCATGATGTATCTGACTTTCTTTATCCTGGCGCTGCTCACGACTATCTTTGAGTACAAGCACATTCACTGCGCGCAAAAGTGGCGTCTGGTGACTAACCTGTTTACCTTCCCGATCTTTATGTTCAGCTATATCCCCATCACGGTGGCCGCGCTGTTCCTGAAGGTCGACTGGGTCCCGACGCAGCACGCCGTCAGCGTTACCCTTGACGAGGTCATGCAAGGCGCCAAATAACCACCACCAAAACCACCGCAAAGGGGACAGGCACCTTTGTGGTGGTTTTTGCTTTTGAGCAGCTGCTCAAGGAGGTTTTCGATGATCTATATCCCGTTTTGGATTTGCATCTTTGCCGGCGCGTGGATTGATGCCCGTGAGCGGCGGTTTCCCAATGAGCTTGCCGGCGCATGTGCCGTGGCGGCGTTAGCAGGCGTTTGGCTCGACAGGGGCGTTAACACTGCACTTGATCATGCCGGTCTTGCGGTCATCGTCTACCTTGCCCTTGTGCTTACTGAGTCGCTCTGGCGGCGCCTTCGTCAAGCCCCGGGGATTGGCATGGGGGACGCCAAAGCACTCTTCGCGCTTTGCACGCTCGACCCTATGGGTGGCATCGTGGCATTTGCCGTCGCACTCCTGGCCCTGGCCCTCTCCTGCCTCTTCACAAAATCGCGCTCCCTGCCATTGCTCCCGTTTTTAGTGTCGATTTTTGCCATAATCGAGGTCGTGGGCTGCACTCTGTAACCGATTGCGCATCGTTCTTAAGGAGCATGCCATGGCAACTAATCAAGAAACGGCCGCCATCAAGGCGCGTATGGACCGTATTCCTTCGGCGTTGTCGCCCGAGCTCGTCGAGCGCATTGCCGCCGATCGTGCTTCGGGCTATATCAACCCGTATCGTTGCAACGATGATCAGGTCATTCGTCGTATTGATCGCGCCGCCGACAAAGGCACGCTTATGCGTCCGGCGTTTATGCGCGATACCGAAAAAATCCTCCATCTACCGGCGTACACCCGTTATGCAGGCAAAACGCAGGTTTTTAGCTTTCGAAGCAACGACGACTTGTCGCGTCGTGGTCTACACGTGCAGCTCGTCTCGCGCATTGCGCGCGATATCGGTCGCGCCCTCGGGCTCAACTGCGATCTGATTGAAGCGATCGGTCTGGGTCACGACTTGGGGCACACGCCTTTCGGCCATGCCGGCGAGCGATTCCTCAACGATATCTATCACGAGCGCACGGGTCGTTATTTTTTCCATAACGTGCAGTCGGTCCGCGTGCTCGATGCGCTGTACGGTCGCAACGTGTCGCTTCAGACGCTCGATGGCGTGCTCTGCCACAACGGCGAGTACGAGCAGCGTGTGTTCGAGCTCTCGGACATGGGTTCCTTTGACCAGTTCGATCGAACCGTCGAGGATTGCATTGCCACAGGCTATAGCGCAATTGAGCACTTGCGCCCCATGACGCTTGAGGGCTGTGTCGTTCGCATCTCGGATATTCTTGCCTATGCGGGGCGTGATCGCCAAGACGCCATTGCGGCGGGCCTGCTGTCACCCGACGCTTTTGACGATGGGCTTGGCGGAGCATACAACAGCTGGATTCTCACGCATGCCTCTATCGATATCGTCGAGCACAGCTATGGTAAGCCGCGCATCGAGATGAGCGAGGACCTGTTCGAGGAAATCCGCCGCGCTAAGCGCGAGAACTACGAGAAGATCTATAGCAAGGGCGGCATCGAGGGCGACTCCGAAACGGAGCTGCGCGAGGCGTTCGAAAAGCTCTATGACCGTTGCCTGCAGGATATAAACGAAGGCGACGAGTCTTCGTATATCTTTAAGCATCACATTTCGCGCATTGAGCGGCAGCTTTCCTACTACAATCGCACCTATGCATGGCAGGATGATAAAGATCAGACCGTAGTGGATTACATTTCGAGCATGACGGACGGCTATTTCTGTGAGCTGACGAGCAAGCTGTTCCCGGGGCTGAAGTTTCCGCATCGTACCTATATTAACGAACGGTAGTTCGTATATTTTCGGTATACTGTTGAGGAACAGCGATTTTGATGGATGCACGGGATGGCTATGGACGACCTTTTTTCTGCCTCGACGCGCGAGCGTTCCTTTAAAAATGCGCCGCTTGCGGTGCGCATGCGCCCCAATTCGCTCGACGAGTATGTGGGCCAGCAAAAGGCCGTCGGTAAGGGCTCATGGTTGCGTGCCGCGATCGAGCACGACGTGCTTTCGAGCGTGATTCTGTACGGGCCGGCCGGTACGGGTAAGACGACGCTGGCCCACATTATCGCCAACCATACCAAGAGCGAGTTTGTCGAGGTCAGCGCCGTCACGGGTACTGTGAAGGACCTGCGTCGCGTGATTGACGAGGCCAAGACGCGCCTGAATACCTACGACCGCCGCACCATTCTATTCATCGATGAGATTCACCGCTTCTCTAAGTCGCAGCAGGATGCCCTGCTGCATGCAGTTGAGAACCGTACCGTCATTATGATTGGCGCTACGACAGAGAACCCGTACTTTGAGGTCAACTCGGCACTGTTGTCGCGCGGGCGCGTGGTGGAGCTTGAACATCTGAAGGATGAGGATATCGCCACGCTTATTGAGCGTGCGCTCGAGGCACCACAGGGCTTGAACGGAAAGTTCTCGGCCGATGAGGATACGGTCAAGACCATCTGCACGCTGGCAGCGGGTGACGCTCGCTCGGCGCTCACGACGCTCGAGCTTGCGAGCGAGATTGCCGTCACGCGTCCCGATACCGAGGGAACGCCAGCGCCTGCGGCGGGGGAGCGCTATCCCATCACCGTGGATGACGTGAAGATTGCCAACCCGCGTCGCGGCTTTACGTATGACAAAAACGGCGACATGCACTACGACATCATCAGTGCGTTCATCAAGTCCATGCGCGGTAGTGACCCCGATGCCACGATCTATTGGCTCGCGCGCATGATCGATGCTGGGGAGGATCCTAAGTTTATCGCTCGCCGCATTATGATTCACGCTTCTGAGGATGTTGGCAACGCCGACCCGCAGGCGCTTTTGGTGGCGCATGCCGCGTTTAAGTCTGCCGAGGTCATTGGCTATCCCGAGTGCCGCATTAACCTGGCTCAGGCTGCACTCTATGTGTGCTTGGCGCCAAAATCCAACGCGTGTGAGGCTTCGATCGATGCGGCGCTGGCCGATATCCATTCTAGTGGGCTTCGCGAGGTGCCGAGTTATCTGCGCGATCGCCATCGCCCGGGCAGCGATGAATACGGTGTGTATAAGTATCCACATGATTATCCCGAAGGCTGGGTCGATCAGCGCTATTTGCCCGAGGGACTGGAGCGCGGCGTGTTCTGGCAGCCTGCCGGCCGCGGTTGGGAAGAATGGCGCGTAGAGCAAAGCGAACGCGACCGCAGCGGGAATGCACCGAAGTAGCTGCTGATAATTTTGTCCCACGTTGCTGCTCTTGGCATGTTCGGTCCTCTTTGGGGTACCATGGAAATCGTCTGTATATCGATTCCTTTGGGAGGATTGTATGAGTCCCATTCAAATCGCCCTGCTGCTGCTCGCCGTTGCCGGCGTGTGGGCCATCGTTGAGCTCGCGCTTACCCTGCGCAAGACCCGCACCGTTGTCGACTCGCTCGATAAGACCGTTAACGACCTCAACAACACCATCGCCGAGGCTCAGCCTGTGGTGGCAAAGCTCGATGGCGCTGTCGATGAGCTTACGCCGGCGCTTGCCCAGATGGAGCCGCTGCTTAAGTCGAGCAAGACGGTAGTTGATGCCCTTACCTCCAATCTCGTAGAGGTCGAAGCCGTGGTTCGCGACATTTCTGAGGTCACCGGTAGCATGGCCGAGGCCAGCAATGCTGTGTCGAGCGTGACCGACTCTGCCGCCGGTGCTGTGCAGAAGCTCTTCAATAAGGTGAAGGCTCCTGCAGCTGAAGCCGAGCGCAAGCTTTCCGCTGCCGCCGAAGAAGCCGAGCAGCCGACCGAGCGCGTCTTGATTGGCAAGGCGGAGGACGAGGCCGCCGATGGCGCAGATGTGGCTCAGAAGTCTGCATCCAAGCGGGCTCAGTATTACACCTATACACCCTCCGAGACCTCTGAGGAGTCCTGCGATGAGTAGCGAAGCAACCTGCCCCATCACGCTGACCGTTGCCGGCGACCCGCGTCTCGCTCGCCTTGTGCGCATGACGGCAGCCAACGTTGGTGCCCTGTGTTCCATGTCTGTCGATCGCATCGAGGACATCCGCATGGCTGCCGAGGAAGCCTTTATCTTTGGCTGCATGGCTGTTGATTCCGACGACATCTCAATCAAATTCGATGTCGATGAATCTCACGTTGGCATGACCTTTACTTTTGGCGATCAGGCCACCGTCGACGAGGATGACCAGGCTGCTGTTTATGCCGAGCTTATTTTGGCGAGCGTGTGCGACTCCTACGAAAAGACTGCGGCGCCCCTGACGCTTTCCCTCGACCTCAAGGCGGATATTTAATATGACCGAACGTTCCCGGAGCGGCAAGACCGCTTGGGACAAGGAGAAAACCCGCGAGCTGTTTCGTCGCTACAAGGAGACCGGTGATCCGGACGCCCGCGAACAGCTCGTCATGTCCCATATGAACCTGGTAAGGTTTCTTGCCAACAAATTTAAGAATCGCGGCGAGCCGCTCGACGACCTCATGCAGGTCGGCTATCTGGGTTTGCTCAAGGCTATCGACCGCTTTGACCCCGAGCGCGGACTCGAGTTCACGACGTTTGCGACACCCACTATCCTGGGCGAGATCAAACGCCATTTCCGCGACAAGGGCTGGAGCGTGCGCGTACCGCGTCGTCTGCAGGAGCTCTCGGCCAAGGTCAACCAGGCTACTGACAAACTTACCAACGAGCTGCAGCGTTCGCCCAAGGTTGAGGAGATCGCTGAGTATCTAGATGTGACCGTCGACGAGGTGCTCGAAGCTATGGAATCGTCCTCGGCCTACACCTCGGTGCCCATCGAGGCCCCCGGTGCGTCCGATTCCGACGATGCGCCTTCGATTCTCGACCGCTATGCCGATGATGACAACGAGCTCGACTTTACCGATGACCGCCTGGTGATCGAGGAGGCCATTCGCGATTTCTCGCCGCGCGAGCGTGAGGTTATCGAGCTGCGCTTTGTGAAGGGCATGACCCAGATTGAGATTGCCAAGAAGCTGGGCATCTCGCAGGTGCAGGTCTCGCGCCTGCTTCGTCGTACCCTTAAGAAGATTCAAGACAAGATTGACCCCGACGGAGTGATGGTTCGTTCATGAATGAGCACCCCCAACAATCCGACCGCATGCTGCGCGATGCCCGCATTCTGACGCTTCGTATTTGGGCCGTCGTCGGTTGCATCGTTATCGCCGCTGTCATCTTTAACCTTATGGGCATCCTGGCGCCGGTTATCGAGTTTCTCGCTGTCGGTTCCATCATTGCTTTTGTGATGTCGCCGATCACCAATTGGCTCGAGCATCACGGCGTCGGTCGTGGCATCGGTTCGCTTGTCGCGCTCATCGTGGTTGTGGCGGTGCTCGTCGGCGTCGTCTGCATCCTGTCGCCGATTCTGTTCGGCCAGATTATGGAAGTCCTGAGCCGTCTGCCCGCGCAGCTTCGCGTTGCGGGCGGCGACCTCAATGAGATGATCTCACACGCCAAGACGCTCAACAACACGCCGCTCAAGGAGTATCTGAACGAAAATCTTTCTTCGCTGGTTACCGTGGCGTCGAAGTATGTTTCGCAAATCGCCGCCGAGCTCGGTCGCGGTGTATTCCCGCTCATTACCAACACGGCCTCGCAGCTGTTCGTCATCTTCCTGGGCCTGGTGCTTGCCTATTGGATGGCCTGCGACTACCCTCGCATGCACCACGAGATTTGCACCATCATCGGTCAGGAAAAGGAGACCTCGTACCGCTTTATGGTCGCCATTCTGTCGCGCTCAGTGGGCGGCTACATGCGCGGTATGGTCGTGACGTCCATCTGCGGCGGTTTTCTCGCCTTTATCGGTTTTATGATCATCGGTCATCCGTATGCGGCGCTTATGGCCATCTTTACCGGTATCATGCATTTGGTTCCGGTTGTCGGCCCCTGGGTGAGCGCTGCAATCGCCACAGTGCTCGGTTTCATGTTCAGCCCCATGTTGGCGTTATGGACGCTCATCGTGACGATGGTCGCGCAAAACGTCACCGATAACGTGATTTCGCCTAAGGTTATGCAGAGCTCGGTGCAGGTGCATCCCATCATGAGCCTCACGGCGGTCGTTATTGGTTCGGCGCTCATGGGTCCCATTGGCATGATCATTGCCATTCCGCTGTGCGCAGCCCTTAAGGGCATTTTCGTCTACTACTTTGAGAATGAGACCGGCCGCCAGCTTGTGGCATACGACGGCGCCGTGTTTAAGGGCACGCCGTATCGCGATGCCGAGGGCAACCCGGTCGCCGCCTATGACGCGCTTGGAGACGATACATTCATTTACGAGTCCGAGCTCATCGGCAACGAGACTGCGCCCGAGGCCCAGGCAATGCCCAAACCCGAGCTCGAGAATCCCTGGATTAAGCTCTCGGGTCTTCAGCCCGATGCGACGGGTTTCTTCAAGAACCCCTTCGCCAAGGATGACGATTCCGATACGGACGACGACACCAAAACCGGCATCGACGGCTCCATGGACGATTCGGATTCCAAATAGGCCCTGTTAGCGTTTCTTGATGTTGTAAAAGACAAGAAACACGAGTAAAGCGATTGATAAGGGGCCGGCTACATAGAAATAGAGGATGTCAATTGCGCGTAGAACGCAATAAGTGTTATTGCCGGACGTTACCGCGTACAATACGTAGTCAAATGCTGGTTGGTTTGCGTACCAGCGGGAGAAGGCTAAGAGCGCTAAAAGTGCTACTACCAGAAGGACATTCAGGACAAATCGTTTGCTTTTCATCGATCGCTCCTTCCGGGTGACTCTTATATGTAATTCTACAGCAGCCCTTTTTCAAAGGATCGTACAGTCCTAAATAACGTGCACTTTCGCTGGAGGGTCGCTGTTTGGCGGCCCTCTTTTTTGCACAGGCGCGGTGGGATGGTAATATCGTTACGTTTGAACTGTTTCGATGTGAAACCGAGGAGATTCCCTCTATGAGTGCTGACTACCCGTCAATGACTACGGCCGAGATCCGCTCCAAGTTCCTCAACTTCTTTGAGGAGCGCGGTCTTAAGCTTTATCCTTCTTCGTCTCTTGTCCCCGACGATCCCTCGCTGCTGCTTGCCAACGCCGGCATGAACCAGTTTAAGGAGTACTACCAGGGCAAGAAGACCATGAAGGAGATCGGCGCGATTTCCTGCCAGAAGTGCGTCCGCACCAACGACATCGACTGCATCGGCGAGGACGGCCGTCACCTGTCCTTCTTCGAGATGCTCGGCGACTTCTCCTTTGGCGGCGTTTCCAAGCAGCAGGCCTGTGCTTGGGCCTTTGAGCTCATCACCAAGGAGTTCAAGCTGCCGCTCGACCGCCTGTACTTCACCGTCTTTACTGAGGACGACGAGACCCACGACGTGTGGCGCTCCCTGGGCGTTGCCGAGGATCACATCTCCCGCCTGGGCGAGGACGACAACTTCTGGGCCGCTGGCCCCACCGGCCCCTGCGGTCCGTGCTCCGAGATCTACTTTGACATGGGCGAGGAGGTCGGTTGCGGCAGCCCCGACTGCAAGCCCGGCTGCGACTGCGACCGCTTCCTGGAGTTCTGGAACCTCGTGTTTACCCAGTACGACCGCCAGGAGGACGGCTCCATGCCGGAGCTGCCGCACCGCAACCTCGATACGGGTATGGGTCTGGAGCGCATGGCCGCCATCATGCAGCACAAGACCGCTAACTACGACGGCGATCTGATGCAGCATCTCATCAAGCTCGGTGAGGAGATTAGCGGCAAGACCTATGACGCCGACGATTACTCTGGTGCCAGCCGCTCTCTGCGCATCATCGCCGACCACTCCCGTGCCGTCGACTTTATGATTTCTGACGGCATCCTTCCCGGTAACGAGGGCCGCGAGTACGTTTTGCGCCGCCTGCTCCGTCGTGCCGTGTTCCACGGCCGCCTGCTGGGCATCGAGGGTGCCTTCCTGACCAAGTTTATCGACGAGGTCAACGCCCAGATGGGCGAGGCCTATCCCGAGCTGCTCAAGAACGTCGCGCTCGTCAAGGGCATCGTCGCTTCCGAGGAGGAGCGTTTCTCCACGACGCTCGACAACGGCCGCGTTTACCTAGACGAGGCCCTGGCCGCGCTCTCCGAGGGTGCTGTCCTTCCGGGCGACGTTGCCTTTAAGCTGCACGACACCTTTGGTTTCCCCATCGACCTGACCGTCGAGATCGCCGGCACCGCTGGCCACGATGTCGACATGGACGGCTTTACCGCCTGCATGGAGGACCAGAAGGCCCGCGCTCGCGCCAACGCCAAGGGCGACGCCTGGGGCAGCTTCAACGACGTGTGGGTCGAGCTTTCGGACAAGGTCGCCGCGACCGAGTTCGACGGCTACGACAACGATGTCATCGAGGGCGCCAAGGTTGTCGCCATCGTGCGCAACGGTGAATCCGTCGAGTCCGCTGCCGCGGGCGAGGATGTCGAGGTCGTGCTCGACCGCACCCCGTTCTATGCCGAGATGGGTGGCCAGCAGGGTGACGCCGGTGAGCTGTCCGCCGAGGGCGTTTCACTGACCGTTTCCGATACCAAGAACCACAACGGCCTGTATGCCCACGTCGCCCACGTCGCCGAGGGTACGCTGACCGTCGGTGCTACCGTGACCGCCACGCTCGACGCCGAGCGCCGTGGCTTCCTGCGTCGCAACCACACCGCCACCCACCTGCTCGACGCCGCGCTTAAGCAGGTCCTGGGCGAGCATGTCTCCCAGGCCGGCTCGCTGGTGACGCCCGAGCACCTTCGCTTTGACTTCACGCACTTCGAGGCCCTGTCCTCCGAGCAGCTCAAGGCTGTCGAGGACCTGGTTAACCAGCAGATCTTTGCTTCCAAGCCGGTCGTGACCCGCGTCATGGGCATCGACGAGGCAAAGGCCGCCGGTGCTGTTGCCCTGTTTGGCGAGAAGTATGGCGACGTCGTCCGCGTTGTTTCCGTGGGCGCCGAGGACCAGCCGTTCTCCCGTGAGCTCTGCGGTGGCACCCATGCTGCCAACACTGCCGAGATCGGCCTGTTCAAGATCATTTCTGAGTCCTCTACGGGCTCCAACGTCCGCCGTATCGAGGCCGTGACCTCTAAGGGCGCCCTCGACTATATGGCCGACCGTCTGTCGCTCGTTGACGCCGCTGCCGCTGCGCTCAAGTGCCGCGTGGACGAGGTCCCCGCCCGCGTTGAGAACCTGCAGGCCGAGCTGCGCGAGACGTCCAATAAGCTCAAGAAGGCGCTGACCGGTGGCTCCTCCGACGCCATCTCCAGCGCCATCGACGGTGCTGTCGAGCTCGACGGCTACAAGCTCGTCGTTGCTGAGCTTCAGGGCCTTGAGGCTGCTGACCTGCGCAACGTTTGGGATACCGTGCACCAGAAGGTCGCCGGCCCTGTCGCCTGCGTTGTTGCCAGCGTGACCGAGAAGGGCACCCCGGCCCTGCTCGCCGCCGGCTCCGATGACGCCGTGAAGGCCGGTTTCCACGCCGGCAACGTGATCAAGCAGATCGCGGGCCTGGTCGATGGTCGCGGTGGCGGCCGTCCCAACATGGCCCAGGCCGGTGGCAAGAACGCTGCCGGTATCGCCGATGCCCTCGCGGCCGCCAAGACCGCGCTCGGCGCCTAAGAACTTAGGTAGTCGCAGTGGTCGCGCTTGCGCTGGACATAGGGGAGACCAGGATTGGCATCGCCGTCTCGAGCCGTGATGGCAAGATGGCGATGCCTGTCAAGGTGCTTCCGGCTGCCGAGGTCACCGGTATGGCCAAGACGTTCCGCTACCTGGTTGAGGACTATGAGCCCGACATCCTGGTAAGCGGACGTCCCCTGACCATGGCCGGTGAGCCCGGCCCTCAGGCCGAGCGCGTTGCCGCTGTGGCGCAAAAGATTGCCGACGAGCTCGATCTTCCGTTGGAGTTTGAGGACGAGCGTCTGTCCTCGCAGGAGGCCAAGCGAATCCTGCGAGAGCAGGGGCTTAACGAAAAGCAGATGAGGGGCAAGATTGACATGATCGCCGCCAGCCTGTTCTTGCAGACATGGCTCGATCGTAAAAACGAGGAGGTTCAGCATGTCTAGCGCTTCCGATCCGCGCCAGCAGAATCGTACACGGCAACCCGCGCCGCGTCCTGCTCAGCCTGGTCAGCGTCCGGCGCAGCCGACGCAGCGTTCGGCTCAGCCTACTCAGCGTGCTGCTCAACAGCCCGCCGCTCGTCCCGCGCGGCCCGCTGGCGGCGCTCGTTTTAAGCAACAGGCTCCTGCCCAGCGCACGCAGGGGCAGGCCCCGCAATCACGCTCCCACGCACATCATGTTCATGGTTCGCATGGCGTTGCTCCGGCCACGCGCTCGAGCTATAACACGCACGCCCGCCGTGGTACCCAAAAGAAAAGCTCCCCGGTGCCTATGATTATCGGTGGCGTCGTCGCCGTGCTTGCGCTTGTCGCGATCGTTTTCTTTGTCGTGCCAGCCGTCAAGGGCTTCTTTGGCGGTGAGGATGCGAAAGTCGCTGCTGGCCAGCAAGTTACTATCACGATTCCCGACGGTGCCTCGGGCGATACTATCGCCTCGATTCTCTCTGAGAACCATATCGTCGAAAATCCCAAGGATTACTATGCGGCGGTGAAAAAGCTCAACGCCGATATGTCGCTCAAGCCTGGTGATTATTCGTTCACCACACTCATGGATGCGACCAAGGTTGTTCAGCAGCTCATGGAAGGCCCCAACGCGGGCTCCAATGCGCTGACTATCCCTGAGGGCCTAACGGTCGATCAAGTCGCCGACCGTGTGGCCCAGGCCTACGACAGCATCTCTAAGGAAGACTTCCTCAACCAGGCCAAGGCCTCCAACTACGTTGACGACTATAGCTTCCTTAAGGGCGCCGCCAACGATTCGCTCGAGGGTTTCTTGTTCCCCAAGACCTATTCGCTGGGCGATTCGCCGACGGCCGATGACGTGATTCGCGCCATGCTCGATCAGTTTAAGACCGAGTACAAGTCGCTTGACTTTGCGAGCTGCGAAGCCAAGATCAAGGAACGCTACGGCGTGGAGATGTCCGACTACGACATCGTCAACTTGGCCTCTATCGTTGAGCGCGAGGGCCTCAACGCCGATCAACGTGCGCACGTGGCCTCGGTCTTCTACAACCGCCTTGCCGGCAAACTCGACGGTCTGCGCTATCTCAACAGCGATGCGACCATGATGTATGTCACCGGTGGCGAGGTTACCGCCGACGACCTGCAGAGCGATAGTCCGTATAACACCTATAAGCACGAGGGCCTACCGCCCACGCCCATCTGCTCTCCGTCGCTCGAGGCACTCAAGGCCACGCTTGAGCCGACCGACTCCGATGACCTGTATTTCTACATTACGCAGGACGAGGAGTACTTCTCGCAAACCTACGAAGAGCATCAACAGTCTTGGAATTAGCATGAGGATTTTTAGCCCCAAACGATACGTTGCCTCGGTCGATCGCATCGACCTTAATACCCTGTGGGCCGACGGCAAACGCGCCATTCTGCTCGATCGCGATAACACCCTGGTGCCGCGCGACACCGAGCAGGTCCCCGCCGCGATTTCCGCTTGGCTCGACGCCGCCCGCGCCAAAGGCTTTAAGCTGTGCATGGTGTCCAATAACTGGCATCGCGACCAGGTCATGGCATCGGCACGCGAGCTGGGACTCGAGGCCATCAGCCACGCCATGAAGCCGGCGCCGTTTGCCCTCAAGGCGGGTCTTAAGCGCCTCGGCGCCACGGCCGACGAGGCGGTGCTGATCGGTGATCAGCTCTACACGGACGTGTGGAGCGGCAACTTCGCCGGCGTCGATACCATCCTGGTAAAGCCGCAGGCCACGCAGGACCTGTGGTATACGCAGATCTTTCGTATCTTTGAGCGCCGGGCCCTGCGCGACCTTCCCTGCGAGGAATAGGTCTCGTCATGTCCCAGCACACCAAACACGGCTGCGACCATATCTTCTTTATCGGCTTTTTGGGCGCGGGCAAATCGACGCTCGCGCGCAACGTCGGCACTATGTTCAAGCGGCGTTTTATCGATACCGACCGACTGGTCGTGCGCCGTTGCGGTAAGTCGGTAACCGAGATTTTTGAGACCGAGGGCGAGGATCGTTTTCGCGAGCTCGAGACCTCGGCGCTCCGTTCGCTCCAAAGTGAGCGCAGCCTGTTGGTTTCGTGCGGGGGCGGCATTGTCGAGACGCCGGTGAATATTGAGCTGATGCACGAAATGGGTACGTGCGTGTACCTCGAGGGCGACTTTGAGGATTCGATTCGCCAGATTCGTCGGTCCGACACGCGCCCCGATTTCCGCTCGCCCGAGCATGCCGCGCGCTTGTTTGAGCATCGCCGTCCGCTGTATCGCCAGGCCGCCGACCTTACCCTTGATATTCGCAACAAGTCCTTCGAGGACGTTTCCTACCTTTGTGCCGAGATGCTTTTGGAGCGTGGGCTGCTATGATTCGCCGTCAACTGATCAATTTCCAAAACCGCAGCGTCGATGTCCGTGTCGGATTGGGTGCGTTCGATGAACTGTCGCGTATGTTTGCCTCGGCCGTGGGCAAGCCTAAGCGCGCGATGGTCGTTTGGAACACCGCCACATCCGAGCGTTTTGGTGAAGTCGTCGAGCATGCGCTGGTCGACGCCGGTTTTGCCGTGTCGCCGCTAGTCCTCGAGGTTTCGCCTGCTGGTGCCACGCTTGCTGATGCCGATGCTATCTTTGGCGCCCTGACTGCCAATGGCATTACCTGTGACGATCTGGTTGTCGCCGTTGGCGATGCCGCAACCTGCTCGGTTGTTAGCTGGTGTGCCAATCAGTGGTGCGGCCGCACCGAGTGCGCGTTGCTGCCGACGACCTTCGACGCCATGCTCACGGTCGCGACGACCATGAAGCCGCTCGTCGCTTCGTCGGCCAATGCGCTTCCCGCTATCGCGTTCCGTCCTGAGCCGGGCTTGGTCGTGTGTGACCTCGACCTTGTTCGCGAGGCGGACCCCGAGTACCTCAAGCTCGGCTATGTGGTACTTGTTGGTACCATGCTTTCGAGCAGCAAGTCCCGCTGGAATCAGTTTACTGAGACCGTTCCCGAGATTCTCGCGGGCGAGGAGGTCGCGCTCGTCAATGCAGTTCAATGGTCTCAGACTGCCCGTAAGGACGTACTGATGGCCACGAACCCGAGCGCCCGCCATGCGCTCGATTTTGGCAAGACGGGGGAGCGTACTCTGCGCGCTTGCTTGGGCGATGCTGCTTCGCAGGTTCCTGCCTATCAGCTGTTATCCGAGGGCATGCGCTTTGAGGCGCGCCTAGCACATGATGCCTGCGACTTCGATATCGATTACGTCTTTGAGGTCGATGACTGCCTGGAGGACTTTGGTATCGAGGAACTTGCCTTCGATCTGGAGCCTGCCGTATATATCGAGGAGTTCCGCAAGCAGCAGTTCGCTCGCTCGAACCGCAGCATGTTGCCGCTGCCCGCGGCACTCGGCGCCATTCGTCTAACGAGCGTTGAGGACGAGGTTCTTGAGCGCCATGCTCACGCCTACTTGGCTTCTCGCAAAGAACTTCTCTAAGATTTATTGACATCCATCGTCTTTCGTATCATGTTGTGGGACGGGTTTCCAATCGGTTGCGGATCGCATGCGATTCCGACGTTCGGTTGAGACCCGTCCCGTCTTTATAGAGACAATAAGAAAGGAATCTGCATGTCTGAGATTGCTGCCGGTCCTGCCGGTCGTATCGAACGTGTCCGTGCCCTGATGGTCGAGCGCGGCTACGACGCTATCGTGGTACGCGACGAGGCCAATCTTCGTTGGCTCACGGGCGTGAAGGGCGTCTTCGACTACACCTTCGAGTTCCCGCACGCGGCGTTTATTACGGCTGACCAGTGCCTGTTCCATACCGACTCGCGCTACCTCAACAGCTTTGAGGAGAACACGCCCGCCGGCAGCCCCTGGGTCTACGACATGGACGAGGGCACCATCCCCGGTTGGGTCGCCGGCAAAATCGCGGCCAACAAGTGCCGCGTCTGCGCTGTCGAGGACGACATGCAGATCAACTTCTATCAGGGTATTCAGCGTGGTCTGGAGGATCGTTCCGTCGCCTGCATGCTGCCGCTGATGCATGCCGACATTCGCAAGATGCGCGCCATCAAGGACGCCGAGGAGATCGAGCTCATGCGCCATGCGCAGTCGATCACCGACGCCGCCTTCCAGCACATGCTCGGCTTTATTAAGCCTGGTATGACCGAGAAGCAGGTTCGCAACGAGCTCGAGAACTTTATGTTCGCCAACGGCGCCGATAGCCTTGCCTTCGGCTCCATCGTGGCGAGCGGTCCCAACACCGCCAACCCGCATGCCGTGCCGAGCGACCGCGTGATCGAGAAGGGCGATTTCGTTCTCATGGATTATGGCGCGGGTTATTGCGATTACCGCTCCGACATGACGCGCACTGTCGTGATGGGCGAGCCCACCCAGGAGCAGCTCGACCTGTACGCACTCGTGCGCCGTACGCACGAGGAGTGCGTCGCCGCCATCCATCCGGGCGTTGAGGGCAACGACATTTTCAAGCTTTCCAAGAAGATCATCGGCGATGCCGGCTATGGCGATTACTACAACCATGGTCTGGGTCACGGCGTCGGTATCGACATCCACGAGCTGCCCAACTTTAACCGCAGCAAGAACACCATCGCGATCGGCTCAGTTATCACCATGGAGCCCGGCGTGTACCTGCCCGGTGTGGGCGGCGTGCGCCTGGAGGACTACGGCGTCGTCACCGAGAACGGATATGAGCCCTTCACCAAGACCCCGCACGACCTGCACGTCATCGATTGCTAGCCCATTTCGATAGATTTTTGGGGCGGGGCGTCCGAAATGATTCGGGCGCCCCGCGTTCTCTTTTTATGCGCTCGCTGCAGGCGCCGTCTGCAAGTGTATAATTTCGGTCGTATGTAATTTGGACGCTTGTGCGTTCTGCCCATAACAAGAAAGGTCGCTATGCCTACCATTTCTACCGCCGACTTCAAGAACGGCCTCGGTCTCCGCATTAAGGACAAGGTCTACACCATCGTCGAGTTCCAGCATGTCAAGCCGGGCAAGGGCGGCGCGTTTGTGCGCTACAAGACCCGCGACATCAAGAGCGGCCGCGTCGTCGAGAACACCTGCAACGCCGGCACCAAGTTCGAGAGCGTCATGCTCACCACCCGTGAGTTCCAGTACCTCTACAACGATGGTACCGACTACATCTTCATGGACAATGAGTCCTATGAGCAGGTTCCCGTTCCCGAGGACATGGTGGGCGAGAACTCCAAGTGGCTGCGCGAGAATGACATCTGCCAGCTGCTCTTCGCCGACGATGAGCTCATGGGCGTGACCCCGCCGATGTTCATCGAGACCACCATCGTCCAGACCGACCCGGGCTTTAAGGGCGATACCGTCCAGGGTTCCACCAAGCCGGCCACGATCGACACCGGCGCTGTCATCCAGGTCCCCATGTACCTCAACGAGGGCGAGGTCATCAAGGTTGACACCCGCGACGGCAAGTTCGTCTCCCGCGTTTAGCAACCAACTCTTCTAGGAGGACTCATGCCCCAAGAAATCAAGATTGACGGCATCGGCATTTCGCCCGATGTTCTGACCGCCATCGTCTCGCGCGCCGTGTCCGATGTCGAGGGCATCGCCTCCGTTGGCGTCAAGGACCTTGCCACTAATCTTGTCTCCATGATGCTCTCGTCCAAGGCCCCGGCTTCCGAGCCGGCTGTCGAGGCCGAGGTCGTTGGCGACAAGCTCGCACTCACCGTGCGTGTCGTGGCGTTCTTTGGCTATCCGTTCAAGAAACTCGCCGAGGCCGTTCGCGCTGCCGTGGTCGCTGCCATCGATGCCCAGGTTGGCGTTGAGGTTGAGCGTGTTGACGTTTGCATCGACGGCCTCGTTTTCCCCAAGGAGTAACCTTTGAGCCTTAAGGTTTATCGCGGGCGTACGCTTGCCCGCAGTCAGGCGCTGCAGCTGCTGTTCCAGGCCGAGGCCACGGACAGCCCGCTCGAGCGCGTCCTCGAGGGTGATTTCCTGATCTCGAAGGGTCCCCTCGACCCCTATGCGCTGGAGCTGTGCCGCGGTGCCTACGAGCATATCGACCGCATCGACTGCGCTCTGCGCTCCGTTGCCAAGAACTGGGATCTTATGCGCATGCCCGGTGCCGACCGCAATCTGCTGCGTATCGCCGTTTACGAGATGCGTTTCCTCACCGACGAGGAGGTCTCGGACGCCATCGTGATCAACGAGGCCGTCGAGCTTGCCAAGGCCTATGGCACCGACCAGTCCGCGTCGTTCGTCAACGGCGTGCTGGGCAAGATCGCTCGCAGCGAGGAGCTGCCGGGCGAGGACCTATACCAGGAGCTGCTGGCCGAGGATCGCGCTCGCGAGGAGGCACAGGCTGCCGAGGCTGCCGCTAAGGTTGCGGTTGCCCAGGCTGAGGCTGGTGTGTTGGCCGAGGATGCGGACGCTGCTGAGGCCGTCGAGGCCGACTCCGTCGAGGAGTAGCCATGCCAGAGGGTTCTGTCCGTAACTTTGATGAGATTTCGGACCGTCTGGATCAGATCATCGCTACCGTTCGCTCCAAGGATACCTCCTTGGAGCGTTCGCTCGATTTGTTTGACGAAGCGATTGAGCTGGGCTCCCGCGCGGTCGATATGGTCGACAAGTTTGAGTTGACGCCGCGTGAGGCCGACAAGCTCGAGCAGGAATACGATGAGGATGCGGCAAACGAATCCCAGGATAGCTAGGCCGCATCTCCGGATACGAATGGTTGATGGCATTCATGAAACGCGTGCGTCTTGATGACGAACTGATTTCACAGGGCATCTGCGCCGATCGCGCGGATGCCCTTCGCACTCTTATGGCCGGCTTGGTCTCGAGTGGCGGTGAGCGCTTGACTTCGCCGGGCCTTAAGGTGATCCCGGGGCTGCCGCTGCATGTGAAGGGGCGCATTCCCTATGTTGGCCGCGGCGGTCTTAAGCTCGAAGGCGCGCTTGATGCGTTTGGCATCAATCCGACGGGCCTTGCCTGTCTGGATGTGGGCTGCTCTACCGGCGGCTTTACCGATTGTCTGCTCAAGCGCGGAGCTGCGACCGTTGTCTCGGTGGACGTGGGTCGCGCCCAGTTCGATTGGTCGTTGCGCCAGGACGATCGCGTGACGCTGCATGAGCGCACAAACGTGACGCAGCTGCCTGAGCTTGGCTATGCCGGCACTATCGACCTGGCTGTGTGTGATGTCTCGTTTACCAGCATCGCGAACATTATCGATGCGGTACTGGCGTGCCTGGCGCCTACGGGTGCATTCTGCACGCTCGTAAAGCCGCAGTTTGAGGCTCCGGCGGCGCTGGTGGGCGAGGGCGGCATTGTGACCGATCCCGCCGTGCGCCGCGATACACTCGTGGCGGCGGTTGAACTCTTTGCTGCCAAGGGCCTGTTCCCGGTCGATGTGTGCGTGTCGCCCATTCATGGTGCCAAGGGCAACGTTGAGTTTTTCCTGTACGGCACGAGATTTGACCCCGGCGATCGCTCGCAAGACGAGCTGCAATCCCAGGTATCGGTTATGAGCGAGAAAGCTGCAACGCTATGAAGGTCTTTCTGGTTCCCAATTACTACAAGCAAGAGGCGGTCGAGAGCGGCCTGATGCTCGAGCTTTGGCTGACTCGCCAGGGCTATGAGGTCGCATGGGCTGCCGACCAGCGATCCAAGATTCAGAGCACGCCTGATATTGACGGCTCCGATCTGGTCATTACGCTCGGCGGCGACGGTACGTTGCTGCGCGCTGCCCGCATCCTCAACCATCGTGAGATTCCTATCCTCGGTCTTTCCTATGGTCACCTGGGCTTTCTAACTGCTGCGAGCCCCGAGGAGCGCGACATCCTGCAGGTCGTGAGCGACGCCCTGTCCGGTGAGCTGCACGTGAGCCGTCGCGCCACCATCGCCGCGGATATCGTGTCCGTGCGCGAAGACGGTACGAAGGATGTCGTGCGCACCTTCGCCCTCAACGACATGGCGCTTACCCGCGGTCCGCTGTCCGATATGGTCGAGTTCGACATCACGGTGTCCGGCCATCATATCGACCGTCTGCGTGGCGACGGCGTGGTCGTGTCCACGGCTACTGGTTCTACGGGTTACGCGCTCAGTGCCGGTGGCCCCATCGTGAGCCCCGACTATACGGGCATGGTCTGCGTACCCATTGCGCCGCACACCATTCAGGCTCGTGCCTTTTTGACCTCGCCGAGTGATGTCGTCGAAATCTTTATGTCCGATGATCGCCCGAGCGTTCCGGCGATCGCTATCGATGGACAGTTTATTACCTGCGATGGCACCGTTGAGAGCGTGGCGGTGCGCCGCGGGCCCGGAGATGTGTTGCTGCTGGATTACGGCCCCGAGAGCTTCTATAACTCGGTGAGCCGCGTATTCTACGGAGTCCGTCATGATCGATGAGCTGCAGGTTTATAACATTGCACTCATTCGCGAGGCGACGCTGGTGCCGAGTGCCGGCCTGACTGTCCTGACTGGCGAGACTGGCGCCGGCAAGACCGCGCTGCTCTCGGCCCTCAAGCTAATTTTGGGCGAGCGTGCGGATTCGTCGACGGTGCGCGAGGGCGAGGCACTGGCGAGCGTCGAGGCGCGACTCTTCGACGGGCCTCACGACACGGAGGGGTTCACCGTACAGCGCAGCCTTTCTGCCGAGGGCCGCAGCCGCGTGAAGATTGACGGTCGCATTGCCAGTGTGCGCGAGCTTTCGGAGCGCGTCGGCGTGATGATGGATCTGTGCGGCCAGCACGAGCACCAGCGCTTGCTCGATCCGGCGCATCACGTTGCGATGGTCGATGCCTGGGCGGGACGCTCTGCGCTCGAGGCGATCGAGCACTACCGTGCTTGCTTTAAAGCCTCGCGCGCGGCTGCCAAGGAGGTCCGTCGCGTCGAGGAGGCCTCACGTGCGCGGGGGAGTCGCGTCGAGGAAGCGCGCTTTGCGCTCGAGCGCATCGGCGAGGTCGACCCCAAACCGGGCGAGTATGAGGAACTCGAGGAACTGCTGCCGCGCTCCGAACATGCCGAGGTACTGGTTGCCACAGCTAACGATGCCCATGCATCGCTTGCCTCCGAAGGGGGAGCGCTCGACGCCGTGAACAGCGCCGTGGCAGAACTTTCCCGAATGGCTACCGTCGATCGCAAACTGGGCGACATTGCCGATGCGCTTTCGGATGCCTGTATCTCCCTTGAGGATTGCGCGAACGAGCTTCGTACCTATCGCGATGGCGTCGCCTTCGACCCGCGCGAGCTCGCACGCATGCGTGAGCGATATTCCGACCTCAAGGGCCTGTTGCGTCAGTGGGGTCCCACCATGGACGATGTTTTTGCCATGCGCGATCGCTCGCAAGAGCTGCTGTCCCTGGTCGATGATGGCGATGAGCAGATCAAAAAGGCGCGTGAGGCACTCGGGAGCGCCGAGCGCGAGTTGTTTGCCGCTGCCAAGGCACTTAAGCGCGCACGCAATACGGCGGCCCCGCGCTTCTGCCACGAGGTTGGCCGCCAGATGGCGCGCTTGGAGATGGGTAGTGCCGAGCTCGTCTGGGAGTCGCGCGATCTTCCCCGTGCTGAGTGGACGCCCGTTGGTCCTTCGAGCTACGAGCTGCTATACCGCAGCGGTGCCGGCTTGACGCCACGTCCCCTGCGCCGCATTGCGTCGGGCGGCGAGCTCAGCCGCGTCATGCTTGCAAGCAAGGTTGTCCTCGGTAACGCGGACGGTGTCGATACGCTGGTGTTTGACGAGGTCGATGCCGGTGTCGGTGGCTCCACGGCGCGTGCACTCGCGGGCGTGCTGGCAGATCTCGCCTCTACGCATCAGGTGATTGTCGTAACCCACTTGGCGCAGGTCGCCGTCATGGCCGACAAGCATTATGTTGTCAGCAAGGAACCAGGCGATGTTCCCCAGACGCATTTGGACGAGGTAACCGGCGAAGCGCGTACCGCCGAGATCGCCCGCATGTTGAGCGGCGATCAGTCCGAGGCTAGCCTGGCGCACGCAAAGCAGATGCTCGAAGAAGCTCGAGGTTAGGTCGTATCAGCGGTGTTGGTGGGACAAAATAGACTGAATTTTTTGTTCTACTTCGCGTTTTACTCCACGACCTTATCCGGTTGGATGAGCTCTTCGTAGTAGCTGATATGCTCTCGGGCGTCCTCGATTTCGGGCAGCAGGAAGTTGTAGATGACCTCTATGATCATCGTGGCGCTCATCTTGGAGAATGCGAAGTCACCCGTTGTCAGCAGCGCTTCGTGATTGACGGTATTAAAGGTGTAGTCGGCGAGGCGCGCAAGTGGAGACTTGCTATCGCTGCTGATGACGACTACGGTTGCGCCGCAGTTGCGAGCCGCTTTTGCCATGCGATTCAGTCGGCGCGATTTGCCAGAGTTTGAGATTAGCACGATGACGTCACCCGGGCGTAACGTGAGCGCAAAGCCGATTGATGTCTCGCTAATGGTGCTCGCCATGCAGCGCAGGCCCAGCTGCGAGAACTTGAACGTCGCGTCGAGCGCGACGGCGTTGGTGTTGCCTACGGCCGCAAACTCAATAACGCCGGCGTTCTTAAGCGCGTGTACAACTGCGGCCAACGTGTCGTGATCAATGCCGTCGATGGTCGCATTAAGCTCACTCACCTTGGCGGCGAGGATATTTTTAAGGCTCTGCTCCATGTTGTCGAGCGAGACCTCGTCGGTCAGGCCCTCGTTGCGCTGACTCTCTAAGTCGCGCGCCAACGAAAACTGAAAGCTGCGGAAGCTGCCAAAGCCCAGCTTGCGGCAGAAACGCGAAACGGTCGCCTCGGACGTGGCGGCAGCGCGCGAGAGCTGAGCCGCCGTGAGGCGTGGCGCCTCGGACTGGTGCTCCAATATATAGTCGACAATGCGCTGCTCGGACTCGCTGTATCCCTGGTGGGTACTAATGAGGGAAAGTGCGCTTTTGCTACTATCGGTCATGGATGGCTCCTGGTTGGCATGAAAATCTAACTTGATTTGCAATGCCATAGTATACGGGCATTTTCAATTACAAGATACACCTTGCCGTTTCAAGTGTTGATGGTAAACTTTCACTTGCCGTTTACGGTTATGAAAGAACCTTTCACCGGAGAATTGCGCCTTGTCTCTTCTCACGCGGACGGTAGGTTGGTATCTTTCAGTTGTGGAAAAACGCGCATCGAAGCGCGTGTAGGGGAGCGCCCGAGGGCGCTGTACTCAAGAAGGAGGGACACATGGCTAAGTTTGACATCATCGCCGCGACCGGTTGCCCGACCGGCATTGCGCACACCTTCATGGCGAAGGAGGCGCTGGAGAAGGCAGCTGCCGAGCGCGGTCTGACCATTAAGGTCGAGACTCATGGCCAGGTCGGTGTCGAGAACGAGCTCACCAAGAGCGAGATCGCCGGTGCCAAGGCCGTCGTCGTCGCAGCCGATAAGGATGTCCAGGCTGAGCGTTTCGCCGGTAAGCCCATGGTTTCCGTTGGTGTTTCCAAGGCCCTGTCTGTCGAGGCTGCTGGTAAGCTGATCGACCGCGCGCTCGCCGCCAAGGGCGACGACACGGTTGCCGCTGCCGCCGATGTCGAGGACGAGGTCGAGGAGAAGGAGTCCATCGGCCACGTCATCTACAAGCACCTCATGAACGGCGTCAGCCACATGCTGGTCTTCGTCGTTGCCGGTGGTGTTCTGACCGCCATTTCGTTCCTGTGGGGCATCACGTCCTTTGATTCGACGGCTGCCGACTACAACAGCTTTGCTGCGATGCTCAAGATCATCGGCGGCATCGCCATGAACCTTATGGTTCCGGTGCTTTCCGCCTACATCGCCGAATCCATCGGCAAGCGCCCGGCGCTCGTCCCCGGTTTCGTTGCCGGTATGATTGCCATCCAGGGCCTGCCTGTTAACGCCGAGACCGGCATGATCGACGCCGGTGGCGCCGGCGTGGGCTTCGGCTTCCTGGGCGGCATCGTCGGCGGCTTCCTCGCCGGCTATGTCATCCTGCTGCTCGAGAAGGTTTTCTCTAAAATTCCCGCGAGCCTTAATGGCCTGAAGGCAATCTTCCTGTATCCGCTGTGCTCTACCGCCATCGTCGGCCTGGTCATGCTCGGTATTTCCGGCCCCATGGCTGCCATTAACCAGGGTATGATGGATTTCCTGCAGAGCCTCGGTAACTCCGGTCCGGTGATTCTTGGCCTGGCCATCGGCTGCATGTGCGCCTTTGATATGGGCGGCCCGGTCAACAAGGCTGCTTACGCTACTGGCACCTTCCTGCTCGGTACCGCTCTCGAAGCTGGCGTCGGCACCGAGACCTACAACTTCGGCACCAACTTCATGGCTGCCGTCTCCGCCGCTTGCATCGTTCCGCCGCTGATCACCACCTTCGCCGTCGTTGTCGGCAAGAAGTACTTCAGCCAGGAGGATCATGACGCCGGTATCGTCAACCTCATCCTTGGTTGCACCCACATCACCGAGGGCGCCATTCCGTTCATGACCAAGAACATCTGGCCCGTCATGCCCATCATGATGCTCGGTTCTTCCATCGCTTCCATCTTGACCATCTTCTTCAACGTTCACGATCCGGCGCCTCACGGCGGCTTCCTGGTCCTGCCTGTTGTCGAGAACGGTCCGCTGTGGGTCCTCGCGATCCTCATCGGCGCTGTGGTCGGTGGCATCCTGTTCGTGGCCTTCAAGAAGTACGACTTCGAGAAGAATCAGAAGGCCGCTCCTGTAGCCAAGCCCGTTGAGGCCCCCAAGGCCGCTGCCGTCGAGGCCCCCAAGGCCGAGGCTGCCGACTTCGTGAAGGTCGAGAATGTCTTTGTCGCCGAGGACTTCGCTTCTCGTGACGAGGCTCTGAGCTTCGTTTCCAACCAGGCCGTCAAGGCAGGTATCGCCAGCGACGCCGACGCCGTGATGAACGCCTTCCTGGCTCGCGAGGCCGAGGGCACCACGGGCATGATGGAGGGCTTCGCCATCCCGCATGCCAAGTCCGACGCCATTACCGAGGCTGCCGTCATCGTCGTTAAGGACGAGTCCGGCGTGACCGGTTGGGACACCATGGACGGCGCTCCCGTTAACGTGGCTATCGCCCTGCTCATCCCGGGTGCCCAGGCTGGCACCACGCACCTCAAGATCCTGTCCAAGGTCGCCGAGGCGCTCATGGACGAGGACTTCCGTGCCACCGTCAAGGGTTCCACCGACGCCGCCGAGATCGCCAAGACGATCAACGCCCGCCTGGTCTAATCCCCCAGCCCGCGAATAACATCGCCCCCTGTATATAAGGCGGAGTCCCTCCCCAGGGCCTCCGCCTTTTTTCTATCCATCCCATAAGTTGCGGTGAAATAGGGACTGTTTAAACGATTCAACTCCAAATGCAGTCCCTATTTCACCGCAACTTACAAAAGGGCATAGAGGGGGCTACCTATCGAGTCTTTGTCGCGAACAGATCATTAGCCAGAATTCCGTTCGCACGATATTGCTCTGGACCGACCGAGTTTCTGCAGCTTGCTCGCCCACAGGGGGCCGGGCGCGGCCAGTGAGATTTATCGCGAGTTCCGCACGAGCCGAAGAGCACTTAATGTGCTCTTCGTGCGAGCAGGACTGTAGAGCAGGAAATCTCACTGGCCGCACCCGGCCCCCTGTGGGCGAGCAAGCGGACGACAAACACATCTGTCCAACAATTCGTCCGAAACATAATGAAAAACCGTTTGATGTGAGTTAATATAAACAACGTCGTGAATCTGACTCCTGCCACATACATGACAGGGGTTAAACACAAAAAAGGAGTCAACTATGGTTTCTGAGAAGGCTACCCTCGTTAATCCTCAGGGTCTGCACATGCGTCCGGCTGGTCTGTTCGCCTCCACCATGGGCAAGTACGCCTGTGACGTGACGGTCGTCACCCCCGAGAAGGAGGTCAACGGCAAGTCCCCGATGGCCCTCATGGCTGCTGGTATCCCCTGCGGCACCGAGGTCGAGGTCAAGTGTGACGGCGCTGACGAGGCCGAGGCTCTGGCTGCTGCCATCGAGCTCATCAAGAGCGGTCTTGGCGAGTAGAACTCAAACGGGTCGCATGTTGAACAACTAAGTTCATATTTGGGGGCGCAGTGACCTGTTGTAAGGTAACTGCGCTCTTTTGTCATGGATATGGCAAAACGCTTTATCACATGACACGGAGAGAGGAATGGGAATGTATCAGGGAGTCAACGCTTCCGAGGGCATCGGTATCGGCACCGTCATGGTCGCCGTCGATCCCGACTTGACGTTTGAGCCGCATGAGGTTGCTGATTCGGCAGCAGAGAAGGAGCGCTATCAGTCCGCTCTTTCGGTCTTCTGCGAGAAGACCCAGGCTCAGGCCGACCACATGAAGGAGACGGTGGGCGAGGCCGAGGCCGAGATCATGAGCGGACATATTGTCCTGGCTCAGGATCCGGGTATGACCGACGCCATCAACGCCGCCATTGACGGCGGTACCTGCGCCGAGCAGGCGCTCATGGACACCTCGACCATGTTCGAGAACATGTTCCTGTCCATGGACGACGAGATGTTCCGTCTGCGCGCGGCCGACATCGCCGACATCCGCACCGGTATTCTGGCCGAGCTGCTGGGCAAGGAGGTCGTCGACCTCTCCGTCCTGCCCGAGAACACCGTCGTTGTCGTGCATGACCTCACGCCGTCCATGACCGCCACGATCGATAAGGCCCACGTTGCCGGTATCGTCACCGAGACCGGTGGCCGCACGTCGCACTCCGCGATCATCGCGCGTGCCCTCGAGATCCCGGCTGTCCTTTCGGTTTCCAACAGCTGCACCGCGCTGCGCAACGGTATGACCGTTGTCGTCGACGGTGGCAAGGGTATCGTTGAGGCCGATCCCGACGAGGAGACGCTCGCTGCCTACACCGCCAAGGCCGAGGCCTTCGCTGCCGAGAAGGCAGCCCTCGAGGCCTTCCGTGGCAAGCCGTCCGTGACTGCCGATGGCATCAAGAAGATCATCGCCTGCAACATCGGTAACCCTGATGACGTGCCCAACGCGCTCGATCACGATGCCGAGGCCATCGGTCTGTTCCGCTCCGAGTTCCTGTTCATGGACTCTGCCGAGCTTCCTTCCGAGGAGGAGCAGTTCAACGCCTACCGTAAGGTCGCCAGCGCGCTCAAGGGTGCTCCGGTCATCATCCGTACGCTCGATGTGGGTGGCGACAAGGAGATTCCGTATCTGCATATGGTCAAGGAAGACAACCCCTTCATGGGCTTCCGCGCCGTGCGTTACTGCCTGGCCAATCCCGACCAGTACAAGGTCCAGCTCCGCGCTCTGCTGCGCGCTAGCGCCTTCGGTGACGTCAAGATCATGATCCCGCTCGTCACCTGCGTCGAGGAGGTCTTGGCTGTCAAGGAGCTCGTCGAGCAGTGCAAGGCCGAGCTGACCGAAGAGGGTCGCAAGTTCAACGAGAACATCGAGGTCGGCATCATGGTCGAGACACCCGCCGCTTCGCTGCTCGCAGACCGTCTTGCCGAGGTTGCCGACTTCTTCTCCATCGGCACCAACGACCTGATCGGCTACACCATGTGCGCCGACCGTGGTAACGACACCATCTCCAACCTGTACCAGGTTTACTATCCCGCCGTGCTCCGCTCGCTCAAGAACATCATCGAGAGCGGCGTGAAGGCCGGCATCATGGTCGGTATGTGCGGCGAGGCCGCTGCCGATCCGCTGCTCGAGCCGCTGCTGATCAGCTGGGGCTTGGAGGAGTTCTCGATGAGCGCTCCGTCGATCCTGCGCGCCCGCAAGACCATCAGCCAGTGGACCAAGGCCGAGTGCGACGAGCTCGCCGAGAAGGCACTCGCCTGCAACACCGCCGCCGAGGTCAAGGCACTGCTCGAGTCCGCAGCTCGCTAATTTGGTATCAGAGGTAACCGCGTGGTTGGAATGGGCCGGCCACGCGGCCCTCACATATACAGGGGGTACTGTAAATGTTCTACACGCTAACCGCTAACCCGGCTGTCGACATGACGGTTTCGAGCTCTCCGCTTGAGCCCGACGAGAACGTCCGCACCGGCTCGGCCAGCTACACGGCTAACGGCAAGGGCCTCGACGTGTCCTTCGCCTTTAAGAAGATGGGCGTCGACACCGTCGCGCTCGGCTTCTTCGCCGGCTTCACGGGCAAGTTCATCGTCGAGGAGGTCATGAACCTGGGTTGCCTCTGCCGCCCGGTCTGGACCGACGGTATCACGCGCATTAACACCTATGTCAACGATGGCCAGCACGAGTACGGCATCCTGAACCCGGGTGCTCCGATCACGCCGCAGCACCAGGAGGAGCTCTACAACATCCTGGACACCGCGGGCGATCTCGAGTGCCTGATCGTTTCCGGCTCCGTGCCTCCCAAAGCTACGCCTGACTTCCTGGCTAAGGTCATGGAGCACGCTCAGGCTCGTGGCGCCGATGTCGTCTTGGACCTGTCCTCCGACAAGCTCAAGGAGCTCGCTCACAAGAAGCCGCTGCTCATCAAGCCGAACCATCACGAGATGAAGGCCATCTTCGGCGTGCCGGTCGACACCGACGACGAGGTCCGCGTTGCCATGAAGATGGCTCACGACGCCGGCGTTCAGAACGTGCTGCTCACCCGTGGTAGCCGCGGCGACGCTTACTTCTCCAACGGCGAGGACATCTGGTACGCCAAGCGTGAGTTCAACATTAAGCTGGTCTCTTCCGTCTGCGCCGGCGACTGCACCCTCGCTGCGTTCCTGCACAAGTGGTACAGGGATCGCGACAACGTCGAGGAGGCCATGAAGCTCGCTATGGCCACCGGCGCCAACGTTGCCGAGTCCGTCGGCATTGGCGACTTTGGTCACGTCGATGAGTACAGCAAGCGCGTTGCCGTCCGCAAGCTCGATCGTCAGTAATCGAATCGCGACATATTCGTGCGCATGCGGCGCCCCGGTTTCGGTCGGGGCGCCTTTTTTGTTCCGCCATGGGGGAGAGGTGTCCTGCCGTACTTCATCGCTTCCACACCGTTCACCGAGTTGTCCTAGCCTTTTACCGATGCGTGGAATATACTTTCATTAACACGTTGTTTCGTGAAAGGAACATCCATGATTTACACGCTCACTGCAAATCCCGCCATTGACTACAACATCGCCTGCGACGGCCTTACTGCCAATACCGTCACGCGTACCCGCAATGCCGTCTACACGCCCAACGGCAAGGGCCTCAACGTCTCGTTTACGCTTGACCACTATGGTGTCGACACCACGATCCTGGGTTTCTTCGCCGGCTTCTCGGGTGAGTTCATCGTCAAGGGCGCCGAGGCCCTGGGCGTGCCCGTCAAGCCCGTGTGGACCGACGGTATTACGCGCGTCAATGTGTTCCTCAACGCCGGTCCCGACACCGAGTACAACATGGTCAATGCCGGTGCCGCCATCAATGAGGCCAACGAGCAGGAGATGTTTGAACTTATCGATTCGCTCGATGACATGACCTGCCTGGTCATCAGCGGCTCGCTGCCTCCCAACACTTCCGAGGGCTTCTTGGCCGAGGTCCTGCGCCGTGTCAAGGCCAAGGGGGCCGAGTTCGTCCTCGACATCTCGAGCCATCAGCTGGCAGACCTCATTGCTCTGGAGCCACTGCTGATCAAGCCCAATGACGACGAGCTGCTTGACATCTTTGGCATCAAGGTGAGCGGTGGCGACGACGAGTCCGTCAAGGGCGCTATGGCCGAGCTGCACGCCAAGGGCGCCAAGAACGTGCTGCTGACCCTTGGTGGCGCCGGTGCGTACTTCTCCAACGGCGAGCATATCTGGTTTGCCAACCGCACCTTCGACGTCAAGCTGCTGTCGACGGTGTGCGCCGGCGATTCCTCGCTCGCTGCCTTCCTGTCCGTGTGGCACGACGCCCCCGAGCGCGTCGGGGACGCCCTGCGCCTTTCGATGGCCACTGGCGCCAACGTGGTCGAGTGCCCCGGTCTGGGTGATTTTGCCAAGGTGGACGAATATAAGAAGCACATCGAGGTTCGCCAGGTCTGCTAGTTCCGGCACCTTGTCTGAATAGTTTGATTATTTCGCATCCGTCTTAGACTAGGACGGATGCGTTTTTGTTTATCGGACTTGCGTGTGCAGTGGAGGCTGTTTCTTGCTAGACTTCTTGCAGACGCAATCGATAGCCAATTTGATAGTCGCAGGAGGCCATAGGCATGTGCAATGTTTCGCTCAACGGTACTCAACCGTCCGATGCGTCCCTGTGCGTCCTGCGCGCGCTTGAGGCGGCTGGTCTTGAGGCTTGGTACGTGGGCGGTTGGGTGCGCGACGCCCTGATGGGGTACCCCAGCCACGATGTTGATATGTGCTGTAGCGGCCTGTGGCAGGAGTCCAAAGCGGCGCTCGAGGCCGCCGGCATCGCGGTTGTGGAGTCGGGCATTAAATTTGGCGGAATCACGGCTATTTCCGATGGCGAGCGTATCGAGGTCACCACGTACCGTCTGGATGGCTTTTACACCGATGGTCGCCATCCCCAGAGTGTGGAGCGTGCCGCCTCGCTCGAGGACGATCTGGCGCGCCGCGACTTTACCGTCAATGCCATGGCCTGGCATCCCGAGCGCGGGCTTGTCGACCGCTACGACGGCCAGGGTGACTTGGAGCGCAAGCTGATTCGCGCTGTCGGCGATCCCAAGCGTCGCTTTAACGAGGACGCCCTGCGCATGCTGCGTGCGGTGCGCTTTGCCTGCCGTCTGGACTTTATGATTGAGCCCGAGACCAAGCGTGCGCTTGCCGAGTGCGCGCCGCTGCTCGATGCCGTGGCGCGTGAGCGTGTGGGTATTGAGCTCGAGGGCATTCTTTCGACCGGTCACGGGGGAGACGCCATGTTGCGCTACCCTGAGCTCATCTGCGCCGCTGTGCCCGAGTTGGCAGCGGGTCGCGGGTTTGATCAGCGAAGTGTCTATCATGCGTTTAACGTCTACGAGCATATCGCCCGTGTGCTGACGGTGGCAGGGGAGCTGGCGCTGTGCGACGGCGTCGCGCCATCGTCGAGCCTTATGTGGGCGGCGTTTTTGCACGATGTCTCCAAGCCCGAGTGCTTTACGGTCGATCACGCCGGCAGCGGACACTTCTACGGTCATCCCGAGCTCGGCGCCAAGAAAGCGCGCGTCATTATGGATCGCCTGGCACTCTCGCACGACCTGGTGCGCGACGTTTGCCTGCTCATCAAATATCACGATAAGCCGCTGCGCCCCGAGCGCTCCTGCCTGCTCAATATGATGCGCGCGCTTTCGGGTGAGGGCGTCGACACGGCCCGCCTGATTGACGAGCTCATGGACCTCAAGCGTGCTGACACGCTTGGCAAGGCCCCATCGTGCTTCTATTACGTTGAGACGATTGAGGAGATGCGCGCGATGGCGCACGAGCTGCTGGGGGCGGGGGAGCCCTATACGCTCAAGATGCTCGCCATCAACGGCGGCGACCTGATCCGTGCTGGAGTCAAGCCCGGGCCGGAACTGGGGCAGCTTCTCAACTCCGCCCTCGACGCCGTGATCGAAGACAACATTCCCAACGATCGCGAAGCTCTTTTGGTCCATCTCAACTTGAATTAGCTACCTAGTTTACCTGCGTGTTCCATAACCTGCCGACAATTTTTCGGCAATTTGGAATTTCTTCTTGCGCTGACGTTTTTTGTCCCGTAATATATTACCCCGCAGCACGGCAGTGCAGATGTCATGTGGCCCGTTCGTCTAGCGGTTTAGGACGCCGCCCTCTCAAGGCGGAGATCACCAGTTCGAATCTGGTACGGGCTACCACGCATCTGATACCCGGACTTCCTATGGAAGGCCGGGTTTTTTATTTTTAAACAACCGTCTGCAATTCCCGTTTGAACCAGAGCTTTGCGTTCTGCCTATGGCCCTTACGGGTACAATATCCAAGATATTTTGACTGTTAGAAGGAGTCTCATGACGGAGTCCTCTCAGCATACGTCTAAGCCCCAGGTCGAGGTTGAGGCCTCGGGCGGAGATGACAATAAGAGCGCACGCCGCGGCGCCATCTTTATCGGCGTCGTGCTGGTAGGTTATATCGTCTATCTGGTGGTAACCGGGCAGATGGGGCAGTTCTGGGCCGCTATGTCGAGCGTCCAGGCGTCATGGCTCATTGTCGCGTGTCTTTGCATGTTCATGTACCTGTTCTTTGGCATTGTGGCCTATGCGATCGCCGTCTGGCTCGATCCCAATTCGCCCGTCGGCATCCGCGACCTGATCTCGGTCGAGGCGAGTGGCATCTTCTTTGGCAACCTGACGCCCATGATGATGGGCTCCACCCCGGCTCAGATCTATCGCCTGACCAAGGCCGGCCAAAACGTGGGCGAGGCCGGCGCCACGCAGTTCACGCGCTTTATCGTGTATCAGTTTGGCCTCGTTGCCTGGGGCGCTATCCTACTGCTTGCTCGCATGCCTTTTTTTGCCGAGCGCTATGGCGACATGACGCTGCTGTGTGTCTTTAGCTTTGGTGGGCACTGCTGCATCTTGCTTGGCATCTTCGCCGTCGCGCTCATGCCTAAGACCGTCACGCGCGTCGCCCATTGCATCATCAATTGGCTCGAGCGCATTGGTGTCTCGGCCACTAAGATCGAGGGTTGGCGCACGTTTGTCGATGGCGAGATCTACTCGTTCTCTGAGAAGTTCAAGCTTTCGGCTGGCCACTTTTCGTCCATGCTGCTCACGGTGGTCATCACCATGCTGCAGCTCGCGTTTTTCTACCTCGTGCCGTATTTCCTGATGCTTGCCTTTGGCCACCATGAGGTCGACTTTTTCTCGGTCATGGCCGCGAGCGCCTTTGTCCAGCTGTTGAGCTCTGCGGTCCCCCTGCCCGGTGGAACTGGTGGCGCTGAGGGCGGCTTTGCATTGTTCTTGGGTCATTTCTTTGGGTCGGCTTCGACCGCCGGCTATCTGCTGTGGCGTCTCATTACGTTTATTGCGCCGACCATTTTGGCTGCGCCCCTGTTGGGACTTAAGAGCGCCCACAACGAGAGCATCCATGCGCGCTGGGATCGCGTGATGCGCAAGCTCGGCCGCACGCCTCAGACGCCCTCTGCGCCCACTAAGCCGCACCCCACTAATGCTGTTACCGTTGATCCCAAGAAGCACGCTCAGAAGGCTTCTGGGACCGCTAAGCCGGCTCATAAGGCCTATGTGCGCCAGACAGGCGATGGTATTCGCGTATCTCCGTCGGCACTCAATAAGAAGAAGCACCCTAAGTCGCAGTAGGGCAGTCGTGCGTTCTTCATGATGCGGGGCATATTTGTACTGTATGGGGGATAATCCTCTTACGTAGATTATCTCTCATCTGTTGATGAATGCTCGCATATCGAAGGGACATGCCCATGGCAACCAGCAAACCGCGTCTTGACCGCCGCATCGTTCGCAGCCGCAATGCCATCCTTTCCGCTTTCGAGCGCCTGCTCATGGAAAAGCCGCTGGCAGACATTACGGTGAGTGCCATCGCGCGCGAGGCCAATGTCGACCGCAAGACCTTTTACGTTCACTTTGGCACGGTTGACGGCCTGCTCGATGCCATTGCCGTCGATGTGGTGGAGATGATTGTCGACTCGGTCGAGAAAACGCTTGCTTCCATGGACGGCGACACCAACGAGCGCGCCCTGGGCGCGGCGGCGACCTTCTTTAAAACCGTTAACGAGGCACTGTGCAACAACTTGGTGCTCAATCGTCAGCTGATCGAGAACATTCCGCTCGATGATTTTATGGCTCGTCTTCGTGCGCCGCTCGAGCACGAGATTGCCGAACGCGATCTGCTGCCCCAAGGTCTCAAGGACGAGATGTTCGACTACTATCTGGCGTTTTTGCTGTCGGGTATTATCGGTATCTATCGCACGTGGGCGCTGTCTGACGGTTCGGTTCCTATCGAGCGCGTCTCTGGGGTCGCCAACGATCTGACTCTCAACGGTCTGTCGAGTCTGGAATCTCGCTTCGAATAGCATCGATAATTCAACAACTTATAGAAGTTGCGGTGGAATAGGGATCGTTTTGGTTATTGGAAGGCCGTTCTGGTCCCTATTTCACCGCAACTTAGTAAAACTGTTTTGATGGTAAGGCGGAGCAGCCTCGAAGATGAGCCTCGAGACTGCTCCGCTTCATTTCTGAGCGTTTGTCGTGTAGGGCAGCATTAATCGTCGTTTTTGAGTATGCGGCCCTGTTTTTCGAACTTGTGCATGTCGCTATCGGCCATGCCCTGCGACTTGTCCTCGTGACGCTTGGCGTATAACGGATCGTCGGAGTCGTTCCAGATGCGGTCGGCGACAGGTGACCATGCCTCGGCGGCAGCCTGGGTCTTTTCGCGCAGCTGCTCGGGTGACTCCTTCTCGATTAGGTCGGTGCTCATTGCGCCACTCTCGGCGACCAGTTTGGGCAGCACGTCGGGATTCTCGAGCATGGGGCATGGTTTGAGGTAGTTGTCGTTAAACGGCATGTTCTCGTAGTACTTCATAAAGAGGGGAGAGCGCAGCGCGTCGAGTAAACTCACATCGTGGATGTTGGCGTTTGAGTAGTGGATGAACACGCACGGCTCCACGTCTCCGGCGGCGTTGATGTGCAGGTAGCGGCGGCCGCCGGCGATACATCCGCCTACAAACTCGCCGTCGTTTTGGAAGTCGAGCGTAAACAGCGGCTTCTTCTCACGCATTTCGCGGATAAAGTGATACATGTGCTCGCGCTGCTCGGGCGTGGGCATGAGCTCGGGGGTTGCATTGCGGCCAACCGGCATAAAGTGGAAGTACCAGCAGAAGAGTGCTCCCTCGCCGATCATCCAGTCCATGTTCTCCTCGGTAGCAACCGTATCGGCATTGGCGCTGGTCCAACAGGTGGAGATACCAAACGGCAAGTCGCGCTCGCGCAGGAGTTTCATGGCGTGCTCGATCTTTGCGTAGGTACCCTCGCCGCGACGGGCGTCGGTGGTGTGCTCATTGCCCTCGGCGCTGATGGCGGGGACAAAATTACCTACGCGAATCATATCGTCGCAGAAGGCCTCGTCGATCAGCGTGGAGTTGGTAAAGCAGAGAAACACGCAGTCCTGATGTTTTTCGCAAATTCTGATCAGGTCGTGCTTGCGGACGAGCGGCTCGCCGCCGGTATAGATGTAGATATGCGTACCGAGCCCTTTGCCCTGCGTAACGATAGAGTCGATGTCTTCGAACGAGAGATTCTGCTTGTAGCCGTACTCGGCGGCCCAGCAGCCCGTACAATGCAGGTTGCAGGCGCTCGTGGGATCGAGCAGGATGGCCCACGGAACGTTGCACTGGTACTTTTCGCGGTTCTTTTCCTGCTCTGGCCAAGCTAGCAGGTTGGCGTCGACAATGAGGGTCTTAAGCAGTTTGGTTCGCATCTGGGGATTAAGGCTGAACACACGCATGATCAGGTCATACCAATTGCCGCGGCTCTTGATGACATTGGTGAATGCCTCTCGCTGTACAGGAAATACGCGATTGGGGACCAGCTTGTTCACGAGGTCCATGATTTTGTCGATGTTTTCTTGCGGGTTGTCGTCGAGATAATCGATGAGCTTGTTGAGCGCTGCACGCTCTGCTGACCGTGTAAGCGACATGGGTATATCCTTTCACGTGTGCTTAATGTGTGATAATACCCACTTGTGGATTAAACGAAGTCTAAAGATTTGTAGTGTGTCTATTCAACGAATCAATTTAATTTGGGGTGAAGCGTTATACGCCGACACCTTCTAAGTTGCGGTGAAATAGTGTCAGATGGGGATGCGGACGATTTCTTGGACCGCGCCTAGGCGTATCCATGGAGTGGGTATGATGAATTGGACACCTAGTTAAGAGCGAAAGGTGTTCAAGATGACCCAAAGAAGAAAGCGATACG
>NZ_JADNNH010000066.1:0-1255 GCF_015556945.1 Collinsella aerofaciens | reverse complement strand
TGGAGTGGGAAGGATAAACTGGACTTTCTTTTAAGGATCCTCAAGCGTATTGCCGCTCGTATTCCACTGGAGACATGTAGCCCAGGGTGGAATGCATGCGCACCCTATTGTAATAGAGCTCTATGTACTTGAAGATGTCCTGCTTGGCCTCGTCCCTCGTCCCATAGCTCCTCTCTTTCACCAATTCCCTTTTCAGCGTCTTGAAGAACGACTCGGCCACCGCGTTGTCCAGCGGCGTGCCGGGCCTTGATACCGACTGGACTATGCCATGCGAGTCCAGACACCGCTGGAAGGAACGGGAGGTGTACTGCGCGCCCTGATCGTCATGGAAGACGAGGCTGCCGTCATCTGGCGGACCCTCCCTGCCGACCGCCTGCTCCATCGCGTCGATCGCGACCTTCTCGGTGATGCGCTCGGACATTGACCAGCCCACGACCTTGCGGGAGAAGGCGTCTATCACGGCTGCGAGATAGAGCCACCCTTCTCTTGTGGGTATGTAGGTGATGTCGCCCACCCAAAGCCTGTTGCGCTCGCCCACGGTGAAAGCGCGCTCTACCAGGTTCAACCGAGGGTCTCCCGGCTCGACCTTCTTCTGGATGCGGTGTTTTCGGGTCGCGCCCTTTCCGGCAAGTCCGAGCTTCTGCATGATGCGGAGCACGCGCTTCTCGCTCACGACGATGCCGCTTTTTCGCAGTTCGCGGTTGATGCGCCGGTAGCCGTAACGGCCCTTGTGCCGCTCGAAGGCCTCGACGACGAAACCTTCGATCGCCTCCCGCTCTATCTGGGCGTCGGACTTCTTCCGGCCGAGATACTCGTAGAAACCGGATTTCGAGACTTTCATCAGCCCGCATGCCTTCTTGATGGGGCCGATCTCGCCCCTATGCTCTTTGAGGAACTCGAACCTCACGCATGGTCTTGACTCAAGAAGGCCCGGAAATTTTTTAGTATCTCGTTCTCGCGCTCGAGCTCCTCGACCTTCTTCTTGAGCTTCACGATCTCGTAGTCCTTGTTGATCTTCGGGGAGCCGTTTCCGGGGAACGCGCCGTCTCCCATCTCCTCGTATTCGCGGGCCCATCTTCTCAGCGTCGAATCCTTTATGCCGAGTTCCTCCGATAGGCCTTTGACCGTCATTTCCCCGGACAGGACCACCTTTGCCGCCGAGACCTTGAACTGCCTGTCGTATCGCTTTCTTCTTTGGGTCATCTTGAACACCTTTCGCTCTTAACTAGGTGTCCAATTCATCATACCCACTCCA
>NZ_JADNNH010000065.1:0-1401 GCF_015556945.1 Collinsella aerofaciens | reverse complement strand
CAGACGGCCGAGGAGTGGTCCTCGGTGTGGATCCAGTCGCGGACGTTCTCGCCGCGGCCGTAGAGCTTGGGGCGGACGCCGTCGATGATGTTCGTGATCTGCCTGGGGATGAACTTCTCCACGTGCTGGTAGGGGCCGTAGTTGTTGGAGCAGTTGGAGATCGTGGTGCGGAGGCCGTAGGTGCGGGTCCATGCGCGCACGAGCATGTCGGAGCTGGCCTTGGTCGAGCTGTACGGCGAGGACGGGTGGTAAGGCGTCTCCTCGGTGAACTTGGCGGGGTCGTCGAGCGCAAGGTCGCCGTAGACCTCGTCGGTGGAGACGTGGTGGTAGCGGACGCCGTATTTGCGGACGGCCTCCAGAAGTCGGAAGGTGCCCTCGACGTTGGTGCGCAGGAAGGGCTCCGGGTCCGCGATGGAGTTGTCGTTGTGGCTCTCGGCGGCGTAGTGCACGATGGCGTCGTGGCCGGGGACGATGCGGTCCAGCAGCTCCGCGTCGCAGATGTCGCCCACGACGAGCTCCACGCGGTCCGACGGCAGCCCGGCGATGTTCTCGGGGTTGCCGGCGTAGGTCAGCTTGTCCAGGACGGTGACGTGGACGCCGGGGTGGTTGTTCACGACGTAGTGCACGAAGTTGCTGCCGATGAAGCCGCAGCCGCCCGTGACGATGATGTTCTTAGGTTCAAAAATCTCAGACATGAAAATCCAATCTGAAGCATGTACAGCTTCTTTAGTATGCCGCAGGAAGTGACGCCGCGACACTATTCAACAAAACTATCGGACATTTCGGCATGCGATAAGAGCCATAACCTTCGCAGAATTACTTCCCCTACAAAACGCCTCCGGAATGCAGTCTTTGTCGTAACGGAAGACCGAATTCCCAGTTTTATCGCGTAAGTACTTATAGAAGAAATCCTCCCAGCTTTTAAACTTCTCACTGTTTACAAAGGCTTCTGGGGTTTCCAAAACCGTCTTAACATCTAGCTCTGAAATTACGCCGGAGCTCAGTAGAAGCCACTCGAATGATTCGGGAAGACAAACCGTAACAGTATCGCGGTGAATGTCTTGCAGCTTAAGGACGCGGTCCGCATAGCACCCAAATGCCGCCCCGTCCGCGACAACAAACACGCGATCGTCGAGATGCTGATCCAACCAGCCCAAAATCGCGCTGTTCGTCATGGCCGAAGTACAGGTAAGCTCACTGTCAGCGAAATGCCGTTCAAAGAACTGGAAACCAGACTTACTGTCCTCGCATAGAAGGATAGAAAAGTCCTGTTTTGGCGCCGACCGGGAAATAGCATAACGATGATTTGTTAGCGTCGGATTATTTTAGCCAAATATAGTCGGCCGAGATTGACCAATCCCGGCCGACCCATTTTAGCCAACACGCCCGCATCTATGACTT
>NZ_JADNNH010000064.1:0-1472 GCF_015556945.1 Collinsella aerofaciens | reverse complement strand
GGTAGTGTCGAGAAAGTTGGTGTAAGGGCCCTTGCGGCCCCTGTGTCCGATATCCGGAATCAGTTGATATCCTAGGCCGCCTCCACGCTGTCGGCAAGTTCCAGGCTGGATTCGAGCATCTTCCTGGCCGCCTTCTCCAGCTCCGCCCAGTTGTGCTCGCCCGCGGCACCCATTCTGAACGCGGCGTCATGCATCTCGGCCATCTTCCTCTCCGAGAAGTAGCGCGAGCCGGACCATGTCTCGGCCTGGTCGCACATGACGGCGCCCACGAGCCTGAGCAGCGAACTCTCCGACGGGAAGACCTGCACCACGCGCGAGCGGCGCTTGATTTCCCTGTTGGCGCGCTCCTGCACGTTGTTGGTGCGCAGGCGCTTCCAGTGCGACGGCGGGAAGTCCAGGTACGCGAGCGCGTCGGGCTCCGCCTCCTCGAGCACCCTCGCCGCCCTCGGGCAGCACCCCTCCAGCATCTCGCATGCCGCGTGGTACATGGCCACGGCGGTGGCGGCGTCCCCGGCGCGGAAGACCGAGGAGACGATGCGCCCCACGCGGCGCCTCAGCTGCCAGGAGCCGGCCTCGCGCATGCAGTCGCGCATCAGGTGCACGGCGCATCGCTGCCAGGCCGCCCCCTGGAAGACCTCGCCTATGGCCCTGACCAGGCCCCCGTGGGCATCGGATACGACGAGCTCGGTGCCGGTCGCGCCGCGGTCGCGCAGCTTCCGCAGGAAACCGAGCCACGATTCGTAGGACTCCGTGTCCACCACGGACACCCCCAGCACCCGCCTCCAGCCGGACTCGTCGCAGCCTATCGCCGTGACCACCGCGGTCGAAGCCACGCGGCCCCCGCGGCGGCACTTGACGTAGGTCGCGTCGAGCCAGATGTAGGGTATCGCGCGCGCATCGAGCGGCCCCTCCGCGAGGTCGGCTATCTCGGCGTCGAGGGTCGCGGCGATCGCGCTCACGCGGTCCCTGCCGAGCCTCTCGATGCCCATCTTCTCGGCTATCCTCTGCACCTTCCTGGTGCTGGTGCCGGTGGCGTACATCTCGGCCACCGCCGCGACGAGCGCGCGGTCGACGCGCTGGTAGCGCTCGAGGACGTCCTCGGGGAAGAAGCTACCCGTCCTGAGCTTGGGGATTCTCAGGTTGAGCGTGCCCACGCACGTCTCGAGCGTGCGGTTGCGGTAGCCGTTCCTGCTGTTGGCCCCATCGCCGCAGAGCTGGTCGGCCTCCTCGTCCATGATGGCGTTGACCACCTGCTCGGCGAGCAGCCTGAGCAGCGACTGGATGTCGACCATCCCGTCGGTCGACCTCGGGATGGCGGCCTTATCCGGCATCGCGTCTGCTAATATCTCCATAGCGGTCCCTGTCCTTTCCCAGAACCTGTGTTATGTAGCAATTCCAGATTCTAGGACAGGGGCCGCTTGCGTTTGGCGGTCAGCCGTCGGCGCGCTTACACCAACATTTCCGACGCGATC
>NZ_JADNNH010000063.1:0-1525 GCF_015556945.1 Collinsella aerofaciens | reverse complement strand
AAGGTCGTCGACCTCGCCGTCCACGGCGACTCGCGCGGCTGGTTCAAGGAGAACTGGCAGCGCGCCAAGATGACCGCGCTGGGCATCCCGGACCTCAGGGTCGTCCAGAACAACGTCTCCTACAACGACAGCCGCGGCGTCACCCGCGGCATCCACGCGGAGCCCTGGGACAAGTTCATCTCCGTGGCCCGCGGTTCCGTCTTCGGCGCCTGGGTGGACCTGCGCGAGGGCAGCGAGACCTTCGGCAAGGTGTTCACGACCGTTTTGGATCCCAGCAAGGCCATCTACGTCCCGCGCGGCGTGGGCAACTCCTTCCAGGCCCTGGAGGACGGCACCGCCTACACCTACCTGGTGGACGCCCACTGGTCGCTCGAGCTGAAGAGGACCTACACCTTCGTGAACCTCGCCGACCCCGAGCTCGCCATCGAGTGGCCGATCCCGCTCGACCAGGCCACCGTCTCCGAGGCGGACCTCAACCACCCGATGCTGAGGGACGTCGTCCCCATGGCGCCGAAGCGCACCCTCGTCACCGGCTGCAACGGCCAGCTGGGCCATGCGGTGCGCGCGCTCGCCGAGAAGCGCGGCGTCGCCAAGGACTTCGACTTCTGCGACATCGACACCTTCGACATGTCCGACCCGGACGCCTACGCGCAGTACGACTGGTCGCTCTACGGCACCGTGATCAACTGCGGTGCCTACACGGCGGTCGATAAAGCGGAGGCCCCCGAGGGCCGCGTGACCGCCTGGAAGGCCAACGCCACCGGCCCGGCCCTGCTCGCCCGCACCTGCGCCGGGCACGGGATCACCCTCGTGCACGTGTCCTCCGACTACGTCTTCGACGGCACGGCCGAGGTCCATACCGAGGACGAGCCCCTCAGCCCGCTGTCCGTCTACGGCCAGACCAAGGCCGCGGGCGACATTGCCGTGGCCGGCTGCCCCCGCCACTACATCATGCGCAGCTCCTGGGTCATCGGCGAGGGGCACAACTTCGTCAAGACGATGAAGGCGCTCTCCGACCGCGTCGCCGACCCGGACGACAAGCTGGACCAGGTCACCGTCGTGGACGACCAGCTGGGCCGCCTGACCTTCACGCGCGACATGGCGCGGGCCATCTTCCATGTGCTGGGGACGCACGCCCCCTACGGCACCTACGACTGCACCGGCTCCGGCGCCGTGAAGTCCTGGGCCGACATCGCCCGCGCCGTCTTCGAGGCCGCCAACGGCAACGGGGACAAGGTCGTGCCGGTCAGCACCGCCGACTACTACGGCGGCGCCGAGGGACCCGTCGCCCCGCGCCCGGTCCACTCCGCGCTCGACCTTTCCAGGCTCGAGTCGGTCGGGTTCCACATGCCCGACTGGGAGGAAGAGCTTGGGGAGTACCTCAAGACGCTCTAGCCGCTATCAACTTTTCGAGAGTAAAAGCCGCCGTTCTTTAACGGCGGCTTTTCGATCGCGTCGGAAATGTTGGTGTAAGCGCGCCGACGGCTGACCGCCAAACGCAAGCGGCCCCTGTCCTAGAATCTGG
>NZ_JADNNH010000062.1:0-1530 GCF_015556945.1 Collinsella aerofaciens | reverse complement strand
CCGCCGCGAGCGCCCCGCCGAGCGCCATGTCCGCCGCGAGTGGCTCGCCGCTCGGCAGCACGGGGATGAAGCTCGTGGGGATGACCATACTCGCCGACGGCGGAAAGAACTGCGGCAGCGGCATCAGCGACCAGGCGAAACCACCCATGAGCTGCGCGGCGAGCGGGCAGAAGATGCCCGCGAGCATGCCGAGCCGCGCCGTGAGGAAGAGCCCTGCGGGGATCATCCACGCCGCGGTCACCGTGTTGGTGAGCGCGCAGAGGAGCATCGTGAGCGTGCCCGCGGCCGTGAGGCCCTGCGAGGAGAACGCCGAGCCCGCGAGGTAGATGCCGAAGACCACGAGGTTCGAGAGCGCGCAGAGCGCGAGGCACCAGAGCGCCTTGGCCCACCAGGCGCGCCCGAGCGGGAAGCCCAGGCCCAGAAGCCCCCGCATCCGCGTGCGAGCGTCCGCCCGCGCGACGCACGCCACCACGAGCGAGAGAGACACGGGCAGGAAGAGCGCGTACCAGTAGTTCCACGCGCTGAAGATCTGCACGCCCCGGTAGGGCATCGCGCCGAGCAGCGGCATCGGCAGCGCCATGAGCACGGCCAGGCGAACCGGTGCCGCGTGGCGCGACTTCAGGGCCTCGGCGCGCAGGCCCGCGAGCAGGCCGCCTTTCTCGCCCGTCATGCCGCCACCTCCCCGCGCGCTCGTCGCCCCTCCCGGCAGAAGCTCATGAAGAGTTCCTCGAGGTCCTGCCCGGGCCGAAGCGCATCCTCGTAGGCGAGGCGCCCCCCGCAGATGATGCCGATGGTGTCCGCCATCTGCTGCACCTCGGAGAGGATGTGGCTCGAGACGATCACCGTCGTACCCGCCGCCGCGAAGCCGCGGATCTGGTCGCGCAGCTCCTCGATGCCGATGGGGTCGAGGCCGTTGGTGGGCTCGTCGAGCACGAGCAGGCGTGGCCGGGCGATCAGCGCCAGCGCGAGCCCCAGGCGCTGCCGCATGCCCATCGAGAAGCGCCCGGCGCGCTTCTTCCCGGTGTCCGCGAGGTCCACGGCGGCGAGTACCTCATCTATGCGGCTCTCGGGAAGGCCCAGCAGCGTGGTGCGCACGCGCAGGTTCTCGCGCGCGGTGAGGTTGGGGTAGAGCGGCGCCTCCTCGATGAGGCTGCCGATTGCGTAGAGGTCCTCGCGGCGCCAGGCGTACCCGGCAAAGAGGATCTCCCCGGCCGTCGGCCGCAGCATCCCGCAGATCATCTTGAGCGTTGTCGACTTGCCGGCGCCGTTGGGACCGAGCAGCCCGTACACCTCGCCCTCGCGGATATGAAGGCTCACGTCGGCCACGGCATCCTGCGCCTGGTCGCCGCGGCCGAAGCGCTTGGTGAGCCCGCGCGTCTCGAGCATGTAACCCATGGGCTTATCCTTTCTCTTCCGGGCGCGCGGGCCGAGCCACCGTGCCCGCGCACCTTACCTTTCGGGTTCACCATCCATGATGGGGCGCGTTTCTAACGAAGCCGTAACGGCCGTTGGGCTCTTTTGGCGCCAGCC
>NZ_JADNNH010000061.1:0-1537 GCF_015556945.1 Collinsella aerofaciens | reverse complement strand
GTCTCTATAGTTTTGTCAACCGCGTGCTTCGCGCCATTTCGGCATGACGCATCCGGGCGCCTGGCGCCCCCGCTTGGTTTCCTCTTCGGTTGATCCCGCCGCCCGCTAGGCCGCGTACGGGACGGCGTCGCGCATGATCGCATATATGACCTTGAGCCTCTTCCTCGCGACCGCCTTCAGCGCCTTGCTGTGCCTCATCCCCCTCGCCCTGCACTCCCCGTAGTACCTCCCGAACCTGTTGTCCGTGCCGATGAGGGAGTTGCAGCTGAATATGAGCAGGTTCTTGAGCTGCCTGTTCCCGCCGTGCTGAGGCGACGTCGACCTGATGCTGCTCCCGGAGCGCCTGTCTGACGGCGCCACGCCGCAATAGCTCGCGAGCTCGTCGTGCCCCCTGAAGGCGGATATGTCGATCGACGTCACCAGCGCCGCGGCGGTCTTGGGGCCGATCCCGGGCACCGTGAGGAGGCACTCGTAGACCTCGTCGCCCGCCAGTGAGTCGGCCACGAGCGAGTCGAGCTCCTCGATGTCGGCGTCGAGGGAGGCTATCTCCCGGGCGAGCATCCGGACCGCGACGTCCTCGCCGGCCGGGAGCCGCCTTCCCGAGCGCGACGAGGCCAGCAGCGCCTCCCAGAGCCTCCTGGCCCCCGCCGCGGGGGCGCCCGCGCGCCTGGCTGCGTTCGAGAAACTGCGCCAGCCGGCGGCCGAGCACCCGGCGGCCCCGCCGAACTCGGCCAGCATCGACACCTGCCAGCGGCTCGACGGGTCGACCGCGCCCTCGAGCGCGGGGTCGGCCTCGAGCAGGGTCGCGCGCAGCCTGTTCTTCGCGCGGGTCCTGGCGGACGACGCGAACTCGCGCTGCGACGACAGGATCCGCAGCGAGGCGGCCCCCTCGGGCTCCTCGGGCGCCGGCCTGAGGGCGCGGGGCACGCCGAGCGCGGTGCGCGCGATCACCTCGGCGTCGATGGCGTCGGTCTTCGCGATGCCGGGGAACATCCCGCGGGCCTGCTTCTCGGCATATCCGGGCAGGTAGGCGCAGGGGTTCCCGTGCGCATGGGCGCGCGCGAGGACCAGCGCGCCGATGTTTCGCTTCTGGTCGACGACGACCAGCGCGCCGGAGCCGGCCCGCTCGAGCAGCCGGTCGATGTCGTCGGGCCTGTTTGCCAGCTCGGCCCTGAAGGCGACGCCTCCTCCCGCATCGAGCGCGCACGCGCTGTGCGAGCTCTTCCCGACGTCGATCCCCAGGTAGGCCACGGGCGTCTCTGCTGCAGGCATGGTGTATCCTCTCCCTTGAGCCGGCCGTTAGCCGCGGAAGCGACACCCACATTACCCGGCCGTGGCCCGGTCCGGGCCCGGCACATCTCTATCAGTCGTTCCCCGCGGCCCCTCCCGCCCCGGCGGCAACACGTCCCGGGCCCTCTACGGGGCAGGGGCTGACGGCCGTCCGGGGCGGTCGGCCAGCGACCACCGGTACGGCTCAATCGTATAGCCGTGCAACGGAAAAGAGCCGCCCTTTCGGACAACTCAAACTGTAATGGGG
>NZ_JADNNH010000060.1:0-1581 GCF_015556945.1 Collinsella aerofaciens | reverse complement strand
TCCGCACTGATATCTTCTGTATTGAAGACGTCGATGGTGCACCCGTATACCATTGACGTCGACACCATCAGATGCGGACCGCGCGGTGACCCCACATTCCGCTGGCGCCCACAGGGCTGCCCTCGTTTCCTGACATGTCCCGCGCGGGCCGCGGCGAGCCGAGACCGCCGCATGACCTAATAGGAGCATGGAGCGATACCGCGGACCCGAACAACCGCATTCTATCGCGCCCCGTCAGTGTGCCGTCTGCCCGGTCCAGGCGAGCACGGAAAGAACGGAGCGAGACATGCAAAACGAATCGACACCCGGCGCCCGCGGGCCGGTCTTCTGCGGGGTCGACACCCACGCCGACTCGCACTGGCTGTGCGTCCTGGACTGGAGGGGCCGCAAGGTCCTGTCCCGCCAGTTCCCCGCCGACGCGGCGGGCTACGAGGCGCTCGCCGGGGCGATCGCGGCGGCCGGGGAGCCGGCCTGCGTCGCGATGGAGGGGACGTCGTCCTACGGGGCGGGCCTCACCAGGCACCTCGCGTCGCTTGGGATGCCCGTGCGCGAGGCGCTCTCCCCGGCGAGGATGCAGAGGAGGCGCCCGGGGCAGGGAAAGTGCGACGAGTCGGACGCGGAGAGGGCGGCCCGCGCGGCGATGTCCGGCTCAAGGCTCGGGACCCCCAAGAGCCAGGACGGGTGGGTCGACGGGGTGCGCTGCATGCTCGCGGCGCGCTCCGGGGCGGTGAAGGCGCGGACCTCGGCGATCAACACCGCGAGGTCGCTGCTCACCACCGCCCCGGAGGGGCTCAGGTCGAGGTTCCGCGGGATGGCGGGGCCGAGGCTGATGGAGGAGCTCCCCTCCGTGCGCGCCGAGGGCGCGCTGGGCGCCGCGCTCGGCGCGCTGGCGGACCTGTGGGCGGCGGCGCGCGACGCGGCGCTCGACATGGAGCGCGCGATCGAGGCGTCCCTGGAGGAGAACTGCCCCGCGCTGCTGGCGATGTACGGGTGCGGGCCCGTGAGCGCGGCCAAGCTCGCGGTCGCGGCCGGGGACAACCCGGGCAGGCTGCGCTCCGAGGCGTCGTTCGCGGCGATATGCGGGGCCTGCCCAATCCCCGCCTCGAGCGGCAAGACCGTGAGGCACAGGCTCAACAGGGGCGGCGACCGGCAGGCGAACAGCGCTCTGCACGAGATCGCGAGGCAGAGGGTCATGCGCGACCCCGAGACCGCCGAGTACGCCGAGAGGGCCAGGGCGCGGGGGAAGAGCGACAGGGAGGTCATGAGGTGCCTCAAGCGCTACGTGGCCAGGGAGGCGTACCGGGCGCTGATGCGCCCGCACGAGGTCAGGAGGCCCGAGGACGCCTCGGGGCTCGTGGCGGCCAGGCGCGCGGCGAGGGTCAGCCAGGTGAGGGCGGCGTCCATATTGGGAACCAGCGAGAAGTACATCTCGATGCTGGAGAGGGGCCAAAGGGAGCTCAAGCCCATAAGGAGGGCCTACGAGGCATGGGTCGAGGCCGGACTTCCGCTCGATTGGGACAGGCAAGCCTTCGAGGCCGAGCGCAAAATGGATTCTAAAAAACACCTTGCCAAATAGGAGCG
>NZ_JADNNH010000005.1:0-91703 GCF_015556945.1 Collinsella aerofaciens | reverse complement strand
CCTCTCGGCGGCCTTGCGAAAAACAAATCCAAGTTAGACCATTTCAAATGGTTCGATGTCTGCCCGGATGCGACACTCGATGTGTCCATCCTCGCAGTATCCGGTTCTCAAGGTGCACGCCCCGCGGCTCATCCGGTCCGACCGGGCCGCGCGGCAAGGAGATATATTGCCAGACCGGAGGGGCCCCGTGGGCGGGAATCTGGGCGTACACATTTCCTACACATTTTGTGATCCGACTAACGTTTGCCAGCCGTTACCTACCGCTCGCCGAGCATCTCTTCTATATAAGGCAGACTCATGGTTAAAGCGGATACGTCCCCCTAGCTAAAGCACAGCCAGCATCGAGCAACTCATCACGCTCTTCCACCGAGAACCCCTCGGCGTAGACGCGCACCACTGGTTCGGTCCCGCTAGGACGGACCAGCAGCCACGTGTCATCCTCGAATGCCAAACGCAAGCCATCCATATGACTAACGTTTTGCGGCACCTTGCCACAAATCGACTTGGGGTTTACGCCCGGCAGCAGGGTTCGTAACGTTTCGGCATCTTCGGCCTCAAGGCGCAAATCGCGTCGACCGTAACTCGTCTTACCAAAACTGTCCTCGAGTTGGTCGACCAGAACGCCCAAAGGCGCGTCCGTCTTTGCCATAAGCTCACACAGAATCAGACAGGCGAGGATGCCATCGCGCTCGGGCATATGCGCGGCGATGCCGATACCACCGGCTTCTTCGCCGCCTATGAGGACGCCGCCCTTCTTCATCTCCGCCGCTATATATTTGAAACCGACTGGTTTGACGGTCACGCGGCAGCCAAGCGCCTCGGCAATGCGACGCACGAGCGTCGAGCATGAAAGATTGACGACGACGCGCCCCTCCAAATTACGAAATTGAACCAAGTCGCCCAAAACGAGCGCCATGATCTGATGCGGATGTATATATCTGCCGCGCTCGTCAACCGCGCCGATACGGTCGGCGTCGCCGTCGGTCACCAGGCCAGCGCAAGCTCCGTCCTCGATAACCGTGCGCTCGCAAGCGTCCACCCAAGGCTCAACGGGGTCGGGGCAGATATCTTCTTGGTCAGACGCCTGCCCGGCGTGAATCTCGTGCACCTCAACGCCAAGCTCGCGCAGCAAATCGGCTAGATAGCCCTGGGCTGCGCCGCCCATGGGATCAACAACCACGCGCAGGTGCGCGGCGCGGATGGCTTCGGCATCGACAAACGATGCCACCGCCTGCATATAGTCAGGAATAATATCCGCGGTGCGATATTGCCCCTCGATCCCCATTGGCTCGGGAGCCACGGTCTCTTCGAGCTCTTCGATGACATCCTGGTTGGCGGTCGAGCCGTCACCCATGCGAATCTTGAGGCACAGATAACCCTGCGGATGATGGGACCCCGTCACCATGAGCGCGCCGCACGCCTCACCGTCATAAGCCGCCGCCCACGTAAGGGCAGGGGTCGGAACAGGTCGCGAAGCGAGCACAGCGTCCAGCCCGTGCGCTGCTAGCACGCCCGCCGCAAGCTCAGCGAACTCGCTCGCCAGGGGCCGGGTGTCGAACCCTATATATACCGTTTTGCCCGGATTGGTCTTTTGCCACAACTCGCCAACGGCATCGGCGATACGGGCAACGTTATCGGCAGTGAAGTCCTCATCGACGCGAGCGCGCCAACCGTCAGTTCCAAAATGAATTATCGCGCACACGCGCAGACACCTCACAGCGTTTGGATCATGGTACGCGTGAGGTATACCCGCAACACGCACTCGGCAACCTGCCGGCACCAGCATTCACCATTTGGGCAAATGCTGCCGAGGACATGCAGGCAATAAAAAAACCGCCCCGTATGGAGCGGTTTTGCCCTTTATATATCGAGCGCCTCGGCCATCGCTGCCGTAGTGATTGCCGAGGTTCCACAACAACTGCCCACCATTGCGGCGCCGGCATGTCTCCATTCGATGCATGCGCGCGCGAAAGCTTCGGGGTTCTCGTGCCATACGGGGCCATCCTGAGTCTGGACCGGATCGCCCACGTTGGGACGCACCGTGACGGGAGTAGTCGCCGATGCAACCATCCTGGGCACCGCCGCGTTCGCGGCCGCAAGCGAACAGCAATTAACACCAACCGAGTTTGCGCCGTGTTTTTCGGCGTACAAAACGGCTGCCTCGATGTTGAGGCCATCGCCCAGCAGGTCGCCTTTATCGTCAACGACAAAACTCACCAGAACAGGCATGCCGTCGGCGGCATCTCGGGCGCCGGCAAGCATGGGCTGCAGATTACGGATAGACGTCACCGTCTCGATCAGCAGACCGTCAACACCAGCATTGAGCAAGGCGTGCGCCTGCTCGCGCGCAATGCCGCGGATTTCACGATACTCGGCAGAGTCCTCGGCAAACCACTCAATACCGATCGGGCCCATCGAGCCCAGCAGCAGCTGAGGGTGCGCCTGGCGGGCATCGTCGACGGCCCCGCGATTGACCTCCGCCACGGACGGCGCAATCTGGTCGTGTTTGAGGGCATAGCTTGATGCCTGAAAGGTGTTGGTAATGAGCACCTGCGCGCCGGCGGCGACATACAAGCGATGGATACGAGAAACGGTCTGCGGCTCTGCCAGATTCCAAAACGCCGGTGGAATGTCGGCGGCATCGTACTCACTCAACAAAACACTGCCCATGGGGCCCTGCGCCAACAAGGTCTCGCTCGACAAGCGGCGCGTAAGTTCCTCGGCACCAAAGCGGTTGTAATAACTCGTATCCATATATATCCCGCTATTCCTCGACGCTGATTCCCTGCTTTTCGAGATAGGCGAGCCAGCGGCTCATCGTGTCCTCGGAAAGCGCATGCTCCATCATGCAGGCCTCGGAATCGGCCCGCTCAAAATCGACGCCGAGCTCCTGGACCAAAAACGTGCGGATAAGGCGATGACGGTACCAGATAGCCGTACCGACCTCGCGACCACGATCGGTCAGGATGACCTTGCCGTAATGCGATTGCTCGACAAGCTCGGATGCCTTGAGCGCCGAAACCGCTTTATTGACCGATGCCTTGGAGACGCCAAGGCGCTGCGCGATGTCGACCGATCGCACGCCGTTGGTTTCCCCCTCTTCGCTTTCAATGCGAACCATGCACTCCAAGTAGTCTTCGTTCGCCACCGTCAGATGCAGTTCGCGCGAGCTATTTGTCGTATCCATGATCTTCCGTCCCTTCTGCATTCAATGGCTGATTCTACCCCATCCAAGCGTCGCGGTATGCCGTGGCATACCGTGCTAGAGTTCTTGTTGCACACGACGACCAAGATTGGAGCGGTCTTTATGGAAAACACCACCACGAACCCCGATGTCCTCGAGCGCTTTTTGCGCTACGTCCAGATCAACACGCAGTCCGAGGATGCAAACTGCGACCAGGTACCCTCGAGCGCCGTTCAGTTTGACCTTGCCAACGTGCTGGCTGAAGAGCTGCGCGAGCTTGGTGCGGAAGATGCCCACGTGACCGAGCACGCCTATGTCTGCGCGCATATCCCCGCAAGTGCGGGCGCTGAGGGCAAGCCCGCCCTGGGCCTGATCGCCCATCTCGACACCACCGAAGTTGCACCGGGCGCCGGCGTGAAGCCGCACATCGTACACTACGAAGGCGGCGACCTGGTCTGCGGCACGGTTGACGGTAAGCCCGTTGCCATGAGTACCGCCAAGCTTCCCGCCCTGAACGACCTCGCGGGTGAGGACCTGGTCTGTAGCGATGGCACCACGCTGCTGGGCGCGGACGACAAGGCGGGCGTTGCCGAGATCATGTCGCTTGTCGCGCGTATCGCGCAGGACCCTTCTCTGCCCCATCCCGCACTCGGCATTTGCTTCTGCCCTGACGAGGAGATCGGCCACGGAGCCGAGCTGTTGGATATCGATACCTTTGGCTGCAAGTACGCCTACACGGTCGACGGCGGCCCCATCGGCGAGCTGGAGTGGGAGTGCTTTAACGCCGCCGAGGCGACCGTCCGCTTTGAGGGCCAGTCCATCCACCCGGGCGACGCTAAGGGCCGTATGGTCAACGCAGGCAATCTGTTCTGCGACTTCAACGCGTTGCTCCCCTACGCGCAGCGCCCGGAGTATACGAAAGGCTACGAGGGCTTTTATCACCTTGAGGGTGTATCTGCGACCGTCGATCACGCCACAGCGCGCTATATCGTCCGCGACCATGACGCCGCCAAGTTCCAGCAGAAACTCGACCTTATTGATGCCGCCGCCTCGATGCTCAACCAGCGTCTGGGTGAGGAGCGCGTGACGGTCGAGACTAAGCAGCAGTATCGGAATATGGCCGAGATCGTTCGTGACTATCCCGAGCTTATTGATGTTGCCAAGGAAGCCTACCTTGCCTGCGGCGTTGAGCCCCAAGTGCTGCCGATTCGTGGCGGCACCGACGGCGCTCAGCTGTCGTTCCGCGGCCTGCCCTGCCCCAACCTTTCCACCGGCGGCTATTGCTACCACGGCGTCAACGAGTTCGTCCCGGTCAGTTCGCTCGTCAAGATGACCGACGTGCTCCAGGAGCTCGTCGCCCGCTTTGCATAAGGAACTCGAACAATCTAGGTAAGCAAAACCGCCCCGTCCTCAAAACCGAGAACGGGGCGGTTTTTGGTGCAAGGGGAGTAGTCAGCACCGCAGGTTGAGCCAACGTCAGCGAGCGACGTCCAAGGCGAACAAGTTGGCATGAAAAAGGCAGGGCATTGACCTTCTGGTCATGCCCTGCCTTTTGAATGACAAATTGTCGCCTTGGGCGGCGCGCAGCGTCGAGCCGTTACGGCGTTTGGTAAAACGCCGTAACTTAGTAGTTGGCTTCGTAGCCGTTGCCGTCGCCGGTGGGCTCTTCGTAGTAGTCCGAATCGCTTGAATCGCTTGAGTCATCGGAATCGTCAGAGCTGACCGATGAGGTTGCGGTACCGTTTGCGTAATCGTCAGACGTGTTGTTGTTCAGGTCGCCAATCGTAGAGCTGGAACCATCGGAAAGACCCATGGTGTTGGGACCCTTGGGATCCTTGCCGGCATCGACGCGCTCCATCATTTCCTTGAGCTCGTCCTCGTAGACAAAGACGTAGCTCACACCGTCGATCATGGTGCTGTCGTCGGCGTACGAGGGCAGGTTGGCCGAGTAGATACCGTCGACATCCATACCGCGCATGGCGTTGACCGTAGCCACGATATCCTGAACGCTCATATCGGTTACGAGCATATCGGACAGCGAATTAACCAGGCCAAAGATCTTCGTGGCATCGAAGTTATTGAGAATCTGGTTGGCAAGGGCGCCAAGCACCTGACGCTGGTGGCGCATGCGCGTGTAATCGCCGTCGGCATAGGTGTAGCGGCAGCGGGCATAGGTAAGGGCGGTGGCACCGTCCATATGCTGCTGGCCAGCGGTAATCTTAATATCCAGGTGCTCGGGGTCGTCAACATCATCGGTTGCGTTAATGTCGATACCGCCAACCGAATCAATCAGCGCCTGCATACCGTCGAAGCTGACCTCGGCATAGTGGGAAATCTGAACACCGCACAGCTCGTTGACCGCCTCGACCATGGCCTCGGCGCCGCCAACGGTATGGCAGGCGTTGATCTTCATGGTCTCACCCTTGTACTCGACCTTGGTGTCGCGCGGAACGGAAATGAGCGTCGCCTGCTTTTGCGTGGGGTCGATGCGTGCCAGGATAATCGAGTCGGCACGATACGTATCCTCGCCCGGACGGCCGTCAGTGCCAAGAAGCAGCACGTAGAACGGATCCTTAGCCTCATCGGTGTCAACCAGAACCCGACGCAGATTGTCGGTAATGACATTAGAATCGCCGAGCTTGCCCATAATGGTGGCAAACCACAGGCCGGCAGCGGTAGTGGCACTCAGCAGCACGCCAAGCACGACAATGAGCGCGACGTGACGAATCGTGTGGCTACGACGACGTTGGCGAGCGCGCTCGGAATAGCGAGCCACGTTATCGCGACTGTAGATCTTGGCCTGTGCACCAGTTGAGGGTCTTCGGGCGGTGGTATCCGCGAGGGGCTTTTTATTAAACATAGGCAACCTGTATTAGTAGATGGCGGGATCGGGGACGGTAGCATGCTCGACATGCGCGCCGAGCGCCTGCAGCTTTTCGACAAACTGCTCGTAGCCGCGCTTGATGTGATGGATGGCCGAAACCTCGGTCGTCCCGTCGGCGATCAAGCCCGCTACGACGAGGGCCGCTCCGCCACGCAGATCGGGCGAGGTAACCTGTGCGCCCGAGAAGCCCTTGACGCCATGAATCATGGCATGATGACTCTCGATACGAATGTCGGCACCCATGCGCACCAGCTCAGAGGCAAACATAAAGCGATTCTCGAAGATGTTCTCGGTAATAACGGAACTGCCGTCGGCAAGGGCGGAGAGTACCATAATCTGTGCCTGCATGTCCGTCGGGAAGCCGGGGAACGGAAGCGTCTGGATGTCGACCGGCTTGATACGCTCGGCACGGTTCACATGGACGCCATCCTCGACGCGCTCGCAGTCGATACCCATGAGCTCCATCTTCTTGAGCACCATGCCCAAGTGAATGGGGCAAAAACCCGTGACGTCGACACCGCGATCGTCGGCCATCAACGCACCGGCAACGATAAAGGTACCGGCCTCGATGCGGTCGCCCACTACGCGATGGGTAACAGGATGCAGCTCTTCCACGCCCTCGATGGTCACGACAGGCGTACCGGCGCCGACAATCTTAGCGCCCATCTCGTTGAGCATGTTGGCGAGATCGACGATCTCGGGCTCGCGGGCGGCATTGTCGATAACCGTGGTGCCCTGTGCGCGCACAGAGGCCATGATGAGGTTCTCGGTCGCACCGACGCTGGCGAACTCGAGCGTGACGGTGGTACCGCGCAGACCTTGGGGCGCATTAGCGTTGATGTAACCGTGGGCGGTATCGAACTCAACGCCCAGGGCCTCAAGACCAAGAATGTGCATATCGATCTTGCGAGCACCCAGGTTGCAGCCGCCCGGCATGGCAATTTTGGCGCGATGGAAGCGGCCCAGCAGGGGTCCCATGACGGCGGTGGAAGCGCGCATCTTGGCAACGAGCTCGTAGGGGGCCTCCCATGAATCGACCTGAGAGGTATCAATCTCGAGCGTGTGCTCGTCAAGGACATCGATTGTGGCGCCCATGCCCTTGAGCACCTTGCCCATCACGTGGACATCGGAAATATCGGGCACGTTCTGCAGCGTCGTCTTGCCCGGCGCCAGAAGCGTTGCCGCCATGAGTTTGAGCGCGGAGTTCTTGGCACCCGAGACGGGCACGGAGCCTCCGATGGCGTGGCCACCCTCAACGCGGATAATATCCAAGGTCTACCCTTTCAAAAAGCATGCCCGGGGTGGCTGAGCCATCCCGGGCATGATGTGTTCGCAAATGGTCGAACGCTAAATCGTTTGACTATTGGGCAAGCTTGAGCTTACACCATGCGATTTCATTATAGAGGTAGGCGCGGCGTGCATCATCCTCCGACAAATTACCCAGCTTCTCTTCAAAACCTTGAATATCAGCTTTAAGCTTGTCGGCATCGACGGTCGCCAAATCGCAAGCGCGCTCGGCGAGAACGGTCACGACATCGTCCGCAACCTGGGCATAGCCGCCGGCCACGGCAAACGTGTGGTCGACAGTGCCCATGGCCTTATCGGAAACGCGAACGTAACCGCGGTCGATCGTGCAGATCTCGCTGGAGTGAGCAGGCAGAACGCCAAACTCGCCATCCGTGGACGGAATCGACACAAACGCAGCGTCGCCCTCATAGGCGCAGCTCACGGGGCACACGATGCGGATACGCATAACCTACTTCTCCCCCATCTTGCGGGCGCGCTCGCGCACGTCCTCAATCGTGGAAGCATAGCGGAAAGCCTGCTCGGGCAGGTCATCGGCCTTGCCGTCGACAATCTCGGCGAAAGAGCGGACGGTATCCTCGACGCGGACGTAGACACCGGGGTTGCCGGTGAACTTCTCGGCGACGTGGAAGGACTGCGAGAGGAACTGCTGAATCTTACGGGCACGGTTGACCGTAAGGCGCTGCTCCTCGGACAGCTCGTCCATACCCAGAATGGCGATGATGTCCTGAAGGTCGGAGTACTCCTGCAGGAGCTCCTGGACCTTGACGGCGACACGGTAGTGCTCCTCGCCGACGATCGAGGGATCGAGAGCGTCGGAGGAAGATGCGAGCGGGTCGATAGCCGGGAACAGGCCGAGCGACGAAATGCTACGCGAAAGAACCGTGGTGGCGTCGAGGTGCGTAAACGTTGTGGCAGGCGCCGGGTCGGTCAGGTCGTCTGCGGGGACGTAGACAGCCTGGACGGAGGTAATGGAGCCCGTCTTGGTCGAGGTAATGCGCTCCTGGAGGTCGCCCATCTCGGTTGCCAGCGTGGGCTGGTAACCAACGGCGGACGGCATACGGCCCAGCAGTGCGGAAACCTCGGAACCTGCCTGGGAGAAGCGGAAGATGTTGTCGATGAACAGCAGAACGTCCTGGCCACGATCACGGAAATACTCAGCGGTAGTAAGGCCGGCCAGACCGATGCGCAGACGCGCTCCGGGCGGCTCGTTCATCTGACCATAGACCAAGCAGGTCTTGTCGATAACGCCAGACTCGCTCATCTCGAGGAACAGGTCGGTGCCCTCGCGGGTACGCTCGCCGACGCCGGTGAACACCGAGGTGCCGCCGTGCTCCTGGGCGAGGTTGTTGATGAGCTCCTGAATCAGAACGGTCTTGCCGACGCCGGCGCCGCCGAACAGGCCCGTCTTGCCGCCACGGATGTAGGGCTCGAGCAGGTCGACAGCCTTGATGCCGGTCTCGAAGATCTCGGTCTTGGTGGTGAGCTCGTCGAAACGGGGCGCTGCATGGTGGATGGGGTAGAACTCCTCCACCTCGGGCATGGGCTTGCCGTCGACGGGCTTGCCCATGACGTTCCAAATGCGGCCGAGCGTCTTGGGACCAACGGGCATCTTCATGGGCTCACCGGTATCGGTGGCGATGAGGCCGCGCTGCAGGCCGTCGGTCGAGGACATGGCGACCGTGCGGACGACGCCGCCCGGAAGCTGGCTCTCGACCTCGAGGATCGTGCTCAGGTGACCGATCGGGGTCTCGGCCTCGACCGTGAGCGCGTTGTAGATCGGGGGCACCGCGCCGTCAAACTTGACGTCGACGACAGGGCCGATGATTCGCACGATGCGACCATCACCGGCAGTCGTCTTCTTGGTGGCTTCCTCGACCGCAAGCTTTACGGTGTTATTAGCCATTACTGTTCCTCCAATGCTGAGGCTCCGCCGACGATCTCGTTAATCTCGGTCGTGATCGAAGCCTGGCGCACGCGACTATACGTGCGGGTAAGGGTCGAGATGATCGCGGTGGCGTTTTCCGTCGCGGAGTGCATGGCCTTGCGGCGTGCACCCTGCTCGGCAGCCGCCGAATCGATCAGGGCCTGGTAGATGACCGTCAGGATATAAGACGGCACAAGCTTGCCGAGAACATGCTCGGGAGAGGGCACGAACTCGAACGTGGACGAGATGCGCTTAGGGGCGTCGGTCTCGTTCTTACGCGGACCGTGGGCCATAGCGATCATCTCGGGGTCGAGCGGCAACAGATGCTCGACGCGAAGCTCCTGATCCACGCGGTTCTTGGCGTGGTGGTAGACAAGCTCGACACGGTCAAGCTCACCGGCACGATACGCATCGCAGATATGAGAGGAGATCATGCGGGCCTGATTGAAATCGGGCTCAGAGGAGTTGCCCTCAAAGTGCATGACGACGTTTTCGCGGTCACGGAAATACGTGGCCGGTTTGCGCCCACACGCGATGATCTCGCACTCGATGCCGTCGTTCGCCCAAGAAGCGGCGAGCTTTTCGGCCGTGCGCTCCACCGTCGTATTGAAACCGCCGGCAAGGCCGCGGTCCGAGGCAATAACGACAATCAGGCCATGCTTGACGCTCTCATGCTTCTGCAGCATGGGATCGGTGCCCGAACAGGAGGCGTCGCCGGCGACCGTCAACATGACGTCGGTCAGCGCCTCCTTATAGGGCTCGGCCTGCTTGGAGCGATCGAGAGCACGACGGATCTTGGCCGTAGAGACCATCTCCATCGTGCGCGTGATCTGCTTGGTCGTGGTAACCGAGGAGATTCGCTTCTTAATGTCGCGAAGGTTGGCCATGGGGCTTAGTTCTCCTCTGATCCAGAAACATCCGAATGGTGCTTGGCCATGAACTGCTGCTTGAAGTCGCCGATGACGCGCAAGAGCTCAGCCTTGGTGTCATCATCGATCTTCTTGGCGCGAACCTTGTCGAGCAGTGAGCCAAAGCCATTGTCCATGTACTCGATGAGCTCGGCACGGAAAGGCAGCACGTCGGCAATCTCCAGGTCATCCAGGAAGCCCTCGTTGCCAGCGAACAGCGTAACGATCTGCTCGCCAACCTCAAACGGCTTGTAGCGCGGCTGCTTAAGGAGCTCAGTCATGCGAGCGCCGTGGGTAAGCTGCTTTTGCGTGGCCTCGTCGAGGTCGGAGCCGAACTGCGTAAAGCCAGCGAGCTCCTGATAGGAAGCGAGGTCCAGACGGAGGTTGCCGGCGACCTGCTTCATGGCCTTGGTCTGCGCATCGCCACCGACGCGGGACACGGAGATACCCACGTCGACTGCCGGGCGCTGACCCTGGAAGAAGAGCTCGGACTGCAGGTAGATCTGACCATCGGTAATGGAAATGACGTTGGTCGGAATGTAGGCCGAGACGTCGCCGTCCTGGGTCTCGATGATCGGCAGTGCCGTCATGGAGCCGTAACCGTTCTTCTTGGACATCTTGACGGCACGCTCGAGCAGACGAGAGTGCAGGTAGAAGATGTCGCCAGGATAGGCCTCGCGTCCGGGCGGACGATGCAGCGTCAGCGACATCTGACGGTAGGCCACAGCCTGCTTGGACAGGTCGTCGTAGATGACGAGCACGTGGCCGCCGGGGTTGGTCTCGCTGGCGGGCTTGCCGTCCTCGCCGTTGTACATGAAGAACTCGCCAATAGCGGCACCGGCCATAGGCGCGATGTACTGCATAGGGGCGGAATCGGCAGCAGTGGCCGAAACGATGATGGTGTAGTCGAGCGCACCGTGCTGAGCGAGGGTCTCACGGATGTTGGCAACCGTGGAGGCCTTCTGGCCGATGGCGACATAGATGCAGACCATGCCCTTGCCGCGCTGGTTGAGGATAGCGTCGATGGCGATGGCGGTCTTACCGGTCTTACGGTCGCCGATGATGAGCTCACGCTGACCACGGCCGATAGGCACCATGGAGTCGATGGCCAACAGGCCGGTCTGAACCGGCTCGCACACCGGGGTACGATCGATGACGCCGGGGGCCTTGAACTCGATGGGGCGACGGTGCGTGGCGACGATGTCGCCCAGGCCGTCGATGGGCTGGCCGAGCGGATTGACGACGCGACCGAGCATGGCACGGCTCACGGGGATATCCATAATGCGGCCAGTGGTGCGGCACTCGTCGCCTTCCTTGATGGAGTCGACGGCACCGAACAGAACGGCGCCGACCTCGTCACGGTCAAGGTTCTGGGCAAGGCCGAAGACGGTCTCACCGGTATCGGAGCTCTTGAACTCCAGAAGCTCGCCTGCCATGGCGCTCTTAAGGCCGGAGACGCGCGCGATGCCGTCGCCTACCTCGTCGACCGTTGAAACCTCATGCGTATCGACCGTCGCGGAGAGGCTCGTGAGCTGCTCCTGCAGTTTCTTGGCGATATCCTGGGCATTGAGGGTTTCGGACATTAGGCTTCACCTCCGTACGAATTAGCAGAGTTTGCGAGGGTCTCCTGCGCGATGCGCAGCTGCGTCTTGACGGAAATGTCACGACGCTCGCCGCGGGCCTCGAGCACCAGGCCGCCCACGATAGACGGGTCGACCTGCTCGATAAGGAATACCTTGCGGCCGAAGTCCTGCTCGCATTTCTTAGTGATGGTTTGACGCAGCTCGTCGTCGAGCGGGATCGCCGTGGTGACGGTCACGCCCACTACATCCTCGTCTTCCTCGGCAACATACTTAAAGGCAGCTGCCACCTTGGGAAGCAGGTCGAGCTGGTCGCGCTTGGACATGGTGTCGAGCACGGCGATGATCTCGGGGCTGGCAGAAGCCAGGCGCTCGATCATCTCGAGGTCCTCGAACACATGGTTCTCGGCCTTGGCGGCTTCCAAAAGGGAGTGCGCATAGGTCTCGAGCACCTTGTCCTGATAGCGGCTAGTCGGCATTCAGGCTACCTGCTTCCTGGATGTAGCGCTCGATGAGCTTCTTCTGCTCGGACTCGTCCTCGAGTGCCTCGCCCACGATCTTGGTGGCGACGGCAACGGACAGGTCGGCGATGGAGCTCGCGGCACCGGCGTAGATGGACTTGCGCTCGTCCTCGACGGTCGTATGGGCCTTGGCGATGATCTCCTCGGCCTCCTTGTGAGCAGCCTCGATGATACGGGCGCGCTCGGACTCGGCGTCCTTACGGGCCTCGAGAACGATGTCGGCAGCCTGGCGACGGGCGTCGGTGACGATCGAGTCGGACTCAGCGCGCTTGGCGATGGCCTCCTGCTTGGTCTTCTCGGCCTCGTCGAGGCTCTCCTCGATCTTCTTGCCGCGCTCCTCCATGGTTTTCATGATGCCCGGCAGGGCGACCTTGGCCAGCACGATCCAGATAATCAGGAAGGCGATAAGCGCCGGGATGAACTCCGCCATCTTAGGGATGAGGATGTCCGCACCGGCGGCGCCGTCCTCGGCGAACGCGGAAACCGGCATGAGCAGCGCGGCCGCGGACGCGGAGAGTGCGATCGCGCTCTTCTGGGATGAAAGATTCATACTTGACGCTCCGTGCTATTTAACGATCAGCGCGACAACGAAGCCGATCAGAGCCAGAGCCTCGCCGAAGGCGGAGCCCATGATGAAGACGGTGAACACGCGGCCCTGGACCTCAGGCTGACGGGCCATAGCACCCGTAGCACCCAGAGCAGACAGGCCGATAGCAAGACCAGCGCCGATAACACCGAGACCGTAACCGATAACTCCCACGATTCCTCCTTTGTCGTGCGTGTCTTATTTCACGCAGGATAACCTTTTTATAACTGCCGGGCTCCATGGGTACGGGCACCGGCGGTTTAACGAATTGCCTTACCTTTAAGGCGCGAACGGAAGATTACTCCTCCTCCGCGACCTCCTCTGCTTCGGAGACATACACGGCGGTAAGGACCGTGAAAACGTAAGCCTGGATGGCGCCGACCACAAGCTCGATCGCGTAGATCAGGATGAGGATGGCAAGCCAGGCAAGCGAAGGCAGGGCGCCGACGGCGTGGGCCGCGGAAACCTGCTGAAGCAGCGGCTGCATGAACATGCTCGCCATGATGGCGAACGAACCCATGACCACGTGTCCTGCGAACATGTTGCAGAACAGACGGACGGCGAGCGTGATGAGGCGCAGGAAGGTCGAGAAGAGCTCGACGACCCACACGAGCACGTTCATCGGGAAGCTCACGCCCTGCGGGGCGAGGCTCTTGATGTAGCCGATAACGCCGTGAGCCTTGCATCCGTAGTAGATGAAGTACACGAAGGCGAAGATGGCGAGCGCGGCGGTGGAGCCGATTGCGCCGGTGCCGGGCTTCATTCCCGGGATCAGGCCGATCATGTTATTGATCAGGATGAACAGGAAAAGCGAGCACAGGAACGGGAAGTGCTTCTTCCAGTTCTCACCCACGACGCCCTTGCCGATATCGTTCTCGACGTACTCGATGATGTACTCGAAACCGTTGACGAAGAAGCCCTTGGGAACCAGGGTCTGCTTCTTCTTGAACACGGCCAGGACGATCAGGAGCACGATCGTGGAGACGATCAGCCAAAACGAGTACTGCGTGATGCCGCAGCTTAGATCGCCCACGACAGGGGTGGAGCTGAACTCGCTGACCAGATGATTAATCTCATCAGGCAGCTTTTCAAAAATTTCCACGACTTACCTTTCGACCTCATGAGGATCTCGCAGCGCCTTGGCGACACGAACCGTGCAGGCGGCCATAAAGGCCACGAAGCCGATCGCCTCGCCCAGGAGGAACATGCGAAATGCCTCTCCGAACAACACAAACACAACCAAGGTAAAGACGAGCAGGGCGATCGCCGAGACCGCCAGACTCACCATACCCTTGAGCATGTCCGCATTCTGCTTATCGTCAAGAACCGGCTTGAGCGTAAAGACAAAGGGAAGAAAGGCGACCGCGCCCGCGATGGCGCCTGCAACGATAGCGAGCAGATCGGCTATCTGAAACATTGGCGTCCTCACTTTCCTTTTTTAACGCCTCACAGAACAGTTCCCGCCAAACATTGGTGACTATTGTACGAGCCAATCGCTAAAGTACAACCGAAAAAGCATCGGTTAATACGCACCTGTTCGTTTTCTTAAGACCTTCTTTATGCCGCAGGTACGGTAATACGTTTTTCTCGAACCCTGCAGGGCAAAACGTCCATTAACTAAAGGTGCGCACAGGCGTCTTCTACTTGCCCGCGCGCACCATTTCTTCCTATTTGCAGCCGCGGCCGTCTTAGCCCAGCGACTAGAGCGTGCCGTAGATGCGATCGCCGGCGTCGCCCAGGCCGGGAACGATGTAGGCAGCCTCGTTGAGATGGTCATCGATAGCGCAGGTATAGATATGCACATCTGGGTCCTTCTCGGTCAGCGACTTGAGGCCCTCGGGGGCAGCGACGATGCACAGCATGCGGATGTCCTTGACACCGCGCTCGCGCAGGTAGCTGATGGCCATCTCGGCCGAACCGCCCGTGGCGAGCATGGGGTCGACGACCAGGCAGATGCGCTGGTCGATATCCTTGGGCATCTTGCAGTAATACTCATGCGGCTCATGGGTAACCTCGTCGCGTTCCATACCGATGTGGCCTACGCGAGCGGAGGGCACCAGGTCGAGAATGCCGTCGACCATGCCAAGGCCCGCACGCAGGATGGGCACGATGGCGAGTTTCTTGCCGGCGAGCTGTTTGAACGTGGCGGTAGTGATGGGGGTCTCGACCTCGACGTCTTCCATAGGCAGGTCGCGCATGGCCTCGTAGCCGCCAAAAAGCGCGAGTTCGCGCACGAGCTGGCGGAACTGGTTGGTGCCGGTGTTTTTGTCGCGCAGGATCGACAGCTTGTGCTGGACGAGCGGATGATCGACAAGCGTCACACGGGACGCATCGTAGGTGACGGTCATGGGTTGATTGCCCCTTTCGTTGCGGCCGGAAGATGGCCTTGCTGACAAGGCGCATGGCGATGTTGTTGCCGCGCGCCGTGCATTAGTTTAGCGGTTTGTTGTATCGAGCAGCCCATCGCGGCCCTACTGTGCGGTACTGAGCGAGCGCCTGACTGCATCACGCCAGCCCGCAAGGTTTTGCTCGCGGCGCTCGGCGGACATGTGGGGAAGGAAGGTCCTAACGATCTGGGCATTTTGCTCCAGCTCTTCCAGGTCTTCCCAATAGCCGACGGCAAGACCCGCCAAGTACGCGGCACCGATTGCCGTGGTCTCCACCGTCTCGCATTGCAGCACGGGGATATCCAGCAGGTCGGCCTGGAATTGCATGATGAACTCGTTGCGCGAGGCACCGCCATCGACAGACAGGCGCTCGATCGAAAGCCCCACGTCCTGCTCCATGGCGCGCAGCACGTCGTAGCTCTGATATGCCATGGATTCGCAGGCGGCACGTACGATAGTCGCACGGCTCGAGGCGCCGGTCAGGCCGCACACGATACCGCGGGCATGCGGGTCCCACCAGGGAGCGCCCAAACCCGCAAAGGCGGGAACGAAGTAGCAGCCCTCGTTGTCGCTAATCGAAGCGGCGAGTTGTGCCGACTCGCTCACGCTCGAGATGATGCCCATGTTGTTGCGAAGCCAGTTCATGGTGGAGCCGGCAGCAAAGATGGAGCCCTCGAGTGCATAGCTGATCTTGCCGTCCGCGGCGATACCGATGGTGGAGACCAGACCATTCTTGGATTCGACAATCTCGTCGCCGGTGTTCATGAGCATAAAGCAGCCCGTGCCATAGGTGTTTTTGGTCTGGCCGGGACGGAAACAGCAGTGGCCGTACAGCGACGCCTGCTGGTCACCCGCCACGCCCATGATGGGTGGCATGTTGGTCATGATGTCGCTCGCGACGCGGCCGTAGTCGCCCGAGCTCCAGCGAACCTCGGGCATCATGGAACGTGGAACGTCAAAAAGTGCCAGCAGGTCGTCGTCCCAATCGAGCGTATGGATATTAAAGAGTGCCGTGCGGCTGGCATTGGTGTAGTCGGTGGCAAAGACCTGGCCGCCGGTGAGGTTGTAGATGAGCCAGGTGTCGATGGTACCGAACATGAGGTCGCCCGCCGCCGCGCTCTCGCGTGCGCCGTCGACGTTGTCGAGAATCCACTGCACCTTGGAGGCCGAGAAATACGGGTCGAGCGTGAGTCCCGTGCGGGAGCGCACCAGCTCCTCGTAACCCTGTTCAACCAACGCGTCGATTGCCGGCGCGGTACGGCGGCACTGCCATACGATGGCGTTATAGATCGGCTGACCGCTCACGCGGTCCCAGACCACCGTGGTCTCGCGCTGGTTGGAGATGCCGATGGCGGCAATGCGGTCGGAGTGGATGCCGCTCTTAAACTGGACTTCCATCATGACGGCGATCTGGCTGGCAAGGACCGCCATGGGGTCTTGCTCTACCCAACCGGGACGCGGGAAGCTGGTTTTGACGCTACGACGTGCCTGCGCGACGATGCAGCCGTACTCGTCGACGATGGTCGCAAGTACCGAGGTGGTGCCGCAGTCGAGCGCCATGATGTAGGAACCGCCAAAGTTAAACGAGGCATCTTCCATGCCCAGGCTGCCCAGATTCAACGACATCGCTTACACCTTTCTATTGCATCGGGTCGGACAGGACCCGTTCGATCTCTGATGCGGGAAGTGCGCCTTGGCGCAGGATCTGGAGCCCGCCGTGCTGGAACGACACGATGGTCGAGGCGTCGCGACACGGGGTCTCGCCGGCGTCGACGGCAACATCGACCCCCTCCAGGATGCGACCCTCGACGGCGGCAAAACTTGCCGGCGAGGGCGCGCCGTGTGTGTTGGCGCTCGTGCAGGCAAGGGGACTGCCGCAGGCGCGGATGAGCGCTTGGACCACGGGAGAGGCCGACGCGCGCAGGGCCACGGTGTCGTCGGCAGCACGCATAAAGGTCGGCACGCAGGGAGCCGCCTTGACCACGATAGTCAGGGCTCCCGGCCAGCATCGTCGCGCAAGTACGCGGGCATCTTCCGGGATATCCACGCCATAGCGGTCGAGTGCCTCGACGCCATCGACCAGCCAAGCGACGGTTTGCGTGAGCTCACGTTGCTTGAGAGTGAAGATACGGCGGTAGCCGGTACCGAGCGCAGGGACCGCGGCGCCGTTAACGGTGGCATGCGGATCGCGCGGCCACAACAAGGATTCGCTTGTATCTTGGGGAACGGCATCGGAGAAGGCGTTGACTGCCACGGCGACACCGTAGACGGTCTCGGTCGGGATCAAGACCAGGCCACCGCGGCCGAGCACCTCGGCCGTGCGCTCGACGGCAAGCCGATGCGGCTCGCGCGCTCCCTCGTATACCCGATAGACCGTCTGCATGTGTATGCCAGCCCCTTACGCTCTGGTGCAAGTTTGTTTACTGAGGGGCATTCTCGCACGAAACATTCAACCTATTTGCCCAGAGCGCATGTTGGTTTGGTGAGCGGCTCTAGTAGTCGGTGAAAGTGAGGGGGTTATTGGACTGCGACGAACTTCTTTGGCCTGCCGGCGTGGCGTTTTTGGGCGGCGTAGCGCTCGATGCTGTCTATCGTTATCATCCGACGGCCGTCGACGAGTTCAACATCGAGCTTTCCGGCTTTGACCAGCGCGGTAATCCGCGGAGCGGAGACTTTGAGGTCCAGCGCTGCGTCTTTAAATGTTCGGCACGCCGCTTCCCGAGCGTCCTCGTGGTCGATTTCGACTGAAAGGGCCACGACCTCGGCCGAGTGTTCGTACCCTGCCGGAGTCAAACCGTTGTTGAGGTCGTCGGCCAAAAACGCCATCAGCGCCTCGGTGGCATGGGCAATCGCTTCTTCGCGTGTATCGCCATCGGCAAAGGCGCCGGGAATCTGCGGGAAGCTGGCGCAGTAACCGTCGTCTTCTTTTATGAGAACGCAGTCATAGGTAAATCGCTGCCTCATTTTGCCTCCAACTACCATCCAGTTTGGCGACGAATACTTGCCCACGTGCCCTTCTTTGGTCGATCACCACCAGAGCCGTTCACGGTGACAACACGGTCACCAGAAACATACTTAGCATGACTACCGACTTGCGCGACCTTCACGAATCCATCGTGCTTGAGTAGGGCAATGATTTCCCGAAAGGTAGGAGGTTGCATGGGCCGACCTCTTTCAGCCGTCCTAATTATAAACTATTTTATAATTTTTGCTAACCAGTTAATAAATATTACTGGCGCTGTTTGGGCTCGGTGACGATGGCTCGAACGATGCGGGGACGATCGGTGAGATCGTGAACGATACGCACGTCCGAAAGGCCTGCCTGGCGGCAGAGCTCGGCGGCGGCGTCGAGGGCACCCTCGTAGAGCTCGCAGGCAAACAGGCCGCCGGCGCGCAGCATGTAAGGCGCCGCATTGAGCAGGCGGCGGAAGATATCGAGGCCGTCGGCGCCGCCCTCAAGCGCCAGGTCGGGCTCGAAGTCCTTGACCTCGTGCGGCAGTGAGCGCATGACGTCGGTCGGAATGTAGGGCGGATTGGAGACAAGCACGTCGAAGGTGCCCCACTCGTCGTGGGGAATGGAACTCACCAGGTTGGTGAGGCTAAAGGCAACCTCATCTGCCGTGAGGCCGAGGGCGTCGCGGTTTTTGGTGGCCAGATCGATGGCGCGCGGCTCGATATCGGTGGCGGTGCAGGTAACGTGGCCGCGACGCTCCCAGGCAAGGGAGAGCGAGATGCAGCCCGTGCCGCAGCCGACCTCGAGAACGCGGGCAGTGCGGGGCTCGGCTGGAGCAGGCGCAGCGGCATCCTGAGCTGAAGCCGTCTCCTGGCCGGCACCCTCGATGGCGATGCCGTATTCGTCGAGCTCGGACTCGGCGGCTTCCGCGGCTTCGGCTTCTGCTGCCTGCGCGGCGGCTTCCTCGGCCTCGCGGTCGGCCAGCTCCTCGGCATAGGCACGGCTGCCGAGCACGTCGCTACCCAGCGCAGCCTCATCGGCGGCCGTCAGGTTGGCGGCACGGCGCTCGGCGGTCGCGCGTTCGTCTGCCAGCGCGGCCTCAGCCTTGCGAGCCTGCTCGACCTCATCGTTCCAAGGCAGCTCAACACGCTGACGGGCAGCAGCCTCGGGGCTCAGCACCTCGGCATCCAGATAATTGAGGACTTCCTCGACGAGCATCTCGGTCTCGGGACGCGGAATGAGCACGCCGGGGGCGCACGTGACGTCGATCATGCGAAACTGCGTGCTGCCGGTGATGTACTGCAGCGGTTCACCTTTAGCGCGACGAACAACGGCCGCGTGCATGGTCTCGAGCTGAGCCGCGTTAAGCGTCTCGTCCATGCGCATATATAAGTCGATGCGTGCCAAACCCGTGGCAGCGCAGAGCAGCCACTCGGCAGAAAGACGGGGGTGCTCCTCGCCGCGCTCGGCCAGGTACTCCTTGGTCCACTCGAGACAACGCTTGATGGTCCAAATCTCGTTTGCCATGGGGCCCTCCCCTCTTAAGCGCCGGATGGCGCGCGAATGTCGGAGCAGATTGTACGCGAGGCCAGCGCTTGGCAAGGGGCGATTGAAGGCGATTATCGAGAATCAGCCCAGAATTTTGCTTGGAACCTGCCTGAAATGTTCATTCGCCGACGTCTAGATTTGCATTCGTCAAGCTTTTGGCAAGGTTGACCCAAAACTGACCAATATCTAACCAAGAACTTGCCAAATCACTTGACGTGCGACGCATCAAAAAATGCACTGCGACTTCTCGGACGATTTTTTGAGCATTATTATCGATAGCAGATAAACGCCGTTGATTGCTTTAAGCAGTTAAATTGCTTAATTTCTAACAAAGCAGATTAAATAAACTCGAATAGCAATTTACTCAACCTAGTCATTTAAGAACGTCCCCAATGACTACCCAAGAGAACGCCGCAGGTAGAGGACGGACAGCGAGCGACGTCCAGAGCGAACAAGTTGGCATGAAAAAGGCGAGGCATAGACCTTCTGGTCATGCCTCGCCTTTTGAATGACAAATTGTCGCTCTGGGCGGCGCGCAGCGTCGAGCCGTTACGCGGTTTGGTAAAACCGCGTAACCTAAACTGCTTGTGCCAGCTTCTCGGCTCGCTCGGCGGCGGCAAGTGCCTCGATGACGGTGCCGAGCTGATCGCCCAGAAGGACGCCGTTGTAGGTGGAGTTGAAGCCGATACGGTGATCGGTCACGCGGTCCTGGGGCTGGTTGTAAGTACGGATCTTCTCGGAACGGTTGCCGTGGCCAATCTGGCTCTGGCGCTCGGCACCGAGCTCGGCCTGCTGCTTCTCGAGTTCCATCTCGTACAGACGGGCGCGCAGCATCTGCATGCAGACCTCGCGGTTCTGGATCTGGGAACGCTGCTCCTGCGACTGCACCACGGTGTTGGTGGGCAGGTGGGTGATGCGCACGGCGGAGTAGGTGGTGTTAACGCACTGACCGCCAGGGCCGGAGGCGCAGTAGGTGTCGATGCGCAGGTCGGACTGGTTGATCTGGACGTCGATCTCCTCGGCCTCGGGAAGTACGGCGACGGTAGCCGTGGAGGTCTGAATGCGGCCCTGGGACTCAGTCTTGGGAACGCGCTGGACGCGGTGCACGCCGGACTCGAACTTCATGACGGAGTAGACGCGGTCGCCCTCGACCTTGAACTCGATGGACTTAAAGCCACCGGCCTCGCTGGGGCTGGAATCGAGCACGGTAGTCTTCCAGCCGCGCGACTCGCAAAAGCGCTGGTACATCTTGTACAGATCGCCGGCGAAGATGGCCGCCTCGTCGCCACCGGCGGCGGAGCGGATCTCGACGATGGTGTTCTTGTCGTCGTTGGGGTCGCTCGGGATGAGCATGTACTTGATGTCTTCCTCGAGCTGGGGAAGCTTGGCCTCGTTTTCGGAGATGTCCATCTGGAGCATCTCCTTCTCATCGGCATCGGTGGTATCGTGCAGCATTTCCTTGGCAGCCTCGATGTCATCGAGCGCGCCGATGTACTCGCGCGAGGCGGCAATGAGGTCGGACTGGTGCGCGTACTCCTTGTTGAGACGCGTGAACTCCTTGATATCGGAGGCGACGGCCGGGTCGGAAAGCTTCTTCTCGAGCTCCTCGTAGGCCTTGATGATCTTTTCGAGCTTGTCGCGCATGACGGACTCCTTTATATGCGTGAAGGCGAAAATCGGCAGAATTGATGGGGCGCGGGGCGCCGCTGCGGGGGTAAGTCCAGCTAGAGCATGTCGATCTTCAGATACATGCGCATCCCTTCGCGTATGGGGTACATAGTTGCGGTCTAACCCATATATGATAGCGTGCGCAGGCAAACCTGCATATAACCCGCACGGAATCCGACAAAGGGACAGTCCCTTTGTCGGATTCTAAAGCGTATGGATCAGGGCGACGAGGAAGCGGACACCCTGGAGGTAGGCGCGGCGGGTAATGCGCTCGTTGGTGCCGTGGACGCCGCGATCGCACTCGTCATCGTCGACCACAAAGGCCGAGAAGCGAATGCACTCGGAGCAAATGCGCTGGTAGTTGGCAGCGTCGGTCGCGCCGATCACGGTCGAGGGGACAATCGCCAACGGCTCGGATGATCCGTTTTCCTCCGTCCCCTTTGGATCACGGAAATAGCGGGCGGCGATGGAGCGAACCGCCTCGAGTCCCGGTCCGCCGATGCGCGGAGACGGCGAGGGTTCGGAGCTGCCGGGGCCGAGCTCGACCTCGACACGGTCGGCGAGCCCCGCCTCGGCAACGGCGACGCGGCAGCGGGCCACGACATCGGCCACGCTCGTGCCCTCGAGCATACGGAAATTGATATTGGCCCACATATCCTGCGGCATTACGTTGGCGCCGGTGCTGCCACCCTCGACCTGCGTGGGCGCGCAGGTGGTGGTCACGAGCGGATAGAGCTTCTTGCTGGCGAGGCAATCGCGGACAATGGCGCCCCCGTTGGCGGCAATTTCATCGGCCGTGTAAAGCCCCAGCTCGACGAGCTGTGCGGCAAGCAGGTCCGTGACGCGCGTCGGCCACTCGATATCGCAGATTGCGGTGATGGCACGGCTAAGCACCTCGAGCGACGTGCCGCCGTAGGGGTTGGAAGAATGTCCACCCGCGCTCTTTGTCTTGAGCACAATGTCGGCATAGCCCTTCTCCGCGAGGTCGGCGTGCATGAGCCAACCCTCGCCCGCGCTGTACTCGGCATCCGAAACGATGCGGTAGTCGCCCTCGTCGATCAGGAACTCGAGCTCAACACCGCGCTCCTCGAGCGCGCGGCCGATGGCGCCTGCGCCGCACTGCGTCGTCTCCTCGTCCTGGCCAAAGGCCAGGAGCAGCGTCCGCTCGTGCTGCCAACCGTGCGCCAGCGCATACTCGACAGCCTCGAGAATGCCTGCGACCTGGTCCTTCATGTCGATCGCTCCACGGCCCCAGATGTAGGTGTCGTCCACGTGCCCGCTAAAGGGGTCGTGCGTCCAGTCGGCCTCGGTACCCGGCACCACGGGAACCACGTCCATGTGGCCCATGAGCATAATGGGCTTGAGGTCAGGGTCGGAACCGCTAAGCGTCACCAATAGCGAATGGTCGATAAGGTCGACCTCGCCCGCCGCGAACACGCGCGGCCACGCCTGCTGCATATAGGCGCGCAGGTCGTCGAACGGCTGCCAGTCCACCGCCTCGGCATCCATGCTCGAAATGGTCGGAAACGACAGCACGCGGCTCAGGCGCTCGCATGCGCCGGCCTTGTCCAAATCGGCAAAATCATCCTCATGCGCAAAGAAGCGCCAAACCTCGGCCATAACGTCCTTTCGATCGTGATGACGAGGGCCGCCCCACCGGAGCGGCCCTGCCACATAAGCGTTTGCGGTCGGTTATTTGTCCTCGAGATAACGCGAGAGAAACTCGCGGGTGCGCTGGTGCTTGGGGTTGCCGAAGAGCTCGGCCGGAGCGGCGTCCTCGAGCACCACGCCCTTGTCCATAAAGACCACGCGGTCGGACACCGTGCGGGCAAAGGCCATCTCGTGCGTGACGACGACCATGGTCATGCCGTCGGCAGCGAGCTTGCGCATGACCTCGAGCACCTCTCCCACGATCTCGGGGTCGAGTGCGGAGGTCGGCTCGTCGAACAGCATAATCTGCGGGTTCATGCACAGGGCGCGGGCGATGGCCACGCGCTGCTTTTGGCCGCCGGACAGGCGACCCACGGCGGCGTGCGCGAACTTTTCGAGTCCCACGCTCGTCAGATGCTCCATCGCAATTTTTTCAGCCTCGACCTTGCCCATCTTTTTGAGCGTGACGGGCGCGAGCGTACAGTTGTCGAGCACGTCCATGTTGTTGAACAGGTTAAAGCCCTGGAACACCATGCCGATGTCCTCACGCAGCTTGTTAATGTTGCAGCGCTCGGCCGTGAGGTCCTGGCCATGGAACCAGATATGGCCCGCGTCCGGGGTCTCGAGCAGATTGAGGCAGCGCAGAAAGGTCGATTTACCCGAACCCGAAGCGCCGATAATGGTGACGACCTCGCCAGGATTGACGGACAAGTCGATACCCTTGAGTACCTCGAGCGAGCCGAAGCTCTTGCGCAGGCCCTCGACGCGGATGAGCGACTCTTTAGTTTGTGCGGCGGCCACAGCGCCGGTGGTAGTGGTATCTGCCATGATGATTCTCCTCGTCTTGAGCCTAGTTGGAGCTGGGCAGCGTGACCGGAGCCTCGGCGCCGAGCTTTTTGCCAAAGGCCTCGAGCAGGCGGCTCGCCACGAGCGTCAAGATCAGGTAGACCACGAGTGCCACGCAGTAGACCTCCATCTGGCGGTAGTACACGCCGGCGACGGTGGTGGTAGCGTACATGAGGTCAAACACGCCGATGACCGAGAGCACCGACGAATCCTTGATGTTGATGATGAGCTCGTTGGTGAGCGCCGGAATCGCGTTTTTAATGCCCTGGGGGAACACGACCTTGCGCATAGCCTGCCACTGCGAAAGACCCAGCGAGCGCGCCGCCTCGGCCTGACCGGGATCGATGGACTCGATGCCGCCGCGCAGGACCTCCATCATGTAGGCGGTGGAGTTGAGCGAGATGGTGACGAGGCCGGCGGTGAAGGTACTCCAGATCTGGTTGGCCTGGGCGGTCTCGAAGCCCATGCCGCGCAAAACGGTGAAGCCCGCGTAATAGATGAGTAGGCCCTGGACCATCATGGGCGTACCGCGCACGATGGTGGAATAGATGGTCGCAAAGCCGCGGCCGATACTCTTAAAGAAGCGCACCAGGTCGTTGTCCACGCGGTCGAAGGTCTGAATACGCAGGAACACAAAGAGCAGCGCCAGGAAGAATGCGATGACGGTGCCGAAGGTGGCAAGCGCGATGGTGATCTCGATGCCGCGGATGAAGAAGTCGCCGCTCTTGTAGGTCATGTAGACCAGGCTCGACAAAAAGTCGCTGGGGTTGGAATCCGAGACAATGCTCACCTGCACCAGGTCGATAAACGACATGACGCAGCGGTCGACAAAGAAGATCGCCGCAATAGCAACGACAACATAACTGCCCAGGCGCGCGCCGCGACGGAAGCGCTCGGAAGCAAACGGCGACTTTTCGCGATAGTCGTTCCAGTGCATAAGCTTGGTGACCAGCGCCGCCGCCGACACGACGAGCCACGCCCACAGGATCGCCCAAAGGCAATCTTGGAACACGCCCGTGGGGGCCAAGAAGCTCAGCGGCGTGGGGTTGCGCTGGCTAAACGCCAGGCCGAGCGCCGCGATAACGCTCGTGCCCAGGTATACATAACGGTGGTCGGCCCTGATAAAGGAGGCCAGGCGATTAATGGTTTTCATGCTGCCTCCCTATGCCGGCTGACGGTCGAGGCACGCGTCCCACATTTGGTCGCGCTCCTCTTGGCTAATGCCCTTGAGTGTCTTGTCGATGAGCTTAAGCAGCTTGTCCGAGCCCTTGCGGCAGCCGACGTTTGCCGTGACCTCCTGCTTAAAGCCCTCGCCCTCGGCAAATTGAATCGGCACGATACCCGGGTTTTGGGCCATATAGCCCTTCTCGTTCTCAGTGTTGTAGGTCACGGCGTCGCACGTGCCCTGCAGCAGATTCGAAAACACCGTGGGGACCGAGTCGACCGGGTTTTTGTGGACAACGCCCGGGATCTCGTCGATGACGGTATCGAGCATGGTGTCCTTTTGGCCGAGGACCGTTGCGCCGCTAAAGTCGCTGAGCTTGGTCGCATTCTGATAGGGCGAGCCCTCTTTTACGAACAGGCCAAAGTAACCGATAAAGTACGGGTCGGAAAAGCCGACGGACTCCTCGCGCTCGGGCGTGGCGCTCATGCCGGCGATGATGAGGTCGATCTGGCCGTTGTTGAGCGAATCGATAAGGCCCGAGAAGCTCTGCTTGACGGCAACGGGCTCGCCGCCGAGGGCCTTGCAGACGATCTTGGCGATCTGCACGTCGTAACCGTCGGCATAGGCGCCCTGCACGTTGTCGATGGGGATGGTGTACTCGCTGGCCTCGGAGACCTGCCAGTTGTACGGGGCGTAGGCCGCCTCCATGCCAATGCGGATCTTATCCTTGCCGATAACGGAATCGGACAGGTCGTCGCGACCGCCACCCGTCGTGGGCTGAACTACTTCCAGCGTGGAGGGGCGCTGGCAACCGGCAAGTGCGCCGGCGACGACAGAAGCGCTCGCAGCGAGAGCACTACCCAAAAAGATGCGACGGCTGCATACCGGCTGTGGATGCGCGTCGCGTTGATGGGGAGAATGCATAATCTGCCTTCCCTGTTGAATCGTATGCTGACGACTTAACAGGATATACGCCCGCAACCAGCAGCGCGGCATGTGCGCGAAAAATTAATAGACACGCGGTAGTCATTGGGAACGTCGATGTTTTGGCAATGCCAGCGAGCGCCGCCCAAAGCGAACAAGTTGGCATGAAAAAGGCACGGCATAGACCTTCTGGTCATGCCGTGCCTTTTGAATGACAAATTATCGCTCTGGACGGCGCGCAGCATCGACCGGCCCGCCGTTCATTAGAACGGCGGAACCTCTAGAGCAGGGTGACGCTAAAGCTACGTTTATCGGTAGCGCCGGGAGCCAAGGTGATGGTGTTGACCTTGTGCTCAAAGACGTCGTCCTCGGTGTCCATGGTGGTGTGACCGGTCCAGGGCTCGAGCGCCACAAACGGAGCGTCGTTGGCGGCAGACCACACGCCGATGTACTTAAAGCCCTCAAAGTCGATCTTGACGCCATGGCCCGACTTGCGGCCGCGCAGTGTGAGCGTGGAGCCCGGGGTATCGGTGAACATGATGGCATCGTTATCGAAGCTGCGGTGCGTGATGGGCAGCACGTCCGAGTTATCGGGAGCCTTGTAGCTACCCTCGAACGTCATAAGACCGTCGGGCGTGATGATGGGAGCCTCATTGGTCCAAGCCTCGGTAAACGCCAGCTCGTAATCCTCGAATGCCTCGTCCTCGGCGCCGGGAGCCGGTACGTTAAACGCGGGGTGGCCGCCCACCGAGAACGGCAGGTCCACGTCGCCGGTGTTGGTGACGGCAAAGGTCTGCGTGAGGGTGGCGTCGCCGGTCAAGGCATAGGTCATGTTGAGCTTAAAGTGGAACGGGAACGCCTTGAGCGACTCGGGCGTATCGGTGATCTCGTACGTTACCGAGGAGCCGTCCTCCGAAACCTCGACCAGCTTGTGCTCGACGATGCGCGCGAGGCCGTGGCGCGGCATCTCGCAGGTGCCAGCCGCAGACGTCGCCGTGTTGTTGCGCAGCGAGCCCACAATGGGGAACAGGATGGGCGCATGCTTGCCCCAAAAGGCGGGGTCGCCCTGCCACAGATACTCGTTGCCGTTGAGGGCAAGGCTCGTGAGCTGGGCGCCCATGGAATCGATGGCCGCGGTGAGGCTGCCGCGCTTGATGGTAGTGACGGTAGACATGCTACTTCCTCCAAAAGTAAACAATAGTGTCGAGGGCTATTGTCCCACTCTTGGCGGCGGGGTTGAGCGACAGGCGCAGTTATTGAGCAATAGCGTAAAGGTCAAACCCGCCCTGCGGAGTGCTATCGACCGTATCGGGCGCCTGCGAGTTAAAGCTCACGGGAACCATGCGCTTTGAGGCGCGGAAGCGCGTGCCGTCGGTGGCGACGGGCGGTTCGTCGACGGTGAGCTCGTAGTCGCCGGGCTTGAGCTCGATGCCGTCACCAGCGGAATTGACGTATTGATACTCGTCAATCGTCTGCCCTTTGAGCGTACGCCCCACGATGTGGATGAGCATTTGGCTGTCGCCACGCGCGGTGTCCCACATCGCGCCGTCCTTGACCTCGACCGACACATGTACCGAGCGCGTGCGGCTGAGCGATTGCTCGACAGACATCTCGACCTTGGCGGCGTCTTGACGCTGCTGCTCGACATGGCTCCAAACGCTACCGATTGCCGAGCAGGCGATAACGCCGGCCATGAAGGCGATGAGGATGGGGCCGAGCGGAGAACGGCGGCCCGCGTCTTCCTCACGAGCCAGGTCGGGGCGATGTGTGGGCGCAGGCGCCTGGGCGCCTTGCGCGGGCACGTCGAGAATGCTGAAGGATGCCGTGCTGTCGGGGTCGATGGTGTGACGCGGCTGCGGGATCTTTGCCGGCGAGATGGACATGTCCGCCGGCTCACCGAGTGTGGCCGTGGCATCGGCCTTAGCCTCATCGACCTCGGCTTGGGCCCAAGCCTGCTCAAAGGTCAGGGGCTCGGCGGCATCGGAGGCGGCATCAGGCTCGACAGCGGCATCGTTGCCGGTCTCGTCCTCGTCGCTCGACACGTCACGCGACGCGGGCTCGTCCCACTCCTCGTCCGGAGCCTCGCCCTCGCTATACCACCATTCAAAGTTATCGATATCCATACGGGGCGCCCCTTAGGCCTCGCAAATAAACACTTGTTAGCCTTATACCCGCAGATGGCGCTGGAGCTCGCACGGAATGCGATAAAGGGACTGCTCCTTTGTCGCATCGAAGTTGCGGTGGAATAGTTCCTGTTTGCACGCCCACTCGAGCTATTTAGGGACTATTTCACCGCAAGTTATTTGAGGGCGACGGGGATTTGGATACAGCAGAAGTCCTCTTGGTGAGACTCGTCGTAGCTCGTGGTGTCCAGGTAGCAAAAATCGAAAGCATTGCCGATGGGCTGGAGCGCGTGCCTGTCCATGCAGGCCACGATGGCGCGGATACCCTCGGGCTCGTACGGCATGCCCCAGCGACTCATGCACAGGTACCTGCCCTCGGGCAGCACCTCGACGCCAATCTCCGCCAGCTCGGCAGGATCGCTCGGCAGTATTTCCTCGGCACCACGCGGCAACACGGCAAAGGAACCGGCACCGGCGATGGGGTCGTCGGAATGCAGCGCCTCGCAACGCAGCATGGCGCCCCAACCGCGCATGGGGCGTGTGCCCGTGAGCGCACGCATGCGCAGAATCGCCCGCATGAGCGTGGGGTGCAGCATCGAGCGGCCACGCTCGATATCGCTCGGGAACTCCTCAAAGACCACGTAGCGGCGCTCGAATTGCTTGAGCTCCGGTTTGCCCTCGCGCTCGCGCCAATAGACCGCCTCGTCGTAAAAACTCAGCCGCTCCTGCACGCTCGCGCGCTCGGCTTTGAGCCCGGCAATCTGCTCGTCGAGCGCCTGCACCCGCGAGCGCAGGTGATCGGTCATCTCTCCAATGTCGAACGTCGAGGTCAGGCGATCGATCTCATCGAGTTCCAGTCCCAAGTCGCGCAGCATGCAGATCAGACGCATGAGCGGGATCTGCGTGGGCGAATAGAAACGGTAGCCTTTTTCGTTAACCACGGCGGGTTTAAACAGACCGATCTTGTCGTAGTAGATGAGCGTTTGGCGCGAAACGTTAAACAAGCTCGCCATCTCGCTAATCGCATACATACCCGTCTGCATAGGTCCTCCCGACACACCCTTTGACACGAAAAGCCCGCCGCCCACAGGGGCAGCGGGCTCAAACACTACTCGTATCCTACCCTAAAGATGCCTATGACCAGCGCTTATAGTTGGCGCACGACACGCCGACGGCCTCGAGTGCCTTGGCGGCGATGTGATGCACCGCCTCATCGAGCGTGGCGGGGCCGTTGTAAAACGTGAGCATGGGCGGCATGAGCATGACACCCGGCACGCGCGCCAGGCGTGCCATGTTGTCGACATGGATCGCACTGAAGGGCGTCTCGCGCACCATAAGCACCAGGCGGCGCTGCTCTTTCATCTGCACATCGGTCGCACGCAGCAACAGGTTTTCGCTGTAGCCGCTCGCGATGCCGGCGAGCGTCTTCATGGAGCAGGGAGCCACGATCATGCCGTCGACCGGATAGGTGCCGCTTGCGATGGCAGCGCCAATGTTCTTGTTGTCGTAGACCACATCGGCATAGCACGCAAACTCGTCGAGCGTCATGCCGAGCTCCTGCTCGATGGTGATCTCTCCCCCGCGCGTGACGACAAGCGCCGACTCAGCGCCGGCCTGGCGCAGGCATTTGAGGCATTCAAGGCCCAGTGCCGCACCGCTGGCGCCAGACACGCCAACGACAATGCGACGGGGACGAACAGAAGACTCAGGCATGACAACTCCTTAACTACTTGGTAGGGCTACTTACTAGAAGGCGAGCTCGGCGGCCCACTTGTCCTTGTCGATCTCCATGAACTGCGAGCGGATGAAGTTCTTCTTGAGGTTAAACGGAACCGTGCAGTCGAAGATGGCCTTGCAGGCGATACCGTGCTCGCGGATCGAAGGATCGAACGCGGGGTCGTTGGACGGATCGAGCACGTGGCAGTGGCAACCGGGGATGGTGATGAGGTCCACGTCGGCCTGGAAGCGCGTGGTCATGGCCCACATCACGTCGCTCATATCGAAGATGTCGACATCCTCGTCGACAAGGATGACGTGCTTGAGCTCGGAGAACGCCGAGAAGGCGAGCATGGCGGCGTTGCGCTGACGGCCCTCGTCATTTTTGCTCGACTTCTTGAACTGCATGATGGCAACGAACTTGCCGCCACCGCAGGGAGCGGCGTGAACGTTGAGCAGGCGGCCCGGGATAGCGGTCTCGACCATCTTGTAGATGGAGGCCTCGGTGGGGATACCGGCCATGGACACGTGCTCGTGCGAAGGGCCGATGCAGCTCTCCATAATGGGGTTGACGCGCGTGGTGACGGCGGTGATCTTGATCACCGGGCAGACCTTGGCGCCACCGGTGTAGCCGGGGAACTCGGGCATGGCGTAGCCGTGGCCGTTGACATCCTCGTTGATGGTCTCGTCGTGCATGAGGTAGCCCTCGAGCACGTACTCGGCATTGGCAATGCACTTCTGCGGAACGGTGACGCAGTCGGCAAGCTCGACGGCGCGGCCGCGCAGGGCGCCGGCGATCTGCAGCTCGTTGAAGCCGAGCGGCGTGGTGGGAGCCTCGAAGCCGCAGCACATGTACACGGCGGGGTCCAGGCCGATGGAGATGGAGATGGGCATATCCTCGCCGCGCTGGCAGTACTCGTCAAAGAACGCACCCAGGTGACGGCTGCCCGGGGTGATCCACATGGCGAGCTTGTCCTTGTCGACGCAGGAGAAGCGGTGGATGGTTACGTCGGACTGGGTGCCATCGGGGCTCGTGCCATAGGCGAGGCCCATGGTGATGTAGGGGCCGCCGTCAACGGGCGTGTTGGTGGGAGCGGGAACGATCTTGCGCAGGTCAAAGCCCTCGTCGGTCGCCTTGTACACGACCTCCTGGCAGTCGACGTGCTTGCCCTCGGCGATCTGCTCGGGGGCGATCAGGTTCTCGAAGCGCTTGCCGATCTCGAGGCCCAGGTGCTCCTCGTCCAGGTCGAGCAGGGCGGCAACGCGCTTGCGGCTGGCAAGCATACCGATGCAGACCTTGGCGTCGTCAAAGCCCTTGACGTTGTTGAAGACCATCGCCGGACCCTCTTTGGTCGGGCGCATGACGGTGCCGCCAGCACCGACGTGACGGTAGACGCCCGAGACCTCGGCATCGGGATCGACCTGGGTGTCGGTCTCGAGCAGCTGGCCCGGCATCTCACGCAAAAAGTCGAGCGCGGAACGCAGGTCGTGGATCTGGGAAGCATCGGTAGTGGACATGGCGTACTCCTTTCGGGAGAGTGTCCGGCGACGGGGTGCCGCCGGACGGGGTAACGTAATGGGGCCGCGGCGCTCACAAATGGAGCGCTCGACCACTCGAAGTTCAAGCGCTTGGCTGCTTACAGCCGGGGCGCTCGACCGCTTACATCAGGTCAAAGAGGTGGAACCAGGCGGCCTCGACCAGCACGACGACAAAGACGACCGCGGTGAGGGGGATGCCCATGCGCATAGCCTCTTTGGAGGTGTAGCCGCCGGCGTCCTTGCCTTCGCCGATAAGGATCGGCAGGTTATGGAACGGCAGGATGTAGTGGATGTTGATGGACGTGAAGACGATGAGCGCCACGGCGAGTGGGCTCACGCTGGAGCCGGCGGCAAAGCTGATAAATGCCGGCACGCACACGCCGAGCACGGCCATGACCGAGCCCATGAACATGTGGATGATCATGGAAAGCGCGGCGACGAGCAGGGCGAACAGGAAGATGTTCTCAGGCACGGAGCTGGGGAGCACGACGTCGGCGATCCAGGCGTTCATGCCGGTGGCACCGCCCACGGAGCCCACGGCCATGGCGGCCGTCAGGAACATGAGGGACTTGATGTCGACAGCGTTCCAGCTGGCGGGAGTGAGGACTTCGCCGATGATGGGCATGGCGAGAGCAACGCCAATGGCCAGGGTGACCCAGCCGATATAGTCGCCCGAGACGGTGAGCCACAGCGCGATGGCGATGACAAGCCACACGATGGTGCGGATCTCCTTGACGGAGAGCTTGCCGAGCGCGGCCTGCTTGGCCACGATCTGCTCGCGATCGTAGACGAGCTCCTTGCTGGGCTTAAAGAGGAAAAGGCCCAGGAACAGGGTGCACAGCAGCGCAACCAGCATAGGCACGCTCATGTACAGGAACCAGTCGACGAAGGACGGGCTCATGCCGCCGGCCTCGGCACTGTACTGCGCAACGAGCGGGTTAAGCGTGGAGTCGCCCGTCAGGAAGAACATGGAACCCGGGGCGGCAGCGGCAAACACGAGGAAGCCGAGCTTGCCCTTGTCGTCGTCACCGTAGCCGGCGGACTCGGCGATGACCGAGACGACGGCGAGGATGAGGAAGGCGCGGGGGAACGGATGCGGGATCAGCAGCGACAGCACAAAGGTGAGCGCGAAGATCGAGATGATGAGCGACTTGGCGTCGCGCACGAACTTGAGCATGAACGCGTAGGCGATGCGCTCGCCCAGGCCCGACTCCTTGACCGCGCTGGCGATGAGGTAGGCGCCGATGACGAGCCACATGGTGGCCTTGGTCCACGAGCTAAACGTGGAGGCGACCGTCGCCGAGATGCTCGCGGCGCCCGTGTCGTCCACGCACACCTTGAACAGGACGAGCAGTGCGCAGTAGAGCAGGCCCACAAAGCCCGGCTGTGCCACGCCGCATGCCCAGAACACCACCGTGGCGAGCGTCAGTGCCAGACAGGTCTGACCGCCGACCGTGAGCTCGACCGTCGAGCTCAGCTCCGCCAAAGGAAGAAACTTCACCAGCAAAAAGACAACGATACCCAGCACAAAGCCAATTTCGCGCTTGGTGATCTTAAACGCCTTCTTTTCCGCTTCCATCTCCCCACCTTTCTTGTTGGGGGCGCTCCGAATTCGCAGCCATGTTGCCGCTTAAAAAGGGGCGCCCGTTATCGGACACCCCTTACGTTGCGCTGTGTTGCGGCAATACAGTCAAGCGGATTTTTTGGATGAGAAGCGATTCCCTAGACAAAAACCGTCACAACATTCGACGCTTTTCCTCGTTTTCGAGATTTTCGCCGAATGTTGTGACGGTTTGGATGTGGCAAAGGGACTGTCTTTTTTACATAGCGAGGGCCGTGCGGATGAATGGGTCGCCGAGGGCCTCGCGGAGCCAGGGGGCCAGCTGCTCGGGGTGACCCTGCAGGTAGCCTTTGAGCTCGGACGGAGCCACGCGACGCACTTCCGAGATCTCCTCTTGGTTGATATGCAGCTCGCCCGGCTCAACATGGGCAAGGTAGACCTCGCACCATTCGCACTCGCAGCGACCGTCGCCGTGGTCCTCGCGGTACACCACGTGTCCGAGGTGCTTGAGCTGATCGGGCTCGCGCGTAATGCCGAGCTCTTCGTTGATGCGGCGCGCCGTGGCGGCCGCGACGTCTTCCCCGGGGAGCGGATGGCCGGCGCAGCTATCGGCCAGCACCCCGCCCCACAGGCGCTTGAGCGGACTGCGGCGACAGAGCAGCAGGCGCGCGTCTTCGCCCCGGCCCTCGACCAAAAGCGTCAGAAATGCCTGATGCAGGATGCCCTCACCAGCATGGGCCTCGATGCGGTCGACGGGGCCAAGCGCCTCGCCGGTCGCAGCATCGACCGCCACGACCTCGGCGCCCGCACCGCCCTCATCCCAGCCGGCGCGCAGAATGCGGGCTGCGGCTTCCTCGAGCGCGGCGATGAGCTCCTTGGTGGTGTCGAGCACGCGCTGCAGGTCGTCACCGCTCGCTTGTTCAACATGAAAACCCGTGCTTGCAACTACCGGCACGCCAAAGCGCGTGGCCAGCGCCGCCGCGATATCGTGCGCCGGGATCTCGTCTCGATGGCACGGAACGGCCAGGATGCTCACCGTTGCCGTACGGCCGGGCTCGGGGCGCGGAATGGCCTGCGCCGTGGCGCCCAGGTGCGCAAACTCCGGCGAGCAGGCGTACACCGCCATGCCTCGCGGCGTCACCGTCAGCTGGGCCTCGAGCGCAAACTTGCCCTCGCCCACTGCAACCTTTGTCGTGTGCATACCCATGGGATCTCCTGCCGCCCGCGATGTACCTGAGACCATCTTCGCCTGTATTGCGACTATACAGGCAAGCCCTCCATGTGACAAAGGGACTGCCCCTTTGTCACATTCTGTTAGAGTTGCAGGGATTGAATCCCGCTTATTCATGCGACATTGGAGTGACAACCTTGACCGCCGCAACCACGCCTAAAAGTAAGCCAACCGCCGCCGCGCTCTCCCCCGCGCGCACCAAGCTCTGCCTGGCGCTGCTCGTGCTGTTGGGATTCTCGCTCGGCTGCTCCGAGTTCGTGGTCATCGGCATCGAAAGCGACTTGGCAACGGAACTCGGCATATCACTTGCCACTGCGGGCCAGCTCATCAGCGTGTTTGCGCTCGTCTACGCTATCGCCACGCCGGTGCTTGCGCTCAGCACGGGGCGTTTTCGCCGCTACCAGCTGCTCGTGTGCTATAGCGTCGTCTTTGTGCTCGGCAACCTGGTCATGGCGTTGGCTCCCAACTTCCAGGTGCTGTTTATCTCACGCATTGTCCTGGGCTCTGTCTCGGGTGCGCTGCTCGCCGTGGGCGTGACGTACATCCCTGAGCTGCTATCCCCGCAGCAAACCTCACTTGCCATCTCGGTCGTGTACGGCGCGTTTTCCGTGGCGATGGTCTTTGTGACCTCGATTGGCAAGTTTGTGGCCGACACACTCGATTGGCACGTGGCCATGTACGGCACGCTGACCTTTGCCGTTTTGATCTGTAGCGCGCTCGTGGCGTTTATGCCTCGCGCCGGGCAGACCGATGAGCCCGCCACCTTCCGCGAGCAGGCGGGGCTACTACGCGAGCCGAGTATCATCACCGGCATGCTCATCTTCTTGTTTGGCGTGGGCTCGGTCTACGTATTCTACGGCTACGTGACGCCTTATCTGGAGCAGATGCTGGGCATGGATACCGTTCAGGCGAGCACCACACTTATGGCCTATGGCGTGTTCTGCCTGATCTCGAACATCCTGGGCGGATGGATCGATGCGCGTTTTGGCATGAAGGCGCTGCTGGTTACGTTTGTGCTGCAGGCGGCGGCACTGCTCGGGCTGTTTGCCGTGGGCGCCGCCATGCCGCTCGCGCTGGTCTTTGTCTTTAGCCTGGCGATGCTCATGTACCTGTTCTCGGTCTCATGCATCACGCACTTTATGGACGTGGCACGCAGCCGCCATCCCAAGTCGATGGTACTCGCAAGTTCGGTTGAGCCCATGGCGTTTAACGTCGGCATCTCGTTTGGCACCGCAGTGGGCGGCGCCGTGGTAAGCAGCATTGGCATTGCGTACGTGGGTGCAGTGGGCGCCGCGTTCTCGCTTGTGGCCTGGGCGCTCACGCTGGTGACGATTAAGTTGGCTCGCTGGGAGCGCCGTCGTCAATCTGCACAGCCCCGGATGCAGGCATAGGGGCGAACATAGCCCAAGGTGGCGAGCAACCGGTGAAAACCGTCCCATACGAGTAGTGTTTATCCGCCTGCAAGCTCCAGCAGTGCAATTTCGTGTACTTCAGATACACACTTTTCTACTATTTCGTGTATTCCAAGTACATGAAATCGTACTAAACTATGTATCTGAAGTACACGAAATTGGAAAGGCGGCCCCATGCGCAGATCAATCGAATCCGTTATCGAATCATGGGCGACAAAGGACGCGTCGCGCCCCCTCCTCATCCGTGGTGCGCGACGCGTAGGCAAAACGTACGTTGCCGAGGAAATCGGCAGACGAATCGCCGGCGATGCGTTTGTCAAACTCGACTTTCAGACCGATCTTGAGCTGATCGCTCCGCTGTTCGACTGTCCCACCGACGACGTTAACGCCATCGTGGCGCGAATCTCAGACTATAAACGCACCCCCATTCGCAAAGAAACCGCCTTCATCCTGTTTGACGAGGTGCAGCTCTGCGAACGGGCGCTCAACTCGCTTCGCTTTTTTTCGGGTTCGGGCTGGCGCATATGCGCGACCGGCAGTCAGCTCGGCGTCGCCACGCGCAAGCGCAAGTTGCCTTTTCCCAGCGGCGTTCGTCAAGAGACCATGCATCCTATGTCGTTCGAGGAGTTTCTCTGGGCGCTCGACGAGGAGCAGATGTCCAATGCCATTCGTACCCACGCCGGCACGCTCGAGACCTACGCCGCGCACCAAGCCGCGCTCAGCCTGTTTCATCGATACCAGATCGTGGGCGGCATGCCCGCCGCCGTCAACGCATATCGCAAGACGTTATCCATCGAGGATGCGCGCGTCGAGCAGCGCGAAATCGACGAGACCTATACCGCCGATATGACCGACCCCGAAAACGGGATCAGCGGCGTGGCGGCGCGCAAGGTCTGGCGCTCCATTCCGTCCCAGCTGCTGAGATCGTCCACAAAAAAATTCAAGTACTCCGAGGTCGAACGCGGAGGCCGTCGCGCCAAGCTTATCGAGCCGCTCGACTGGCTCGAAGGCGCCGGCATCATATCGGTCAACAACCTGACCGAAGGCATCGAGCCTCCCCTCGTTCCCTTCGACGACGAAGATGGAAGTTTCTTTAAGGTCTATCTTCTCGATACCGGCCTCATGTTCTACAAACTCGGCATCAACCCGCGGCTCTGGCTCGACCTCAAAGAGGATTCCGCCATAGCGCTATCTTCCGACTTCCGAGGCGCCCTGGCGGAAAACTCGGTCATGCAAGCATTTTCGGGCAATAGCTTGCAGACGTATTACTGGGTGCCGCCGTCGTCTTGGAAGACGACCGGCGAGCTCGATTTTTTACTTCAGACCGACCGTATGGAAATTGTGCCCGTCGAAGTAAAGTCCGCACGTAACGTGCGCGCGAGAACCCTCGGGTCGTTTATGGACAAAGCCCGATCGCCATATGCCTACATTTTGTCCGAGAACAATTTTTCCCGCAGCGAAACCGATGACGGGCGCGAGCTGCGCCACCTCCCCTTGTACGCAGCGGGCTTTATTGGAGCAAACTGCCTCAAGAGCAGTCTGTAAGCCCTGCGCGACCGCCTAGAAAGGAAGCCGCTCATGCAACGCATTCTTTTTATCTGCTATGGAAATATCTGTCGCTCGACGATGGCTGAGTCCGTGTTTACCGAGCTGGTGCGGCGCGCCGGGCGCGCGGGCGAGTTTGTCATTGACTCCGCTGCGACCTCAACTGAGGAGATCGGCAACCCGCCGCATCATGGCACGGTCGCCAAGCTGCGCGAAGTCGGGATTCCCGTCGTTGCGCACCGTGCCCGCCAGGTGCGTCGCGCGGAGTATGGCGACTGGGATCACATTGTCTATATGGATGCTGAGAACGCGCGGGGCCTGCGTCGCATCTTTGGCGACGCAGGCCCCGACGGAAAGATTACGCGCTTGCTCGATTGGACCGAGTGTCCCGGCGACGTGGCCGACCCCTGGTACACCGGCAATTTCGATGCCACCTACCGCGATGTGCTCGCCGGTTGCACCGCTATGCTCGAGCAGCTGTAGGTTCGTGGGCGCACGAACCGCGCCCACGGCATAAATCGAGCGTAGATTTTCTCCCACTTTGAGCGTTCAAGTGCGCTCTATACGGGAGAAAATCAACGCTCATGAATGTGACAAAGGGACTGCCCCTTTGTCACATCCGGGACTGGCCCTAGACCGGCTTGACCTCCAGCTTTATCCCCTCGGCACAGGAGTCGCCCAAAACATCCGAAAGGGCCCAGGTCGCATATAGCGGCAAATAGAGAACCGCTCCGTTGCGCTCAACGTTGCCTCTCGAGAAAACAATCCCGAGCCTTACGCCATATTCAACCGTATCAAGCACATGACCGAGCGCAGCGTGCGCGTGGTAATAGGAGCCCGATTTAACCTCGATCGGAACAGCCGTCCCATCCGGTCCGTCGACCACAAAGTCCACTTCACCGCGCTTTTTTGTCTGATAGTAGTAAAGCTGGCGATTTTGGGCAGCCAGCTGCTGGGCCACCACGTTTTCGTAAATGCCGCCCAGATTGGGCTCCTTGCTATCAAGATACGCCGCTTGGGCGACTCCAACGGGGTAGCGCGCCATCAACATGCCCGTATCCGATTGGTATAGCTTGAACTGCGATGGCCGTGCCGTCTTGAGCAGGGGCGACTTTGGCTCGGTTACGATATCGGCTTTGAGAGCAACGCCGGCATCGACAAGCCAGACAAAATCTCGCTGGTACTTCTCATAATGCGCCTTGGGGTCAATGGAATTGAGCACGAAACGCTTGTGTTCGCCCTCGAGCATAATAGGGAGCTGATCGTAGATGCTCTGCACCTGCAGGGCTCGCCCGCTTGCATACTTGGAGATATCCCGCCGGTACTGTTCGTTGAGCTCTGACTGTAGCTGACGAACAGAGGCAAGGTCGCCCTGCGTGTCAAGGAAACGCTGCACGACCTCCGGCATTCCGCCGACAACGGTATAGGTCCTGAAGTTTGCCATCATCGCGTCATGAATGTAATCAGGAATGGGCCTCTCGCTGATACACGCGTCACGTATCGTTTGGCGAGCCCCCTCGCTCACCCCGGTTGCCCAGCAAAACTCCTCAAAATCGAGCGGGAACATCCTAAGCTCGTGGACATACCCCACGGGATAGGACCTGACGCCCTTGAACTGGGTCCCGAGCATTGACCCCGAAAACGCCCAGCGGCACCTCCCGTCCTCAACAAGGAACTTTGCCATCGTCATGATGTCGGGGGCCTCTTGGACCTCATCGATAAACACGAGCGTTTTGCCTGGTGCAATCGACTTTCCCGAAAGAAGCGTCACCCTGCTGATGAAATCATCGGCATCCCGCGCCTCGAGAAGAGCATCTTTTGCCTGGCGATTTTCCATGAGGTTAAGCTCGATGTAGGTTGCATGGCTGGCTTTGCCAAATGCGCGAATCGAATAGCTTTTGCCGATCTGGCGAGAACCCGTGATGAATAAGGCCTTTTGCTCGGCAGACTTCAGCCAACGCTCCAGCTCTGCCGCTATTTTCCTGCGCAGCATAGGCTCTCCCCTCAGTGTCATCAAATGAAATGCAAAGTTTTATGCGCTTAATTATCGATGAAATGTAGGATTTTTAGAACCTAAAATCGGATGAAATGCAGAGATTTAGGATTATAAGCAAAAAGAAGGGGCAGCCCCGGCGAATGTGACAAAGGGGCTGTCCCTTTGCCACATTGCGCTCGACTACTCGTCAACGATCTCGGCAAGCCAGACGTTCAGCGTATCGACCTCGGGGCAGCAGAACTTTGCCGTACCAAGCTCGTTGCCAGGCACGGTTCCGCCATAGCGCAGGATATCGATATAGGGAAAGCCCACATGGCAGGCCATAGCGCACATCTTGCCGCGGTCGCGGTCGAAGTCGAAGACGTCACCCGGCTTGTGCCCGTGGTGGCAGCGGCATGTGCCCAGCTGGTCCACGCAGCTAATGCGAATACGTGGGCGCCTGCCGCGCGGGGCACCGAGCGGCTTGTTCTCGCCCGCCGCCTCGGTGCTGCTCTCGTCGGCGTTACTCATGGTCAACCACATCCAGGCAGGCCTCGATGGGAAGGCCGGCCGACTTGTCCTCTTGGTCGGCATTGCGCTCGATAAGCTCCGCCACCACGCGCATGGCATCGCCCGTCGCGCGCTGCAGGCTCCAACCGGCCATAACGCGGCCGACAAGCACCGCCGAAAACGTGTCGCCCGTACCCGGGAAATACACCGGAATGAGCTCAAAGGGAATCGTGAAGTACTCCCCCGCCACATGGTCGTAACCGATAACCGCGTTCGTGCCATTGACCACGGCGCTCGTAATGACCACCGACTTGGCACCCAGCTCGCGCACGGCGTCCACAAGGGCGCGGGCCTCATCGGGCGTGATTTGCTCGGCGATAGGCCTATCGGCAAGCAGGCACGCCTCGGTATAGTTGGGCACCGCGTAGTCTGCGCACTCCAGCAGGTGCCGCATAAGGCCAATCGTGGACTCGGGCACGCCCGCATAGAGCTTGCCGTTGTCGCCCATGATGGGGTCAACGAACACCTTGGTGCCCTTTTGCGCACGGCGGTGGCAAAAGTCCGAGATGATGCGTGTCTCTTCCTCGGTCACGATAAAGCCGGTCGAGATGGCGTCGAACTCAAAGCCGAGCTCCTCCCAGATAGCGAGGCTTTGGCGGACATACTCCGTGGTGTCGTGGATGTAGAACTTGGGGTAGTTGAGCGTATCGGACACCAGCGCCGTCGGCAGGTTGTGGATGCGATAGCCCATGTGCGACAGCACCGGCAGCATGGCAGAAAGCGCGACCTTGCCGTAACCGCACATATCGTTGATCAGCAGCAGCTGTGTGTTCTTCATGAGTGTCCCCCTTGGGTCGGGCGCGGCGCGACGGCGCCATAGTGCGACTAAGTGTAGCGCAGGGGGCGTTGCGAGCGAAGGCGAGCGGTACGAAGGGCAAATTGTTGCGGAAAGGTTACGGAAAATGATCCCTTTTCCTCCGTCCCCAAGGGATTGCATGCACCGAAACGGACCGTGGCGGAATCACAGGTTGAGGACGGACAGCGAAAGCGTTCCTAAGCGAGCAAGGTGGCGTGAAAGAGGAGGGCATAGGCCTTGTGGCCATGCCCGACGATTGAACGCCAGATTGCCGCTTAGGAACGTTTGCAGCGTCGAGCGGTTACGGCGTTTGGCAAAACGCCGTAACTTAATAAGTTTGGTACCTTGACATTCATTTCTCATGCTCCTAGATTGGTTAGGCACAAAACAATTCCACTACCTAACTAAAGAAAGGAGCAACACTAATTCATGTGCGATGAACCTCTTAACCTTTGTTCGCACGAGCCCGGCGGTGACCCGTCGCAACCGGTAGACATACCCGAAGCGGTCAACGCCGAAGACAAACTCGCCAAGCGCATCCTGAGCGGTCTGGGCTTTTGCGGCCATTACATGCATTTTCACGGCGGCGGCATATCTGGCAAGGCGCCCATCGTTTGCCTGCTCGCCAAGCAGCCTACCGGCGAGCTGTCCCAACAGGAACTTGGCATGCACTTCGACCTCAAGCCGGGGTCCCTTTCCGAGATTCTGTCCAAGCTCGAAATGGGCGGCCTCATCGAGCGCAACCGCAATCCCAAAGACCGTCGGCAGCTCACCATCCGCCTGACCGAAGCAGGATGGGAAAAGGCCCGCGTTGAGCAGGCGGCCCGCATCCGCTTTAGAGAGCGCGCCTTTAGTGCCCTCACTCACGACGAGCGCGAGCAGCTCGCCGAAATGCTCGAGAAAATCCGCAAAACCTGGGAGGAACTGGATGATTAAAACCCTCATGGGCAGCATCCGCGACTATATGAAAGTCACTGTTGCCACGCCATTGCTCGTGCTTGGCGAGGTGCTCTGCGAGATGCTGATTCCATTTATCACCGCCAACCTGATCGACGCCATCAAAGACGGCGCCACCGTAGCCGAGATGCTTCCCACCGCGGGCTTTTTGGTGCTCATCGCGCTGACGTCGCTTGCTTTTGGTGCCGCTGCCGGCGTCACCTGCAGCCATGCGAGTTGCGGCTTCGCTAAGAACCTGCGTCACGACCTGTTCTACAAGATCCAAACGTTCAGCTTTGCCAACATCGATGAGTTCTCGAGCTCCTCGCTCGTCACGCGCCTGACTACCGATATCAACAACGTGCAGCAGGCCTTTATGATGATCATCCGTATCGCCGTGCGCGCGCCGCTGGTCTTGATCTTCGCCTTTACCATGGCATTTATCATGGGCGGCAGCGTCGCCATGGTCTACCTGGTCATCATTCCGCTGCTGGGCTTTGGACTGTTCTTTATCATCTTTAAGGTACGCCCCATCTTCTCGCGCGTGTTCCACAAGTACGACGCCCTTAACGAGTCCGTCGAGGAAAACGTCACCGGCATGCGCGTGGTTAAGAGCTACGTGCGCGAAGACTTTGAGAAAGAGAAGTTCGCGACCGCCGCACGCGACGTCCAGATGGACTTCACCCGCGCCGAGAAGCTGCTCGCCTTTAACAACCCCATGATGAACATCTGCGTCAACGGCGCATTTGTCGTCATCATCTACCTGGGCTCCAAGCTCATCATCACAAGCCAGGGCACGCTGTTCGACGTGGGCCAGCTCTCCTCGATCTTTACCTATGGCTTTCAGATCCTTATGAGCCTGATGCAGCTGTCGATGATCTTTGTCATGGTGACCATGGCCGACGAATCGGCACACCGCATTACCGAGGTGCTTGCCGCCGAGCCCACGATTGCTGATCCCGCCGAGCCCGTGCTCGAGGTTGCCGACGGCTCCATCGACTTTGACCACGTGAGCTTTAAGTATTCCGCGCATGCGAAACGCCAGGCGCTCGACGACATCGACCTGCACATTACGAGCGGCGAGACCATCGGCATCATCGGCGGCACTGGCTCGGCCAAGTCCACGCTCGTAAACCTCATTGCCCGCCTGTATGACGCCACCGAAGGCACCGTGCGCGTGGGCGGCATGGACGTGCGCGACTACGACCTGGACGCGTTGCGCCACCAAGTGGCCATGGTATTGCAGAAAAACGTGCTGTTTAGCGGCACCATCGCCGAGAACCTGCGTTGGGGAGACCCGAATGCCACTGACGAAGAGGTCCGCGAGGCAGCGCACCTGGCCTGTGCCGACGAGTTTGTCGACGGCTTCCCCAAGGGCTATGACACCTGGATTGAACAGGGCGGCTCCAATGTCTCGGGCGGTCAGAAGCAGCGCCTGTGCATTGCGCGTGCCCTGCTGCGTCGCCCCAAGATCTTGATCCTGGACGACTCCACCAGCGCCGTCGACACCAAGACCGACGCCAAGATTCGCGCAGGGCTGGCAAGCTATCTGCCCAACACGACCAAGCTCATCATCGCCCAGCGCATCAGCTCCGTGCAGGACGCCGATCGCATCATCGTCATGGAGGGCGGCCGTATCGCTCAAATCGGTAACCACGACGAGCTGCTCAAGACGAGCGAGATCTACCGCGAAACCTTTACCTCGCAGAACAAGATGTCTGCCGAGGGCGAAGGGGCCGTCGAGGCCAACACCGATACGACCGTAACGCAAGCCCAGACCCAGGAAGGAGGCGAGGCACATGAGTAAGGCAACGACCGCCGAGCGCGCGCTCAACCGCAAGGGCGGCACCATGTCGCGCCTCATCAAGACGCTCTTTGGCTTCTACCCCGTGCTTTTGCCCCTCGTCGTCGTCGGCGTGGTGCTCTGCGCCATCATCAACTCCATCGGCGCGACCTTCCTTCAGAGCGCCCTGCAGATTATTAGCGAATCGTGGCAGTCGGGCGATTGGGAAGCCGCACAGCCCAAAATCGCACAGCTCGTGACCACCCTCGCCTGCATCTACGGCGTCGGCATCCTGTCCTCACTGTTCTGGAACCGCGCCATGGCCATCGTCACGCAGGGCTCGCTCGAGAAGCTGCGCGAGAAGATGTTCAACCGCATGCAGGACCTGCCGATTCGCTACTTCGACACGCACCAGCGCGGCGACATCATGAGCCACTACACCAACGACATCGACACGCTGCGCCAGATGATCAGCCAGTCGCTGCCCAACCTGCTCATGACGACCATCGTCATCGTCACGGTGTTCTTTATCATGCTGTACTACAGCGTTTGGATGTGCCTGGTCATTGTGGCAGGCGTCGCCTTTATGACCTTTATGACCAAGCTGCTCGGCTCCAACTCCGCGCGTTTCTTTATTGCGCAGCAGACCGAGCTCGGCGTGGTCGAGGGCCACATCGAGGAAGTCATGAACGGCCAGAAGGTCGTCAAGGCATTCTGCCACGAGTCTGCCGCCGAGGCCGATTTTGACGAGCGCAACGAAAAGCTCTTCGAGGTCTCGCAGAAGGCCAACATGTACGCCAACATCCTCATGCCTATCCTTATGAACCTGGGCAACCTGCTCTACGTGCTGGTCGCACTGGCAGGCGGCATTTTGCTGGCGCTGGGCGTGCCCAACCTGAGCATCTCGGGCATGGCGCTGTCCATCGCCGTCGTGGTGCCGTTCCTCAACATGACCAAGCAGTTCTGCGGACAGATCGGTCAGATCTCGCAGCAGATCAACGCCGTGGTCATGGGCCTCGCCGGCGCCGACCGTATCTTTGAACTCATCGACGAGGAGCCCGAGGCCGACGAAGGCTATGTGACGCTCGTCAACGCGCAGGTGAACCCCGATACCTGGCAGCTCGAGGAGGCCGACCACCACACCGGCATGTGGGCATGGAAACATCCGCACCGCGCAACCGGCGAGATTGAGTACGTGCCGCTGCGCGGCGACCTGGTCATGGACAACGTCGACTTTGGCTACACGCCCGACCACGAGGTGCTGCACGGCGTGTCTGTGTTTGCCAAGCCGGGCCAGAAGGTCGCGTTTGTCGGCGCCACCGGTGCCGGCAAGACGACCATCACCAACCTCATCAACCGCTTCTATGACATCGCCGACGGCAAGATCCGCTACGACGGCATCAACGTCAACAAGATCCGCAAGGCCGATCTGCGCCGCTCGCTGGGCGTCGTGCTACAGGACGTGAACCTGTTCACCGGCACCGTGATGGATAACATCCGCTACGGCAACCTGGATGCCACCGACGAGGAGTGCATCGCGGCGGCAAAGCTCGCGGGCGCGGACGACTTTATCACCCGCCTGCCCGACGGCTACGACACCATGCTCACCGGCAACGGCGCACAGCTGTCGCAGGGCCAGCGCCAGCTGATTTCGATCGCACGCGCTGCCGTCGCCGATCCGCCAGCAATGATTCTGGACGAGGCCACGAGCTCCATCGACACCCGCACCGAGGCTATCGTGCAGGCCGGCATGGACAAGCTCATGGAAGGCCGCACGACATTTGTCATCGCGCACCGCTTGTCCACCGTGCGCAACTCCGACGCGATCATCTGTCTGGACCACGGCCGCATCATCGAGCGCGGCAATCACGACGAGCTGATCGCCAAGCGCGGGTATTACTACCAGCTGTACACGGGTGCGTTTGAGCTCGAGTAGGACCGGTTACTGACGGAGGGCGCCCCGAGGGTGGCGGGGCACCCTCCTGCGCACAATCAGCCCGTCACTTAGAGCGGAATAAAAGATTGTGAGCCCCTGGCCGATTGGCCAGGGGCTCGTTTTGTGTGGGGGTATTTTGGCTGGCAGGTGCTGTATATTGTTCGTATAATTTATCGTAAGTTCCCGTACATCGATTGGAGCCTTACATGCCTGCCATTAAACCTGTTTCCGATTTGCGCAATTACAACGAGGTGCTCTCCGATGTCCACGAGGGCTCCCCGGTGTTTCTGACCAAAAATGGGCACGGTTGCTACGCTGTGCTCGACATGAAAGATTACGACCGGTTTTGCGCCATCAGCACGCTGATGTCGGAGCTTGAGCGCGGGCGCAGCTCGGGTGATGAGAGCGGATGGGTCTCGTCGGACAACGTCGCCGAGCACTTCCGCCGCAAGGCCGCAAGCCATGCATAGCTGCGCGGTCGTCTACTCTCCGCTGGCTCTGCAAGATCTCGACGACATCTGGGACTATATTGCCGTCGAAAAGGACAATCCCGCAGCAGCGGAGAGAATCGTAGAGGGCATCCTCGCTCGGATAGACCTGCTCTCCAGCTTCCCGGAGTCGGGCACGCCACTTTCATCGATCCATCCCCTACGCTCCGATTACCGGTTCGTGATCTGTGACAATTATCTCACGTTTACCGCTATCACCAGAAGGTCTATATCGACCGCGTCCTCCACAGAAAGCGCGATTACCTGCAGATATTGCTTGCCAAATAAAATGATAGCTAATTTGGGACGCTCTCTGAGTGTAGCCGTCAACAGTGAACGCAGCAAAGGAACGCCCCTTTGTCATGCAAAGTCTTTGGAAATCAAAGTGCTCATTGCCTGTGTGGCAATGAGCACTAATTGACGTAGATTAAATATTAGTTCTAACGTGAAACCCTGGAGCTGCTTGAGCAAAGAGGAAATGCCTATAATCAGTCAGCTTCGACTTCATCGGAAGTTGGCTCATCAAGAACAAAAGATGCTGAGCCACCTGTTCGGGTAACTATTCCGCCAAATCCTTGATAAGTTGAGCTGTATACATCATCGCTGGTGTCGCTTTCGATGAGATTAACCTCTCGATTGACGTAGCAGCTGAGGTACGAGTTAGATATGGATTCGTACTTAGTATCGTCATCGGCTCTAAGGAGTGAATACCAGAGCTCCTTTCTGCCCCATGCTGCGGCACCTCCCCCGCTAAGGCTAAGCACCCCAGGATATCCACATGTCGGCAAGCATACTTTCTCATATTCCGTGTTGTTGCCTGTGTCGTCTGTTTGAACCTCAAGCGAATAGGATTTACCCTCTGGTTCCTTTGGCAACGACATAGATTTAAGGTCTTCAAAAAAACGCGAGAAGTAGGCATTTTCAACATTCAAGTCAGGATTATCCGCTGCCTCGGCCTTTAGGTCCTCGTAACTAGAAGAGAGCTCATCGATCACATTTTGCTTTTTGCTTTCAAATTCGTCCTGCGATATGGGCCAATGCTCTTTAGCCATCGAGAGAACTTCTTTATCCGAAAGACCTTCAAGGTCCCTAAATCGAATCACCGAAGAGCCCGTTTCGTCGTATACATTCCAACATGTAACCGTTCCGTCTCCGTAAAATTCAAAGATTGCCGTTATCGATGTGTCTTTAGCAACGCTCTCACGTCCGTCTGCATAGTCATTACCAAAAGTGAACCAAAGCCCCTTTTGTTTGAAAGCGTCGGAGGGCGTATACGTCCCCGTCGCTTCAAGCCAATCGAACTGCTCCTTATCTGATGCAGTGTTATCCGCGGAATCGATTGGCCTGTCGTTTGTTGAGCAGCCACTCAAGGGGGATAGCAGCAAACATCCTGCAGCCAATCCCATATGTTTAACGATCTGCCGTCTTGAATAGCACTGCATAGACACTCCTTTTCTACGTACGTGTAGAAGAAATGGTATCCCCCCCCCGAAAAGACAACCGTGCTCTGCGGTGAGTTTACCGAGCGGCATCTTATATGTCCCGAGCGGCATCTTTCATGTCATTAGAAAAAGCTGTCGTGTTTTGACGGGGGGTCCTCCGGTGGGAGCTACTCCAGCTCAAACGCTCCGGTGTAGAGCTGGAGTAGCTCCCACCGGAGGCTGGGGCCCCATTTGTTTGCTGAGATTTTTCTAGGACAGCGAGAGTAGTTAAAAAAGCCCCGTCCCAAATGAGCTAGTTGAGGAGTTGGGCCATGGCGTTGACGAATTTTTGGACTTGGAGGGTGGGCTCGAGCGGATAGTGCAAAAAGACCGGCACCTCGCGACCGCACAGGAACGGCACGCCCACAAAGGCAGGGTGCACCCCCGACCACGCTCCGCAGGTGAGCACCGCGTCGCCCTTTTCCTCCGCCTCATTAAAGAGCGCAAAGTCAAAGCTGTCCACGTCGATCACGTCTACGCCGCCGTCGGCCAACAGATCGATACGCAGACTGTCCATAGCGTCGTTGCCGTGACGGAGCACGCGCAGGCGCATGCCCTCTAAGTCGGCAACTGTGATGCGCGTCTTGCGCGCCAGCGGGCTTGTGCGCGGCAGGTCGATATAAAACGGCACGTTGACAATGCGGAGCCTTTGGCAGGCATCACCCCAGCGTGGGGTAGAAAAACTCGACTGCACCACATCGACCTCGCGGCCCAAGCTGCGCATGACGGTCTCGCGCTCATCGTAGAGGTCGCTTACCGGCACGATCTCAAATCGCAGCGACGGTTCCAGATCGTGAATGCCCGACCACATCGACAACGTTTGGCGCCCCGGACACATCATCGACACGCCCAGGCGTACGGCACCGCCATCGCCCGCTGCGCGTCGGGCGCGGCGCAACGCATCCTCGGACTGCCGCATGATCGAGCGCGCGTCATCCACCAGCAGCGCGCCGGCCGGCGTCACCTTGACGCCCGAGTGCGAGCGTTCGAACAGCGTGATGCCGAACTCGGCCTCGAAACCCGACACCTGCTTGACGAGCGCCGGAGTCGACACGCGCAATTTTGCCGCCGCACGCGAGAAGCTTCCCAGCTCCGCGGCGGCCGATATGGCCTCAAGTCGTCGATCGTACACGTCAATCTCCCGTTTTCGCGCCCGTGGCCACATAGCGCCACAGGGGGTTGTTTTCGCAGGTCACGCGCTCAATTGAACATAAACTGCATCGCACAGTGTAAACCTACGGTTAACGCTATTCTAACAAATATGCAATTCACCTGCGCAAATGCAAAGCATACAGTAACCAGCGAATACCACGTGGGTCGGTTAATGGGAGCGACCCACCGGAAGGCACAAGAAGGGAAGTTCCTATGAGCAATTGGCTTAAGCTCGAGGGCGATGTCTGCGCCGTGACCGGCGCGCTCGGCGGTATGGGCGCCGAGATCTGCCGCGAGTTCGCCCGCAATGGCGCCAACGTCATCCTGCTCGACCTGGACGAGGAGAAGGTCAAGGCCGCTGCCGCCGACCTCGCTGCCGAGTTTGGCATCCACGCCGAGGGTTACAAGATGAACGCCACCGACGAGGCCGAGGTTCAGGCCGCCGTCGACGCCACCATCGCCGACTTCGGTCGCGTCGACGTCCTCGTCAACACCGCCGGTATCCTGCGTTTCGCAGCCATGGAAGACCTGCCGCTGAGCGACTGGGAGCAGGTGCTCAACGTCAACCTCACCGGCTACTTCATCACCTCGCAGCGCTTTGGTCGCGAGATGATCAAGGCCGGCCAGGGCCGCCTGGTGCACATCTCGACCGTCGCCAGCCACTCCCCCGAGACGTTCTCGGGCGTGTACAGCTCTACCAAGGCCGGCGTCAACATGATGTCCAAGATGCTCGCCGCCGAGTGGGGCCCCTACGGCGTGCGCTCCAACTGCGTCGAGCCCTGCTTCGTCAAGACCCCGATGTCGGCCAATTTCTACGCCGACCCCGAGGTCGAGAAGAGCCGCAGCCGCCTAATCGCCACGCGTCGCATCGGCGAGGTCAGCGATATCGCCAACGCCGTCATGTTCCTGGCGTCCAAGCGCTCGGACTTTACCACCGGCGACGCCATCAAGGTCGACGGCGGCTTCTCCAACATGATGGGTGACCTCACCGCCAAGCCCGGCGGCCGTCGCGCCTATGCCGACAACTACCTCAAGAACAAGGGTGTCGAGCTCTGGTCCGATGAGTCCGGCGTCGCCAAGCCGGCTGACCAGTAAACCAACCTGACAGGGAGGCCCCGCGGACACGACCGCTCCTCCCCCGTATCGATTAGAAAGAGTCCAATGGCTTCCACCAACTCCAACAAGGGTCGCGCCGTCGTGCTTTCCGCCGCGTGCGTCACCATGTTCTTCATCAGCTCCATCGCGCTGTATTCCGTCGTGAGCAAGAACCTGCTCGCCGTCTACCCCGAGTGGTCCAGCGCTCTCACCTGGGCCTTCCCGGTCTTTCAGACCATCATGGCCGTGACGGGCATCTTCGCCGGCCGCATCTCCGATAAGATCGGCCCGCGCAACGTCGTAATCGCCGCCGCCGTGTGCTACGGCCTGGGCTGGTTCATGTCCGGCACCGTCACCGAGCCGTGGCAGTTCTACCTGTGGTTCTCGCTCGTCGCCGCTGTCGGCAACGGCCTGGGCTACAACCCGGCGCTCACCACCGGCCAAAAGTGGTTCATCGACAAGAAGGGCCTCGCCTCCGGCATTACGCTCGCCGCTTCGACCGCCGGTCCTGCCGTGCTGTCCCCGGTGCTCGCCTCGCTGCTCATCCCGAGCCTGGGCATCTTTGGCGCCCTTAAGGCGCTCGGCGTCATCTTCTTTGTGATGATCGCCGCCTCCGCCCTGTTCCTGAAGGCCCCCGAGGCCGGTTGGCTGCCCGAGGGCTTCGAGGCCCCCAAGGGCGGCGCACACGCCGGCACCTTCGGCGACCTCACCCCGGGCGAGATGGTCAAGACCCCGCGCTTCTGGGTCCTCATCGTCACCTTCGCCTTCGCCGCCACCGCGGGCACCCTGCTCGTGGGCAAGGTTGCCTCCATCGCTGCCGTCCAGCTCTTCGCCGACCCCACGAGCGCTGCGGCCGTCGCCCTCGGCGGCGTGGTGGTCTCCGTCAACACCTGCGCCAACCTGGTTGGACGTCTGTCCTTTGGCCAGATCATCGACAAGCTCGGCGCCTATAAGTCGCTGCTCATCAGCCTTGTCGTCACCATCGTCGCACTCGTCATCATGTCGATGAGCTTTACGCAGGGCATGTTCTTTGTGGCGCTCGCCCTGCTCGGCTTTAGCTTTGGCGCCCTGCTCGTCATCTACCCGCCGCTCACCGGTGGCGCCTTTGGCACCAGCAACATCGGCGTCAACTACGGCATCATGTTTTTGGGCTATGCCGCTTCCACCTGGATCAGCCAGCCCATCACCGCCGTGCTGTATCACGCCGAGGCCGGCAGCGCCGCCTACCAGCAGTCCTTCTACGGCGCTATTGTGATCGCCGCCATCGCCGTCGTGCTCACCGTCTACATGATGGTCTCCGACAGCAAGAAGAAGTCCGCCTAGTTTTACCGATGCGACAAAGGGACAGCCCCTTTGTCGCATTTCACCGGTCACCAGTATTAAGGAGTCGAAATGTCTGAGCTCAACCCCGTCCGCATTGCCGTTATCGGCGCCGGCGCCATGGGCCGCAACCACATCCGCTTTGTCACCGAGGAGCCCGAGGCCGAGCTCGTCGCCATCGCCGACGCCTTTGAGGGCGCCCGCGCCACGGCCGAGGCCGCCGGCGTGCCGTTTTACACCGATCCCGCCCAGATGATGGACGAGGTCAAGCCCGAGGCCGTCATCATCGCCACGCCCAACGACCTGCACCTGGGCGTTGCTCGCGAGGCCGTGAAGCGCAATATCGTGCCGCTGGTCGAAAAGCCGATCTCCAACGATCTCGAGGATGCCCAGGCCTTCGCCGCCGAGGCCGAGACCGCCGGCGTGCCCGTGCTCGTGGGTCAGCACCGTCGCCACAACCCCTTCGTCAACAAGGCCAAGGAGATCATCGAGTCCGGTGAGCTGGGCAAGCTCACCGTGTCGAGCTTCCACTACATGATCTATAAGAATGACGAGTACTTCGATGTCGAGTGGCGCCGCAAGAAGGGTGCCGGCCCGATCCTGGTCAACCTGGTGCACGACGTCGACCTGCTCCGCTACCTGCTGGGCGAGCCCGTTGCCGTCCAGGGTATGCAGTCCAGCGCCGCCCGCGGTTTTGAGACCGAGGACTCCGCCGTGGTCAACGTCCGTTTTGCCGATGGCGCGCTCGCAAGCATGACCATCTCCGACGCCACCGCCAGCCCCTGGAACTGGGAGGCCACCGCTCGCGAGGATCCGCAGTACCGCCCCTTCGACGCCGACGCCTACTTTATCGGCGGCACCAAGGGTGCCCTTTCGCTGCCCCGCCTGCACCAGTTCTCCTACGACGGCGCCTCTAACTGGCACAAGCCGCTGCAGATGGAGATTCCGGCTGTCGACCCGGCGCTGCCGCACAAGATGCAGCTCAAGCACTTTGTGAAGGTCGTTCGCCGCGAGGTCGAGCCCGTCGTGACCCCCGCCGACAACGTCAAGACGCTCACGCTTCTCAACGCCATCAAGGAGGCCGCCGAGACCGGCCAGCTCGTCGAGCTGTAATGCTTTAGGGCAGACCGCGGCAGAAGCCCCATGCCGAACCCTTCGGTCCGCCACCAACAAGCCCCTCTTCTTTGCCCCGCGAGCAGCCTCCTGCCCGCGGGGCATTTTGCTACCTTTCCGACGATTTTTCTGGGGCGAGGGGCCATTTTGCACCTCGGCCTGATTCGTTCGCCACGAAATGCGCCTATCTACTACGTTTAACCGATCGCCCTCAACCGTGCCAAATTTCGCGAAGTAAAAACCGCAGGTAGACGGCTTGCGTATTTTCGGAAAACCGGGGGATGGTCGACCCATACGGGTTAAACGTAGTAGATAGGTCATTTTCGTGGCACGGCCCAAAACAGTCTTTTGGGACGGGTGGTATCCTTGGTAGCTCTGTGCTGCAAACGCACCTTTACCGCAAGGAGTTTCATGGATCTTATCGCCCAGCTCGCCCGCGAGCTCAACCTTAAGGCCGCCAACGTCGAGGCGGCCGTCAAGCTCATCGACGAGGGCAACACCATCCCCTTTATCTCGCGCTACCGCAAGGAAGCCACGGGCGGCATGGACGACGTCGCCCTGCGCGCACTCGACGAGCGCCTGTCCTACCTGCGCAATCTTGAGCAGCGTAAAGAGGACGTCGTTCTGCTCATCGACGCCCAGGGCAAACTCACGCCCGAACTCGAGCAGCAGATTCGAGAGGCCACGCAGCTCCAGCGTGTCGAGGACCTCTACAAGCCCTACCGCAAAAAGCGCATGACCCGCGCACAGAAGGCCCGCGAGGCAGGCCTGGAGCCGCTTGCCAACATGATCATCATGCAGGCCTCGGCCAAGGGCAGCGCGCTCGACACCGCCGCGGCCTACGTCAACGAGGAAGCCGGCTTCGACACGCCCGAGAAGGCGCTCGCCGGCGCGGCGGACATCGTGGCTGAGACGGTGGCCGAAGACCCCGAGAACGTCGCCGACCTGCGCGCCTTTACGCAAAACACCGCCGACATCGTCGTCGAGGCCACCGACCCCGCCGAAAAGACTCCCTACGAGCCCTACTACAACTATGATGAGCCGCTGCGCCGTATACCCAACCACCGCGTGCTGGCTATCGACCGCGGCGAGCGCGAGGGCAAGCTCCGCGTGCGCGTGAACGTCGACGGCGCTGCCGCCACAGCGCGCCTCAGCAGCCGTTGGCCCCGACGCCAGGGCGTCTTCGCGCCCATCTTCGATGCCGCCATCGCTGACGGTTACAAGCGCCTCATGGCCCCCTCGCTGGAGCGCGAGGCCCGCGCCAAACTCACCGTTCGCGCTCAGACCGAGGCCATCAACGTCTTTGCCAAGAATCTCGAGGGCCTGCTCTCGGCGCGCCCTGTGCGCGGCGCCCGCGTGCTCGCGCTCGATCCGGGCTACCGCACCGGCTGCAAGGTCGCCGTCATGGACGAGACCGGCAAGCTACTCGACCACGGCGTGGTCTACCCCACCAAGCCGCGCCACGACGTCGCCGGCACCAAGCGCGAGCTCGCCCGCCTCGTCAAAAAGGACGGCGTCAACACCATCGTCATCGGCAACGGCACCGCCAGCCGCGAGACCGAGGAAGTCGTCTCGGAGTTCATTGCCGAGCAGGCGCCTGGGCTGCGATACACCATTGTTAACGAGGCCGGCGCGTCGGTGTACTCCGCCTCCGAGCTCGCGAGCCAGGAGTATCCCGACCTGGACGTCACCGTGCGCGGCGCCATGAGCCTGGGCCGCCGCCTGCAGGACCCACTGGCAGAGCTCGTCAAGATTCCGCCCCAGTCCATCGGCGTGGGCCAGTACCAGCACGACCTTGACCAGGCCGAGCTCTCGCGCACCCTGGGCCACGTGGTGGAGGACGTCGTCAACCGCGTGGGCGTCGACGTCAACACCGCGAGCGCGAGCCTGCTGGGATACGTTTCGGGCATCACGCCGAGCGTGGCCAAGAACATCGTGGCTTTCCGCGAGGAAAACGGCGCCTTCACCGATCGCCGCCAGCTCAAGAAGGTCCCCAAGCTGGGACCCAAGGCATATCTCAACGCTGCAGGCTTTTTGCGAATTAGCGGCGGTAAGAACCCGCTCGACGCAACGAGCGTCCACCCCGAAAGCTACGAGGTGGCCACGTCCGTCTTGGAACGCGCCGGCGTTAAAGCAAGCGAGCTCAGCCGCGGCGGCGTGCCCGACATCGAGCGCCGCCTGGGCAGCATCTCGGCGCTGGCAAGCGACCTGGACTGCGGCACCCTGACGCTCATCGACATTGTCAACGAGCTCAAGAAGCCCGGCCGCGACCCGCGCGACGACGCGCCCGAGGTGGCCTTTAGCCGCTCGGCACTTTCCATCGACGACCTGGAGCCCGGCATGGAACTCAAGGGCACGGTGCGCAACGTCGTCGACTTTGGCGCCTTCGTCGACGTGGGTGTGCACCAGGACGGCCTCGTGCACATCTCCAAGCTGGCCAACCGCTTCGTCAAGCACCCGAGCGACGTGGTGCGCGTCGGCGACACGGTAAAGGTGTGGGTGGAAAAGGTCGATCGCGACCGCAAGAAGATCTCGCTCACCATGGTGCAGGGGAAGTAAACCACCTAAAGCAAGGGTCCCCCCTCTCGCGACGTGCAAAATCGCGAGTATTCTGCAATTTCCGCCGCCCCGAACGCCCCTCAGAGGCAATAAAGTCAAAAACGGCCCCCGTTTTAGCATCATCAGAGCCAAAACGGGGGCTGTTCCGTGCTTCGGTTAACTGGTAAAAGCCTTTACCTTGCTGAATACTCTCAATTTTGCACGGCGCAGGCGGGGGTACCTTTGCCCACGGCAGGATATGGAAGCCAAGCGCCAACTTGCTGGCAAGCTCGTGCCGGCAGCCCCGGCCTTTCCTTTGCCTAGCGCGACCCCCGCGAAGCGCGTGAGCGGTAGGGAAAGGAAAAGCCGGGGCGAACAACCCGCGGCGTAGCCAGTGTTCGCGTTACGGCAGGATATGGAAACCGAGCGCCGCGATATCCTTGGCAAAGCCGCGGACGGTGTCGAGCGAGACCTCGTACGGGTCACGGCCGATGTTCTTGCGCTTGGCCAGGATGCCGTTGGGCACCGTGATGATCTGGCAACCGCAGGCCTCGGCCTGGTAAATGTTGATGAGCTCGCGCGTGGACGCCCACAGGACCTCACAGTTGGGCTTGATGGCGGCCTTCTTGACCGACTCCGTCATAAACGGAATGGGGTCGACGCCGGTGTCGGCGATGCGGCCGGCAAAGAGCGAGATGATGGACGGCGTCTCGGTGTCAACGGCCTCGACCATCTCGTCAACCTGCTTAGGCGTAAAGATGGTGGTGACGTTGACCTTGATGCCGTCGGCCGACAGCTTGCGCACCAGCTCGGCGGTGGACTCGCCCTTGGTGGTCACGCATGGAATCTTGACGTAGACGTTCTCGGCCCAGGTAGCGATCTCGCGCGCCTCGACCTCCATGGTCTCGACGTCATCGGCAAAGACCTCAAACGAGACGGACACATCGGTGATGTGGGTCAGGACCTCCTTGGCAAACGCGCGGTAATCCGTCACGCCGCCCTTCTTCATAAGGGACGGGTTGGTCGTGAAACCCTGAACGTTGCCGTTCTCGTACATGTCGAGCATGCCCTCGAGGTTTGCACCGTCAGCGAACACCTTGATTGCCATCTGCCTGATTCCTTTCGCTTGCACATGGGCGTTAAACTGCTAAACACTTTACCTACGTTTATCAAGGCGTGAGCTGCGGTTTTTTATCTTCTCGGCGAACGGTATAAACACCTCAGTGTTTGGATTGATAAATCGATTGAGCATGCAAAAGCGAAGAGTCGCAGTTTGAGCAAACGTCAGAACGCGGGATTCATTAGATGAGGCCGAAATGCTGCATCGCTGTGACGGTGCCGTCGTGTGCGACATCGTCGGTCACGTAGTCGGCGACCGCCTTGACCTCAGGCATGGCGTTGCCCATGGCGACAGCCGTCTCGACCGCAGCGAGCATGCCCAGGTCGTTGCCGGAATCACCAAAGCCAAAGGTGCGCGCGTTGCCGGTGCGACCCAGGTATTCCAGCGCTCGCGCCACGCCCACGCCCTTGTCGATGCCCTTGGGGCTCAGCTCGCGATTCTGGCCACCGGTGTTGCACAGCTCAAACTCGCGATCGATAAAGCCGTCATCGTTGGCTACGCGAGCCAAACTGGGCACATTGAGGCATACCTTGCCCACGCGCAGACTGCCGTCGACGCGCATTTCCTCGGCGCTGTGCACCACAGAAGTGCCGATCAGAGACGACTGCTCAACGCCCGCGGGTTCCAAGGCAAAAGTAGCCACGTTGGTCTCGAAAAAGGCCTCAATCCCTGCCGCGGCCATACGGCGTGCAAGCTCCTCGACAATGTCCTCGTCAAAGCAGTCCTCGTGTACCACGCGGCCCTCGACCTCGAGTGTCGCTCCCGCCATGGCAACGACACCCGCAGGCTCCAAAGCACGCAGACCATCGGCAATCAGCCACAAGGGACGACCCGTGCAGATAAATGCCTGGTGACCCGCATTGCGCAGGCGATGAAACGCCTCGATCACCGCCTGCGAGGGGCGAACCGCCGAAAAGTCCTTGTCGGTCATGTTGTCGGGATCGAACGACGTCAGCGTGCCGTCCACGTCAAAAAAGAGCACGGCAGAATCGGGGCACGCATCAATCATATGGGTTCCTTTCGGGGGCGAGAGTAAACGAAGCATCCATCATATAATGGAGCGACGCAACCAGAGAGGTCACCCATGGAATTTTACGCAAGCTGCCCCGAGGGCTTTGAGTCCGCACTCGCCGATGAGCTTAAACGCCTCGGGCTTTCGCATGTTCGCCGGCTGAAGGGCCGCGCCACGTTTGAGGGCGAGCTCGAAGAAGGCTACCGCGCCTGTCTGTGGTCGCGTCTGGCGAGCCGCGTGTTTGCGGTGCTCGGGCGCTTTGAGGCGCAGGACGCCGACGAGCTGTACGATAGCGTTTACGACATCGCCTGGGAGAACATCGTCCGCCCCGGCGCCACCATTGCCATCACCGCCCGCGGCGTGACCGAGCAGCTGCGCAACACGCGTTTCTCGGCCCTGCGCGCCAAAGACGCGCTGTGCGACCGCCTGGCCGAGACCACGGGCCGTCGCGCCGATGTCGATGCCGCCGACCCCGATGTTCACCTACTGCTTTCGCTGCGCCAGCGCCGCGCGAGCATAAGCCTAGACCTTTCGGGCGACCCGCTGTTCAAACGCCTGCCGCCCGCAGCGACCCGCGCCGGCGAGGGCGCGCACGTGCTGCGCCCCGACTACGCCGCCCTGGTGCTGGCGCAGGTCGGCTGGACCGCGCTATGCGAGCGCGAGCTGACGGCCGACGATTACGAAAATGAAGCCCTTCCCACGCTGATCGATGCCTCGTGCGCCGGCGGCGGCCTGCTGCTGGAAGCCGTGAACATTCTGACCGACCGCGCCCCGGGCGCCGCACGCGAGCGCTGGGGCTTTGAGGGCTGGCAGCTGCACAACGCCGCTCTGTGGGAGCAGCTGCTTGCCGAGGCGCGCGAGCGCGAGGCGGCAGCGCGCGAACGCCAGGCGCGCATCGTGGCCGCAGACATCGACCCCGCCGCTCGCAAGACCGCCGAGCGCATGGTCAAGAGCGCTGGCTACAAGCGTTTTGTCGACTTTTGCGCCGCCAAGCCCGCCACCGTGCTGGACCATGCGGGCGCCGTCGCCGGTGCCGCCGTGGTCGCAGACACCACCGAGACCCCGCTTTCGCTCATGCACGACGCCATGACGCTGGTCGGCGAGCTGCGCCGCGCGCCCGAGCTTTCCGCGGCGCCGGTCGCTGCGCTCACCCGCGATGGCCTTATGGCCCGCGCGCTCCATGCCGAGCCCGCGCGCTCCATCGCCGTCATGCCCAATAACGAGGAGGCGGCTCTTGAGGTTTGGCACTCGCTCGACCACGCCGCCGCGGCATTCGAGGCTGCGACCAGCATAAACGCCGAGGAACAGTCCACGGACGTCGAAGACGAAGCCGCCGCTTCCTCCATGCCCGAACCTGCCGCCACGCTCGACTTGGGCGACGGCAAGCCGCTGCCCGTGCTCATCCCCGGGTCCGAGCAGTTCGCCAACCGCCTGCGCAAGAACGCGCGCCTGCGCCGCAAGTGGGCCAAGCGCGAGGGCGTAAGCTGCTACCGCGTCTACGATGCCGACCTGCCCGACTACTCCGCCGCCATCGACCTGTACGAGGGTTGCCCGCAGACGCCGGGCCGCTGGCTCGTCATCGCCGAATACGCCGCGCCCAAGACCATCGACCCCGCGCTAGCCCAGGCCCGCATGCTCGACATTCTGGCCATCGCGCCGCGCATCCTTGATGTTCCGGCCGAGCATGTGCACGCCAAGGCCCGCATGCGTTCGCGCGGCGGCTCGCAGTACGGCAAGCAGGGCGCCGGCAAGGGCGGCTCGGGCGAGCGCGCCAATATCGCACGCCGTCGTCTGCCACTCATCGAAGAGGGCGGCCTTACCTTTGCCGTCAACTTTGACGACTATCTGGATGTGGGCATCTTCCTGGATCACCGCGTCACCCGCAACCTAGTGCGCGAGCACGCCAAGCAGGCGCGCCGCTTCCTCAACCTGTTTGCCTACACTGGCACTGCCACCTGCTACGCGGCCGATGGCGGCGTCGAGGAGACCGTGACGGTCGACCTTTCCAACACCTACCTGGACTGGGCCGAGCGCAATATGCGCCAGAACGGCTTTGTTGGTCCGCAGCATCATTTTGTGCGCGACGACGTGCTCGCCTGGATTCGCGACCAGCGCCAGACGCGCAACCGCTGGGACCTGATCTTTGTCGACCCGCCCACGTTTTCGAACTCGTCCAAGATGGGCCGCCGCACCTGGGATGTCCAGCGCGACCATGTTGAGCTTTTGGCCGGCGTATCGCGCCTGCTCGCACAGGGCGGCCACGCCATCTTTAGCTGCAACCTGCGCGGCTTCCGCCCCGAGGCGCGCAAGCTCGCGCGCGCGGGCGTGGTGCTGGAGGACATTACGGCACAGACCATCCCCGAGGACTTCGCGCGCAACCAGAAGGTGCACCACTGCTATATCGTGCGCCGCCTGCCCATCGAGGACGCCATGGCCGAGGTCGGCTTTAGCGCCGAGGAAATTGCCGAGCGCGTCGAGGAGCTGCGTAACCCCGAGGCCCGTAAGCCTCGCGCGGCAGTGCCCGCGCACGTGCAGACCGGCAACGGCAAGTCCAACTTTGCTGGCAAGCCCTCCCCCGCCGGCAAGTCCAAAAAGAAGAAGTTCTACGCCAGCAAGCCCAAGGGCAAATAACAAAGTTGCGGTGGAATACGGACTGTTTTGCCTGGAATTAGGCAAATTTAGACCGTATTTCACCGCAACTCATATTGGGATGGCGGATGCCGACCTATCCCTGGATGACCAATCGGTAACCAATACCCACGTGCGTCTGGATATAGCGCGGATGCGCGGGGTCGGACTCGATCTTCTTGCGCAGCGTGCCCATAAAGACGCGCAGGCTCGCCAGGTCGCTCTTAGTTGCCGTGCCCCAAATCTCGTGCAGGATAAACTGGTGCGTCAGTACCTTGTCGGCGTTATGCGCCAGCAGGCACAGGAGCTTATACTCGATCGGCGTCAGATGCAGTTCCTCGCCATCCATCGTGGCGATGCCGGCATCAAAATCGATATGCAGCTCACCGGTATCGAACGAGCCCTCGGAGACAACGCCGCCCGTCTGCGCATACGAAAGGCGCCTGAGCGTCGTGCGAATGCGCGCGAGCAGTTCCTCGACCGAAAACGGCTTGGTCAGGTAGTCGTCGGCACCGGCATCGAGCGCGCGGATTTTGTCCGCGTCCTCGCTGCGCGCCGAGACCACGATAATTGGCATGCCCGACCATGCGCGCACCGACTCCACCACCTTGACGCCGTCCATATCGGGCAGGCCCAGATCGAGCAGCACAATGCTCGGCGTCTGCGACGAGGCGGCGGCGATAGCGGCATGGGCGGTCTCCACAGCCATATGGCGCAAGCCGTGCGCCTCGAGCGCGGCAACAATAAGATTGCGGACGGCGGGGTCGTCCTCAACGACCAAGATGAGCGGTTTTACGGCAGAGTTCGGCACAGCGCTACTCCTTATCAAACGAAACGTCGGCGGCAGGAAGCTCAATCGTAAAGACCGAGCCGTGCGGGTCCGCCGCGGCAACCTCTATGCTACCGCCATGTGCCAACGCAATGGAACGGCAGAGCGAAAGACCCAGGCCAACGCTGCGGTGGCTGTCGGCCAGACCATGGTTGGCGGTATAGAACGACTCAAAGATCCGCTCGCGATCCTCGGGTGCGATGCCCGGACCATCATCGGCCACCGAGCACGCCACGCGTCCATCGTCGACGCTAATCGAAATCACGATATGCGAACCCGCGGGCGTATAGGTGATGGCGTTGTTCACCAGATTGACCACCAGCTGCACCATCAGGCGCGCATCGACGTTGACGAGCGCCGGCTCATCGCACGCCACCACCTTAAGGTCGTGCTCGCGCACGGCCGGATTTACGTGGCGCAGCGCCTCCTCGACGATATCGTCCATGAGCTCGAGCGTGGTCGACAGGCGCATACCGCCACCCTCGAGCTTGGTGATGGCGAGCAGATTCTCGACGGTGGCGTTGAGCCACAGCGCATCCGAGCGAATGGATAGAAGCAGGCCGCGGCGCGTCTGGGCATCGAGCACCGCGGTGCCGGTCGAGCCCTGGTCGAGCAGCACATCGGCATTACCCGAAATACTGGTGAGCGGCGTGCGCAGGTCGTGCGAGATGGAGCGCAGCAGGTTGGCGCGCAGCTGTTCGTTTTTGGCAAGCACCGCCGCCTCCTCGCGGGCCTCCATGGCGCGGGCGCGATCGAGCGCCAGCTCGCCTTCACTCACGATGGCATCGGCAAGTGTCCGCTCCTCATGCGTCAGCACGTCGGGCTCGGCAACGATAGCCAGCACGCCCACCACCGAGGCGGGGTCGCCCGAGCGCGCGAAGCCGTCGCCTGTGCGAACCGTCAGGTAGATGCCATAAAACGCCGAGCCGCCATAGGTGGCATCGAGCGGCGTTCCCACATAGGCGGACGCCGAGAGCCGCGGCGGCATCTGCGGCGCCAGTTCGTGCACCGGTGCGGCATCGCCCACGGCCGTGTATGTCGCACGCGGCAGCAGGTCATCGCCCTCGGCGTCGGCGCTGTACCACACGACCGGGCAGCCCGAAAGACGTGCCAGCTGCGTGGCCATGGCGTGAACGATCTGATGCTGATCGGCGCACCGCTGCAGCATGCGGTTGGTCTCGAGCACCATATGCGTGCGGCGGTCGCTGGCGGCAGCCTGTGCCAAGGCGCGGCGCAGGGCCAACGCAATCGAGCTCGACACAAGCGAGACCACGAACATGATGAAGAACATGCCGGGATAGCCGCGGTCGATAAGCGACAGCGAGTAGCGCGGGTCGACAAACAAGAAGTTGTAGAGCGCCACGGCGGCAGCCGAGCTCAGCAAGCAATACAGGCGACTCCAGGTAAAGAATGCGCACAGCTGAACGGCGAACACATAGACGATCATGATGCTCGGCGCGAGACCCGGATGGTCGAGCAGCGCGCCCACAATCGTCGCCGCGACCAACAGCCCCACCGACACGCAGGCGTCATACAGAGGAGTGCGGCGCGTCAGCGTTGTGCGCCGCCACCAAAAGCTACCGGCAATATCACCGTCCGTACGGACGTCCATCAGCGCCCCGCCCCTCTCTCAAAAACAAAAACCACCACAGGGGACAGGCACCTTTGTGGTGGTTTCCCTTGTGGTGGTTCCAAGTGTATAGCCTTTGCAACCGGCGGTCGCTAGACAAACAGCACGTGCGCGAGCAGGGCACACACGCACACCGCTCCAAATACCAGTGCCACGATCGAGATCACGCGGTCGGCCATATCCATGTTGGCACGGTTCGTCAAAAACCGATCTTCGGCGGCGTCGGCGCGTGCCTCACGTACCAGCTCGGCAACCACCTCGCGGCCATCAAGCATCTTTGCATCCATGTTTGCCTCCCCGGCCTCAATCTTGTCCATCGAAAACCAACTCCGTGCAACCTGTCGGCGCCTACGGCCGCTCGTTGGGAGCCAGACGCTGCATCTTGTTCACGGCTTTGAACTTGGTGAACAGCGGCACGTACTCAAAGCTCACGTTGGAGTTCTCCAGGCCGTACCAACGCGCAGGCGTGCCGGCGGCGCGGCGGATGATGTACTTGAGCGTGATGGCCGTACGCTCGCTCGGCTCCACATCGCTTTCGGGCGCCAGAAGCTTACGGATCAGGACGAACTTGAACGTGCCGATGTTACCCGGATCCTTGTAGACCGAGTAGTCATGCGTCTGCGGCGGCAGCTCGCCGGTGGCAGCCAGGTCCTGAACGACCTGACGCAGGTAGGCATTGACGCGCTGGTTGATCTTGTAGCCCAGGTACAGATGCACGCGGAACACGTAATCGGTGCCGAACGTCTCGACCGAATAGGCAAAGGTGTGCGGTTCGTCCATGGTCTCGACATTCACAAACCACCAGGCGCGGGCGCGCTTGGGATGCTTGTCCAAGATCGAATAGACGATATCGCGGTCGATGTAGTCGGTATGGGTGTCCTTGGTCAGGTACACGACGTTGTCGCTCATGCGCTCGTAACGGTCGTCGTCGCGCAGGCGCTTGAGCTGCGGCAGGTAGCTGCGCAGCGGCAGAAGCGTAAACTGGCGCTGCTCAACAGCCGTACCGTTGTACCAGCACACCATGATGCCCATGATGAGCGCGGCCATGAGGATGGTGAAGTAGCCGCCGTGGAAGAACTTGGTAAGTGAGCTCACGAAGAAGAAGCCTTCGAGCAAAAGGAAGAAGGCCGCGAAGATCCACGGAGCAACCTTGAGCTTGCGCTCCTCGTGCAGGTAGAAGAAGAGCAGCAGCGTGGTGCACATCATAGTCAGCGTAATGGCAAGGCCGTAGGCGGCTTCCATATGCGCCGAGTTCTGGAACAGCAGCACCACGATGACGCAGCCGACAAGCATGACGTTGTTGACCATGGGGATGTAGAGCTGGCCCTTGGTCTCGGCAGGGTAGAAGACCTGCATGTGCGGCATGAGGTCCAGACGGCTGGCCTCGGACACCAGCGAGAATGCGCCGGTGATGAGCGCCTGCGAGGCAATGATGGCCGCGACGGTGGAAAGGCCGACGGCAAACGGGCGCAGGCCCGGGGCGAGCATCTGGTAGAACGGGTTGAGGTCGGCAATGCCCATGAGCTCGGGGTTGGCAGCGTTGTTCATAAGCCAAGCGCCCTGGCCCATATAGGAAAGCAGCAGGCAGCACTTAACGAACGGCCAGGTAGCGTAGATGTTGCCGCGGCCGACGTGGCCCATGTCGGAGTAGAGCGCCTCGGCACCGGTGGTGGCGAGGAAGCAGCTGCCCAGAATCATGATGCCCGCGTGGTTGTTGGGGCTCAGCAAAAAGGCGATGCCGCGCACCGGGTTGAGGCACAGCAGCACGGCGGGGTGCTGGAAGACAAAGAACAGACCCGTGCCGCCCAGGAACAGGAACCACAGCGTCATGATGGGGCCAAAGGCGTGACCGATCTTGGCCGTACCGATGCGCTGTACCAAGAAGAGCACGATGATGATGGCGAGCGTAATGGCGACGACGCGGCCTTGGTCATCGCCCAGCACGGCATGGACCGCCGGGATGGTGCGCAGGCCCTCGATGGCCGTGGTAACGGTAACGGCCGGCGTGAGGATGCCGTCGGCGAGCAGCGCGGCGCCACCTAGCATGGCGGGGATGATAAGCCACTTGCCACAGCGCTTGACCAGACTGTACAGGGCAAAGATACCGCCCTCGCCATGGTTATCGGCGCGCAGCGAGATGAGCACATACTTGATGGTGGTCAGCAACGTGACCGTCCACACGACAAGGGAGAGCGCGCCGAGCACGAACTCCTCCGTGACGCTTCCGATGCCGCCGTTGCCGGCAACGAGCGCCTTGGTTACATACATAGGGCTGGTGCCGATATCGCCGTACACCACGCCCAGCGTGACGAGCATCGCCGAGATGCTCACAGGAATCGCAGCGTGCGAAGCTGCCTCCTTGGCCTTTTGTTCCATAAGCCGGTTTCCTCCCAACTTTAATGTTCGAAGGAATTATAGGTAATCGGCCCATGTTTGAATGGCACTGTTTTCCCAGCTAGATAAACATTTATACGGCCTTTAAGCCACCTCGGCGATATGGAATGTGACAAAGGGACTGTCTCTTTGTCGCATCCGTCATTTTCCGAGCCAATTTTTGAACCACCACTCCATGGAGCGGCTCATCTCGGCCATAAAGGGACTCGTGTGCTTGCGGGTATAGATGTCCACGACGCGCTCCCCCACCACGCGGGCATGCGGACGGAACATCGCGTCCATCTCGGCTACCTGCGCGTCCATAGTCGCAGCATCGGCGCGGCAGTAGCGCTCCTCGTGCACCAGGTTCACCACGGGATGCGCAATGGCCGGACGCTCCTTACGGGGCGTGCCGATGATGAGCATCGACAGCGGCATGGTATACGGAGGCAGATCGAGCAGCTCGGCCACTTCCTCGGCATTCTCGACGATATCACCGATGTAGCAGCTCCCCAGGCCCAGGGCCTCGGCGGCGACCACGGCGTTTTGCGCAGCGATCACGGCGTCCTGGGCCGCGATGGCAAAGTCACCCAAACCCGGTGCACGGCGGGGCGCCTTGCCCGTGCGCTCGACAAACTCGGGCTCAAAGCAGCCCACGTGCTCAAACAGATCGATCCACTTGGCATAGTCGACCACAAATATAAGTGCCCAGGGCGCCTTGGCGATCATGGGCTGGTGGTCGCACAGGTCGGCCAGACGATCCAGCGTAGCCTGCTCGCGAATGCTCACGATGGAATACATCATCATGGCGCCCGCCGACGGCGCGCGACTCGCCGCATGCAAAATTGCCGCCCGCTGCTCGTCGGTCACCGCCACGGGACGGTCGTCGTCATCACGCGCGAAGGCACGCGTGGAGGAACGGTGCTCCAACGTGTCCAGCACCGCATTGCCCGTCGTCTCGACCGGATAGCCGCCCGCGTCCATGCCAGCGTCCACGTCACCCGCACTCGTCATACAAGCCCGTTCGTTCATCGCCTCATCCTCGCCAATTCTTTAAGAAGCCTTTACGTTTCCGTGTAATTCCCGTCCATTATCGCGCAGGTCGCCACTACATTGCGCCACACCGTCACACGTGCGCGTTAATATGGCTGGTTGTTGTGCGCAGACACCAATTGCAGCACATATCTTGGTAACAATCGGGTAAACCCCCGCTTTCGTACGTTTTAGTTTGTGAGGAGTCTCAGCATGTTCGCTGCCGCCATCTCGCTCGTCGGTCTTGCGGCGACCGTCTACCTTGTCTTGCGCGAGGCCAAGGCCATTCGCGCTCAGTCGGGCACCGTTGCCAAGGGCGCCTTCGCCTGGAGCGTCGCCTTTGGCCTGTTCCAGCTCTTTTTGACCGTCTGGGGCGCTATTGGCCTCGTCGCGCAGAACGAGCCGCTCGCCTTCGTGATGCTCATCCTGACCAACGCCATCCTCACCGGCTGCGCTTGGGCCAGCATCGCCCGCGACCGCATCGCCCCGCGCGTCTTTGCGTTCGCCGGGCCCGACGCCCCCGCCCCCACCGGCAAGCTCGCCCGCCTGCGCGGAGCCTTTGTGGGTAAACCGCTCGTCGCCGCCGTCCTGTGCCTGCTGCTCGCCGGCGTCTTTGCGCTGCTGGGCATGGAGGTCTCGTCCAACCACGACTTTACCTGGGTCTACCCCCTGTGCATCCTGCTCGAGTGGGCCATCATCACCACGCTCATGGTCGGCCTGTTCTTCCTGTTCCAGCGCCACGGCGCAGCCCCCGCGGTCTTGGCCTTTGCCCTCTTTGTCCTGGGCATTGCCGAGTTCTTCGTCATCACGTTTAAATCCATGCCCATCCAGCCGGGCGACCTTTCGGCCATCTCCACCGCCGCCGCGGTCGCCGGCACCGGCTACACCTTCTCGATCTCGCTGTTCTGCGTGCTGTCCATGGGCTTTACCGCCATCGCCATGCTGCTGTGCGAGTACGCCGGCCTGGTGGCACCGCACTGTCAGAAGGGCGCCGCCAACGCCAAGCGCATGCTGCTCACCAACCTGCTCGTCGCCGTGCTGTGCCTGGGCGGTGTGACCGCACACGTCACGCTCATCGACTACTACAACACCCTCGGCATCACCGTCTACACCTGGCGCCCGCTCGAGAGCTACTGGCGCGAGGGCTACCTGCCCGCTTTCATTAGCGCAGCGCAGTCCATCAAGCCGCCCAAACCCGCCGACTACTCCGTCGACGATGCCAAGGCCACGCTCAAAAAGTACGCCAAGGCCTATGACAAATCCGACGCGGCTAAGAGCGATGAGCGCGCCGCCGCAAAGGAGCAGTTCGACAGCGAGAAGCCCACGGTCATCGCCATCATGAACGAGACCTTCTCGGATCTGTCGATCTACCAGAACATGCGCGCCGGCTACGAGGGCCCGCAGTACTTTAAGAACCTGTCCAACTGCCTCAGCCGCGGCAAGCTCTACGTGAGCGCCTACGGCGGCGGTACCGCCAATACCGAGTTTGAGTTTATGACCGGCAACTCCATGGCCAACCTGGGCTCGGGCGTGTACCCCTACACCATCTACAACATGGAAACGACCGGGAACCTGGCAGAGCAGTTCAAGTCGCTCGGATATTCCACCACGGCCATGCACCCCAACCACGCCACCAACTGGAACCGCGAGAACGTGTACAAGGACTTTGGCTTTGACCGGTTCCTGTCCATCAACGACTTCCAGGGAGCCGACACTCTGCGCGGTATGGTGACCGACCAGGCGACCTATGACAAGATTCTTGAGCTGCTCGACCAGAACGCCGATCCGCAGTTTATCTTCGACGTGACCATGCAGAACCACTCGGGCTACGACACGGGCCTGCTGCCGGTCGACAAGCAGATGCACCTGAACATCGACACGACCGATCTGGACGCCAAGACCGTCGAGGACGGCACGCTCTCCGATGTCGACGAGTACGTCTCGTGCATCGAGCAGTCCGACCAGGCGCTGCGCTACTTCCTTAACGCCCTGAGCAAGCTCGACCGCAAGGTGGTCGTGGTGTTCTGGGGCGATCACCAGCCGTTCTTCCCGTCCAAGTTCAACGACAAGTGGTTTACCGGTGAGGACGACGCCACGCATCAGGAGCGTCTGTGGCAGACCGACTACATCATCTGGGCCAACTACGACGTTGCCGGCTGCGACCAGACGAGCGAGGTCGACGACCTGTCCACCAACTACCTGTCCACGCAGCTTATGCAGCTGATCGGCGCACCCCTCTCCGACTACCAGAAGGCGCACATGACGCTGCGTGAGTCGCTGCCCGCCATCAACTCGGTGGGCTACGAGGACGCCAGCCTGCGCTGGGCGCTCTCCTCCAACGTCACCGGCGACGACGCCGCCGCAGCAGCCGCCACCAAGGCGCGCGAGGATTACGCCAAGATGCAGTACTACGAGATGTTCCGCGACGGCAAGAACGTCTACACCGAGCATTTCCAGACCGAGGCCAACGAAACCGACCCCAACCTGGCACCGGGTACGACCAAGATCAAGTAGCGGGTCACTCATAACTGGTTCGTCTGCCCGGCGGCGCGGAACGTAAGGTTCCCTGCTCGGACAGTCCTGCTCGCACGGAGAGCACATTAAGTGCTCTCCGGCTCGTGCGGAACTCGCGATGAACCTTACGTTCCGCGTCGCCGGGCAGACGCCTTGTTGTTGGAGCGCGGCTTGTCGTAGGGGTATCCGCTGAACATATATAAGTCGAAGGCCACGTCATGTGGCCTTTTTGCATCCGGAAACCGTGTCCCAGAATTCACGTCCGGAACGGGATGCAGTTTCCGCTTGGGACCCGATTGGGAAAGTGTGTCCCACTATTCAGCTGGATTCCGGGATGTATTTTCCGGTTGAGGCTCGTTGGGAAAGTGCGTCCCACTTTGGGGGCTGATTCTGGGACGTGGTTTCCGGTTGGCTCTCATTGGGAAAGTTCATCCCATTTCTCGGCCTAATTATGGGACGCAGTTTCCCGTTGAGGACCCTTTGGGAAAGTGCGTCCCGGTCCGGGCGCTCAAACTGGGATGGATTTTCCGGATGAGGGCTTGACGGAAAATGTGTCCCGTTCCGGGCGCTAATTGTGGGATGCAGTTTCCGCTTGCGGAGTCTCCACTCAACAGAAAACCCGGGTGGCCTGTTTTTTGGCTACCCGGGTTTTTGGGTTGTCGATATGTTCGACTGGCTACTAGTGGGTCTTGCGGCGCTTGATCAGCATGATGAGGGCTATCACTACGAGCGTTGCTCCCGCTGCTGCTGCGGTGGCGACTAGGGCGAATGTTTGGTCGCCGGTGTTTGCGAGGTTCTTCGCTGTGGTCGTAGTCTTGACCTTGGTGTCGGTCTTAGCTCCGTTGTCGGACTTGGGCTTGTCCGGGTTCGTCGGGGTCTCAGGAGTCTCGGGGTCCTTTGAGCCTTCGGAATCGGTTGGGCCGGCGGTGTTTACCAGCGTATGGTCCAGGAACTTCTTGGCGCCCGCACTTGCCTGTGAGAACAGGCGGCGCGTGCGGATCGGGGTGGCGTTCACCGTTGTGGGCGCCGTCTCCTCGGCCTCGATATTCACGAGCGTCGTGCCGGTGTCGAGGCCCACGTCGTTGTATCCCACGTGGCAGTAATACTGCGCACCGTCATCGTCTGCGGTCAGGTCAATCTCGAGCTTTGAGGCCGTTCCAGCCGCGAGGTTGCCATCGGCACCCACGAGCTTAAACTCTGTCTCGCCGCGGCCCTTGCGGTACCACATATAGGTCGGTGCCAGCCCTGTTTCGCTATCGTCGGCACCGAGTTGCTTCACATGGCCAATCGCCGAGAGCGTCAGGTGGCTTCCCGCCGCGCGCTCAACCGAAGAGTCGTATCCAAGATCCGACCCCTCCGCAGCATCCGCCGCAGGTCCGCTCACGGTCATCGTCATGCCATCGGGCATGGTCTTGACCGTGATGATTGCCGAGCGAATACCTGTTTCGGTCGTGGATCCGTTCTTAACGGCGGCGATGGCGAATCGATACTCCGTATTGGGCTGCAGCCCATCCCACTTGAGCGAGGTCTGCGTGTTGTCGGCAATCTTCCAGCTATTGACGACCGCATCCGCCGCATTGCTCTGCAGCATGCCCACGCCGTAGCTAAAGCCACTCTTGTTTGCGAGTACATCGTCCCAGCTAAACGTAACGCTGGTCGAATCGACGGCGTTTGCCGTAAAGCCCGTCACGGCCGGCGCGTCGGGCATCTCGACGTCCTTAACGTCATAGCCCACGATCCAGAACTGGTCGGTGTCCTTGGTGCCGAGCTTGTCGCCCGAGTCTGCCTCGAACTTGTCGACATCCACCGCGTTGACGCCCAGACGCCACACAAAACCGTACTTGCCCTGCGCGGCCTCGGGCAGGTTGTCGACGGTGCCGCCGTATTCGGTCGATTCACTCGAGGAGTTACCCGTAGTAAAGCCGGCGTTGGCACCAAAGCACAGGCCGCCAAACAACTCGTGCTTTGCGAGCTTCGCGCCCATGACAACGCTGCCGTTCAGCGTCAAGCCGAGCTCGAGCTCCTGCTCCTTGCCCTCCTCGACTTCGATGGTCTGCTCAATGCTCGCCCCCGACTGCGCGGCGGCGCCGTTAAACCCATCGTGCGTGTAGGCGCGCGTTACGCCAGGCTTGCCCAGGCCAAAGGAATCCCCAACGGGAGTCTCGCCGTTGAGCGTCGTTTGATAGGTTCCGGGTTCTCCCGACCGGTTGGTCAAAAAGTAGCTGAGCGGCGTCATATTGTGCTGTTTGGCAATGCGGTCATAGGCCTCGACATTAACGACCGAGGTCTGCGCGCCGAGCGACACGGGCGCCGCCATCACGCCCTTGCCACCAGTTTCCTCATTTTCGATCTCATACTCGTAATAGACCATCGGAATCGTGTAGAGCACGGCCTTGTCACCCTCGCCGGCATGCGACTCATAGCTTACGCTTGCGCTGACCGTGCGCTCGCTCCGGTAGTCATAGCATCCCTCGGCGGCAAAATCGACTGAAGCATTCATCGCGACCAGGGGCGGACCGGTCTGCACCTCGACGGCAACGCCCAACTCGGCGCCAATGGTATAGCCCTGGGATGTCCCCGTGCCCTTTTCCTCTCCGTATGACGTGCCGCCCAACACCAGATAGCCGTATGCCTGCTCCAGATCCTCAACATAGGGCGCATCCTGCAGCACGGCAAGCACGCGCGGGTTGGTATAGACCTTGTAGCGGTCCTTGTACGTGATCTTGACGCTGTCGTTGTCGACATCGGGCAGCGCGAGCGAGATAAATGTGCCGTAGGTAGTGCCGCGACGGTTGCTCTCGCTAATCACCTGCTCCTCGCCGCGGCGCACCTTTCCGTTCTCGTCGAGCGAAAAATGCGAGGCGGTCATCCAATAGTAGTCATCGTTCTTGCGCAGGTCCTCGTCGCGGTGCTTGCCCACCACGGCGATAAAGCTCTCGTTATAGCGGTCCGAACCCGAGACGCTGCCCGCCTTGACCTCGCTGATCCACACCTGTTCTATACCCTTGTGGTCATGCTTGTTGCTGCTGTTGTATTGCTGACCGCTCATGCTCATGGTTCCGACCATGGACCCCAAGCCCTGAGCCCCGCTCTGTGCCGTGTTGCAGGCAAAGTCGCGGAACACATCGCCGCCCACGAGCACCTCGTCAACCGCCAGCTGCTCGGACAGGCCGTCAAGGTTGGCAGTGGCAAGGGCAATAGGCGCCAAGGTGCACGGATAGCGCTTATCCTGAGCGCTATCCTTCCATGCGCTGTTGGGCACATGCATCAGCCCATAGGAGGCGAGGAGCCCGTCTCTGTATTCCTTACAATCGGAAAGCTTGAACTCGCCAGACTCCGAGTCAAAATACGCGTAGCGGTACAGCGCGCCGTACAGCCCCTTGCTGCCGTCAGAAGCGCCGTAATCAAAAGCGCTGCGTTGCCAGTCATAGCCCGCAAGAATAAGGCCCGTGACAGTTTCACCCGTCTTCTTTCCTTCTTCATCGTAGGCGGCAAACGTGCCGAACGTCGCATTCGCAGCGACCATGGTCTTGCCGTTCGCGGAGAGGGAGATTGCGCCCGCGTCGCCCAGAGCATCGACATGGACGAGCGCACCCTTGGATGCATCCCACGAAAACAGCTCGCAATGCGTCGACTTATCAATATTCTTCTTGCCGCAGGGTGCCGAGACCACGATGGCGAGGTCATCGCAAAAATCGCGATCGAGGTCGCCGGCCGCTAGCGAAACGACAGGAGCTGACTGAAGCTGCGTCCAGGAGTCGTTCCCGCCCTTGTTGTGCGTGGTGTAGTCCGCGGCGTTACCGGCATCGATCTTGACGACGCTTTGCTTCCAGTTGCCGCCCTCCAAGTCATACATGTCGACTACAGCCTTGCGCACGCCGTTCTCGTCGACATAGCAGCCCGCGTAGACAAAAAGCTCGTCGACGCCGTCGCCATCGACATCGCCCGCCTCGACATCAAAGACGGCGTCGTGCTCTTGCAGGTAACCGGCATCCAGGTACTTAAAACGGCCTTCGTACATCATATTAGTGTTGACCGTCACCGGCAGGTGTGTGTCGAGAGTGCGCGTACGCCCGTTGCTAAACGAGTAGAGGACCAGCTCAACCTTTCCGGCGTATGACTTGCCGTCAATCGTCGTGGAGGAACTGTCGCCGTAGGCACGGAGCTCGGCAACGCGGCTCTTTTTGCCCGTGCTGGCGTCGCTGCAGAACTCAACACTCGTGGCGTGAATGCCCGAGAAACCGTTGTTGTCGTTGGCGAGTACTGTTGAGGACTCATTGTTGCTTAGGTACGACCAGGTGCCGCCACCGTAGTCGCTATGCTTGTAGAGATCGCTGTTCGTATCGAAGTTGTTGACGTTTTGCCAGAACTTTGCGGCGCCCCACACACTTCCATAGCCATCGGTGAGTTTGCTGCTGCCGCCAATGTCACCGCGCTCGACGTTCTCGAGCTTGTCGCGCAGAGTGTAGCGATTGCCATGGCTACCGTTAGCTGCCATATAGACCTCGCTGCGCGTGGCAAACGTCGTGGGGGTATCAGTGGAATAGGGGCCAACGGTATCGGCCGGAATGTCCTCGCTCGTGCCCAGACCCAGGGCTTGATAATCCTGCTCGGTCATATCGGTGATTGCGGGCGCGTCTGCCGCCTGGGCAACCTGGGGCGTGGCCGTGAAGCAGGCGACGCTCGTGGCGATCAACGCAGCAAGCGCCGCCGTCCCAACAAGCGGGATTTTCGACAGCCTACGGATACGGAGGTGTGGAACGTACATGAGGGACCTCGCTTTATTCGAGTGGAGTGGACTCATTTTTGCAAATGATACGTCCGATGCCCGATATCACGTGTCTCATTTTCGCCAACGGCGTGTCTCATTTTTGAGAATCCGAGATGCCGCGGAAATCTTATCCCAGCTCAAAGGCCATTTCTGGGATGTATTTTCCGTCGAGTGCCTCATCGGGAAACTGCATCCCATTTCAAGCGTCGATTCTTGGACGCACTTTCCCCTTAGACCCTCAACCGGAAACCGCATCCCACTTTGAGCGCAAATTCCGGGATGCATTTTCCGCTTGAGCCTCATTGGGAAACGGCGTCCCACTTTGAGGGCTGATTGTGGGATGCATTTTCCGGTTTTGCTCTCATTGGGAAAATGCATCCCGTTTCTTGACCGAATAATGGGACGCAATTTCCCGTTGGAGCGCCTTTGGGAAAGTGTGTCCCACTTCGACCGCCCAGAGTGGGATGCACTTTCCGCAAAGCACCTCAACGGGAAACTACGTCCCATTCCAAAGGCAATTTCCGGGACGCATTTTTCGAAAGCCTGACCATCCGGAAAGCCCGTCCCACTTTGGACGCATCCGGGCACGGAACCATCGACCTATCAGGCCTCCCATCAATAAAGAGGCGTCCTCCCGGACGGCGGGGCACGAAGTTCATCGCGAGTTCCGCACGCAAAGAAGGCCACTTAATGTGGCCTTCGTCTTGCGCAGGACTGTAGAGCAGGGAACTTCGTGCCCCGACGCCCGGGAGGACGTTTCATTTAGAAAGATGGACCGACCGCCGTCAGCGATGGGAGCTACTCCCCCAGCACGGCCTTTTTGGCGGCTGCAGCCATGTTGTCCAGATCTTCCTTGGTGGGGTGATCCTTTGCGGCAACCCAGTTGTCGAGCAGCATCTTATAGCGCGCGTTGTCGGGATCTTGCTCGAGCATGGCCTCGTAGCGCTGCTTGACCGCGGGGCCCATCTTGCCCTGGCACATCGCCCAGCCCGCAAGCTCGGCATCCCCAGCCAAATTGGAAGTTACGCGGTCGATAATCTGCTGGTAATAGCTCTGATCGGCCCCAAAGCCGCAGGTGCCAAACAGGAAGACGCGCTTGCCGTGCAAAGCGGAGAGCAACGCCGCGACCGAAGGCGTGCACGCGCCCTTGTCGCACCAAAAACCGACGAGCACCGTGTCGGCCGCGCAGGCGCCCTGCGCCTCGAGCGCAACCTGATCTGCATCCGCATCGTCGCTCAACGCCGCGGCATGGACAAACTCAACACCCGCAGCCTGCAGAGCGCGCTTGATCGCGCCCGAAACCATCCTGGTATTACCGCTCTTGCTGTTAACCACCAAAGAGCACGTCATAGTCACGTTGCCTCGTTTCCCCCAAAACTAAAGCCACTAATGCAATTTATTAGATGAATATCTTAGTACTAACAACGCAGATGTAAACCATCTGCCGCTAATCGGTAGCCCCTACTGGGCAAACTGGCTGCAGTAGAGTTCGGCGTAGAAGCCGCCTGCCGCTAGCAGCTCGTCGTGCGTGCCGCGCTCGATAATCCGGCCGTCGCGCATCACCAGGATGCAGTCGGCGTTGCGAATCGTGCTCAGGCGATGCGCCACCACAAAGCTCGTGCGGCCGGCCATGAGCTCGTCGAATGCCGCCTGCACCTGCAGCTCGGTGCGAGTATCGATGCTCGACGTTGCCTCGTCCAGCAGCAGAATCGCCGGGTCGGTGAGCATGACACGCGCGATGCACAGCAGCTGTTTTTGACCCTGGCTAAACGTGCCGCCGTCCTCGCCGATGACTGTATCGTAGCCGCCTGGCAGCTGCACGATAAACTTGTGTGCGTGCGCGCGCTTGGCCGCCTCGATAACCTGCTCGCGCATGGCATCCGGGCAACCGTAAGCGATGTTTTCCGCCACCGTGCCCTCGAACAGCCAAGTGTCCTGCAGCACCATGCCAAAGGCACGGCGAAGGCTTGCGCGCGTGTAGTCACGCGAAGACCTGCCATCGACCATGATGCGTCCGGCATCGATATCGTAAAAGCGCAGCAGCAGGTTGATGAGCGTCGTCTTGCCGCAGCCCGTGGGGCCGACCAGGGCAAAGCGCATGCCGGGCTTAGCCTCGATGCAGATGTCCTGCAGCAGCTTGCGGTCGGGCACGTAGCTAAAGTCCACATGCTCAAAGGTCACCTCACCCTGCGGGGCGGCAAGTTCCACGGCATCCGCCGCATCGGGCTCCTGCTCGCGCGCATCGAGCAGCGCAAACATGCGGCGCGCCGAGGCATACGCCGTCTGGATCTGCGTAATGACGTTGGTGACCTCGTTGAACGGCTTGGTGTACTGGTTGGCATAGGACAGGAAAATCTGCACACCGCCCACCGTAAGCGCCGCGGGCACGCCCGTGATCACGCCCACGCAGCCGATCACAGCGACCACGGCATAGATGATGTTATTGATAAAGCGCGTGCCGGGGTTGGAGAGCGAACCCATAAACTGCGCGCGCTCGCCCGCGGTGTAGAGCTCGGCATTGAGGGCATCGAAGCGTTGCTGAGCGTTCGAGCCATAGGCAAAGGCGTCGACAAGCTTCTGCTCGCCCACGTACTCCTCGATATGGCCGCCAAGCTGACCTTGAATACGCTGCTGCGCCGTAAAGCTCTTGTTGGAGAGTTTGGCGATGGCGCTGGCCGCAAAGATGGAGAGCGGCGTGACGAGCACCACTACGAGCGTCATGGTCAGGTTGATGGAAAGCATAAACGCGAGCGTGCCAACGATGGTAATAACACCGGTGAAGAGCTGCGTGAAGCCCTGCAGCAGACCGTCGCCCACCTGGTCGACGTCGTTGACCACGCGGCTCATAAGGTCGCCGTGGGCATGGCTGTCGATAAAGCTGAGCGGCATGCGGCTGAGCTTGTCGCTCGCCTCCACGCGCATGTCGCGCACCGTCTCGTAGGACAGGCGGTTGACGCAGTAGCCCTGTAGCCACTGGAAGGCCGCAGCACCTACGACGACAATCGCGAGCTTGGTAACGAGCGGCAGCAGTGCGTCAAAGTCCACCTGCCCGGCGGCAACGATCAGGTCGATGCCCTCGCCGATGAGGATGGGCGTGTAGAGCTGCAGAATCACGGAGATGGCGGCGCTCACAAACGACGCAACAAACGAAATGCGATGCGGACGAACGTAGCCCAGCAGGCGGCGGGTCACCGCACCCACGGGATAGCGCTCGGGATCGCCGGGCTGGCGCGGACCGTCGCCCAGGTCGTTGAGGTTATCGTTACCGGACACGTTGGCCGTCATCGTGGCGACCGAACCGGAGGAAGTGTACGGATTCATTTAGCAGCCCTCCTTTGCGCAGACGGATGTGGGGGCGCACACGGCGCCTGGGGCGGACGCGGGTCTTGGGGTGGGCGTGGGCGTCGTGCTCCCCTGCTGGCCCTCGAGCTCCTCGCGTCGCAGCTGCGACTGGCAAATCTCGCGGTAGAGCTGGCAGCTTGCATACAGCTCGTCATGCGTGCCCAGGCCCGCAACCGAGCCGTGGTCGAGTACGCAGATCATGTCGGCGTCGCGCACGGTCGAAACGCGCTGGCTTACGATCACCGTAGTCAGCGGCAGCCCGCCCTCAGCAGCGCCACACACGCTGCGCTCGTGGATGGCATGGCGAAGCGCCGCGTCGGTCTTAAAGTCGAGCGCCGAGGCGGAGTCGTCCATGATCAGGACCTGAGGCGAGCCCACCAGGGCGCGCGCGATGGTCAGGCGCTGGCGTTGGCCACCGCTGAAGTTCTTACCGTCCGCCTCGACCGGGGCATCGAGCCCCTGAGGCTTGTTGCGCACGAACTCGCTCGCCTGCGCCATGTCGAGCGCCGCCCAGAGCCCCTCGTCGGTCGCTGACTCGTCACGCCAGGTCAGGTTACTGCGGATCGTGCCGCTCACCAGCGACGCGCGTTGCGGGACGGTCGCGACCACATGGCGCAGCTGATCGAGCGGCCAGGCGCGCACGTCGGAGCCCATCACGCTCACGCTGCCGGTGCTCGCATCGTACAGGCGCGGGATGAGCGAGACGAGCGTCGACTTACCGCTACCCGTGCCGCCGATAATGCCGAGCGTCTTGCCCAGCGGGAGCTCCAGGGTCACATCGTTGACGGCATTGGCCGCGCCCGCGCCAAACGAAAAGCTCGCATGGCTAAAGCTCAGCGCAGAGACCGGGGCGTCGACGTCCGTCGCGGGTGCCTGGGGCAGTGCGACCGGCTCGTTGTTCTCGTCGGTGATGCTCGGCTCGCAGTTGAGCACCTCGTTGATACGCGAAGCACTCGCGCTCGCCTTGGTAAAGACCACGACCAGGTTGGCGACATACACGATGGAGGTCAGGGTCTGCGTCATGTAGTTGACGAACGCCATGACCTGGCCCTGCGTGAGCTCGCCCACGTTGACCTGGATGCCGCCCACCCACAGGATGGCGCACACGCCCAGGTTCATCACCAAAAACGTGACGGGATTAAGGATTGACGAGAGCTTGCCCACCGCGATGGCGGTATTGGCCTGGTCATCGGCGGCTTGGGCAAAGCGCTCGCGCTCGTGATCTTCGCGTACAAAGGCGCGAACCACGCGGGCGCCCGAAAGCCCCTCGCGGCAAATGAGCGCGATGCGGTCAAGCTTTGCCTGCAGCTGCTTGTAGTACGGAATGCAGCGCGCCATGACAAACCAAAACACCAGGCCAATGGCGGGCGTGCAAATCAAAAAGATCATGCCGAGCTTAAGGTCGATGGCAAGGGCCGCGCACATAGAGCCCACCGCCAAGAAGGGCCAGCGGATGAGCATGCGCACGCCCAGCGCCACGGCAAGCTGCACCTGGTTGACGTCGTTGGTGATGCGGGTGATAAGCGACGGCGTGCCAAAGCGGTCGAGTTCGGCATAGCTCAGTTTGTTGATGTGCTCGTAGAGCGCGCCGCGAATGTCGGTGCCCATGCCCTGCGAGGTCAGCGCCGCCATCTTTTGGCAGACAAGCGTAAACGAGATGCCGATCACAGCCATGGCGCCAAGTACCATGCCGTAGTGGATAACGGCGTTGACATCGTGTGCGCCAATACCCTTATCGATCATCTGGGCAATCACCAGCGGCGTCAGCAGATCAAAAATCACTTCGATCAGCTTGCACGCTGGGCCGATCACCATATACCGGCGAAACTTACCACCAAAACGCCCGAGCAGCTCAATCATGTATAGGCGCTCCCTATCATCATCCACATTCAATTCGAACCATGATAGTACGGTAAGCCCAAAAGAAGCGTAAACAACTCGTCATTTCTAATGGGATTCGGTTTCCAAAGAAGCGGAGAGGCGCGCACCCAGCCAGTGTCGGGTCGACCACTTGGTATACTTGCATTAGTGCTACCAAGTTAGTCGCCGACCCTTGAAATGAGGTGCCGAGATGAACGACATTCTCGCAAGAAGAGCAAGACGAGCAACTGCGGGCATCGCCCTTTCCGCGGCACTTGTCGCGGGAATCGCCCCCGCAACGGCGATAGCGGCAGAAACCAGCTCCCCCACCGCTGCAGTTGCCTTGCAGACGGAAGATGCGGCCGCCGCAAAAGAAAAAGCGTATGCAGCCATGCAGGAAGCGCTCAAAAACCTCGAGGCCGCAAAAGACGCCGCAAGTCCCGAGAAACTTGCGGAAATCGATGATGACATTGCCGCTTCTCAAGAGCTCTACGACAAGATGATGGCGGAAGCCGCCAAATCTAGTGAACCCCTTCCCGCCATGCGAGCGAACGTCGCTGCAGCCCAAGCCGATTACGACAAGGCCAGCAACCGGGTAAGCGAGCTTAAAGCAAAAGTAGAAAAGGCGCTCGCCGACAGGGATTACGAAACTGTTTTGCAGTTGCGTATGGAGGTCAAAATGGCGGATTCGGAAAGAGAATCTTGTGGATATAAGCTTGACCACCACCGACGTACGCTCGAAAGTCAGGAAGAGCAGGTTAAGATTTTCGAAGATGGAGCGGAGAAAGCAAAGGCCAACATCGACGCATGCACAGCCAAGCGAAATGCGCTCCTCAGCGATTTGAATAAGGCGCAAGCGGCCTATGACGACGCCTGCAAGGCATACGAAGAGGCAAAAGCCGCGGCAGACAAGGCCACCTCGCCCGAGGTAACGCAACCGACCGAGACAACGCCTCCCTCCGGCTCGACGCAACCGGCCGAGACGACACAGCCCGCCAGCTCACCCTCGACCGGCAAAGACACCCTACCAAGCTCCACCAAGCAGGCGAACTCGAGCAGCGGCAAGCAAGCAAATACGACCACCGGCAAGCTCGCAAACACAGGCGACACAGCGCCGAGCGCAATCGCACTCGCAGCAGTCGCCGCCGCAGGCCTCGGAATAACCGCCACAGCCACACGCCGCCTCAAAAACTCAAAATAGCCGCCAGAGCATACTACCTTCGCCAATCCACAAACCCAGAGACAAAAAGAGGCTCGTTTCCCCAACCTAGGGAAACGAGCCTCTTTACTTGTAAAAACAGATGGTAATGCCGCCGTCTCTTGAACCACGTAGCCGCCGCGCTCCAGACAACGCCAACGAGCAGCAAAAGACACGGGATTAAATTATTCAGATAAATGTGACCCTTCAGGTGGTTTTGGTCGGCTACCCGCGAGTGCCGGCAGGGCGCTTGGTAGTCGAGCGATCCCGCAGGCAAAGCCGAGGACCAGCGAGACACCAAACACTTCGCCGCCTCCTGGACCGCGTAGCCATCGATGTTTTGGCAAAGCCAGCGAGCGCCACCCAGAGCGAACAAGTTGGCATGAAAAAGGCAAGGCATAGACCTTCTGGTCATGCCTTGCCTTTTGAATGACAAATTGTCGCTCTGGGTGGCGCGCAGCGTCGAGCATTGCGCGGTTTGGTAAAACCGCGCAAAAAGAAAGCCCGTGCGCTCGATGGATTCGGATGCCCGACAGAGGCTCCTTATGGCTGCTTCCTTCCGGACCTGACCAGATTCGGAACATGTCGTCATCCGAACCCATCGAACGCGCTAGGCGCTCGGTATATCTTACCTGCTCCCGTCCAGCAGGGCAAGTGGGGCGAACCCATCGGATGGATTCGCCCCACTCGTGCATATCGCTAGCGGCGCCTGCGGTACAGGACCGCGCCGCCCGCGACAGCCAGCGCGCCGATGCCAGCCATGGCGCCGAGCACCTCGACCGGCAGGCTGCGGTCGCCGGTGTCGGGCATACCGCCCTTGGAGCCGTCGCCGCCGGAGCCGCTGCCGGAGCCGTTATCTGAACCGCCACCCGAGCCGCCGCCCGGCGTGCCGGGGTTCTCGGGGGTGCCGGGGGTCCCGGGCTCCTCGGCGTAGCTGTTGGTGAAGACTGGCGGCACGTTGGCGTCGCCCTCGTAGGAGACCCTCGCCGACAGATAGCCCGTCTTGGTGCCGTCGGCCGCCTCGTCGCTCACCGTGACGACGATCTTGCGCACCGCCTTGTCGTAGGTCACGTGCGCCTGGCCGTCGTCGACCTCGCTCACCGTGAAGGTGTAGGTGCCGGCCTGCTTGAACGTCAGCGCGTCGAACGTGACGCTGCCGTCCGCGGCGTTCTTGGCGGTCGACATGACCTTGCCGTCCCGGCTCTTGAGCTCAAAGCCAAACTGGCCCGCCTTGAGCTCGGCGCCCTTGAGCACCTTGGCGGCGCCCAGCTTGAGGGTGACGGGTGCGGCCTTGTAGCCGTTGGTGAAGGTCACCGAGGTGTCGTTCGTGGCATTGCCCTCGGCATCCATGAGCTCGTGCTTGACGGCGAGCGTGCCGTTACCGGCGTCGACAACCGTCGTGCGCACGCGGTACGTCGCCCTGTCGTATGTCACGCCGCCCGCCGTGCCGGCGACCTCGCGCAGCTCATAGCTGTGCGTGCCGGGCGCGGTGTAGGTGACGGGGCTGAGAGCGACCGTGCCGTCGGCGGCGTTCTTGCCCGTTGCCGCGACGCTCTCACTGCCGTCGGCGGCAATCTCGACCAGCTGGAACTCGAACTCGCCCTCGGCCAGGTCACGGCCCTTGAGCTTCTTGTTCACCTTGATCTGGTCGGTGACGGAGCTCGGCGTCGGGTTCACGACGTAGGTGTTGGTGAACTCGAACGCGCCCTTGCCCTCGGGCGTGCCCTCTGCGGGCAGGATCTCCGCGGCGAGCGTGCCCGCGTTGGTGTCCTCGACCACCTTGACCGCGAAGGTCCTAGCCGCCGTCGCGTCGTTGACCACGCCGTCGACCGAGCCGGACTCGCTCACCCGGTAGGCGAACGTCTTGATGCGCAGGCCGTCGCCGTCGATCTCGACGTCATCGAGGTCGCTCGGCTGCTTGAACGTGACGTGGCCCAGCTCGACGTTGCCGGCGGCGTCGTTGGTCGCCTCGGTTACCGTCTTGCCGGAGGCGTCGACCGGCGCGGGCGCGCCGTCCAGCGGCTCAATCTTAAAGGTGTACTTGCCCTCGATGTCGGCCTGCGTGAGGCCGAGTCCGGCCTGGCCGAACGCCAGCGTCTTGGTACCCGCGAGGTCGACTGTCGCCTCGTTGGTGCCGTAGCCGTTCACGAACGACAGCGTGCCACCGGAGCCCTCGGGGTAGACCACGGCCACATCCAGCCCGCCCTTGCCGTCATCGGTCACCTTGACCGTGATGTCGAAGCTCGAGGCGGTCGCCGTCACGCCCGCGGGCAGCCGGTCCGTGCCGTCCTCGGATACGGTATAGGGAATGGCCCATGAGCCGTCGGCGGCCCTGGTGGCGGTGCCGTCCGCCACCATCTGCTCGAGAGCGTCGGTGGTGTAGGCGATGGGCGAGAACGCAAGTCCCGCTGCCTCGCCGTCACCGGAGGCCTGGTTGGTCGCGGTCGCGACCACGTTGCCCTGGGCATCGCGTACGGAGAACGAGAACTCGTCCGCCGCCGCGGCGCGACCCGTCAGCGTCTTGGTGGCGTTAATTGCCACGTTGCCCTCGCCGCCGAGCACGCCGGTGGCCTCGTAGGAGTTCTGGAACGCGACCGTCACGGGCGCGGGCGTCTCCGTGGCGTCATCTGCCGTGGAGACCTCGCTGCGGGCGACCTCGAAACCGTCCTTGGCAACCGTGGTCGTGACCGTGAGCTTGCCCATCGCGGCATCGTAGCCGGGCGCGATGGTCACCGTGCGTGGCGCGGTGTCGTTGGTGTAGCCCTCGCCGCCGAGCTTGGTCTCGGTGACGGTGAAGCTGTAGGTCTTGCCCGCGTCGGCGTCGGTGAACTTCACGTCGCTCTTCGCGGCACCGCCGATGAGGTCGACCAGGTCGGCCTTCCCATCGTCAGCCGCGGCCACGGCGTAGGCGTCCTTGTCGGTCTTGAGGCCGAGCTTGGCGGCCGTCTCGGCGTCCGCGGTCACGGTGAAGGCGAACTGCCCCGCCTCCATGGCACGGCCGAAGAGCGTCTTGGACAGGCGCACGCCCGCGCGGGCCGAGTAGTCGAGCTCGGTCGTGTAGGTGTTGACGAAGTCGACGCCGCTCACCTCCGCGATCGCGGGCGTCGTGGCCGTGAGGTTGCCGGAGCCGTCGTCGGTCACGGTCACCGTCATCGTGGCGGCGTGGCCGTCGTAGGCCACGCCGGCGATGGCAGAGCCGTCATCGGGCCTGACCTCGCGCACCGTGTAGGTGAAGGTCTTGGCGCGCACGCGCTTGCCACCGACCTCGGCGAACTCGGCATCCTTGATGTCATCGAGCGTGTAGCGGATGGAACCGAAGTCGAAGGCGACCCTATCGCCCGCCTTGGTGCCGGCGGCCGTCACACTGACGGTCTTGGAGCCGTCGGCAGATCCCTCGGGCATGGGCGCGCCGTCCTTGCCCGCGAGCGCGAACTGGAAGCTGTCGCCCTCCGCCCAGTCGCGACCCTTGAGCGTCTTGGTGAAGAGCCCCGCGGTGGAGACGTCTCTGCCCTCGGTGGCCGTTCCGTACGTGTTGGTGAACGCGACGGTCGCGCCGTCCTCGGTCACGGCGCCTTCGGCCTTGGAGCCGTCAGCCCCGTTGGCCGTGGTCGTGTAGCCCTCGGCGGCATCCTCGGTCACGGTGTAGTGCGCGCCCACGGGCAGGCCGGCGACGGTCTTCTCCCCGCCGTCCTTAAGCGTGAAGGTCGCCTTGCCATCCGCGAACGTCACGGCGTGCTCACCCTTGCCGAAGGTGCCGGAGACGGGCTCGCCGTCCCCGTCGGTCAGCGCGACCGTGAAGCCGAACTCGCGCTGATTGTCGCCGCCGACGACTGTCTTCTTGACGATGAGGCTGCCGGTCTTGGCGGTGTTGGTAAAGACCGCCGCCTCGACCGTGCGTTCAACAGCGTCACCCGCATCGTCGGTCAGCTGTGCAACCTTGGTCTTGGCAGACAGCTTACCGGCGCCATCGTCGGTCACCGTGACGGTGGCACGATAGGTGGCCTTCGAGAACGTGAGTGCCGTCTCGTCACCCGACTGCTCGGTAATCATATAGGTATAGGTACCGGGCTTGGTGTACTCGATAGCACCGAAGTTGCCGACCTGGGCATCCTTGTGCAACTCAATCGTCGACACGCCCTCCTTGGCGCCCTTGGGCATGGGTGCCTCACCCTGGGCAGTCAGCATCATGGTAAAGGCATCCGATGTTATCCAGTTGCGTCCGGAGATCTTCTTTTGCACCTTAAAAGCGTTTTTCACCTTCGTGGACTCCACGCTATAGACATTGGTGAAGCCTGCCTGCGTTGTCTGTCCGACGGTGCCCTTCTTGGTGTTCGCCTTGTCGGCAATTGCAAATCCGTCCTCACTCGTCATGAGATCGCCCTTGGAGTCAAGCTCCTGCACCTCGTAACGAGCACCCACGGGCACGGTAACCGTCACGGAGCCGCCGGCCTTAAGCTCGATGGTATCCCCGCTCTTGATCTGTCCGCTTACATAGGTGCCGTTGGTGCCGCTGAGGCGACCGGCGAACGCAAAGGTGCCGGCCAGAGGCGTTGTGCCATCGGCCTGGTAGAGCAGCACCTTAAAGGTAAATGCCTTGTTGGGCGCAGTGATGCCTTCGGCGGCCGTGACCGTCTTGCTCAACGTCAGGCGCCCGTCAGACACCTCGTCGGTAGTGGTGTTGGTCTTGACGGCAGGGTTGTTGCCGACCGCCACCGACGCCTGGTTGGAAATGTCGCCCGAAGCGCCACCGCTCTTAAACGCGTTCTCGGTCACGCGAACCTTAAACTGAACCGTGCCCTCCTTGCCTGCGGGAACGTCCTTCAACGTCCAGGTAAGGCTGCCGTCATTGTCCTTGGAGGCGGCATCCTTATGGTCGCCGGCGAACTCTACGAACTCGGTTCCCGCGGGGACGGCATCGGTGATCTTCACCGTGGCAGACGCGCCCTCGGTGCTCTTGTAGCCGATGGTGTAGGTGAGCTCATCGCCCAGCTTAATGCCCAAGCCACTCGAATCCTGAGCATCACTCTCGGACTTCTTGGGCACGTAGTTGGTCGTGGTGCCGGTATAGCTCTTGTTGCCAACCGTAATAGTGGCGGCGTTTTTGACGGTGCCGACAGCGCCCTGGGCATCCTCCACGGCGTCCTCGGTAATCTTGACGCGCACGCGCACCGAACCGTGGCTGCCCGCGGGTTGCTTACCCAGGTCCCAAGTAAGCGACTGTCCGCTCGCGGCGCCCTTATCGGCACACTCGCCCTCAAAGGCCTCGAACACAACGCCGGCAGGAAGCTTGTCGGTCACGGTCACGTTGGCCGGAACCAAGTTGCCATTGGCATCGGCCTCGGTGTTGACCCAGTTAATGGTGTAGACGTAGGAGTCGCCCACGGAGAGCAACTGCCCGTCGATGTCCACATTGGGCTTCGCAACCGTGCCGATCGTCTTGACCTTATCGCGTGTGTTGTGAAAGACGATCTTGCCGTTCTCGGTACCATTGCGATAGGTCACCTTGGACGTAAGCTTGCCGTTGTTGTTATCGGTCACCTCGAGCAGCACGCGGCACGTCGCGGACGTGTCCACGGGACGCACGCCCTCGGGCAGGTTGGCCAAGCGCTCTTTTGCCACCAGGTTAAAGCTGTAGGTAGTGGTGTGGTCGGCATTGTGTTGCTTGGTGGCAACACCATCCTTCACAGCGCCAGCAAGGTCAATCGTCAGCTCATGGGATCCGCCGAGAGCGCCGCCAAGCTTAAAGTTAACCTTGCCGAAGTCGACCGTGGCGATACCGTTATCGCTCGCCTGGGTCTTACCCTCATCCATCTTTTCGAGCGAGCCATCGGTCTTCTCGGCATACAGGTCAAACGTATACTGACCCGCCTCAATCTTGTCGCCGGAGTCCATTACCTTCTCGGCAGCAAGACCGTCGAATGTTCCGGTCGCGATGTAGCTGTTGGTAAAGGACACCTGGGCCTTGGCGGTACCGCTCTCGGAGCTAAAGGTATTCGCATCGCGGGGCTCTTCAACGTCGTTGGCGTCATAGTGCTTGACCGTGGTCACGGTATAGAGCGAACCGTTATCGCGCTTCTTAACCGCAATCTCTACCTTCCAATAGGTGGAGTCGTATGTATAGCCGCCCCTACCGCCGCCATTCTCGACAATCTTGTAGGCAAACGTCTTGTCCGCATCGCCCGTCGCGAAGGTCAGGCCGCCCAAAATACCGGTGTGGGACGTGCCATCGGCCTGCGGTTCATCGTTCGTAACGGTGAGCTTACCCTCATCCGCGCGCAGCAGCTTGTTGAGCTTTTCGATTGAAGCATCGTCTTCGCCCGTCACCGTAAAGCCAAACATGCCGGCATGCAGATCGTGCCCGTTAAGCGTCTTGACGATCTCCAAACCGCCCTGGAGCTCGTAGCTCGTTGAAGTTTGGTAACTATTGGTAAAGATGAAGCCTTCCGAGCCGGTCGTGCCATCGGCACGCGCTACAAGTTTGCCGCCCTCATCGGTTACGGTGACCGTCACGGTATAGACGTGCTGGTCATACTTCCACTCGCCAAGACCGCTGTTCGCAGCCACCTCGTTAATAGCGAACTTATACGTGCCCGGCTTGTTGAAGGTGAGCTTTGAGAAGCCGACCTGATAGTGCTCCCCGTCCTTGAGGCCCTCCTTCGTTTGCTTCTTCTCAGCGTAGCCGTTCTCCGCACTCATCGAAGAGCCGGTGATGAGCTTGCCGTCGATAGCAGCCTTGGTGACATCATCGGCCGCGGTCATGGCAAAGGTAAACTTGTCCGGAGCATTGGCACCGGCAACCACCTTGGTCACGGACGGAGTATAGGTTGCTGCCTCGGCGACCGTATAGGTGTTCTTGAATTTGACCGTCGCGACACCGGTAGACGTCGCATCCGACGGGTAGATCCACTGGCCCTCGAGCTCGTCCTTGCCATCGACCTGCTTGCTTACCGATGTCGTGACCCTAAGCGTGCCGTCGCCGTTATCCGCTACGACGGCCCTAACCGTATGGACCGTCTCGTCGTACGTATAGCCCGTCGCTTTGTCGTCAATCTCGCTCACCGTATAGGTGAACGTCTTGCCGGCATCATCCTGAGTGAAGGTCAGCCCGCCCGCAGGTACCAAACTTACGGTCTTGGGAGCGTTGGCCTCGACATTTGCGGTCTCAAAGACCTTGCCATTCGTGGAAATGCCAACCTTGCTGGCAGACGTCTCGTCAGCAGGCTTGACGATATAACGGAACGTGCTCTTAGGCGAGCCAAAAATGGTCGCGTCCTTGGGATACGTCAACGTCTTCTCGATCTGCAAACCGCCATTGGCGCCATAGTCGAGACTTGCCGTGTAACGGTTCACAAACGAGACAGCAGGCGTCGTGGCGCCGGTCTCACTTGCATCGTACTGCTGCACGTAAGTATGCGAATCTTGCTTGAGCTCGACGATCTTTTCGTCCGTCAGCGCGCTCGCGTCGGCGCCGTCGCCCAGCAGCTCCGTCACACCCGCACCCTTGAGCACGGTCGTCACGGTGTAGAGCTTAGCGGGGTCGTCCTTGCGTGCTAGAACCTTGACGAGCACGATAGCGTCACCAGTGTAGCCGGTGTCATAGGCGTAGCCGGCAGCCGCAGGCTGATTCTCGCGGATGCGATAGGCAAACGTATGGCCCAGATCCTGCTCCGTGAGCGTACGAGCAAAGAGCTTCTCTTGCCCGCTTGCGCCCACCACGGCACCGGACACGCCGGCCCCCGCAGCCTTATTGGACAGGCTAGCATCGGCGCCGTCGACCGACGTCTGAACGCCGTTGTACCAAAGGCCCGTCACGGCAAAGGTAAACTGGCCCGCGGCAGAAGCGCGACCCTCAAGGGTCTTGCTGACCGTCACGCCATCAAAGGTGCCCGACGCATGGTATGCGTTGGTAAAGGCGGCCTTGTCAGTTACGGCCTTGTCCGCATCGGAGGCGCCGGTGTTGGCGTAGGTCACGCTCGACACGCGCAGCTTGCCCGTGTGGTTGCCCGACTCGTCCAGATCGGTCACCACGACGGTCGCACGTGCGGTGTACTTGTCCATAGACATGCCCGCCTGGCCATCCTGTGCGGCGTTCTCGGTGATATTGAAGCTAAAGGTGCCCGCGCGGTTGAACGTCACGGTCGGGGCGGCTTCGGTGCCAAAGGAGAACGAGGCCACGCGTCCCGACTCGGGCGCGGCGGCAGTAGCCTGACTGGCGTTAATGGCAACAGCCCCATCCGTTACTGCCTTTGCGGTGGTCTTACCCAGACCAGTTGCGCTGGCATCGTCCGTAGCGGCGGTAAGGTTAAAGGTATAGGTCTCGCCCTGGTTCCAATCGCGACCGCTCACGGTCTTTTGGCCCTGCAGGGTCACGCTCATGGGCTCCACGCTATATATATTGGTAAAGGAAGGCGTAACGTTCGTGTCCAGCTGCTTTACCGAGCCGTCCTTTACAACCTTGTAGTACTCGATCGAAGTCTGGATGCCGGCGCCCTTCTTGGCGTTGCGCACCACGGCGTAATAGACCGACTTGTCGTAGTCCATGCCCTTCTTAATGCTACCGAGATTCTCAGCGAACTTGTACACGTAGGCGCGTCCCGCATCAGCCTTGGCGGTATAGGAGATTGCCGGCCATGTCACCGTACCGTCGGCGTTATTGCCCACGGTCGCGGTGTCGCCCTCGGCGCCCTGAGGCATGGGGGCCTTGATGCTCTTGTCGACCTTATCGGGATCGAACGCTGCATTGTCGTCCGCATAGCCGCCCACACGCTTGAGCTCAAAGCTAAAGGCGTTCTGGGAAAGCGGGAAACTCCCGGCGTTGTCGGTTAGGCTCTTTTGAGCATGGATGGTGATGTTCCCCTCATGCTCGTCGTAGCGGTTGGTGAAGATCGCGTCGGCAACCTCTGTCTTGGTGTCGTCGCCCGCGTCGTTGCGCTCCTGCGTCATCTTCACGCTCTCAACGACAAGAGCACCAGCTTGGTTGTCCTCCACCACGACCTCCGCTTTATAGCGGGCGGCGGAGTAGCTTATGCCGTCTGCCCCGGCATCGGAACCGGGGATAACCTCCGAGATGGTATAGGTGTACGTGCCGGGCTTGGTATAGGTGATTTCGCCAAACGTTGCCGTCTTATAGGTGATGTCGCCAACCGTTTGCGTCTGGGAATTCTTGGTAAGCTCGACCGTCGACACCTTGCTCTTGGCGCCATTGGGCATGGGGACGCCGTCGTCGGCTGTAAGCTGCACGGTAAAGGAATCGCCATCGGCCCAATCGCGACCCTCGAGCATCTTCTTGGCGCTTAGGCCATTCTTTACGGGGCTGACACTGTATTTGTTGATGAACTCGAGCGTGTTGCTCGCGGGAATCTTTCCGTCCACGAGCGCGACGATCTTGCCCGTGATGGTGTTACCGGTTCCGGACTGCTCCTCGCCGCCGGCCTTGCGGCTCACGAGGCTAAAGCCAGCCGGAAGCACCGACTCGCCGGCAGAGCCGGTCACAGTGTTAACGATGCTCGCCAGCACATTGCCACTGGACTCCTCGCCCTTGGTGGTGAGCTCGCTCACGCTGTAGCTGTCGTCCTTCTTAAGGTCGTAAACGCGAATGGTCTCGCCGGCCTTGATGAAATGGGTGTCGCCGTTCTTAAGCGTAAAGGAGTTGCCCACGGCCTTGCCGCTTGCATCGAATACGTGCGCCTCGTAACCCTTCTGGGACTCCGGCAGGGTGAACTTAAACGTAAACGTCAGATCGTTGTTGTTCGCATCCTTGGTGGGCGCGGTAAGGCCACTGTCCGCCGTCACGGTCTTAGTCACTTGCAGGCGTGCCACGCGACGATCGGTATACTGCACGGCCGTTGCCGTGGTAAAGAGATGATTGAGCTGAAGCGTGCCCAGATCGGTGCCATTGGTGGCATCATCGTCTTGATAAAGAGCCATGCGGTTTACGCCCGTATCGGCAAAGATCGTCGCCAGCTGACCGTCGCGATCGCCACCATCCTCGACATAACGCAGAACGGTCTTGGCGCCCTGCGTCGCCTTGTCGTAGCGCATGTGCATCAAGTCGTCCGCCAGAGAAGGCGTCACGCCCTTGGCAGTGCTCGTCTGGCCCCACGTCAGGTTACCCTTGACATCTGCACCAGTCGCGCTCTGCAGCTTGCCCTTGATGTGTGTCAGCGTATTATCGATCGAGTCGGGAGAGCCAAACTGCGCTAGGGAAGCAATCAGCGAACCCGGGCCGCTCATGCTGCGCACACCGTCGTCTTCCTTGCCGGCATCCACATACACACCCGAATCGTCCACGATTACCTTGGTGATGGTGTTGTTAATCTCATGGCCATCTGGACTTACAGACTCACGCAGGTAGTACGTACCCTTGATAAGGGGTGCATGCTTTGTCGAATCGAGTGGGAAGCATGCAGCACCCTCAATGTCATACGGATAGGTCATGCCGTTTGCCTGCACGGTGTCATACGGCGTGGCGCCGGCTTCAATGGCATACGTGCTGGGGCTATCGCCGGTAACGTCCTTGGCCTGGTACAGCTCAAACGTCGCGCCGTTCACGGGCTTGCCCAGGTCGTCAACCTTCTGCACAAACAGACGATTCTGGACGTTGGTGAGGTGAATCACCGTAGAGAACTGCCTGTTTATCGTTTGATATTGGACCATAGAGGTGTTGTCGATGGTTGCCTCCGCCAGAGACGATGCTGTGGTGTGATACACCGCCACGGTATATTCGGACTGGGACTTGTCCGTCATCATGGCGGCGTACTTCTCGATATCGCCGGGCAGCGACCTGACCGTTACCTCGTAGTCGCCCTTGGTGTTGACGCCAAAGACGCTCGTATCTGCCGATTTGGCAGCCTCGACCGCACCGGCAATGCCATGCGCAGAGCATAGCTTGTAGCCCTCGAGCGGATTGCCCGTGACCGCCGTCCATGCGCTTTCGTCCGTGTCACTCTTGCTCTTATCGGTGCGCTTGAGCACGACAGCAAAGGTCGTACCCGAGCTAATGGGTTTGTCCTTATTGTCTTTTGTTTCTTTGCTAAGGGAAATGGTCTCCTTAGCGGCCAGATAGCCGCCGTTCAGCCACATGCGGCTGCCCGTCCATGACTTGTCGTCGGCTGTTGTAACCGTTGTCTGCGGTGCAACCACCGCGCCACCCGTGCCACTTGCCGCGGCCTTGTACTGCAGGTGCAGCTCACCTGGCGTTGCAGTGGTCGATGAGGTCAGGCTCGAGCGGTATCCCTTGGGCAGGTTAACCTCTTTGAGTACAAAGTAGTCGTTTTTATTGGCGTGCTCTTCGTCGAAGGAGAGAACGGAACCGTCCGGCTTCAGAAGCACCAGCTGGCCATTGGCGTCCGTCGTGCCCTGAGCGATGGCCTCATCCTGCGCGTTCCAGTTGGCATCTGACTGATACAGAGCAAACTCGGCACCCTGGACTGCCTCGCCGTTCTGGTCGACCTTCGCGACCTCGGACGACGGCAGGGTGGTGAGGTTGAACTTAAGCGACATGTTCGATGCGCCCGCGCCACGCTCCAGATAGAAGAAGCTCAGCGTGTGCTTGGAGCTGTCGAGGAAGGTGTTGCCGGAGAATCTTCTGTTTGAAGTATCTGCGCCGGCAGCTTGGAACATCGCCTTAATGGTGGTGTCTTGAATTGTCTTTTCGGGATCATTTGCATTGTCGACATGACCGACATGCACGCCACCGGTGGCGAAGTTGATCTTGAGCGTCGCCTTCTCATGGATGCCACCCAGATCGCCCACGAGTACGCCATCGATGTACACCCAGACGTCATCGTCGCCCGAGAACTCAAAGATCATATCTTTGTTACCGGTGGTCTTGCCGCTCGCAGGCTGGACAAACTCCGTGGTCACGGACATTCCAAAGTGATGGTTGAGGTTCGTGCTTCCATCAATGATCTGCTTAGGGGAGAGGCTGTTGCCCTTCTCATCAAAAACCTTGTCAGCCGAGTCGAAGGGGAAGAACTGGCCCAGATTTGCATCTGATACGCCGCCCTTATATACGCCCGCCTTATCGTAGACGTTAAAGGAGTTGGTCGTGGGGTTATACACGGCATAGTTACCATAGTTACCGTCAGAGCCGTACGAGTCGTAGACGTAATAGCCATCTTTGAGCTGGAAAAGGCCTTGCACGTTGTTGTAAACGGCCTTGCCATTCTGCTTGCCGTTGGCCTGACTGTCGTTGTTAAAGAGATAGGCCAGCGACTCATCGGTGCAATCGCCTTTCGTGCCGTATGAGGCATAGGTGCCAGCCTTGATCTCGGGATAGCCATTCACCAGCGTGTTCTTCACAAATGGAAGACGTCCAAAGCCGTCAATGCCGCTTCTTCCCGTCCATTTATTAATACCCGATCCAGCACCGCCATTGAACTTGAGCTGGTGACCTTTGTTGATGCCGGTGTTGTCATTGCCATTTTTGTTGTTTATGTTGACGGACTTATCATTGTCGCCGTTCACGACCCAATAGTCGAACAAATTGACCGTAGTGCCGGTGGGATTCACCGTCTGCACGGTGTGGTTGCTAAAGGGAACCGCTTGATCGGCCGACGCACTCGTCGCGCCAAACAAGAGCGCACACGCCGCCAGCGGGACGGCCAAAACCCTAAGGACACGCTTTGCGGTATTGGTTTTCTTGCCAAAAGGCTTTAGCATTTCTCGAGCTCTCGCACACACGCGATTCATGAAGGCCCTCCCCAAATCCATGAGGACGGCAAGAAGCAGCTCGCTATATATGTGTGTCGTCCCCATCGATGCAAATATACGCCCCCCCCGCGCAGAAACGCAAGGCAGGACATCGCTGCATGCTTAAAATTGTAGCAATTTGGGTGACCCGAAATTTCGCCTCGGGTTGCCACTCGGTCGTCAAATCGAACCATTCGCGCCATCGACATACCCCAGTAGGACAAATCGACCGGCAATCTTTATCCCCCACAACCCACAAAGTAGCTAATTTGGGACGTGTCTCTATAGTTTTGTCAACCGCGTGCTTCGCGCCATTTCGGCATGACGCATCCGGGCGCCTGGCGCCCCCGCTTGG
>NZ_JADNNH010000059.1:0-1590 GCF_015556945.1 Collinsella aerofaciens | reverse complement strand
GGGACGTTCCTTTTAATATGAGCAGGACATTGTCAAGAGGCAAAATCGGGCCTGGCCCCAACGATATGGGGTCAGGCCCTCTCCCTATATCAACCCGTCCGCGGCGACCTCGGCGTGTCTTCCCGACGCTCGTCTTTGCAGTTTAATATCCGCCCGTGGCGATCTCTCGCTGGGCAATCCGTTGCTACGGCTGAGGCTTCTTCGTCGAACCGACAGTCTGTGCACGCGTGTGGCGCCCTGGGCGCTCGCAGAAAAGGGACCTGAGGTTCGCCTCAACGGCTTCGGATCCAACCGCTTCCGGGGTGATCGGCTTATGTGCGGGGGAGCCTCCCCCTACGCCTCCTCGGCCATGAGACCGACCGCCCACACCCAGCAGGCGAGCTCGCGCGCCGTGGCGACGTTCGCCTTGTTGTTGTGGACCCCGCGCGCGAGCAGGGCCCCGCGCCTCTCGACCAGCCTCCGCACGCCCTTGGCGGCATGCCTGCGGGCGCCCGGGTCCGGGGCCTGGCCCCTGGCGGGCTCCTTCGGCCGCGCGGAGCACGTCAGGTAGTGCCACGCGGCCTCGACCAGCGCCTTCCTCAGGTGCTTGTTGCCCGCCTTGGTGATCGCGCCCCTGCGGTCGCTCTCCCCGCTGGAGTGCTCGGAGGGCGTCAAGCCGACCCATGCGGCGAACGACCGGGCATTCCTGAACCTCGAGAACTCGCCGGCCTCGAACACGAGGTCGGCGGCCGTCGCGGTGTCGACGCCCTTGAGGCAGCGCAGGGAGTCGACCCTCTTCCTCCACCTGGGCTTGCGGGTCTCGGCCTCGACGAGCCCCTCGAGCCGCGCCTTGTCCTCCGCCGCCCGCCTGACCGCGTCGACGTAGTAGGCGAGCGCCTCGTTGTCGGCCCCCTCCGCGAACCTTATCGACTCGATCCAGGACCAGTGCGCCCGGGTCCAGTTGCCCTTCCTGCGGCCGGTGGGCGTCCTCTCGTCGAAGACGAGCCCGTGCCTGAGCAGGAACTTGGAGAGCCGCTGCTTCGAGCGCGAGAGGTCGTCCCTCGCGTCCTCGAGCGCCCTAGTCAGGTCGCGGGCGGCCTCGCACTCGTCGTCGGGGACCCACACCTCGACCACGTTGCCGACCGACAGCATGCGGGCGAGGAACTCGGCGTCGTTGCGGTCGTTCTTCCTGCGCCTGTCCGCGCTGGGCTTGATCATCTTCGAGACGGCGCCGACCACGCAGTCGACCCCAAGGCCGGAGAGCCTCTTCTGCAGGTCGAATCCCGTGACCCCGGACTCGTACACGCACCTGGCCTTAGGGTCCACGGAGCGGACCCACCCCGCGACGGCGCCGGCGTCGTAGCCGAAGGTCGCGCAGCGCACCTCCCCGGTCATGACGTCGAGGGAGACGGCCTTTATCGAACGGGCGTGGACGTCGAGGCCGACGAAGGTGGTAGTATCGAGCATGGGAGCCCCTTCCATGAATGCGGCGTGGCCGCCGCGGCTGAATTAGACACTCACCATTGTCGGCCTAATCCGCGGTCTTTCATGCAGCAGGGGCTCTCAATGTTTTTATGTCCTGCTCATATCGTCTCTGCCGGCAGTTTGGGA
>NZ_JADNNH010000058.1:0-2090 GCF_015556945.1 Collinsella aerofaciens | reverse complement strand
TCGCGAGTTCCGCACGCAAAGGAAAGCACTTAATGTGCTTTCCGTCTTGCGCAGGACTGTAGAGCAGCAAACTTAAACAGCGGGCGGCCCGTTCCGGGAATCTGCCCCCGCGCACAGAAGGGGATTTCTTTTGCCAAAAAGGGACAGGTTTATTTTGGTAGGTTTTTCCTGCTTGAATTTGAAACATTCCGTTCGGTCAAAGCGTATCTATGGTGAGGGCCTCATCAAGAATCATTAACGTCACCGGGAGGTGATTATGGAAGAACAGGCATTTAGACAGGCGGTCGAAGATCACCGGGATGTCGTGTTTCGGATCGCATTGACGTACCTGCGCGATTGTGCCGATGCCGACGATGTTGCCCAGGATGTCTTTCTTAAGCTGCTTAAAAGCGATGGAAACTTTGAGAGTTGGGAGCATCTTCGTCGATGGCTTATCCGAGTCACGATCAATGAATGCAAATCGCTCTTTCGAAAGCCGTGGAGGCGCGTGGAGGATATTGAGAACCTGGCCGGTTCGCTTTCGACGGCGCAGGAGGAGACCAAGGCGGTCCTGTCAGACGTTATGCGACTTCCGGAGCGATTCCGTGTTCCCATCGTGCTCTATTACTATCTGGGCTTTTCGACCTCAGAGATTGCCGAGTTACTGCATGTGCCAGCCGCGACCGTTCGAACGCGTTTAGCTCGCGGTCGATCGAAGCTCAAATTCATCCTAGAGGAGGGCGACCGTGAAATCCAATCAAATCAAGCAGGCCTTCGAGTCCGTCCAAGCCGATAGCGATCTTGCTGACCGTGTTCTTTATGCCGCTGCTGGTGAGCCGCTTCGTCGAAAGGGTCACGCGAAGCCTCTGTATGTTGCCGTAGTTGGATGTCTTGTCGGAGTGTTGGCGACCGGAGGGGTCGCCTACGCCGTTGTCAAATCCGCCTATTTTGCCTCAGCCTGGGGAAACCACGGCAACGGGGATTCCATCACCTGGACCAACGGCGGCTCATCGGGGACTAAATACACCTACACCAGAGAGTTTGGTGATGGCATCGCGCCCCAAAGCCTGGAGGGTGCAGTCCAGAAGGTTAATCTGTCCGTCGAGGGTAACGGCTATACGCTCGATATCCATGAGATGGCTATCGATAAAAACGGTTGCGGTGCCGTGACGTTTACGCTGTCCAATCCAAATGGCGTTAACTACTACAAGCCAGCAGCAGAGACAGGCGAACTTGTTCTCTATGGTGAAGAAGAGCAGGGCATCGGCACGCCCAGCATGAACTTCGGCGAGGAATGGGCTGACACACGCTGCACCATTGATAAGGACACATCAAGCGATACTGTCATTAATGGCACGATGTACTTTGCTTCTATGGATCGCGAGCGAGGTTTTCAACATGCGGTCACCTGGAATATCTCGTGGACCGAGGGCGAAGGCGAGGATGCGAAGCCGTTCGAGGCATCGACGCCCGAGTTTAGCGTTGGAGCGTACGTCGATACAAAGGAACTCCGCTCCGATGACTCGCCTCTCGAGATCAGCCCGTTTTCTATCCAGACACACATCGATGATCTGGGCTATGAAGCAGTTGATAATAAGCTGACCGTCAGCTACAAGGATGGATCGGAGCAGATTATCGAAGATGACGACGCAGGGGTGTTCAACTTATATTTTTCTTATGGGCGCAATAGCGGAGAGAACATCTGGGTGCCAACGAAGTTGATTGATGTCGATCAAGTTGTCTCGGTAACCCTTGAAATTGTGAGGTATACATCAACAGGGGAGACCGAAACGAAAGAGCCCTTTACCATCGTCTATTCGTAAGATTTGGGGCCGCTTCCTACTAGGGGAAGCGGCCTCTTTTGCGTTAAATGGAAGCGCCGCCGATTTCCCTATGATAGATGAGAGCAGATCACCGCCGGAGCGCGACGTTTCCCCAGATAAAACCGACCAAAATAAACCTGTCCCTATTTGGCGGGTAGCGTTGCCCCATCGAGCACGTCGGATCCCCGGCCCGGGCGGCCCAGGTTTTAAGTTTGTCGCGAGTTCCGCACGCAAAGGAAAGCACTTAATGTGCTTTCCGTCTTGCGCAGGACTGTAGAGCAGCAAACT
>NZ_JADNNH010000057.1:0-2269 GCF_015556945.1 Collinsella aerofaciens | reverse complement strand
CCTCTCGGCGGCCTTGCGAAAAACAAATCCAAGTTAGACCATTTCAAATGGTTCGATGTCTGCCCGGATGCGACACTGAAGTGAGTGTCCATCCTCGCAGTATCCGGTTCTCAAGGTGCACGCCTGCACTGGTTCCCGGTTGCACCGGGCCGCGCGGCAAGGAGATATATTGCCAGACCGGAGGGGCGCCGGGGGCGGGAATCTGGGCGTACACATTTCCTACACATATAAGTACTCTCGGCTGGCTGGTTAAAAACAGGAGGGGACCTCGCATCCGAGATCCCCTCTTTAGCCCATCTATAGCTATAGACTCTTAAATACCTTATGCCAGCAGCTTGCGACCGGACTCCTCGATCGCGTCAAGTGCTGCATCTGCCTCGGCGGCATCCGCGCCCTTAGCGAAGATGTACAGCTTAATCTTGGGCTCGGTGCCGGAAGGACGAACAATACCCTTGTTGCCACCCTCAAGATCGAACTCAATAACATTAGCCTTCGGCAGGCCGTTCACGCAGGTGTTGTAATCAACGACGGCCTCAATCTTGGAACCGGCGAGCTCCGCGGGCGGGTTCTCGCGCAGACCGGCCATGATGCCGGCCATCTTTGCCGCACCCTCAGCACCCGGATAGCTCAGCGAAATCGTCTTGTTGTGATAGTAGCCATACTTCTCGTACAGCTCGTGCATCGCGTCGGCAAGGTTCTTTCCCTGGAGCTTGTAATACTGCGCCATCTGGCAAATCAAAAGCGAAGTGCTCACGGCGTCCTTGTCGCGCACGTGGTCGCCGGCCAGATAGCCGTAGCTCTCCTCAAAACCGAAGATAAAGCGATCGACCTCGCCAGCATCGGAAAGAGAAGTAATGATGTCGCCGATGTACTTGAAGCCCGTCAGGCAGCGGCGGAGCTCAAAACCGTACTCGTCGGCCAGAGCGTCAACCATGGCGGAAGAAACGATAGTAGTGACAGCAACCTTCTTAGTGAGGTCCTCACCGCGAGCAGCGCGGGTCTTGCAGATATAGTCGAGCAGCAGAACGCCCATCTCATTGCCGGTCAGCAGCAGATAGTCATCGCCATTCTTAACGGCAACGCCAACGCGATCGGCGTCAGGATCGGTTGCAAGCAGCAGATCAGGGTGAACCTGCTCGCACAGGTCAATGCCCTTCTGCATGGCCTGACGAATCTCGGGGTTAGGATACGGGCAGGTCGGGAAATCGCCGTTAGGCTCCTTCTGCTCGGGAACAACCGTGACATCGGTGATGCCAGCGCGCTCGAGCACCGTCGTGACGGGAATGAGGCCGGTGCCGTTGAGCGGAGTGTAGACGAGCTTAAGCGGAGCGCCAGCGATCTCCTCGGCAGAAAGGTTGGTCACGCCGCGGGCGAGAACGGCGTCATAATAACGCTCGAGGCACGAGTCATCGATCCATTTGACCAGACCCTGCTCAAGAGCCTCATCGAAGTCCATGGACTTCACGCCGGTGAACGTATCGGTCTCGGCGATAGCCTTAGAAATTGCATCGGCGGCCTCGCTGGTGATCTGGCAGCCGTCGGGGCCATAGGCCTTATAGCCGTTATAAGGCGCCGGATTATGACTAGCGGTCATGCAAATGCCACCGGAGCACTTAAGGTCGCGGACGGCCCAGGAAAGCGTCGGCACGGGAGAAATCTTGGGATACACGAGGGCAGTCACGCCGTTTGCTGCAAGAATGGCAGCCGTAGTCTTGACGAACAGCTCACCTTTATTGCGGCTATCGCGAGCGATGGCGACCGTCGGATGCTCGAAGGTCGCATTGAGGTAGTCAGCGAATCCCTGGGTCGCACGACCGACCGTATAGATATTCATACGGTTAGTGCCCGCACCGATAGTGCCGCGAAGGCCGGCAGTACCGAAGGCGAGATCCTGGAAGAAAGCGTCGGTGATGGCGTCCTCATCACCCTGCTCCTTCATCGTGTTGAGCTCAGCGAGGAGCTCCTCGTCCTTGACATTGGCAATCCAAGTATCAAGCAGCTCATGAACATCTGCCATGTGAGTCCTTCCGTCACAATCAATAAAACAACCCGTGTAAAACAGGACAAGCGCATCAGCGCGCTAAAGCAAATATTAGTCCATTGAGAACAGAGAACCGACCACAGAACGGTGAACGTTTATATTCACCGGTGGATGATTGGATTGATTTAATTGCTTAGTGAACGCCGCATTTAACGCAAAAAAGGGGGAGGCCGCGAGGCCTCCCCCTTCTCAGTTCAAGCGTACGGCTCGGTGCCGTCCACCGGTCAG
>NZ_JADNNH010000056.1:0-2320 GCF_015556945.1 Collinsella aerofaciens | reverse complement strand
ATTTTGACCAATCCCGGTCACCGAATAATGGCCACCGTGCCTCCCCGCCGCCACTACGCTGGTGGTGCCAACACGCCGGCGTTAGGAGGACCATTGAGGTGAACGAGAGACACGATGACCTACAGGAGATTATAGACGCGGCGCTCCGGGAGATGGCCGCGGAGGAGGGCGACGGGTTCGACCCGCAGGCATGCAACCTCGCTGAGTTCTGCAGGAGGACGGGGCTCACCCGCTCCCGCGCGAGGACGGTCAGGGCCCACGGGTTCAGGGCCCTGCCCCACGGGAACAGCGGGAGGAGGGCCGCGCCGGGCGTGCTCGCCGGCCACACCGGCCTGGTGGACGACCTCCTGCGGAAGGGCGTCACCAACTCGCAGGTGATATTCGAGCGGCTGCTCGGCCAGGGCTACGCCGGCGGCCTCACCACGGTGAAGACCTATATCGCCGCGCACCGGGACCTCGTGCCCGCGAAGAGGCGGCAGGCGGCCCCGCAGGGCTGCCGCGGCCAGCGCTTCAGGACGGCGCCCGGAGAGGCCTACCAGATGGACTGGGGCTTCGTCGCGGTCGAGCGCCCCGGCGGGGAGCGGGCGCGGATCGCCTGCTTCGCCATGGTCTGCCACCATTGCGGGGGCGCCCACGTCGAGTTCTTCCCGAACGCGCGCCAGGAGAACCTCCTCATCGGGATGCTGCACGCGTTCTCGGCGCTGGGCGTGCCCGCGACCGTGCTCACCGACAACATGAAGAGCGTGGTCGTCCGCCGCGATGCCGACGGCCGGCCCGTCTGGCAGGCCGACTACGCCGAGTTCATGGGCGTCGTCGGCTTCCGCACCAGGTTGTGCAGGCCGCGCCACCCCTATACGAAGGGCAAGGTGGAGAGGCTCGTCCGCTTCGTGAAGGGGAACTTCCTCGCGGGAAGGTCCTTTACCGACCTTGACGCCCTCAACCGGGAGGCCGCCCTCTGGTGCGCCGGGCAGGGAGGCCGCTGGCGGCGCGCGGCGGCATGCGTCCCGATGCGCGAGCACGAGGCGGCGTGCTCGGCGAACACCAGGCCGCTCGAGGTCACGGCCGAGGTCGAGCGGTACCTGTGCCCGCGCCGGAAGATCTCCTTCGACGGCTTCGTGAGCTTCGAGGGGCACCGCTACGGCGTGCCCTACTGGTACGTCCGCCGCGAGTGCAGGGTGAACCGGGAGGGGCGCGTGGTGCACATATACAGCGACGACCTCTCCCGCGAGCTCGTCGCCCACGCCGTCGGCACCGGCGCCGACAGCTGGTGCGAGGGGCAGTGGGAGACATCGCCGGCGCAGCCCGAGGAGCTGCCGACCCAGCCGGTGGGGACCGTGGTCGAGCAAATCGCCCCGCCCAGGACGAAACCCGGTTTCGAGAGGTTCGACTTCGGGAGGGCCGAATGATGGCGGGCGCGGGGGCGAGCCCCTACGAGCTCGCGAGCGACGCCGCGTCGAGGCTCGGGATCGCCGTCGGGGCGGAGGAGCTCGCGACCCTCGCCTCGGACCTCGACCTCGGCGACGGGGAGATGGCCGCCGTGGCAGCCACCTTCTCCTACCTTGCGGAGAAGAGGAGGCTCGCCTCCATCGAGACGCTGCTGAGGCTGAGCAGGCTGCCCAGGCGCGAGCCCAAGACCTTCGAGGGCTTCGACTTCTCCAGGATCCAGGGCCGGGACGCGGCCGCGCTGGGCAAGCTCCCGTCGCTGGCCGACCTCTACGCGCACCGCAACGTCGCCTTCGTCGGGCCCGGCGGCATAGGGAAGACGCACCTCGCGCAGGCCTACGGGCGCGAGTGCTGCATGCGGGGGCTCAAGACCTACTACATAAAGGCGACCGAGCTCAGGGACAGGTTCCAGAAGGCCGTCCAGCGGGGAAACACCTCGCGGGTCGTCTCCTCGCTCGTCAAGCCGTCGTGCCTCATCGTTGACGAGGTGGGAAGATGCGTCTACGACAGGCCGTGCACCGACCTGTTCTTCGATGTCGTCGACAGGCGCTACGAGAAGGAGGGGCCGAACGCGATGGTCCTCACGAGCAACATCGCCCCGAGCGGGTGGGATGAGTTCTTCACGGGCGACGACACGCTCCTCTGCGCCCTCGACAGGCTGTTCGACAAGGCGTCGGTGTTCGTGATGCGGGGCCCGAGCTACCGCGGCAGGGAGCTTGACACCTACTCGGTGGAGGCCGTCCCCCAGGCGGTGAAGGTGAGGGGGATCCAGCCCGAGGGGATGTAGGAATGCGATAGGAAAGTCATAGATGCGGGCGTGTTGGCTAAAATGGGTCGGCCGGGATTGGTCAATCTCGGCCGACTATATTTGGCTAAA
>NZ_JADNNH010000055.1:0-2651 GCF_015556945.1 Collinsella aerofaciens | reverse complement strand
CACGAGCTTCATCCCCGTGCTGCCGAGCGGCGAGCCACTCGCGGCGGACATGGCGCTCGGCGGGGCGCTCGCGGCGGACGGCATGCTTACACTGGCGGGCCTTGCGGTCTGCGCGCTCGCGTTCGCCGCGCTCACGGCGGCGGGCGCGGCCTGGTTCGCGCGCTCCGAGGAGAGGTGATGGCCGTGACACGACTCTCCGACCCGACGCCACGCATGACTCTCTCGCGGGCCCTGCTCTCCGAGGCCCTACGCCTGGCGCGCTCCCCGCTCGCAGTGGTGCACCTCGTCTGCGGCCTGGCAGCCGGTCTTGCCTGCGGCGAGTACTTCTCCATGACCCGATGGGACCCGGCGCTGGGCGTGGACGCCTACGCCCAGTTCCTCGGCGCCCTCATGCCGCTTATGTCCGCCATCGTCTGCGGGCTCGCCGTGGACGAGGAGCGCGCTGCCGGGCGCCTCGCCAACCTCACGGCGGTCCCCTCGCGCGGGCGCGCCGTCGCGGCGAAGCTACTCGCCCTTGCGGCGCTCGGCGCGGGCGCGCTGGCCGTGGCGCTCGGCGTGTTCGGGGCCGTGCTCGCCGTCGCCGGGCGCCTGCCGCTCGGGCCCGCTCCGCTTGCGGCCGCCTGGGCGGGCATCGTGCTGGGCAGTCTGCCCCTCTACGCGCTGGGGCTCGGCGTGGCCCTGCGCCTCGGCCGCAACGCCGCCATCGGCGCCGGCGCGGCGGGGATGCTCCTCGCATTCTTCTCAGTGGGCGGACTTGCGCACGGCCTCATGACCGGCGAGCTCACCGGTGCCCTGGCGACGCCCCTGAGCTGGGTGCCGCTCGCCTGGCCCGCGCGCCTAGGGTCGCTCGGGGTGGAGGCCTTCATCGACGCCGCACGCGCGGCGGGCCCTCTCCTCACGACTGCGCTCGCTGGCCTCATGCTCGCCCTGGCAACCGCCGCCGTCCTTATCGCCTGGTTCTGCCGCTTCGAGGACGGGAGGGCAGATGCGTAGGAAGCCGCTCGCCGCCGTGCTCGTCCTCCTCTCCGCAGCGCTCGTCCTGGGCGGGAATGCCCTGCTCGAAGCCGGCTGGGGGTCGGCGCTGCGCTCGATCGCCGACCGCGTGCTTCCCAACCCTGAGATCACCATGTGGGCGGCCGCACCCGCGGCTGCGCGCGGGGCTCTAGACCGCTGAGCGCGGCGCAAGTACAATGCAACGGAAGTTTCAGGAGGTCGAATATGGCGAGGATACTGGCAGTGGATGATGAGCGGGCGATCCTCGACGCGCTCGCGCGCGTCCTCGGCCGCGACGGCCATGAGGTCGTCAAGGCGGCGGACCCGACGGCGGTCCCGGGGATGGACCTTTCGCGCTTCGACCTCGTGCTCTGCGACGTCATGATGCCGGGGCTCGACGGCTTCGAGCTCGTGCGGCAGATCCGCCCGGACTTCGACGGGCCCATCATCTTCCTGACCGCGCGCGTGGCCGAGGAGGACGCCGTGGCCGGCTACGGCCTGGGCGCCGACGACTACGTCCGCAAGCCCTTCGGGGCCGCGGAGCTGCGCGCCAAGGTCGCGGCCCATCTACGCCGTGAGCGCCGGCCGCGCTCGCACGCCCTCTCCTTCGGGGAGGTGCGGATCGACCTCGGGGCGCGCGGCCTCGCCGTGGGCGGCGAGGCCGTGCCGCTCACGCCCACCGAGTACGCCATCTGCGAGTACCTCGCCCGCCACCCCGGGCAGGTCATGAGCCGCGCGCAGATCCGCGAGGCAGTGCTCGGCTGGGAGAGCGACGCCGACGACGCGGCCATATCCATGCAGGTCAGCCGCGCCCGGAGGAAACTCTCCGAGGCCGGCGCCGATCCGATCGCGACCGTCTGGGGGATGGGGTACAAGTGGCAGCTCTGAGGACCGAGGCGCGAGGTCGCGGGGGCATGCCGCTCTCCTTCGTCATCGCGCGCTACTTCGCCTACGCGTTCGCGGCGGTCGCCACGGCGTGGCTCGCCTCGTTCATGGCGCTCTCCGCGGCGATCAACGCGGGCTTCGTCTACGAGGCAAGCTGGGGGCCGGCCAATGCGCGCGAGGTCGCGGAGGGTCTGGCACGCGACGGCGTCTGCGGGCAGCAGGACGTGCCGACGGCGTACCGCTACCTCATCCTGAACAAGGACGGACACGTGCTGATGACAGACCTCGAGGGCACGCGGCTCGAGGGCGCGACGGAAATGGCCCGTGCGGCACTTGCCGCGGATCTGGGCACAGTGGAGATCGAGGGCGGGGGCTCGGGCCTCACCTACGCCGCGTTCCCACTCAAGGGCGGCGGGGCCTGCGCACTCGTCAGCGAGTACCTGCCTCAGTGGGTCTCGCGCGACCTCGCCGGCCTGCTTCCCAACCCGCAGAACCTCATGCTCGTCGGCGCCGCTGCGGGAAGCGCGCTCGCGCTCGCGCTCGTGGCGCGCCGCGCGAGCCGCGTGATCTCGCGCAAGATGGCGCCGCTCGCGGAGGCGGCGGGGCGCGTCGGCGCGGGGGAGCTCGACTTCGCGGTCGGCAGCACCAACGTACGCGAGGTGAACGACGTCCTCGCCGCGATGGACGCCATGCGGACCTCCCTCGCCGAGTCGCTCGAGGCCCGCTGGGCCGCGGAGCGGGGGCAGCGCGAGCAGGTGGCGTCGCTCGCCCAC
>NZ_JADNNH010000054.1:0-2755 GCF_015556945.1 Collinsella aerofaciens | reverse complement strand
CGCTACACCGTCTGGTACCGCGTCCACTCCGCCGAGTTCGGCTGGCTGGGCTGGGCGTGCGACGGCGCCGACGCCGGCTCGGCGGGCTACGGCCGCGCCGTCCAGGCCGTCCAGGTCGCGGTCCTGCCCAAGGGCGACCCCGCCCCGGGCGACACCGCCACCCCGTTCGTCGACAGGTCCTCCGAGCCCCCCTCCGTCTCCTACCGCGCCCACGTCGCCGGCATCGGCTGGCAGGGCTCCGTCTCGGACGGCGCCGTCGCCGGCACCACCGGGCAGGGCCGCGCCCTCGAGGCCCTCTCGGGCTCCGTCTCCTGGTACGGGCACGGATCCTCCTCCCTCGAGGTGAGGGCCCACGTCTCGAACGTCGGCTGGCAGGGCTGGACCTCGGGGACCGCCGGCACCACCGGGCGCTCCCTGGCGGTCGAGGCGCTCCAGTTCAGGCTCTCCGGCGAGGCCGCCTCGTCCTACGACGTCTGGTACCGCGTGCACTGCTCCGACTACGGCTGGCTCGGCTGGGCCAAGGACGGCGCGTCCGCGGGCACGGTTGGCCTGTCGAAGGCCGTCCAGGCCGTCCAGGTCGTGCTCGTCCCCAAGGGCGGCGCCGCGCCGGGGCCGGCCGGCGGGGCCTTCCGCGGCGCCGGCGAGCGCCTGTCCGGGTCGTCCATCTCCGTCGCCGGCTCGCCGGCGGGCTCGTCGTTCTCGGGCGGGGTCCTGACGCTCGGCTCCGAGAGGGGGCCCGTGCTGGGCTCCGTCGCCGCGACCGTCGACAACCTCGAGTCCGACGGGTCGGTCTGCTACCGCGGCCTGCTGCTGGGCTCCGGCTGGCAGGGGGAGACCAGCTCCGACGGGGCGCAGCTCGGCGCCTCGGGCGGCGGGCTCCAGCTCAAGGCCGTCCGCTTCGAGCTGTCCGGCGGCCTCGCGGAGCGCTACGACGTCTGGTACCGCTCCTGTGACTCCGCGCGCGGCTGGCTCGGCTGGGCGAGCGCCGGCGAGCCCTCCGGCGTCGAGTCCGGCGCCTCGGGCCTCACCGCCGTTCAGGTCGCCCTCGTCGCGAAGGGCTCCGGCGCCCCCGGCCCGGCCGAGGGGGCCTACGTCTCCGGCGCCGCCTCCGGCCCGTCGCTCGTCCTGCAGGGCCATGTCGCGGAGCGCGGCTGGCTGCCCGCGGTGGGCGGCGGCGAGGACGTCGGCACGACCGGCAGGGGCCTCGCGCTCCAGGCCGTGCGCGCCTCCCTCGAGGGGGCGGGCGAGGGGAGCTCCGTCTCCGTCGCGGCCCACGTGGCCGGCATCGGCTGGCAGGACGCCGCCTCCGCCCCCTCCTACGCCGGCACGGTGGGGCAGGGCCGCGCCGTGCAGGCCGTGAGGGTGTCCCTCTCCGGCCCCGTCTCCGAGCGCTACGACGTGTGGTACCGCGTCCACGCGGCCGGCTACGGCTGGCTCGGCTGGGCCAAGGACGGCGAGGCCGCTGGTACCGAGGGGCTCGGCGTCCAGGCCGAGGCCCTCCAGGCCGTCCTCGTCGAGAAGGGCGGCGACGCCCCCTCGACGGGCGCCCCCGCCGAGCTCTCCGTCCCCTCGCTCAGCCTCAGGGCCCACGTCTCCGGCGTCGGCTGGCAGCCCGCCGTCGGCAACGGCGGCACCGCCGGCACGACCGGCCAGTCCCGCGCCGTCGAGGCGATCGCCGCCGAGGTCTCCTCGCCGGTCTCCGGCGGCCTGTCCTACAGCGCCCACGTCTCGGGCGTCGGCTGGCAGGACGAGGTCTCGGGCGGCGCCGTGGCCGGCACGACCGGCCAGGGCAGGGCGGTCGAGTGCGTGAAGATGCGCCTGACCGGCGACCTCTCCGAGTACTACGACGTGTGGTACCGCGCCTACGTGCAGGACTACGGCTGGCTCGGGTGGGCGAGCGACGGGGCCCGCGCCGGCACGACGGGCATCGGCTACCGCGTCGAGGCGCTCCAGGTCCGCATCCTCGCGAAGGGCTCGGCGGCCCCGGGCCCGACGGACGGCGCGTACAGGGATGTAGCCGACGAGAAGGTGATTGGCGTTCCGCGGATTAGGCTCGTTACTTGGCTTACCCAGCATCAATATGACGGTTACTACCTCGGGACTCCATATTCCACTGGATTCTCTATTCCTACTTGCACCTATCCCAACGGGGAGAGACGCTGGGATGGATATTCTGGTATGAACTGCACTGGCTTTGTCGCTCATGCGTGGTCGAAGTGCGGCGGTAATCTCGCGGCAGTTGCTGCAAATAACAGCCATTCGCCTTGGGCCGGAGGCCCCGGTGGAGGTGGTTATATCAACGCGTGGCGTTTTTACGGCTATGCGATCGATTCCGGTTCAAAGGTTTATGAGTTCAACAAAGTGCAGGATCTACTGAATAGTGGGTTGGCAAGAAAGGGCGATGTCATTTTCTTCAAGACTGCTCCTAACGTCGATTGTCATATCGGATTTTTCTGGGGTGACAATCCTCGGGACAATAAGATGTGGCACTCTTCGTCGCCCGCTAATCAGATCTCGTCCATTTATAACTATTCGAACCCGGCTGAAATTAACCAGCACGTTTGTCTGATTAAATAGCTGCTGGTTAAATAGCCTCTTCGGCTTGGCTCCCGTCCCCCCAATCTAGTAGACTTGGAAACCGTTGCTAGATTAGGGGGATTTTCCATGAGACGCTCCACGAAACGAATTTCCGGTGCCGCCGCCGCGCTGGCGGTCGCGGCCGCCCTGGCCCTGTGCGGGCCCGCGGCCTACGCCG
>NZ_JADNNH010000053.1:0-2845 GCF_015556945.1 Collinsella aerofaciens | reverse complement strand
CGCGTCAATTCCGCAGCCGGTGAACGAGTCGGCTTAGATCTGCTACGCAGACCACGCCGCCCCGTAGTCACCGCCTGCTACATTGACCCGCCTACTCTTGCGCCCTCTTACGGATGCTCATCAGGTAGTTCTGGACAACGCCGTAGTTGTCCGTTACGAAATCGAACAGCACCCAGTCTCCCGTATGCATCAGCACGTCAACGAGTTCACTGAACTCCGTGATGGACCTGTCCTGAATGAACGCAAATGTCTGCTTCTTCATCTCGCGCTTGTCCTTGCGAGTCAGCTCGCGCTCAAGGTCGAGCGGAAAACCGTTCAGACACGTGAGTATCTCTTCCGGCTTTTCGGCCCAATGCTGCTTCTCCGGCTGGTCGAGATGCACGAAATAGCGGCTCAGATTGCGCACAGAACCGACCTGAAAGAACTCCGCCTTATGCGGGGTCACAATCCACGTCCAGCTTTCGAAAATCGACCTGCCAGCCTTAGGCGTAATCGGAGCGCCGTGAAAATACATCACGTGGTAATGGGGCTTGAGCGTCTTGATGGCGCCGGTCTCCAAATCCTCAACCGGGTCAGGCTCGTGCAGGGGCGAAATAAGCCACATCCCCAACGAGTCGCGCAGGATATCCTGCCAATTTTTCGGAGCGGAATCGGGATAGACCAATCCCGTAAACGCTCGTGATTTCGATGCTCCCATAAGAAAAGCCGCCCTTCATCCTCGTGGAGAAAAGCGGCTCTAGCAGGATACATGTACTTCAAAATGGTAGAATCTTACTCAAAGGGGAAGCTAGAGCCGCAAACTCCTAGTTTCACTTGCTGGTTGAGGCGGCAACCACAACCAGCCTTTGTCTATGATAGCCCATCGCGTCCGCGCGGTGGGCTTTTGTTTTGTGCATCATCGCAGTTAGATGCTGGTTTTCTGTAATACCAGCAAACGTAAACTATCGTTTACGTTTCGGCGGGGCGATGTGCTAACGGCTCTGACCCCACGACCGCTGCGGCGGTCTATCGTCACGGTTCTCATCCCGCGCCCGCGCGGCTCGGGTCGCTTCAAGTGCCTGCGCCCTGGGACTCATGTCCTTCTCCAAGGCCGCCAAATCGCGTTTGAGCGCCCTTGTCGTCATCCTCGCGCTCCTCGGCCCGAGCTTTCGGGCGAGGTCCGCAATTGCCATCTCAGCGCGTCCAACCGCTCCTCTGATGCCATCAACGACCTGCTCAACTCGTCCTCTGAGTCCATCGCATCTAGCAGCGATTTCATCGAGGATTCCGCGCTTCTCAAAGCGTCCCGCGCGGTCGAACCGCTCAGCGAGGGAAGCGACGGCTTCCAGCTCCTCAACGTCCTCCTCAGCCCGACCCGCCGCTTGCCGAACCGACTCCAATCGCCGCTGCTCGCGCTGCAGGTTCTCGCCGACCTCGTTCCGAAGGTCGATTTTTTCGCCGATTTCGCCGTCCAAGCGGTCAATCTCGGCCATTTTCTCCGCGATTTGACGGTCGATTTCCGCAGCTTGGGACCGCTTTTCATCAACCTGCCCGGCGATATCAGCGAGGTCTTTCCTCGCCGTCCTCGCCCTCGCCTCGTCCCGCTTCCGCGCCGCGCTGGCCCTCTCGGCCCGCTCGGTCGCATCCGCCACGATATCGCCGGCCTTCCTCTCGACAGGGGCAAGGATCTCGGCGCGGGCCGCGTCTATGTCGCGCTTGTCCACCCTGCTCAGGGCCTTCTGCGCCCTCTTGCCGTCCTCGAGCTCGATTTCCGGCCTGTACCCGAGATGCTGTTCCAGATAGTCCCCAAGGTCCTTGTGCAGGCTCTGGTAGAACGTTCGCGGGCACATCTTCTTGAAGTTGAACCGACCGTCCAGAATCGGCGTGAACGCCGCGTGCATGTGGTCGCGGACTGGCGAGCCGTCCGTCCGCACCTCGTCCCTGTGCACGAACCCGCCGAGCATGTTCCCGGACCCGAGACGGTCCGCCAGAAAGCAGTACGTCCATCCGAAGAACGCGCCCTCGTCCCCCTCGCGGACGTTCTCTGGCAGCGTAACCACAACGTCAGCCATCACCACCGCGTCCTTGCGCACGGCCCGCTTGCCCTCGGCCTTGGCCCTCTCGTTGACGCGCTCGATGCGCTCCTCGACCGTGGCCCAGTTCGGCTCCACCCCCTCCATCGGCTTCACCAGACCGTCGGCGGGGTCGAGCGCGAGCGTGTAGTCCATCCCGACCCGCGCCGGGTCGATGTTCTCCCGCCCCAAGCTGGACGGGTCGCGGCGGTAGTGCGCGAGCATGTGGCCTACCGATGTTGCCTTGTACTTCTCAAGATGCGCCATAAGTCTAAGACCCTTCAGCCGGAGCTAGATTTTAGCCGCCTAAAGTCTAGCATGTTAGCCTTTTGCTACGCAAAAGACATGGCAGGGCCAGCCCTGCACCCGCTCGGGCGTTCCCCCCGAGACCCCCCAGCCCTTGCCCGTTCGCGGCTTCGCTCACGGCCCTCGGGCCATCGGCGCGAGCGCCGAACGGAGGGACTTCGCCCCTCCGAACCACCCCTCAATCTACCTGCGATTCGGCACACGGCACACGGCACTATTAGGGGGGCCGTCGTAGTGGCCCCCCTGTGGTCATTTGTCATTTGTCACATTATTTTTCGGACGTAGTTAGCGAAAAATAATGAGCCGCCCGATTCTGCAGGTCTCATCCAGTCGAGACACAGGCAAGGAAAGGGTCGATGGAGCAGAGCGTCCATCGACCCTTAATCAAGTCTGGTCTATTCGGTTGGCCGTCGCGTCAATTCCGCAGCCGGTGAACGAGTCGGCTTAGATCTGCTACGCAGACCACGCCGCCCCGTAGTCACCGCCTG
>NZ_JADNNH010000052.1:0-3027 GCF_015556945.1 Collinsella aerofaciens | reverse complement strand
TGCGGAATTGACGCGGCGGGCAACCGAATAGACCAGACTTGATTAAGGGTCGATGGACGCTCTGCTCCATCGACCCTTTCCTTGCCCAAGTCTCGACGAAGGTTGATTTGGGGATGCTGCTGCGCGGGGCTTTCTGCGACCCCCGCGCAGGGGGGTGCCGAACCACGAACCCGAACCCTTGGGGGAGTTTGAGGGGGCCTGCCCCCTCATGCACGCGCCGCCGCGTGCCGCCAAGCTGCAGGCGCGGAGCGACCCTAAGTCGCGGAGAACCGACAGTGGTACACTGTCGGCGCGCCCTCTTTTCCGTAGGTAAAAGGGGAGTGCGTTACCCTTTTGTTCCAAAAAGCCGGGAGGTGCTGCCGCCGATGGGGAAGCAGTACGCAATCCTTCGAGTCCAGAAGTGCAAGGGTGCCGCGATAGGTGCCATGCAGTACCACAACGACCGCGAGCCGGGAAAGCACACGAACCCTGACATAGACCAAACCCGAACCCGGCTGAACCGCGAGATGCGTTCTCACGTCGATTACGAGCGCGAGGTGCAGGCGAGGATTGACGACGGGTATTCGGGCGAGCGCAAGGTGCGCAAGGACGCGGTGAAGCTCGTCGAGGGAATCGTGACGGCGAGTCCCGAGTTCTTCGAGCTGGCGGACGATGACAAGGTGCGCGAGTTCTTCGATGACGCGTACCGGTTCTGCTGCGATGAGTTCGGTGAATCGAACATGGTTCACTTTACGGTGCACATGGACGAGGAGACCCCGCACGCGCATTTCGGTTTCGTGCCGTTGAGGGACGGCAAGCTCTCGTGGAAGGAATTCTTCCCGAACAAGATGGCGCTCGGGAAGATGCAGGACAGGTTCTATGGGCGCGTAGGAGCGCTGTACGGCCTTTCTAGGGGCGAGAAACGCGGGGACGGGGAACCAGTGAAGCGGCACAAGTCCGTGGCCGAATACAAGGCCGAGAACCTCCGTATACAGGCTGAGCTCGACGAGAAGACCAAACAGCTGGAATCGGTGACGGCGGAACTTGCCGTTGTGAAGGATGTCCTCAAAACTGCGCAGGATGCCGCAAAGAAAGCGAAAGACCAAGTTACCGAGTGCGAGACCAAGCTGGATGGTTACGCAACTCGATTCAAGAAGATAAAAACCGAGCTGGCGCAGATTGCCGAAGCCCTGTCGTGGAGGAAGTTGCTAAAGAGGTTCAGGGACAAGCTCATTGAGTTCTCGGAAAACCCGATTTGCTGGGACGCGCTCAAAGCTGGTCGAGATTTCGAGAGCGAAAAAGACGGCAAGCGAGCCGAGCGCGTTCTTGAGAAGGGCGCTCGCGAAAAGCTCAAGGAAATGAACCAGCTTGAAAAGGAGATGGACGAGTGGTCTCCGTTCGATGACGTTGAGGAAGGTCGTGCGGCTAGCAAACGGCTTGAGCTTGAGCGGTCGGGTTTCGCGCCTGACCGCAACTATGATGGGCAGGCGCTTTGATTCAGTATACTAATCGGGTATACTTGCTAGGGAAGAAAGGAGAACGGCAGTGGTCAGAGTACACGGGAACGCCCTCAAGCACGGGCTTACCAGCGAGGAAGTCGCATATGCGTGGGAGAACCCGATTAGGTGCCGACAGCGAAATGGCACGGACGACCCGCCGCTCTGGATTTCGGTCGGTTCTCTTCCTGACGGGAGGTTCGCCGAGCTGATTGGGTTTATGGATATCGACGGCGTTTGGTGCGTGTTCCACGCGATGGTGCCGCCGACGAAGAAGTTCAAGCGTGAGCTGGGATGGAGGTAGACATGAACGGAATCGTTGCCGAGAACGGCAAGGTCGTTACCGACGAGATGATTGCCGACTGGGAGAGCGCTCTTGAGCGTGACGAGTGGCCTAGCGGATGGGTCAACGTCGGCGAGATTGTCGAGGGTAAGCTTCCGAAGGCGGCTCCGGATACTGTGACGCTGTCGCTCAAGGTTCCCGCTGCCATGAAGCGGGCGCTTGAGAAAGAAGCGAAGGCCGAGGGCAAATCGACGGGTGCATACGCTCGCGGAATCCTCGCGGATGGTCTCATGGCCATAGCGTAAATAGGCAAAAAGAAAGCCCCTCTTGCTTGGCGGCTTAGGGGCTTTTAGCAGACGGTTTAACCAGTCCTTTCTGCAAGGAGAATTATAGCATCATGCCATACAAGGACAAAGAAAAGCAGCGCGAAGCACAGCGCAAGTGGGAGAAGGAGAACCGTGGGGCTGGGAAGCGTCACAAGGTTTGGATGTTCATCTTCTATCCCGATACCGCCGAGGTTGGCTGGCGTGACGAGTGCGATGAACTCGGACTGCCGTTTCTAGTCTCGCCGCTTCACGACAGGGATGTGTGGACGGCTGCGGACGAGCGCAGGAACCCAGACCACATCGAGGGCGAGGTCAAGGTCGCGCACCACCACGGCTTAGTTGAGTACCCACAGCCCGTGGGCTACGACACTGTTAAAGAGGACTTCGCATTTCTGCACACCCATTCGATTAAGTACGCGAAGAGCAAGGCGAGCATGGCCTTGTACCTGACGCACGAGAAGTGCTCGGACAAGGTTCAGTACGACTGGAGGGACGTTCTCGAGTTCGGTGGTGCGAACTGGCACGACTGGTGCAACGAGCTTGAGGACTTGCACGCGATGATGAAGGAGATGCGTCAATACATCATCGCGAACAACGTCTCGGAGTTCTACGAGTTTCAACTTTGGTGCGACGAGAACAACGACATGTGGAGCCGTGCCCTCGACCTCAAGTGTGCGTGGGCAATCGGCAATTTCATCGAGCGCCGGCGCAACGCCATCCAGCAGGCCGCGAAGCTCGACTATGAATAGCGTCGCGACAACAGCGACGAGACGATTGTGTGAGGGCAGACGGGTCAATGCAGCAATGCGTGACCACGGGGGTGGAGAGTTCCGCGAATGCGGATCTCGGAACCCTCGTTCACGGATTGCGGAATTGACGCGGCGGGCAACCGAATAGACCAGACTTGATTAAGGGTCGATGGACGCTCTGCTCCATCGACCCT
>NZ_JADNNH010000051.1:0-3704 GCF_015556945.1 Collinsella aerofaciens | reverse complement strand
TGAGCTCGTCCCAGGTGCCGCCGACGCCCATCAGGAACACGGCGTCGTAGCCCTCGTCGGCGACCTTGTCGGCGAGCGCGGTCATCTTCTTGCCGGTCTCGTAGAGCGCCTTGCCGTCCTCGAGATAGCCCTCCTGGTCGAAATGCATGATCTCGATCTTCTCGGTTTCCTTCATTTGTCTCTCCTTTCTGGGGTTGTTTCCACATCCCCCATGCCAACGGGCATCAAAACCCGCTTACATTCCGTAACACTCAGCCGCTTTGGCCTTAAGCGCATTGACTGACTCTTCGTAGCCCTCTGCCTTGACCTCCATTTGCTTGGAAACAGCATCGAGATACGGGTGAACGTCCCATGACTTCAGACGCTCGGCGATTATTGCCGCAATCGTCTGGAAGAACACGAGATTGGGAATTGCGCTGAGCAGCGGAGCCACCTGAGGCACCACAACCTCGTGAGCCCCACCCTTGGGATGGGCCGTGAGCAGCACCGTTTTTGTCGTAACGTTCGATAGCGCATCGGCGATATTCGCAAGACGCTCCGACCCCTGCGGATCGTCGACAATAAACACCAGATAGCCCGGAACGATCTGCATCTCGGGACCGTGGACGAACTCCTCGCCTTCGTGATGCATGGCAGGAATCTTGATGGTCTCGCTCAGCTTGAGCGCTGCCTCCTCGGCAACACCATAGTTGGGGCCGTTGCCGACGACCATAGCGGGCGTGTGCTCAGAAAGCTCGAGCATGTGGTCTTGGACATATGCCTCGGCGGTCTTGCACATCACGGCATTGGCCTGGATAGCCTCGCGCAGGTCGTCAAGACGCTGGGCAACGCCCTTGGCGTCAATCGTTCCGCGCGCCTGACCGCCGTAAATACCAAAGAGCACCAGGTACTCAACGAGAACCTCGACGCCCAGAGTCACAAAGTCCACCGACTCGACGCCCACACCGTAGTCAAGAACGATGTCAGCGTGTTCCTTGATGGGTGCCTCGACGTTTGCCGTGAGCGCAACTGCAGCCATATCGTGTGCGCGCATGTAATCGAGCGCCGCAATCGTATTGGTTGAATAGCCGCTCTGCGAGACGGCAATGTTAAGCGCATGCTGTGGATAGGTGTGTTCAAAATCGACGAAGGCCTCGGGCGTCACAACGGACACCTGCATCTGCAGCGCATCTTGCAGGTAATCGCGGGCGCAATCCGCAGCATGGCGCGACGAACCCGAAGCAACGATGCGCAGCGCGTCAAAAGAACCGGACTGGAAAATATCAACGAGCTGCGCTACCAGCTCAGACGAACGCTCGAGGTTCTCCCCCATACGCACATGGGCAAGCTGAACGTAATCGAGCATCTTCATCGTCTCACCTCGTAACAAATCATTAGTATTTGATGCCAATCACAGTTACAGGTTACGGCTTTTTGATACCTCTTTGTCGATTAATTTATCCCCATCGGCGAACGGTCGATTTTGAGCCATGTAAGGTTGTATATACGGTCTGCTCAACGAATCAAAATTCCGTCAACTTTTCAGCCCGTTATGCAAAAAACCAGCTAGTACGTATAGGTATATCCACCCGCATCACCGCGGTTAAACGACTTGACGTACTCGATCGCCTGGCCGCTCGCATCGAAGCTCACACACTCAAGCGTCAAAGCAAGATCGCCCTGTTCCAGTCCAAGGAGGCCGGCATCTCGTGCGCCCAGCGCTTCGATATCGAGCTTTTCCTGTGCCATGACTGGCTTTCGGCCCAGCATCTCATAGGTCTCGTACAAACTGAAGACCGACACGTCAATATCTTCGATGGTTGGGAACAGCAGGCAGGGAATCAGCGCCGTCTCAATCGATACGGGGCTACCGTTTATGCAGTTCAGGCGTCGAACGGAATAGAGCAGGTCGTCCTCGGCGATGCCAAACAGGTCGGCGTAATATGGCCCCGCATAACGCTTGGAACGCGCGAGAATACGGACGGACGGCTCGCCGCCCGAAGCACGGACCGATTCACGGAAACCGACCGTGCGTTCAAAAAAAGCAGGTACTTTCTGCGCCACAAAGGCACCTTTTCCCCGAACACGGCGAATCTGCCCGCGCCGAACCAGCTCATCGACAGCGCTTCGGATGGTCAAGCGTGTCGTACCAAATTCCTCGGCGAGGTCTTTTTCGGACGGAATCATGGAACCCGTGGGATATGCACCGCGCTCGATACGTTCCTCGATGCGGCGTCGAATGCGCATATAAACCGGGGTGGCATCTACTGTTTCAGCCATTGTTCACCTGCCACGCTCCTCATGCCGTTCTTTTCGCCGTTATCGGCAAAGCGGAACTTTGTGGGCAAAATCACCGATTTGCAATGCTCCACAAAACGCATGTCCTTATCAAATTCGATCGAGCTCTCATAGAACACCGGCGTTCCCTCTTCTTGCTGGAGCAGCTCGGCCTCTTCGACGTTCAAACGCGAGATGGAGATATGCTCACGTCCATGCTCAACGCGCACGCCACCTTCTTTGAGCAAGACATCGTAAAGGCTCTCACACTCAAAATCGTGCTCGGGAAGCGATGGGCACAGGGACAGGTTAACGTGAGCGGTCTCGATTGACGCCGGCTCGCCCTCAATAAGTCGAACGCGCTGCATGCGGAGCAAGGGAGCGCCTACAGCCACCCCAAGCTTGTCGGCAAGCGCCTCATCCGCCTCGATGGTCCCGGTGGAAACCAGACGAGAAGAGGGGTGCAGGCCGGCAGTCCGCACAGCATCGGAAAAGTTATACGTTTCCTGGAAGATATTCAGCGGCTTGGGAGGACACACATACGTGCCCGATCCGCGACGGCTCTCGAGCGTTCCACACGAGATAAGCCGCGTGATACCGGCACGCAACGCCGTACGCGAAACGCCAATCTCTTCGCACAGCACGCGCTCGGCCGGCAGGCGATCGCCGCCGGCAAGCTGATGGTGCTGGATATACCAAAGAATTCCCTCAACAGCACGATCTTTGGGGGGAATTGCATAAGATTCGCCTGCCATTGCACAGACTCCTCATTCAGACACGTATGCCGCCAAAATTAGGTCAGCCCTCCCATGGCATCAAATTCGGCCTTGATCTTCTCGGCGACATTCCGATACGACTTATATAGACTTGAATCGCGTTTGACCTCGTCGGTCATAACGGGAATCTCTAATTTGGAAACCTCGTCTTTTCCCGTCTGAACCGCCACAACAACGCCCATACCAAGACACATATTACGCTTGGCAGCATTTATTTTTGCTGCCTTGGCAGGATTTGCCAGGATACGCTGGGCAAATTCCTGTTTAGAGACCGCTTCTTCGGCCTCCGGATCGCCCGCCTCGGCCACTTCGCACTGCAACACGTCCGCATAGTCAAAAATCTTCGGCTCGCCGCCGCGCTGATGCACGGCCCACTTGCGGCGCGTGGCATCCTGGTAGATGGCCGGCAAAAATGTAAACCGCGGCGGGTCCAAAATCGTATCCGTGATGGTAAACACATCGGGATCAAAGGCATCCTGCGGGTTTTTCTTCTTGAACAGCCCCATATCAGCCTCCCGTACTAGCATTAAACAACTCAAGCTGAATATAGCACCAATTTCAAGCCGCTGCCTTACCCTATCGGTGCGCGGCGTCTAAGGCTCGCCCAGCGGAAGAGTTAACGGACGAGGGCCGGGGTGCCTGCCTTGTTTTGAGAAGTGGGCTCCAGATCGG
>NZ_JADNNH010000050.1:0-4240 GCF_015556945.1 Collinsella aerofaciens | reverse complement strand
CTTTCGGGTTCACCATCCATGATGGGGCGCGTTTCTAACGAAGCCGTAACGGCCGTTGGGCTCTTTTGGCGCCAGCCCTTCTCGACCCGTACGCCACTCTTGGTATGTTTATCGTGATAATAAGGACGGAGGTGCCCGTGGCACGCAATAGGTACCCGGAGGAGACGGTCGAGAAGATTCTCGACGTTGCCGAGCGGCTCCTCGTGGAGCGCGGCTACGAGCGCACCACGATGATCTGAAGAGCAATACGCTAAACCGAAAAAGGCAAACCCTGGAGACGCGATTTTCGCCATAACGAGCAAGAATATCGAAGATGTCTGCACACCATTGGCGTAGGAAGGGGAACAGCCAGTTGCAATCAGCGGACACTCTTGCGCGTATGCGACTGAAAGCATTATCCCGAGATACCTAGCATATTTAATCAGGGCTGCCAGTGGCAGCGTGAGGGCAATCTAGGGGTGGCGGTTCTGCCCGCTGTCGTCCCGTGCTGATTTTGGCTTGCGAGGCGATTCTGCTATCCTGCGAGTTGAAAAGGTTCCATCCCGGTGACAAGAGCTCCCCTGCTCTTCCGCGAACAGCGGATAGCCGGGGTGGTCGTTTGTTAGTAGTACTTTTTTGAACGATAAAGTTACCGTGATAATCAAGCGGTTGACTGCCGTTGCCTAAGCAGTCTTGTTATATCGTTGCCACAGTCCCCGGCGCAGTGCGCAGCTCCTGCCGAATCTTCCGAAAGCGTTTCGGGACTTTGGCAAGCTCCATCTTCTGAGGGGCATCGACCGTACCCGCTTCCTTCGCCGTTTCGTAATACCAGCACTTGTAATCCACCATCTCCATGGTGTGCTGCAATTCCTCCATCTGCTGTTTCAGAACTTCTTGTTGGCGCCGGAACATGGCAAGGCGCAAATCGATGGTGTCGTCTCCTTGCAGCGCCATCTCGATGTACTGCCGGATGTCCTTGATGGACATCCCGGCTTTCTTCATGCAGCCGATCACCTGCAGCCATTCGATATCCGATTCCCGGAACATGCGAATGCCACCGGAGGAGCGCTCCACGAAGGGCAGCAGCCCCTCCTTGTCGTAGTAGCGCAAGGTGGACGCCGCAACCCCCAGCAGTTTCGCCATTTCCCCCACCGTATAGACCATCTGAAAACCCCTCCGAATTATTCCAGAATCCCCTTGACTTAAAGTTAACTTTAAGTTCTAGGATGCACATGAAGTTCAAAGGAAGCATGCTTCCAAACAGAATGTTTGTCAATCATAAGGAGGGGAATCGAACGTGAACAGGCCGTATGTTTTCTGCCACATGATTTTTCTGCCACATGATGTGCGCTTTGGACGGAAAGATCATGGGCGGTTACATGGGAACGCCGCAGGGCAAAGCGGCGGGCGATGCGTTCTACGACATCGCCTTCGGGAAAGAGCCCTTTTACCATCACCAGGGCTGGCTGTCCGGCAGGGTGACGACGGACGACAACTTCACCTTCTACAGGAAGCCGGACCTGGACGAAGATGCGCCGGCCGTTCCGGCAGGTGATTTCATCGCGCAGCCGGACTTCGGAATGTTCTATGTCTCCGTGGACCCCCACGGCAAGCTGGGGTGGGAAAGCAGCACCCTGCGCTATGTGGACACCACCGCCCATGTCGTCGAGGTGCTGACAGAACAGGTCGGCAACGCCTACAGGGCATTTTTGAGAAAGCTGGGAATCTCGTACATCATCGCGGGAGAAACGGAGCTGGATCACGGTCTGGCCCTTTCCAAGCTGAAAGAAAAATTCAGCATCGAGACCCTGATGCTGGGCGGTGGCGGCGTGCTGAACTGGTCGTTCCTGCAAGCGGGGATGTGCGATGAGATCAGCATCGTGTTGGCGGCGGCGGCAGACGGGAGCCCGGATACGCCGCCGGTTTTCCGAGCCGCAGAAGGCATTTCGGAGAGCAAGGCCCTTGGCTTCACGCTGAAAGAGGCGAAGGCCATGGACGGCGGGGCGGTCTGGCTGCGCTATGGCGTGAATCGATAATCCTAAGCAGGAGGTTTCAATTATGAGGTATGAACGAAAAGAGCAGTTCGAGAAGGTCAACGCATTCGACACGGGAACGGCGAACACCGCCTATGCCCAATACTTCACCGGCGATTCGTTCCTGAATCCGCTGACCGATCCGGAAGGTGGCCTGTTCGCCGCCAACGTGACCTTCGAGCCGGGATGCCGCAACAACTGGCATATCCAACACGCGGACAAAGGAGGCGGTCAGCTCCTACTCTGTACGGCTGGCGAGGGCTGGTACCAGGAGGAAGGCAAGGCCGCCGTCAGCCTGCACGAGGGCTCCGTCGTGATGATCCCCGCCAACGTCAAGCACTGGCACGGAGCGAAGAAGGACAGTTGGTTCAGCCATATCGCAGTGGAGGTTCCCGGCGAGAATTGCGAGAACGAGTGGTGCGAGCCGGTATCCCATGAAGAGTACGCAAGGCTGTAGGGAGGAACGAAACATGGCAGTCAAGCAGACGGCAGGCAGAGATGCCCTGGGCGAATTCGCCCCGAAATTCGCGGAACTGAACGATGACGTGCTCTTCGGAGAGGTCTGGAGCCGAGAGGGGCAGCTCAGCCTCCGCGACCGCTCCCTCGTGACCGTCGTCGCGCTGATGGCTCAGGGACTTACCGATGAGAGCTTCCGCTATCACCTGGCGGAGGCAAAGAAGAACGGTATTACAAAAGAAGAAATCGCGGAGGTCGTGACCCATGCAGCCTTCTACTGCGGCTGGCCCAAGGCGTGGGCGGTTTTCCGCATGGCAAAGGATGTCTGGGGCGAGGAGTAGAACGATGATCTTGAATGAAACCTACCCGTTGGCAAACGGAGTCCAGGTTCCCAAGCTGGGACTGGGCACCTGGTTCATCGACGATGCCGAGGCGGCGGAAGCCGTTCGCGAGGCGGTAAAGCTGGGCTATCGCCTGATCGACACCGCGCAGGCCTACGGAAACGAACGCGGCGTCGGCGAGGGCGTGCGCACCTGCGGCGTTCGCCGGGAAGAGCTTTTCGTCGCCAGCAAGATCGCGGCAGAGCTGAAGACCTACGAGGATGCGGCGAAGTCCATCGATGAGACGCTGGAGAGGATGGGGCTCGGCTACCTCGACCAGATGATCATCCACTCTCCCCAGCCGTGGAGCGAGTTCCGTGTGGAGAAGCGCTATTTCGAGGAGAACAAGGAGGTCTGGCGTGCGTTGGAGGATGCGCGGGCGGCGGGCAAGGTCAAGGTAATCGGCGTGTCCAACTTCCTGCAAGATGACCTTGAGAACCTCCTGAGCTCTTGCCGCGTGATGCCCATGGTCAATCAGGTCCTCCTGCACATCACCAACACCGATTCGGCATTGGTGGACTTCTGCAAGGCGCAGGGCATCCAGGTGGAGGCATACTCTCCCATTGCCCACGGCGAGGCGCCGAAGAATCCGGCGATCGTTAAGATGGCAGAGAAGTACGGCGTATCTGCCGCCCAGCTCTGCATCCGCTACGTCCTTCAGCTTGGAGCCGTCGCGCTTCCCAAGACGGCAGATCCCGCCCACATGGAAAGCAACGCGGACGTGGATTTCGCGATCTCCGAGGAAGACATGGAAACTCTCAAGAACATGGAGCGTATCGTCAACTATGGTGAATTCAGCGCATTTCCCGTGTTCAGCGGAAAGCCTCTTGCATGAGGAGAAAGCGTGAAATGAAAACCTTGATTCTGTACTACTCCTATGGAGGCAACACGAAGCGCATCGCCGAGATGATCCAGAGGGAAATCGGCGGGGATATTGCTCGTATGGATACGGTTGTTCCCTACGATGGCGATTATGATGAAGTCGTCAATCAGGGGCAGCGTGAGATTGCCGAGGGTTATTGCCCGGAACTGAAGCCGCTGAACATTGGCTGGAGAGATTACGACGCCATCATCCTGGGTTCTCCTGTCTGGTGGTACACCTTTGCGCCCGCCATGCGCAGTTTCCTGGAGCGGGCTGACCTGACCGGGAAGATCGTGTATCCGTTTGCCACCAATGGCGGCTGGCTGGGACACGCGCTGAAGGACTTTGAGGAAGCCTGCAAAGGCGCAATCGTGAAGCCGGGCCTCGATGTGCAGTTCGATGAATCCATGCTCCGTACCTCTGAGAAAGATATTCAGGCATGGATTAATACTATCCGCACTGATATCTTCTGTATTGAAGACGTCGATGGTGCACCCGTATACCATTGACGTCGACACCATCAGATGCGG
>NZ_JADNNH010000004.1:0-94144 GCF_015556945.1 Collinsella aerofaciens | reverse complement strand
TCTACAGTCCTGCTCACGACGGAGGCCACATTAAGTGGCCTCCTGTTCGTGCGGAACTCGCGATAAACTTAGCCCGTGCCGGGGCCGCTGAGCCCTGACCTGCCAATATAAGATAGGTTTATTTTGGTAGGTTTTATCAGGGGAAATACTGCTGTGTCTATCTACTGATCTGAAATCTGACTACTGAATAGACTGTCTAACTAAATAGCGAGCGGCACTAACCAGCCCTTTTGCTTGCGCCCGGGAGGGCCGCATATGAAGTTTATCGCGAGTTCCGCACGCAAAGGAAAGCACTTAATGTGCTTTCCGTCTTGCGCAGGACTGTAGAGCAGGAAACTTCATATGCGGCCCTCCCGGGCGCAAGCAAAAGGGCGGCCCCTGTCCGGAGTCGCCCTTGTTGAGCTGCTTATGTGCGGCTGTTACTCGGCGTCGTGGTGACGGCGAGGCTTTCGGCCTCCGTTGTCGCCGGGACGGCGCGGACGGTCGCTGCGCTCGGAGCGCTCGCGACGCGGACGCTCACGGCGCTGGAAGTGCTCGCCGTCGCCCTCAGAGGCACCCTCGGCACGAGCCGGGGCCTCGGGCTTGTCCAGACGATCGAGCGAGATCTTGCCGCGATCGTCGACCTCGATGACGACGACCTTGACCTCGTCGCCCACGTTGAGGACATCCTCGACCTTCTCCACGCGGCCCTTGGCGACGCGGGAGATATGCAGCAGGCCGTCCTTGCCGGGCAGCAGGTTGACGAAGGCGCCGAAGGGCTGGATGGAGACCACGCGACCGGTGTACTCCTCGCCCGGCTCGGGAACCTTGATGATGAGCTTGATGCGCTCGACAGCTTGGTCCACGGACTCGCCGGTGCCGCCGACAAAGACGGTGCCGTCCTCCTGGATGTCAACCGAAGCGCCGGTCTCGTCCTGGATGCCGCGAATGACCTTACCGCCGGAACCGATGACGTCGCGGATCTTGTCGGTCGGAACCTGGATGGAGACGATACGCGGAGCGGTGCTGCGCGTGGTGTGACGCGGCTCGGGGATCACATCGAGCATCTTCTGCAGAATGAAGGCGCGACCCTCCTTGGCCTGCTGCAGGGCGCGGGCCAGGATGTCGAAGGTGAGGCCGGTGGCCTTGTTGTCCATCTGCAGGGCGGTGATGCCCTCGGTGGTGCCGGTGACCTTAAAGTCCATGTCGCCCAGGAAGTCCTCGAGACCCTGGATGTCGGACAGAACCACGGTCTTGCCCTCCTCCTGGATCAGGCCCATGGCGATACCGGAGACCGGGCGCTTAATGGGCACGCCGCCGTCCATAAGGGCGAGCGTGGAGCCGCAAGTCGAAGCCATCGAAGAGGAGCCGTTGGACTCCATGACCTCGGAGACGACGCGGATGGCGTAGGGGAACTCGTTCTCGTCGGGAAGCACCGGAAGCAGAGCGCGCTCGGCCAGGTTGCCGTGACCGATCTCGCGGCGCTTGGGGCTGCCCATGCGGCCGGTCTCGCCGGTGCAGAACGGCGGGAAGTTGTAGTGGTGCATGTAGCGCTTGCCCTCGGTGGGCTCGATGGTATCCAGACGCTGGCCCTCGTTGAGCATGCCGAGCGACAGGACGGAAAGCACCTGGGTCTGGCCGCGCTGGAACAGGCCGGAGCCGTGAACGAGCGGCAGGTAGTTGTCCTTCACCATGATGGGACGGATCTCGTCGGCGGCACGGCCGTCGACGCGCTCGCCGGTCTCGACGACCATGGTGCGCATGGCCTTCTTCTCGAGCTTCTTGAGCGCCACGGGGATCTCGCGCTCCCAAGCGGCCTGCTCCTCCTCGGTGAACTCGGCGCGGATGGACTCCTTCAGAGCCTCGACCTTACCGATACGGGAGAGCTTGTCGGCGTCGCGAAGGGCGGCTGCCATCTCGTCGTAGTGGGCGAAGATGCGCTCCTGGACCTCCTCGACGGGCTGGTCGAGCGGGTACTCCTTCTTGACGATGGGGCCGTTGACCTGCTCCCACTCGGCGACGAACTCGTCCTGAGCCTGGCAGAAAGCAGCAAGGGCCGCCTGGCCAAACTTCATGGCAGCGAGCATGTCGTCCTCGGAGATCTCCTCGGCGCCGGCCTCAACCATCGAAATGAAGTCGGCAGAGCCGCCCAGCTCCAGGTCCAGATCGGAGTTCTCGCGCTCCTCGTAGGTGGGGTTGACGATAAACTCGCCGGTCTCCACGTTACGGCCGATGCGCACGCAGGCAAGCGGGCCCTCGAAGGGCACGCCGCCGAGCGTCATGGCCAGGGAAGCACCCATGATGTTGATGACGTCGAAGGGATTGACCTGGTCGGCGACGAGCGAGGTGGCGACGATGTGCACCTCGTTGCGGAAACCATCCGGGAAGCTCGGGCGAATCGGACGGTCGATCATACGCGCGGTGAGCGTGGCCTTCTCGCTGGGACGGCCCTCACGCTTGAGGTAACCACCCGGGATGCGGCCGGCGGCGTACATCTTCTCGTTGAAGTCGACGGTCAGCGGGAAGAAGTCGTAGTTCTTGCGCTCCTTGGAGACGACCACGGTGTCGAGCATCGTGGTGTCGCCCTGCTTGACCAGGCAGGCGCCGGTGGCCTGCTTGGCAAGCTCGCCCGACTCAAAGGTGTAGGTCTTGCCGTACAGCTCAAAGGTCTTGGATACGAGTGTCATTGTTCTCCTTAACCCCGCAGACCCCTTGTCTGCGGGCTTCTCATGTGACGCGGGCCCCCTGCCCCCGCCACGCTTCAGAGCGTGATTGTTCGCGCCCTTACACAAAAAGAGCGCCCCGCTGCGCAGGACGCTCTTAGCATGTACAAATCCTACTGGATGTTGTCGCGGATGCCCAGAGCCTTGATGAGCTCACGGTACTCGACGATGTCGTTCTTCTTGATGTAGGAGAGAAGACGACGACGACGGCCGACGAGCATGAGCAGGCCACGACGGGTGTGGAAGTCCTTCTGGTGGGACTTCATGTGCTCGGTCAGCTCCTTGATGCGCTCGGACAGGATGGCGACCTGAACCTTGGGGTTGCCGGTGTCGACCGGGGTGTTACCGAACTGGGCAGTCAGCTCCGCCTTGCGCTCTTTGGAAACAGTCATTGTTTCACCTTTCGTTTTGCGTCGCCCACGGGCGACTCGATTCGCCTCGGACTGGGAAGCCGCCGGTGGAGCGAACAACCAAGGTCGAGGTACCAACAGGTCGGTATGTTACCACAAGCAGCCCGCGCCTGCGCATCATCACCGACCCAACATGAATTCCATCGCGCGGAGGCGCTGATCGGTGTGCGTCGCAGCCCAAACATGCGAAAGCCCGAGCAGGAATGCCGCCGTATGCGGGTCGATTCGCTCGGCCATGAGCGCATCGAAGGTCATGGACATGAGGGCGCGCAGCCATGCGGTCTCACCGGTCGACACCAGTTCGGCACCTGGAACGCTCGACGCGCACGACCCGCACATGAGACCGCCCGCCTGGGCTGAAAAATACGACAGCATGGGGTCTCCGCACAGCACACAGGCCGAAAAATCGGGACGATAGCCAACGTGCGATAGCAGCTTAAAGACATATGCCGCCACAAGTAGGTCCATATGCGCCGTGTCAAGCCCGCTGCCCACCAGGGCAAGCGCTCGCTGCGTGATGGCAAAGGTAAACGGGTCCTCGGCGTCCTCGAACGAGCACACGCGCGCAACCTCGGCGATCGCGCTTGCGGCGCAGGTCGTCTCGTAATCGGGCGCAGCGCCGAGCGGCGCCTCCATAAGCTCGGCCTGGGAAACCACGTCGAGTGACCGTCCATGTGCGAGCAGCATATCGACCGTACAGAACAGCTCGCAGCGCGCAGCCAGGCGTCCGCCGGGTTTGCGGGCGCCCTTTGCCACGGCACGAACCTGCCGCCCCCGCTCGTCAAGCATCGTCAAGATCAGGTCGGTCTCTTTGAGCTTAGTCTTATCGAGCACGACCACTTTCGTGCGATATGTCCGGGAGCCTGCCATGCGCGCCGCGCGTCCTTAGTCCTCGGCGTTATAGCCAAAGCGGCGAATCTGGGCCTCGTCGTCACGCCAGCCGGCCTTGACCTTCACGTCCAGCTCCAAAAAGACCTGCGTGCCAAAGATGCGCTCAAGATCGCGACGGGCGTCGATACCGATATGCTTGATCATCTCGCCGCCCTTGCCGATGATGATGCCCTTTTGGCCCTCGCGCTCGACGTAAATGGTGGCGTGCACGCGCAGCACCTTCTTGGTCTGCTCAAGCGCATCGCAGATCACGCCAACGGAGTGCGGAATCTCATCACGGGTGCGGCGCAAGACCTTCTCGCGCACAAACTCGGCAACGAGCGTCTCATCGGAAGCGTCGGTACCCATGTCCTCGGGGAACCAACGCGGACCCTCGGGCAAAAAGTGCGCAACGGTCTCGATAAAGGCATCGACGTTGAAGTTCTTGACCGACGACGTCACGATCTCATCGTCATATTCCATGAGCTCGTGGGCAGCCTTAAGCTGCTCCATGACCTGTGCGGGGTCGGCCTCATCGGCCTTAGTGAGCACCAGAACCTTCTTGGAACGGGCGCATCTGACGCGCTCGGCAACCCAAGCGTCTCCCCTGCCGATAGGTTTGGTGGCATCAATCAAAAACGCGACGACGTCAACATCGTTCAGCTCGAACAACGCACTCTTGTTGAGCTCGGAACCCAGACCGTCCTTGGGCTTGTGGATACCCGGGGTATCGACAAAGACCAGCTGGTAGCCGGGACGGTTAACGACGGCGCGCATGCGGCGGCGGGTCGTCTGGGCCACCGGCGAGGTGATGGCGACCTTTTTGCCATAGCAGGCATTAAGCAGCGTGGACTTGCCAGCGTTGGGACGACCGACCAGGGCCACAAAGCCGCTGCGGAAACCGGGCTCCACGTCGCCAAAGCCCGCGAGGTTGTCGTCCTCGTCGCACAGGGCGTCGAGTTCCTCGTCGCTCATACCCTCAAACGGGTCGAACTCCTCGACATCCTCGAGCTCCTCGGTATCCACCGCGTCCAGGGACTCGTCGTCCAAAATCTCATCGGTAGGCTGCATATTGTCGGACATGGGAATCCCTTTCTAAATAAAGCCGAGCGCGTGGGCAAATACCAGCAAGCCCACAATCGCGGCGGTGATGGAAAGAACGTATACGGAGGCGGCGGCGATGTCCTTCGCACGCTTGGCCAGCGGATGGAGCTCCTGGGTCGCCAGGTCGACGATGGCCTCCATGGCGGTATTGCAAAGCTCGCCGTGGATCACCAGGCCGCAACAGATGATAATCGTGGCCCACTCGGCAATGTCGAGCCCCACGATGCAGCCTGCAATGACGGTGCACACGCCCGCCACGAGCATGACCTTAATGTTGCGCTCGGTCTTGACGGCGGTGACGAAGCCCTCCATAGCGTAAGAAAACGACTTTAAGAAGGACGGATGGTCCTTGTTCGATCCGGGAATCATAGACGGCTCCTAGTCGTGGGCGTGGTTGGTGATGGGGCCGACGTGGACTAGCTTGGGGTCCTCGCCGCGCTCGAGCGCCAAATCGCGCAGGATGGCGTCCTCGCGGGCCTCCATGACCTCGGCCTCGTCGTCCTCGATGTGGTCATAGCCCAGCAGGTGCAGCATGCCGTGAACGAGCATCAGACGGCACTCGTCAGCGGGGCTATTGCCAAAACCGGGGGCCTGACGGGCAATAACCTGCGGGGCCAAGATAATATCGCCGAGCTCGAGCGTCTCATCGGCGGGAATGTCATCGTCAAAGGCCGAATCGCACTCAAACGAGAGTACATCGGTGGTGCGATCGATACCGCGCCACTCGTGGTTGAGCTCGTGCATCTCGTCCTCGTCGACATACGAAAGGGAAATCTCGACTTCACGCTCAACGCCCTCGGCGGCAAGCACGACCTCGCAGATGTGCTCCACCTCCTGCGCATCGAGCAGCGTATCGAGCTCGGCATCGTTGCTGATCAATACACTCAACGGGACTCCTTTCGGTCGCGCGGGCGCTGCTCGCGCACGTCATCATAAGTGTCGTATGCCTCGACGATACGTCCCACCAAGGCATGGCGCACCACGTCGGCGCGCTCGAGGTGCGAAAATGCGACATCGTCGACACGGCCCAAAATCTGCTCAACGTCGGCAAGACCGCCACGACGACCCACCAGGTCGCGCTGGCTCAGGTCGCCGGTAATCACAAACTTGGAGTTAAAGCCCAAGCGCGTCAGGAACATCTTCATCTGCTCAGGCGTGGTATTTTGCGCCTCGTCGAGCACCACGAAGGCATCGCTCAGCGTGCGGCCGCGCATGTAGGCAAGCGGGGCGATCTCGATCACGCCACGCTCCATAAGCTCATCGGTGCGCTCGCGATCCATCATGTCAAAAAGGGCGTCGTAGAGCGGACGCATGTAGGGATCGATCTTTTCCTCGAGGGTGCCGGGCAAAAAGCCCAAGTTCTCCCCCGCCTCGACAACCGGACGCGTCAAGATCAGCCGGCCCACCTCGTGGCGCTTGAGCGCGGCAACGGCGAGCGCCATGGCCAGATAGGTCTTACCGGTGCCGGCAGGACCCAGGCCAAACGTGATGGTATGCGTGCGGATGGCATCCACATAGCGCTTTTGGCCCAGCGTCTTGGGGCGAATGGCACGGCCGCGATACGAAAGCAGCACGTCATCGCGAAGCGACGTAGCCTCGTGCTCACCGTCGCGCAAGACGGCCAGGCAGCGAGAGACATCGTCGGCAGACAGTGTGCGCCCGGCGGCCGCCTCGCGAAAAGCATGCTCGAAAAAGCGCGCCACGAGCTCAACCTCATCCGGGTCACCGCCCACGGCGATGCTGTCACCACGGGCAACCACGTGGGCGCGAACCAGGCCCTCGAGCGTGCGCAGAACGCCGTCACCAGCGCCCAGCACACGAGAGGGGTCAATTCCCTCGGGAACGGTAAGTCTAATCTTCGAGGCTTCCATGAACCTCCCTGCGTGCATGGACCAAGCCGGAATCATCGACTCCGATGATAGCAACATCGAGCAGGCACGGGGCCGTGAGTCCACGGGTATCGTCAAGGCGGGCATGATGGAAGGAGCCGAGCGTCAGGTTGTCGCCATACTCGAGCACGGCACGCTCGACGGAGCCCACGCGGCGACGGGCGTCGGCAACGGCGAGCTCCTGGGCCGCCGCGCGCATGCGACGGCTGCGCTCAGCCATGACCTCGGGCGCCACCTGGTCGGGCATATCGGCCGCCAAGGTGCCGGGGCGCTTGCTGTAGCGGAACACGTGCATACGCGAGAAGCCCACGCGACGGCAGAGCGCCAGCGACTCCTCAAACTCCTCGTCCGTCTCGCCGGGAAAACCGACGATGACATCGCACGAAAGCGAAGCCTGCGGCAAAATCTCGCGAATCATACGCACCGTGCCCTCGAAGGACTCAGCGCTATAGGGACGGCCCATACGATGCAGGGTCGCCGTGCAACCGGACTGCACGGGCAGGTGCAAAAACGGGGCGATACGCTGCGGATAGCGAGCCATGACCTTCAGCAGGCGCTCGGAGATATCCATGGGTTCCACCGAAGAAATGCGCACATGGGGAATCGAGGTGCGCTCCATGATGGTCTCGAGCAGCTCGTCGATCTCCACGTGTTCGTCGGTCGCGCTCTTGCCGTCGTAGGCACCGAGGTTCACGCCCGTCAGCACGACCTCGGGCACGCCGGCCTCCTGGGCCTCGAGCACCTGCTCGAGCACAGACTCGACAGGCACGGAGCGCTCGGGGCCGCGCGCCTTCCACACGATGCAGTAGGTGCAGCGGTGATTGCAGCCGTCTTGGATCTTTACGCCCAAGCGGGAGCGCCCAAGCGCATCGACCACATCGCTATCGCTGCAAGCGGCGACGCTGTCGGATTCAACGCCTAGCACTTCGCAAACGCGGTCGGCAACATCGATCTTGGACGGCTCGGCAATCACGCGGTCCGAAAGCTCCAGCAGCTCCTCGGGATGCAAATTGACAACGCATCCGGTCACGATCACATAGGGTTCGTTTGGATGGGCCAGAGCATGGCGAACGGCCTTACGGGTCTTGGCCTCGGCCTCGCCCGTAACGGCACAGGTGTTAATGACGATCAGCTCTGCATCCTGGGGCTCCACCATCGCAAAGCCCAGGCGCATAAGATCGGCAGTGATACGGTCGGATTCAACCCGGTTGACACGGCAACCGAGGTTGACGACGGAAATATGGGGTGCGAGCACGCGGGCTCCTTAATCGAGGATGTCATCGAGAGCACTCTTGATACGGTCGGTCACCGACTTCTTACCAGAAGCAACGTCATCGCCCATCTCATCGGCAAAAGCACGGAGCAGCTCGCGCTGCTTATTGGAAAGATTGGTGGGAACGACCACGCGCAGTTGCACGATCAGGCGGCCACGCGAACCGCCACCGCCAATGCGCGGCATGCCGTAATTATTGACGCTCACGGTATCACCGTACTGGGCGCCGGCGGGAACCGTCACCTTAACGACCTCGTCGGGCATAATGCCCTCGACCTCGATCTCGCAGCCAAGCGCAGCCTGCGCAATCGAGATATCACTCAGCAGGTACAGGTCGTCACCGTTGCGCTTAAAGCGCTCATGGTCGGCAACGCGCACGTTGACAATCAGGTCGCCCGAAGGCTCGCCGCGAAGGCCGGCCTCGCCAAAGCCGCTCACACGCAGCTGGCGACCGGTCGAAACGCCGGCGGGAATATCGATGTCAATCTTTTCATGCGAAGGCGTGCGGCCCTGACCGTCGCAGGTCTCGCAGGGATGGTCGATAACCGTGCCCTCGCCATGGCAGTCAGGGCAAGGCGAGGAAGACTGAACCTGGCCCAGGAACGAACGCTGAACCGTCGTGACGTAGCCCGTACCGTGGCAGCGGCCGCACTGCTTTTCCTGTGCGCCCTCTGCCCTACCGGTGCCATTGCAGTCCTCGCAAGGAGCAAGGCGGTCATAGCTGATCGTCTTTTTGCAGCCGAGTGCCGCCTCCTCGAGCGTCACCGAAAGGGAGATGGCCATATCGCGACCCCGGCGGCGCTCGCGACGGCTGCGGGCGCCACCGCCGGCACCGCCGCCAAAGAACGACGAGAACAAGTCGTCCATGCCCATGCCACCAAAGATATCGTTGATATCGACGTAGCCTGAACCACCAGGGCCGTCGGCAGTGCCGTAACGGTCGTAGTTAGCACGCTTCTGCTCATCGGAAAGAACGGAATATGCCTCGTTAAGCTCTTTAAACTTGGCCTCGGCCTCGGGGTCGTCCGAAACGTCCGGGTGTACGGTACGGGCCTTCTTTAGAAACGCGCGCTTAATCGTCCGCGCGTCGGCATCCCTGTCGACGCCAAGTACCTCGTAGTAATCCCTATTTTCCGACACGACCGAATCCTTCCGACTTTCATTATTGTCACAGTGCGTCCTATACCCAAGCAAGGCCGGCCGCAAACAGAGGGTTTGATGTTATTGCATTTGGTACGGCGAAAGCATGGCCCGTTGCGAGCAGCTCGCGAACCAAACCGACACGAGCGCGAACATGAAGCCGTTGGCAAAACCGTTGGCAAACTGCATCGCACCGCGCTTCCACCACAGCAAGCTGCGATGAAGCACGCCGTCCGAAAGCACCATGAACAGGCCCATGGTAAACGGAATAAAGCACATCACGGCAAAGGCAGAGAACACGCCCGAGATGGCCGAGAGTACCAAAAACGGCGCCACGATGCCCATCAGGTAAAAACCGGTACGAGCTTTGCCTTCCAAGCGCTCGGCCTCAACATGGGCGCGGCCCACCAGGTCGCCGCCCGCGGCACCGTTGGTGCCAGCATGACCCATGCCGCTAATGCGGACCTCGTCGCCATCGTGCGTGCCGGCAGGAAACTCAATCGTCTGCTCGGAGGTTACGCGAGTACGACCGCTGCCACCGCAATCAGGGCAGGGGTCTGCCACGACCTTACCGGAACCGCCGCACTCGGGGCAGACCGACTGGAACGTGCCCGCACCAAACAGGAAGGACAGGTCGACGTCGATGTGGCCGCGGCCGCCACAGCTTGGGCAGGTATGGGCATGCTCGGAGGAGACAGAACCCGAGCCGCCGCAGTGACCACAGGTATCGAAGCGCGTATAGCGGACGGTCTTGCGGGCACCGCCCTTGGCCTCCTTGGCGTCCAGTTTGATATCGACGACCACGTTGGCGCCGTTCTCGGGATTGTAGGCAGCCTGGCCGCGACGCTGCTGGCCCCAGGCGCCACCAAAGGGAAAGCCGCCCTCAAAGGGATTGCCATAGCCCGTGTTGCCGGCGTAGCCGCCACCATAGGGCGAAGCTGTAGGAGCACCGGCAAAGGGATTGCTAGAACGCATGGCGTCGTAGCGCGCACGTTTTTGCTCATCCGAAAGCACGGCGTAGGCCTCGGAAACCTCTTTAAACTTTTCCTCGGCATCCGGCTCTTTGTTGACGTCCGGATGGAGCTTGCGGGCCTTTTGCTGGAAGGCCTTCTGTATATCACGCGAGGTAGCGTCCTTGGAGACACCCAGAATCTCGTAATAATCTTTTTCGTTCATCGTCGCCATGCGCGGCAACCTCCTGCTCACAGCAGCGTATATATTCCGGTAATTCTACCCGAGCGGCCTAAGCTAGATCCCAAAACAGCTCGAACAGAACATTTCCATCGAGCCAGCCCAGGTGTGTCGGTGCTAAACGAGCTCGAACATGGCCCGCGACGACATCTGCCGAAGTGAAGGGTCCCTCATGGACCCCGAGCGTCTCGGGCACCCAAGTGGCAAGACCTAATTCGAGCGCGCGATCGCAAGCGGCTGTCAGCCCATCGGCCGGGATGACACGAGCCGCGCGAACCAACAGGTCGGACGCGACACCGCGCGTCATGCGACAAGCAAGCATCAGGTCTTCGGCCGCAGCCTCGCGCTGCGAGAGATATTCGGCCTCGAACGCCGTCGCGTCATCGTCACGTTGCACCAGACGCACGCGGTACGCATCGCCTCGAGAAGATACACCGGGGAACAAACCTGCAAGACGGTCGAAATCCTCGGCGTCGAGCATGCCCGCGGCAGAACGACCCAGGCCCAGGTAGCCCCGTCCGGTCCAGTAGGCAATGTTATGGGCGCACTCATGGCCGTCGAGCGCGTAACTCGCCACCTCATACGGGTGATAGCCGGCGGCACCCAGGAGCTCGCGTGCCACGTCCATGCATGCGGCCTGAAAATCCTCATCAGGCTCGAGCGACTCGTCACGGCACGCCATGCGATAAAGGGGCGTCCCCTCCTCGAGCGTGAGCGGGTAGACCGACACATGATGCGGAGCCGCCGCCAGCACGCCAACGAGCGTGCGATTCCAACTCGTTGCGGTTTGCCCGGGAAGTCCGCACATAAGGTCGCACGACACATCAAGCCCAGCGTTCTTGACCGTCGCGATGGCGGCGAGCGCCCGATCGGCATCGTGAATACGGCCGATGGCAGTAAGTTCGATGTTATCGAGCGTTTGCACGCCCAGAGAGACGCGTGTGACACCAACCTTGACAAGTGCAGTAGCAAGCTCGGCGGTCAGCGACTCGGGATTGGCCTCGCAGGTAAACTCAACGGGGGCGCACCACGCACGAATACGCCGCGCCAGCTCCACCAGGCGCTCCCCCGCCAGCGACGGCGTACCGCCGCCAACATAGACGGTGCGGGTCTGGTCAAGGGCACCAGCCTTGCCAAAAGCATCGAGGCGCGCGAACAACTGCTCAAAATAGGCATCGAGCGCAGCGCTCAGGTCGCACGGAGCAAAACTGCGCGAGTCGAAGTCGCAGTAGCGGCACTTTTGGGCACAGAACGGCACGTGCACGTACAGCGCGGTAACGGCCACCCTTAAGCCTCCAGCGGATGAGCAGGCACCGACTTGCCAGCGGCAAGGGCGGCCTCGCAGGCCACCGCATCATGCTCGATCTCATCGACCAGCACCATAAACTCCTCATACGTGGAGCAGCGCACCACATGGGCACGCCAAGCGGCGGCATGGGGCATGCCTTTTAAGTACCAGCTTGCGTACGTACGGGCACGCGACATAAGCGGCAGGAGCTCATGTGTCAGCGTTAGGTGCTCACGCAGGGCGTCCAGGCGCTCGACGGAGCTGCGAACCGGCACCGGTATGCCATCGAGCGCAAGGGCGCGAGCATCGCCAAACACCCACGGGTTCCCGTAGATACCGCGCGCGATAAACACCGCGCTGGCGCCCGAGTTGCGCAGATGCTCCGCGGCATCCTCGGCGGTAAACACGTCGCCCGAACCGATCACGGGAATCTCAACGGCGTCGGCAACCTCATCGACGACCGACCAATCGGCCTGGCCCGTATAGAGCTGCGTGGCGCAGCGGCCATGCACCGCCACCGCGGCGGCACCGGCGCCTTCGAGCATCTGGGCAAACGTCGCGGCATTACGGTCCTCGGCATAAAAGCCTTTGCGAATCTTGACGGTCACGGGTACATGCGCCGCGCCCACCGCCGCCTCGACGATCTTCTCGGCCAAATCGGGCGTGCGCATGAGCGCCGAGCCCTCGCCCTTGGTAACGACCTTGCGGGCGGGGCATGCCATATTGATATCGATGAGCGACAGGCGATCGCCAACGCGCTCCTCGACGGCGGCGACGGCACTCGCAAACTGATCGGGCTTGGAGCCAAAGAGCTGCACACAAATCTGCTGCTCCTCGTCGGCCGGCAGCACCAGGCGCCACGTTTTGTTGCTGGCATAGGCAAGGCCTGCCACGCTCACCATCTCGCTGTAGGCAAGGTTGGCACCGCGGCGGCGGCACATGATGCGGTAGGCAGGGTCGGTCACGCCCGCCATGGGAGCCATAAGGAACGGTTGCTCGGCATAGGCGCCCAGCAACCGCTCGCTGTATTCGGAAAGCGCCATAGGCCTACTCGTCCACCTTGAGAATCGCCATAAAGGCCTCCTGCGGGACCTCGACCGAGCCGATGGCTTTCATGCGCTTCTTGCCCTCTTTCTGCTTCTCGAGCAGTTTGCGCTTACGCGAAATATCGCCGCCGTAGCACTTGGCAAGCACGTCCTTGCGACGCGCCTTGACGGTGGAGCGGGCAATGATCTTGTTGCCGATAGCACCCTGGATGGGCACCTCAAACAGCTGACGCGGGATGATCTCCTTGAGCTTGTCGCACAGACCGCGGGCCAGGCCATAGGCCTTGTCCTTGTGCACGATAAACGACAGCGCGTCCACCTCATCGCCCGAAAGCAAGATATCGAGCTTCACAAGCTCGGAAGGACGATACTCGTTGAACTCGTAGTCGAGCGAGGCATAGCCCTTAGTGCGGCTCTTGAGCTGATCAAAGAAGTCCAAGATGAGCTCGGCAAGCGGCATATCAAAGCGCATCTCGACCGATTTGCTCGTCAGGTGGATCATGTCGGTCGTAACGCCGCGGTGCTCGATGGCGAGCTGCATGACGGCGCCCGTGTACTCAGGCGGGCAGATGATCTTTGCCTTGAGGTAGGGTTCCTCGATACGCTCGATGCGCGTGGCCTCGGGAAGGTCCTGCGGGCTGCGGACATCGATCATCTCGCCGTCGGTCTTGTAGACGTGATAGTCGACCGAGGGACTCGTGGCAATGAGGTCCAAGTTGAACTCGCGCTCCAGGCGTTCCTTAACGACTTCCATGTGCAGCAGGCCCAGGAAGCCCACGCGGAAGCCAAAGCCGAGCGCCACCGAGGTCTCGGGCTCCCATACCAACGACGGGTCGTTGACGTGCAGCTTATCGAGCGCGTCACGCAGGTTCTCGTAGTCCTTGTTATCGATCGGGAACAGGCCCGTATAGACCATGGGCTTGGCCTCGCGGTAGCCGGGAAGCGGCTCGGGGCAGGGATTCGACGCCCACGTGAGGGTATCGCCCACGCGCACGGCCTCGGGGTCCTTCAGGCCCGTGACCACGTAGCCCACCTCGCCGACCGTCAGCGCATCGACCGGAGTCTCGGCGGGACGCTTGACGCCCACGCCATCGACCAAAAAGTCACCCTTTGCCTGCATCATGCGCAGGGTATCGCCCTTTTTGATGGAACCGTCAAAGATGCGCACCGTGGCGACGACACCACGATACTCGTCGAAGTACGAATCCAGGATGAGTGCCTTGAGCGGCGCGTTCGCATCGCCCTTGGGCGGAGAGATCAAAAAGACAATGGACTCCAGCAGATCGTGGATGCCCTCTCCGGTCTTGCCCGAGACACACACGGCATCATCGGCAGGGATCGCCAAGTCATCCTCGATCTCGGTCTTGACCTCATCGGGATGGGCCGAGGGCAGGTCGATCTTGTTGATGGCCGGCACAATGTCCAGATTGGCGTTCATGGCGAGCGTCGCATTGGAGACGGTCTGCGCCTCGACACCCTGGGTGGCATCGACGACGAGCACCGCGCCCTCGCAGGCGGCCAGCGAACGCGAGACCTCATAGGTAAAGTCCACGTGGCCCGGCGTATCGATGAGGTTGAACTGATACGTCTCGCCGTCGTCGGCGTCATAGGACACGCGGACGGCGTTGGACTTGATCGTGATGCCGCGCTCGCGCTCGATATCCATGGTGTCGAGCAGCTGCGACTCCATGTCGCGCTCGTCGACGGTATGGGTGAGCTCGAGGATACGGTCACTGATCGTGGACTTGCCATGGTCGATGTGCGCAACAATTGAGAAGTTGCGGATGTGGGAAATGTCAATTGAAGTATTCATGCGGACTATCTTACCCGAGCGATACAAAAAATGGAGCCTGTTCCATAAAACAGGCTCCATTTATGCGCGTAATCTGTGTGGTGTGAAATTTACAACTTAGGCGTTGATGCTGTTCACGAGCTTGGCAAGACCGGACTTGCGGTTGGAAGCCTGGTTCTTGTGGATAACATGCTTGGCGGCAGCCATGTCGAGACGCTTGGTGACGGTCTTGAGGGCAGCCTGGGCCTTCTCGGCGTCGCCCTCGGCGACGGCGGACTGGACGTGCTTGGTCAGCGTCTTGAGCTCGGACTTGACAGCCTTGTTACGCATGCGAGCTGCCTCATTGGTGCGGATACGCTTCTTCTGAGACTTGATGTTTGCCACTTCTGGAGTTCCTTTCGAGTTCCTTGCAAAAAATGTATGACACCTCTGAGACACGGTGAGGTCATGCAAGCGCCTACTATAGCACGCTCTCCCTCAAAGGGATAGAACGAATTTGTCAAATAGGCAGGTATCATCACGATTTTCTCAAGATGTTCGTAATCCAGAGCAAAAGCGCGGTCTGAGAATCGGCCGAACCCTTCAGTGCGAGCTCCACATCGACCGCGCCCTCGAGCGCGGCAACGAGCTCTGCCATCGAAAAGCGACGTGCCCAGGTCAGGTGATTCTTGACCTGCCAGGACTGGAGCTTAAGTGTTGCGGCCAGCTCACGACCCTGTCCGCGCGCATCGAGCGCCTTGGCAACGATAAGCTCGCGGATGCGGCCGCACAGCAATGTGTAAGTCCACACGTAGCTCTTGGCGGGCAGTAGATTGAAGAGCTCGAGCGAGCGTCGCATGTCACGGGCCGAGACCGCATTGAGAAAGTCCCAGGGTTGAACCTCGGCCGTACGTACAATCCAGCGCTCAACGTCGGCAAGCTCAATCTGGGGCACCTCGACCATCTGGGCAAGCTTAGCCAAGTCGTTATCGAGCATGCGAGTGTTTTCACCCGAACGCGAGACGAGTTCCTCGGCGGCCGCCGTCGTGATCGACTTGCCGTGCTGCGTCGCCATCTGCTGCACGCGGCGCGGTAGCTCCCAGCGCTTGGTGCCGGAGCAATCGATCACAGCCTTCTTGTCGATCTTGGCGATCGCCTTATACAGGCGCGTGTTCTTGGCAAGCGAGTCGGCGATGATGAGGCAGACCGTTGTGGGACTGGGACTCGCCAGATACTCGACGAGCGGCTCCGAGACCGACTTGGCGAGCTTTGAGCAGCCATCAAGGATTACCAGGCGAAACTCGCTGCCCATGGGAAAGGTGTTGAGCGATCCGATAATCGACTCGATATCGGGGTCTTTGGTCATATCGCGCTCGTCGAGGTTGAACTCGACCATGCCCGACTTTTCCAGACGCGCTTTCATACGCGAGACGGCGTGATCGCGCTTGACTCCGTCGGTACCGACGATCAGATATGCCGGCAGCAGACCGGTTTCGGACATTGCGCTCCCCTCCCGCAGGCCTTCGTATTCGCTCCGTGCCATTCTAGCCCAGGGGCCCACCACACGCCAACGACGTCGTCACGGTCGCTGGCATCGCATCGCAAAGCCATTCGCAGTCGGCGTGACGGTAATGTCGCCGTGTTCGATAGTGCACGCGAACACGCCGCCCGCTTCCTTAACGGCATCGATGCAGGCATCGGACGGATGGCCGTATCGATTCCCCTCGCCCGCACTCGCGAGGGAAAGCTCGGGCTTCAGGACGTCCAGCAACTCATCATCGACTGAAACCTTAGAGCCGTGATGCCCAAGTTTAAGTACGTCGATATCCCCCACCTCCTGCACGAATTCCCGTTCTTGGTCGATCTCGGCATCACCGGTGAGGAGCATACGCAGGCCCTTGCCTTCCTGAACATATGAGAGCAGCAGGACAAGCGAGCCCTCATTTCCCTCGCCATCCACGGACTCGAATGGCCACATCACGCGGGCGCAAAATGAGCCGATATCGACCGTATCCCCACGGCGCACCTGCCGATACTCCACGCCAGGTCGGTTCAATACCTCGGCAGGAGCATCCTCCAGCGCATCCGCCGCCACGGCAATCGTACCGACCGAAAACTGTTCGAGCACGGCAGGCAGACCACCCCAGTGATCCTCATCCCAATGCGTCACAAAGACGGCATCGATATGGTGCACGTTATTGCGAACCAACGCCGCCACCACGCGCTCGTCGAGCCCGCAGTCGACGAGTGCCACTGCACCGCCCTGGCGGATAAGAATCGCATCGGCCTGGCCCACATCGAGCACCGTCACAGAAGGCGGAGCGAATCGATCCCAGTAGACGTACGGAATCGCAGCCAGGAACACCAGACATGCAAGCCCCACCGCCACAGGACGTGCACGGGGACGCGGCCACCAGACCAGCAGCACCGCCAGCAAACACGGCACTAGATAAATCCACATGCTATCGGGCGGCACGCTCACGGATGCACCCGGCACGGCGGCAAACAGCTGCTCGAAGAACAGCACGCAACGGGAGGCAATCATGGGCACAACGAGCGCCCAAGTCCGCAACGGTGCCACGAGCGAAAAGGGAACCAGCACGATCGACACGGCAAGCAGTACGCTCACCACCGGACCGATGACCGCATTTGCCAGCGGAGCAATGAGCGAGAACGTACCGAAGGCAGGAATGGTAATGGGAAGTGTCGCCAGTTGCGAGCACAGCGTGACGGAAAGCATGCTGGCAACGTCTGATGGCACACCCAGCTCACCCAAAGCGTAGGTCGCATAGGGGCAAAAGCACAGAATGGCTAAGACGCTGGCACATGAAAGCTGAAAGCCCATCTCGAACAGAACCGTCGGCCGCAGCAGCACAAAGATGGACATGGTTACGAAGAGCGCCGATGCGCCATGCTGGCGCCGCCCCGCGCCGTTTACGACAAGCGTCGCGAACACCATGCAGCACGCGCGCACGGCCGAGGGAGACGCGCCCGTAAAGGCAGCGTAGCCCACAAGCGTTATCGCCAATATCGCCCGTTGAAGACCGCGTGAGCACCGAGTCTTTTGCAATACACCCTCGATTACAAACCCCACGATTGCCAAGTGGCTGCCCGAGACGGCGATAAGATGCGCCGTTCCCGTCACCGAAAACCAGTCGCCCGCCGGCTGGGCGCGCAGCTCGGCCGAACGACCGCAGACGACACCGGCTATAAGTGCACGCGCCGGGTCGGTCGCAGGCGCGATGGACGCAAGCAGCCCATTTCGCATCCGAAGAAGCGGCCCCGGAGAGTCCTCATCGACCGACAAAATCCGAACGACTTTAACCTTGCGCACCTCGCCTCGGAGCACGCGCGATCGTCCATACGCATCGTTCTCAAAACGTGAAACGCGACCGATAACACGCACGTGCGCCCCGACCTTGAGCTCGAGGTCGCACGATAGGCGAACCATTGCCAAGTTCTTACCGTCCGCGCGTGCCTCGCAGGTATAGGAATACACGTCGTCGTTTATGGATGGGTCACCCTGCACGACAAACTCAAGGCTGCTTGCCGCTCGACCGTCGAGCGCCTTCGAGGCGCTTAGCACGCCCACAGCCCACCACGCCGAGACGACCGCTCCCGCCACGAGACCGACGGACGCGGCATACAGCCACCGCTTCCAAGGGGCAAGCCGCGCACAAGATTGAGCCAGCACAACGAATACCGCCGCCGTAACGGGAATGGCCCATAGCGGCCCGACCGCCGAAGCCCGCTCCCACAGCAGCGCATCGGCGGCCACGTTGAGCACCAAGGCGCAGCTCATGCACATGCCGGCACACAGGGCCATCGTCCACGGCATCAGAGGCCGCGGAGGCATCACATGCTCGCGCTCGGTCGCACTCATACGCAGATGGAATCTTTGATTTTGGCAAGCTTCTTCTCGCCGATTCCCGACACACGCATCAGATCGTCAACCGAGGCAAAAGCACCGTTCTTTGTCCGCTCATCGATAATCGACTGGGCCATGGAGGGACCGATGCCAGAGAGCGTCTGCAGCTCTGCCGCGCTTGCCGTATTGATATTTACTAGGCCTGTTGCGCCACTCACGCCCGATGATGCGGAAGCCCCACCATCAACACCAACTTCCGCAATGGACGCCTGCTGCTCCCCTACCGTTGGAACGTGAATCTTCTGTCCATCGACGACCTTAGATGCCCGATTGAGCCCCGTAACGTCTGCCTCGGGCGCCAGCCCGCCGGCGGCATCAATCGCCTGAGCCACCCGCGCGCCGTCCTTGAGACGATATACACCGGGCGACACAACGGCGCCATCAACATCGACATAAACCTCTGCCGCGGCAGACGCCTTAGGCGAAGAGCCTTCGGATGTCTTTCCGCTCGAGGCATCGCCGGATCCCGGCTCCACTAACGAACCCGAACCATCAGTGTGCTCAAACGACACACTGCCGGCACCGCCGCCAAGGTTCGCCATCGCCAGTCCACTCGCCATCGCAATGACGACCAGTATCGCCATCACCACTGCCTTATGACCGAGCAGCTTGTCCGCCAAGCGGTCCATCCGTTTGACCCGTTCGTGTTGTTCGCGCTGCGCCATAGCAAAACCTCCCAACAACATCGTGTCAGGAAAAGAGCCCTGCAACAGCCATTCTCCAAAACCGGTTTTCGCGGTCAAACCAAAAGCCGACCAAAACCTTGCGAAATAATGTCCATTTATTCAGGCACACGTCAGCAAATGAGCACTTAGTCGCAAAATGCCCAGATAGCAAAAGACCGACGATGCAAGCGCATCGTCGGTCTATGCACAAATTTACTCGTGATCTTGGTAAATCTCACGCGGAGCAAGCTCCGAATGTTTACGTTTTAAGGTCTTAGGGGCCTTATACGTGTTGCTCTCGAAGTCGATGTACTCGGTCTGCTTGAGCAGGCGCTCGATCATCTCCTCGTGATCGAACAGCTCCCAGGCCTCATGCACGGCATCGAGTTTAGCGTGCGTCTCGGGACGGCGCGGCATAAACAGCGTGCAGCAGTCGGGAGCGGCCTCAGTCGAGATATCGAACGTACCGATCTCCTCGGCGCGCGCGATGATCTCCTGCTTGTCCGAACCGATGAGAGGACGGAACACGGGGATCTTCACGGCCTCGTTGACGGCCATGATGTTCTCAAGCGTTTGGGAGGCAACCTGCCCAAGCGATTCACCCGTAACGATGGCCTTGGCGCCCTCGATGTGTGCAATGCGCTCGGCAACCGAATACATAATGCGGCGATACATGATCACGCGCAGGTTGCTGGGACAGGTGACCGAAATCTCACGCTGGCAGTCGCCAAACGGCACCACGTACAGGCGGCCGATCTGGACACCCGGCTCAAGCGCACGGATGATGTCCTGCACCAAATACTCGCTCGTATCGGGCGTCTGCGGACGACCGGAGAAATGTACCGGCACGCACACCGCACCGCGACGCGCGAGCATCCAAGTCGCCACCGGAGAATCGATACCCGACGACAGCAGCGTCACGACCTTGCCGGCAGAACCCACCGGCAGACCGCCCACGCCGCGCTCGGAGCGCGCGTACACATAAACGCTACCCTGAACCACCAGTACGTGCACCATGGCATCGGGGTCGTGCATTTGAACCTTTTTATCGGGGAAGGCCTCACACAGCACCTCGCCCACCTGACGATTGATGTCAATCGAGGTGAGCTCATAGTCGGTATTGGAGCGCTTGGCATGCACCTTAAACGAATCGAAGGAACCAAACTCGCGCAGCGCCTTGACGGCGGCGGCACAGTACTCCTGAGGGTCGCGATTGGTGTGATACGCCAAAGACACGCGAGCAACGCCGGGAACGGTGCGAATGACACGCGCCGCATCGTCGGCCTGATGCTCGTTAAAGGTCACGAGGATATAACCGGAAATTCGAGACACGGCATTCACGGAAAAGGCGGCCAAGGCCGCCTTGATGTTATCCATGAGGATATGCTCAAAATGTGCGCGGTTCTTACCCTTCAGTCCAACCTCGTGATAGTGGACCAGGCAGACGCGAGCCGCCATTTAGGCTTCAGCAACCTTGTGGCCGAGCGCCTTCTCGTAACGGGCCTCGTCGTAAGAGATGTCGCCGTCGACAATCTCGTCCATAGCCATCGAGATGGTATCGGCACCGGAAAGCCCGATGGTGATGTCATCGACATCCTGGACGGCAAGCACGCGGTTGTGCTGGCCACGCAGCATGCTGTTAATGTCGCAGGCGCGCTTGGAGGCAAGCGAAGCAAGCAGGAAGCGGTTGTGATCGGTCTTCTCCAGAAGATCGTCAATGCAAGGCTTTACAACGGACACGGACCTCAGATCCTTTCATGCATATCGAGAACGCGAACGAGCTCATCGGTCGCGCGGTCGAGATCGTCATTAACCACGACGTCGTCGTAGCGGTCGGCAAGGGCAAGCTCATCGGCGGCGTTTGCCATACGCAGCTCAATCGTCTCGGGCGTCTCGGTACCGCGACCGACTAGACGCTCGCGAAGCACCTCGAGCGAAGGCGGCTTGATAAAGATCAGCACGGCCTCGGGGAAACGCTCCTTCACCTGCAGGGCACCCTGGACATCGATCTCCAGAATCAGAGACGCGCCCGAGGCGAGCTTGGATGTGACCTCGCTCACCAACGTGCCGTAGCAGTTACCGTGGACCTCGGCCCACTCAACAAACTCACCGTTTGCCACGCGGCGGTCGAACTCCTCACGCGTCAGAAAAAAGTAGTTGACGCCGTCGACCTCACCTTTGCGTGGTGCTCGCGTGGTAGCCGAAACCGTCAGGCCCAGGTTCGAGCGGCGCTCGCGCACACGAGTGACGAGCGTACCCTTGCCTGCGCCTGACGGTCCAGAAATCACAAAGAGCTTGGAATCCTGAGCGCTCACTTATTTGGTCAGCTGCTCGAGGAGCTGCTCGCGCTGACGGACGCCGAGGCCCTGGACGCGACGGGTAGCGGAGATACCGAGCTCCTCCATGATCTTGGCGGCCTTGGCCTTGCCATAACCAGGGAGAGACTCGATGAGGGTGGAAACCTTCATGCGGGAAGCGATGGGGTCATCGGAGTTGAGCACGGACTCGAGGGACTTCTCGCCCTTCTTGATCTGCTCGCGAAGCTCAGCGCGGGCGTGACGTGCGGCAGCAGCCTTCTCAAGAGCCTGCTTGCGCTGCTCATCGGTAAGCTGAGGGAGTGCCATTCGTACCTCCAAAAAGTTGGGTTATATCTGATTCAATAATTGGCATTTTAGCACGTAGAACGTACAAAATGCCCAATCGCGGCTCCATAGGTTAGACGATACCCGCAAAAAGTGCAATATACTGCGCCCAAAGTTAAGCCCCTGACCTGCGATTCCACACAAAGGATGGGAAAGTTTACGCAGGCACAGGGGCTATTTTGTGCTAATGAGACCCAAAAGTGGTGACTTAGGGGAATCTTTTAGGCGACGTTTTCGACCAGCTCAGCGACAATAGCGTCAAAGGCGGCAACCGGATCGTCGGCGCCGGTGATGGGACGGCCCACCACAATGTGGCTTGCGCCCCGCTCGATAGCCTGGGAAGGCGTCGCCACGCGGGACTGGTCACCAAGGGCGGCACCCACCGGACGCACGCCCGGAGTCACGATCAGGGCATCGGGACCCAGCAGCTCACGCATGTCGTGAGCCTCCATCGGCGAGCACACGATACCGTCGATGCCGTTGGCCTGAGCGAGCTTTGCCAGGCGGGCGGCCTCCTCGGCCACGGGCGACTCGACGCCGATCTCGCTCAAGGCATCCTGGTTCATGCTCGTGAGCACGGTGATGGCGACGAGCTTGGCGCGGTCCTCGCGCGCCTCCTCGGCGCCCTCGCGGCAGGCAGCGAGCATGGCGCCCGAACCCAAGCCGTGGACCGAAAGCAGATCGGCACCGGCAAGCGAGGCCGAGCGGGCGGCACCGCGAACCTGATGCGGAATGTCATGGAACTTAAGGTCAAGGAAGACCTTAAAGCCCAGGTCCTTGAACGTCTTGACGATCTCAGGACCCTCGGCGTAATAGAGCGTCATGCCAACCTTGAGCCAGGCGGCATGGCCCGAAAGCTCGTGGGCGAGCTCGAGCGCACGCTCACGGTCGCAGTCGAGAGCGACGATCACGCGGTCGCGGGCATCGGTCTCTAGCATTCGAAAGCACCTACCAGTTCGTTGATGTCCTTCACGCCCTGGGACTCGGCCCAGGCCTCGAGCTCATGCGCGATCTTGAGCGAAGCGCACGGATCGACGAAGTTGGCCATACCGACCGACACGCAGGTGGCGCCGGCCAGGATAAACTCGGCCGCATCCTCACCGGTCATGACACCGCCGACACCGTTGATGGGGATATCGACGGCCTGGGCAACCTCCCAGACCATGCGCACGGCGATGTGATGACACAGCGGGCCCGAAAGGCCGCCCTTGGGCTTGGCCACGCGGGACTTGCGGGTATGGACGTCGATGGCCATGCCCTGGATGGAGTTGATGACCGAAAGGCCGTCGGCGCCGGCAGCCTCGAGGGCCTTGGCGATCTCGGCGACGTTGACCGGCGCCATCTTCACGAACAGAGGCTTATCGGTCACCTTGCGGCAGGCAGCCATAACGGAAGAGGCGCCCTCGGGCGTGGAGCCCATGGCGGCACCGCCGGCGGCGATATTGGGGCAGCTCACGTTGATCTCGTAGCCGGCAGCCCAGGGGCACAGCTCGACATACATCTCGAGTGCGCGGACAAACTCGTCAACGGAGTGGCCGGCAACCTGACAGATGACCTGGCAGCCGTCCTTGGAAAGCTGCTCGAGCCACGGACCGGACTCGCGGGCAAAGGCGGCCACGCCGGGGTTCTGAAGGCCCACGGAGTTGATCATACCGCCGGGGATCTCGGCCATGCGGGGCGCGGGGTTGCCGGGCCAGGGCTCGGCAGCGCAACCCTTGGTGGTGATGGCGCCCAGCTGGGAAACATCAAAGAAGTTCTGGAACTGCCAACCGTAGCCAAAGGTACCGGCTGCGGTGTTGATGGGGTTCTGCATCTTGACGCCGCCGAAATCGACGGCCATGTTCACGGTACCCACTAGAAGACCACCACCTTGGAAGCATCGAACACGGGGCCGCACATGCAAGCACCCTTCATACCGTCGACCGTCTCGACATTGCAGGTGTTGCAGGCGCCAAAGCCGCAGCTCATCATGCGCTCGAGCGACACCTCGCAGTACGCACCGGCCTCGGCGGCAGCGGCGGCGACCTTCTTCATCATGACGGCGGGGCCGCAGCTGGCGACGTAGTCGTAGCCGCCCTCGCCGAGCAGCTCGGCGGCAGGATCGGTGCAAAAACCGTGCATGCCGAGCGTGCCATCATCGGTGCACACGTTAACCGTGGCGCCCAGCGCGCGGAACTCATCGACACCCACGGCCTTGGAAGCGGTGCCAAAGCCCAGGCAAACGTCGACATCCACGCCCTGCTCGGCAAGCATGCCGGCGAGGCACAGCACGGGCGGAACGCCGATGCCGCCCGCCACGAGCAGCGCCTTCCTGGTGCCCTCGGGAACAAGCCAGCCGCGGCCGCCAGGGCCCAACAGGTTGGACTTGGAGCCGGGGGCCATCTGCGACAGACGACGGGTGTCGTCGCCCACGACGGCGTACCACAGCTCGACGGTGCCGGCCTGGGCGTCGGCGCGATAGAAGCTCAGAGGCACGCGAAGCAGCGAGGACGCATCGCCGGGCACGGCGATGTTCACAAACTGACCGGGCTTGAGCGCACTTGCAAGCTTGGGGGCCGAGATGACGAGCGAGAAGATGCCGTCGGCGATCTCCTGGTTCGAGACGACCTCGAAGTCGTGCATGCGTGCAGTGGAAGGTGTGGGCATAGACGCTCCAATCCCCCATGCGGTTGCATGGTCCAAACGAACAGAAAGCGCGGCACCGCAAGGGCGCCGCGCACAAAAGCGATAAGGCTATGCTAGCAGATGCAGCCGTCGGCGAGCGTCTGCTTACCGCCGACAAACACATCGGTGGCACGACCGGTAAGCGTGCGGCCGGCGAAACCGGAGTTCTCGGCGCGCGACTCGTAGCCGTCCTCGCCGACCGTCCAGGTGGCGGACGCGTCGAAGACAGTCAGGTCGGCAACGGAGCCCGCCTTGACCTGAACCTGGTCGAGGCCCAGGATCTCACGCGGCTTGATGGCCATGAGCTCGACCATGCGGCCCATGCTCATCTTGCCCGTGTTGACCAGCTCGGTGAGCACGAGCGACAGCGAGGTCTCGAGACCGATCATGCCAAAGGGCGCAAGCTCGAACTCGCGAGCCTTCTCCCACGGGGTGTGGGGAGCGTGATCGGTGACGATAACGTCGACGGTACCGTCGATGACGCCCTGACGGATGGCCTCGGCGTCCTCGTCGGTGCGCAGCGGCGGATTGACCTTGAGCGAGGTGTTGTAGGTCTCGTCCAGGTCGTTCTCGGTCAGGAACATGTGGTGCGGGGTGGCCTCGCAGGTCACCTGAACGCCAGCGGCCTTACCGGCACGCACGAGCTCGAGACCGTGAGCGGTGGAGATGTGCTGGATGTGCAGCTTGGCACCGGTCAGCTTGGCGATCTCGATGTCGCGGGCGATCTGGAGCTCCTCGCCGGCAGCCGGCCAACCCTCGAGGGCCAGACGGGTCGAGACCTTGCCCTCGTTGATCTGGCCGTGGCCGACCAGGTCCTCGTCCTGGCAGTGGCTCATGAAGACCTTGCCGAACATCTTGCCGTAGTCCATGCAGCGACGGAGCATGCCCGCGCCCTGCACGCCGCGACCGTCATCGGTGAAGGCGACGGCGCCGTGGGCGACCATATCGCCCATCTCGGACATGGCCTCGCCCTTAAGACCGCGGGTCATGGCGCCCGACGGATAGACGCGGCAGTGGCCGACCTCGGCAGCACGGGACTTGACGAACTCCACGACGGTGCCGTTATCGGTGACGGGATCGGTGTTGGGCATGGAGCACACGCCGGTAAAGCCGCCCTTGGCAGCTGCGCGGGTACCGCTCTCGATGTCCTCTTTGACCTCGTAGCCGGGCTCGCGCAGATGCACGTGCATATCCACCAGACCGGGGACGAGGTACTTGCCGGAAAGGTCGCGGACCTCGGCTCCCTCGACGGCGAGATTCTCGCCGACCTCGGCGATCTTGTCGCCGTCAATCAGGACGTCAACGACACCGTCAAGCTCGACGGACGGGTCGACGACGTGGGCATTCTTAAGAAGCAAGGCCATTATCGGCACCTCCAAGCAGCAGATACAGGATAGCCATACGCACGCAGATACCGGCGTAGACCTGCTCCAGGATGACGGAGCGTTGCGGGTGGTCGGCCATATAGGAGTCGAACTCGACGCCGCGGTTGATGGGGCCCGGGTGGCAGATGATCGCATCGGGCTTCATGAGCTTCTCGCGGTCCTTGGTCAGGCCGAAGAGCCTGTGGTACTCGCGAATGGTCGGGAACGGGGCACCCTCGAGGCGCTCCTGCTGCACGCGCAGCATGTAGACGACGTCCAGCTCGGGCAGGACGGAATCGAGGTCGCTCGTCACGTGGTCGCAGCCAAGGACCTCGGGTGCCGGCGGCAGCAGCGTGCCGGGGGCGACGGCGTAGGTCTCGCAGCCCATGATCTTAAGGGCGGGGATCAGCGAGCCGCAGACACGGGAGTGGGAGATGTCGCCGACGACGGCGACCTTCAGACCGTGGAAGTCACCCTTGTGCTCCCAGATGGTGTACAGGTCGAGCAGGGCCTGCGTGGGGTGGTTATGCTTGCCATCGCCGGCGCAGATAACGCTCGCGGGCGAGTTCTGCGTGACGATGTAGGGCGCGCCGGCGTGCTTGTCGCGCACGACGATGCAGTCGATCTTGTAGGCGTTGAGGGTCTCGACGGTATCGACGAGGCTCTCGCCCTTGACCGTGGAGGTCGAGGAGCCGCCAAAGTTGAGGCTGTCGGCCGAAAGACGCTTCTCGGCGAGCTCGAAGGAGCTGCGGGTACGCGTCGAGGGCTCGTTGAACATGTTGACGATGGTCTTGCCCTTGAGCGTGGGGACCTTCTTGATCGCACGCTCGTTGACCTCGGAGAACGCCTTGGCGGTCTCGAGGATGAGCTTGATATCCTCTTCGGAGTACTCGGTAATGTCGATCAGGTGCTTATGGTTGAACGCCACGGTACTACTCACCTCCCAGCGGCGCGGAGCCCACGTGGGAACCCGGCGCGACGTCGTTAATCTCGACAGCGGTGTGGCCGTCGACTTCCTTCATATATAGGTGCACGTTCTCCTCATGCGACGAGGGAACGTTCTTGCCGACAAAGTCCGGCGAGATGGGGAGCTCGCGGTGGCCGCGGTCAACGAGGACTGCCAGCTCAATGCGGCTCGGACGGCCCAGGTCCATAACGGCGTCGAGAGCGGCGCGGATGGTACGACCCGTATACAGGATGTCGTCCACCAGCACGACGCGCTTGCCGTCGACGCTGAAGGGAATGTTGGTAGCGTGGATCGCGGGAGCGAAATTGGTCGCATAGTCATCGCGGTAGAAGCTGATGTCCAGGCTGCCGAGCGGAACGTCGACGCCCTCGATCTCCTTGATCTCCTCGACGAGCTTCTTTGCCAGAAGGTCGCCGCGCGTGACGATGCCGACCAGAGCGAGGTCTTCACAGCCCTCGTTGCGCTCGAGAATCTCGTGCGCGATGCGGGTCATCGCTCGGTTGACGGCGGTCTCGTCCATGATGACCGCCTTGGGGGAAGTCGTGCCCATCGATCTCCTTCCTCACATGTCTTGACTGCTGACACAGTCAAAAAAATAGATGCCCGACCGCTCAAAGCGGACCAGACACCCACAGGAAGGGCTGCTCTTTGGCAGCAATGTAATTCCATGTGGGTATCTCGTACCCCTTTAATGGTCAAGGGATAGTGTAGCCAACCTCGAGCTTAATTGCGAGCATAAATACAGAGCAATCCGTAAACGGAGCCCAATGCTCCATAAACCTATATATATTTGTGGGACGAGCTTGAAAACGCACGCACGAGCTGGCATAATCCCCTCTGCTGCACGCAAATCGGATCTACGTCCAGGGCCGTGGCGTGAGCACTATCGCCAAAAGAGGAATATCTCTGTGTAGATTACGCACAGGGAGCTGCTTCTGTGCTATAGTTCAGGCTTGTTTGTTAACGCGACATGTTCGTTTGTCGCCCAAGGAGGGTCAGTTATGTCCAAAGTTTGCGAAGTTTGCGGTAAGCACCCCGTTGCCGGTCGCTCCATCAGCCACTCTCACCGCGTCACCAACCGTAAGTTCCGCCCCAACATCCAGCGCGTCTACGTCGTCGTCGATGGTCACCGTCGCAAGATGAACGTTTGCTCCACCTGCCTCAAGTCTGGCAAGGTTGCGCGCTCCTAAATAAGGTCTTACCAACAAGTACCTCGGACTCTCCGGGTCAAAGACCTCGCGTTCATATAGAACTTACCAAAGGCGCCCTCCCCTACGGAGGGCGCCTTTTTGCACTCATTGGGGACAGACTTACATGAGTGTTTTCACGCATTGGGGACAGACGTAACGCATGCCAGCAGCGGTTCGGCCCCTGCCTCACGCCGCCTCGTTCCAGCCCGCGGTGGCCTTGGTTACGCTTGTAGCGCCGATGCCGGTGATACGGGCAATTTGCTTGACCGTGAGATGTGCCCGCCTAAGCCTCAGCAGACACGCATCACGATCGGGGCGTGGCAGGGCCTTGAGCAGCGCAGGATCTATGCTCGGAAGGACTTCGCGCGCAACGGAAAGAGCATCCTCATCGAGGATCCGTCGGCGTGGAAGAATCTCAACTGACCAGATCCGCCCGGCAACTTCCTTAAGATGCTCACAATAGCGACGAGACCCCCCGACAATATCGAGCATAGGGGCCGCGTCACAGATGTCAAAGGGATCGTAGCCCAGCTGGTATGCCCTAAAGCTTGACCAGCGGTATGCTTCGAGAGAGTCGATCGCACCTTTCACAGGATTGAGATGGATATAATCGAGTAGCTGCACCGCCTGTGTGTCCGACTCAACCGCAACACGCGAATAGCGATTGTCAAACAGATGGCCCGTTCTTCCCGTTTTCCCATTGAAATACTTAGCATACGCCGTCAGTGCGCACTGCATTGCCTTTGAAAGGTTGTCATATGGGTCATCAACCATCAAATGGAAGTGGTTGTCCATAAGGCACCAAGCCAACACTGCCACTTTATGGCGTGCAAACCTGTCCGAGATGTCCGATAAGAAACGATATCGGTCAGAGTCATCTTCAAAAATAATCTGTTTGGAGTTGCCACGGTCAAAGACGTGGTAATAGCCGGTGAGCGAAACGGCGCGGGCGCATCGGGGCATAATCTCTCCTTTCAAAAACTGAACAGGCAACACCTAAAAGGAGAGAAGGAACGCGAAATGCTGAGCCTGTGATCTATTTATATCCAATGAGCGGCAAAAAGGCCCAGAACGGCAAAATGGCAAAACGATGTCTGTCCCAAATGAGTGAAAGCACTCATGTAAGCCTGTCCCCAATGAGCGGGGCGGTGGAGCAGGCAAGTAGTTTTAGTTAAAACGTTTCAGTTTATTGAAGCGTTTTAGTTTGTCTTTTACGGGAATCTGACCGTTCACCGATTTATTTCTTGCTATCATGCATCTTGTAGGGTAAATCTCCGATCGCAAGGAGACACAAATGGTGAAAAAGTCACCGGAAAACACTACTCCCGCAATTGTGGACAACGTAGAGGCGCTTGAGGCTAAGCTCGCTCAGATGCGAGAGGCCCAGGCGCTTTTTGCTACGTACACGCAGGAGCAGGTCGACAAGATCTTCTATGAGGCCGCCATGGCCGCCAACAAGGCTCGTATCCCGTTGGCGAAGATGGCCATCGAGGAGACCGGCCGCGGCGTTCTTGAGGACAAGGTCATCAAGAACCACTACGCCGCAGAGTACATCTACAACGCTTACAAGAACACCAAGACCTGTGGTGTCCTGGAGCGCGACGAGGCTTACGGCATCACCAAGATCGCCGAGCCCATCGGCATCGTGGGCGCCGTCATCCCGACGACCAACCCCACCTCCACCGCGATCTTCAAGACGCTGATCAGCCTGAAGACCCGCAACGCCATCATCATCTCCCCGCACCCGGCTGCCGCCAAGTGCACCATCGCCGCCGCCAAGCTCGTGCTTGACGCCGCCGTCAAGGCCGGCGCCCCCGAGGGCATCATCGGCTGGGTCGATGTCCCCTCCATCGAGCTGACCAACATGGTCATGCGCGACGTCGACATCATCCTCGCCACCGGTGGCCCGGGCATGGTCAAGGCCGCCTACTCCTCGGGCAAGCCCGCCCTGGGCGTTGGCGCCGGTAACACCCCGGTCGTCATCGACGACACCGCTGACGTGCTGCTCGCCGTCAACTCCATCATCCACTCCAAGACCTTCGACAACGGCATGATCTGCGCTTCCGAGCAGTCCGTGACCGTCATCGACACCATCTATGACCAGGTTAAGGCCGAGTTCCAGAAGCGCGGCTGCTACTTCGTCAAGCAGGGTGCCGAGATGGAGGCCCTGCGTGCCGCCATGTTCAAGAACGGCGCCCTCGATCACCGCATCCCCGGCATGGCTGCCGCCAAGATCGCCGAGCTCGCCGGCATCGAGGTTCCTGCCAAGACCAAGATCCTGATCGCCGAGGTCACCTCCACCGACCCCGCCAAGGAGGAGTTCTCCCACGAGAAGCTCTCCCCGGTCCTGGCCATGTATCACGCCAAGGACTTCCAGGAGGCCGTCGACAAGGCCGAGCACCTGGTGCTCGCCGGTGGCCCGGGCCACACCGCCTCTCTGTACGTGCACCCTGCCCAGGCCGAGAAGATCAGCCTGTTCGAGCACGTCATGAAGGCCTGCCGTATCGTCATCAACACCCCGTCCTCGCACGGCGGCATCGGTGACCTGTACAACTTTGGCATGAAGCCGTCTCTGACCCTGGGCTGCGGCTCCTGGGGCGGCAACTCCGTCTCCGAGAACGTTGGGGTGAAGCACTTGATCAACGTTAAGACTGTGGCCGAGCGCCGTGAGAACATGCTGTGGTTCCGCGCTCCCGAGAAGGTCTACTTCAAGAAGGGTTCCACGCCCGTCGCCCTCGACGAGCTTGGCAACGTCATGGGCAAGAAGCGCGCCTTCATCGTCACCGACCAGTTCCTCTTCAAGAATGGCAACACCCGCGCCATCGAGGCCAAGCTCGACGAGATGGGCATCGCCCACGACTGCTTCTACGACGTCGAGCCCGATCCGTCGCTGCAGTGCGCACGTCGCGGCGCCAAGCAGATGGCTCTCTTTGAGCCGGACGTCATCATCGCCGTCGGCGGTGGCTCCGCTATGGACGCCGGCAAGATCATGTGGATGATGTACGAGCACCCCGAGTGCAAGTTTGAGGACATGGCCATGGACTTCATGGACATCCGCAAGCGTATCTTCACCTTCCCCGAGATGGGCAAGAAGGCCTACTTCGTCGCCGTCCCGACCTCTTCGGGTACCGGCTCCGAGTGCACGCCGTTCGCCATCATCACCGACAAGGAGACCGGCATCAAGTGGCCGCTCGCCGACTACGCGCTGCTCCCCAACATGGCTATCGTCGACGCCGACAACTGCATGACCGCCCCGCGCGGCCTGACCGCTGCCTCCGGCATCGACGTCATGACCCACGCCATCGAGTCCTACGTCTCCATCATGGCTTCCGACTACACCAAGGGCCTCTCCGAGCGCGCTGCCAAGCTCGTCTTTGAGAACCTGCCCTCCAGCTTCACGAACGGCGCCAAGGACCCGCACGCCCGCGAGGAGATGCACAACGCCTCCTGCATGGCCGGTATGGCCTTCGCCAACGCCTTCCTGGGCCTCAACCACTCCATGGCTCACAAGCTCGGCGCTTTCCATCACCTGCCCCACGGCATCGCTAACGCCGTCATCCTGACCCGCGTCATGCGCTACAACGCCGCCGAGGCTCCCGTCAAGATGGGTACCTTCTCCCAGTATCCTTACCCCAACGCGCTGCACAACTACGCCGAGATGGCCAAGTACTGCGGCATCGAGGGCAAGGACGACAAGGAGGTCTTCGAGAACTTCATCACGAAGCTCGAGGAGCTCAAGGACTTCATCGGTGTCAAGAAGACCATCGCCGACTACGGTGTTGACGAGCAGTACTTCCTCGACACCCTCGACGAGATGACCGAGCAGGCATTCAACGACCAGTGCACCGGCGCTAACCCGCGCTACCCGCTCATGAGCGAGATCAAGGAGCTCTACCTGGACGCCTACTACGGCCGCGAGCCCCAGGACTACGCCGTCTGCTAGTTTTTAGCACGGTTTTTTGCGGCGGGGGTGCACGGGTGTTTCACACACCCCCGCCGTCGCTTCTATCGCATCGTTGAAAGGATGCAACCATGCTGCTACCCGATTCCAAGACCGAGCTCGTCCGCCGTGGCAACAAGGTCGTTTACGACCTGGGCGACAAGATCGTCAAGGTCTTTAACGAGACCAAGCCTGTCTCCGACGTGTTCAACGAGGCTTTGAATCTTGCCCGCATCAATGAGTGCGGCATCCGCAGCCCCAAGGCTCTCGAGGTTTCCCAGCTCGAGAACGCCAACGGCTGGGCGCTCGTGACCGAGAAGGTTCCGGGCACCACCCTTGCCGAGAAGATGACTGCCGAGCCCCAGCGCTTTGGTGAGTACCTCGAGATGTTCGTCGACCTCCAGATCGAGATCCACGGCTACACCTCCCCGCTGCTCAACCGTCAGCGCGACAAGTTCGCCCGCATGATCGACAGCCTTGATCAGCTCAATGCCACCACGCGCTACAACCTTCAGGAGCGTCTGGACGGCATGACCAAGGAGTTCAAGGTCTGCCACGGCGACTTCAACCCCTCCAACGTCATCGTCGGCGACGACGGCCAGCTCTATGTGTGCGACTGGGCACACGCCACCCAGGGCTCCCCTGCTGCCGACGTTGCCACCACCTACCTGCTCTTTGCCCTCAACAGCAAGGACCAGGCCGAGGCCTACCTGGAGCTCTACTGCGACCGTGCCGACATGCCCATGCAGGTCGTGCGTCAGTGGACGAGCATCGTCGCCGCTTCCGAGCTCGCTCGTAAGCGCAACGTGAACGATGAGTTCCTGAAGAACTGGATCGACGTCGTCGATTATCAGTAATATCTGAGCGATTTATTTCGCATCGGAGGCACAATGGAAAACCCCGCAGCTCGCATGGGCTGTGGGGTTTTCCTTTTAGATATCGAGGATGCTACAAGATAATAGGACAGCCCCGCATCTCCCCGATTGGAGATATGCGGGGCCGTCCCACATATCGAACTACAAGCGAAATCGTCGATTAACGGCGGGCTGCCTTAACAAGCTCGGCAACCTTGGCAACGACCTCGTCGATCGCCACGTCCTCGCGCTCGCCCGTAGCACGGTCCTTGAGCTCAACGGTGCCATTCTTAAGGCCGCGCTTGCCCAGAACCACCTGATACGGGAAGCCCATGAGGTCGTTATCGGCAAACTTAAAGCCCGGACGCTCATCGCGATCGTCGACGACGACCTCGATACCCTCGGCACACAGGCCATCAACAATCTGCTCGCAGACGGTAGCGCACTCTTCCTTCTTGGGATCAAGCGGAATCACCGCGACCTCGTACGGGGCAACGGAGACCGGCCAGACGATACCGTGCTCGTCGTTGTGCTGCTCCACGACGGCAGCAAGCGAGCGGGACACGCCCACGCCGTAGCAACCCATGATGAGCGGCTTCTCCTTGCCGTCCTCATCCATAAAGGTGGCACCCATGGCCTCGGAGTACTTGGTGCCCAGCTGGAAGACCTGAGAGACCTCGATGCCGCGGGCAGCGGAGAGCGGCTTGCCGCAGTGCGGGCAGGGGTCGCCGGCGACAACGGTGACCAGATCGGCCCACTCATCGACGGTAAAGTCGCGCTCGGGGCAGGCACCGGTAAAGTGATAATCGACCTCGTTGGCACCGCAGGCCCACTGTTTGGACTCGCGCAGGCTCTCGTCGCAGACCAGACGAATGCCATCGGGCAGGTTAACCGGTCCGATAAAGCCCTTGTGCAGGCCGTTCGCCTGAAGCTCCTCGTCGGTCATCATGCGATAACCCTTGCCAAAGACGTGCTCGGCCTTGCAATCGTTGAGCTCGTGATCGCCCGGAACAATGGCCACGACCGGCTTGCCCTCGGCGTCGATGAGTGCCAGCGACTTGCGCGTGCCATTCTCGGGGAAACCGAAGAACTTGGCGACGGCCTCGATGGTGCCCATGCCCGGAGTCTCGACCTTGGTGAGTGTACCGTCGCCAGGACCCTCGGTCACAACAACCTTGGTGCTTGCGGCCTCGTCATCGGCAGCGAAGCCGCAATCGTCGCAGTAGACGAGCGAAGCCTCGCCAGCCTCGGCCAAAGCCATGTACTCGACGGAAGTATCGCCACCGATCTCACCGGAGTCGGCAACAACGGGCAGGGCCTTGATATAGCAGCGCTCGCAGATGTTAGCGTAGGCCTGCTTCATCTTGTCATACTCCTCCTGCAGGCTCTCCTGCGTGGCGGAGAAGCTGTAGGCGTCCTTCATGATGAACTCGCGACCGCGCATCAGGCCAAAGCGGGGGCGGAACTCGTCGCGGAACTTATCCTGGATGTGGTAGAGGTTAACGGGTAGCTGCTTGTAGGAGCGCAGCTCATTGCGCACCAGGGCCGTGACGGTCTCCTCGTGCGTGGGGCCCAGGACGAACTCGCGACCGTGACGGTCGTCAAAGCGCACAAGCTCCTTGCCATAGGCGTCGATGCGGCCGGACTCACGCCACAACTCGGCATCGACCATGATAGGCATCATAAGCTCCTGGGCGCCGGCGGCGTCCATCTCGTCGCGCACGATGTTCTCGATCTTGCGAATCGAGCGCCAAGCAAGCGGCAGGTAGGAATATAGACCGGCGGCCTCCTTACGGATCATGCCGGCACGGAGCAGCAGACGGTGGCTGGCGAGCTCAGCGTCCGCCGGATCCTCTTTAAGCGTCGGCGCATAAAGCTTAGACATATACATTGCTCGGGTCATTTATTTCTCCTCAATAAGCTTGTCGACCTCGGCCATAAGCGCGTCGACAATTTGGTCCTCAGCTACTTTACCAATGATCTGGCCATGCGAAAAGAGCAAGGCCTGACCACGTCCGCAAGCAACGCCCAGATCGGCATCAGATGCCTCGCCGGGGCCATTAACGGCACATCCCATCACAGCGATCGAAAGCGGCGCGGAGTAGTTCTTAAGCCGCTCGGTAACCTCCTCGGCAATGGGAATAAGGTTAACCTGGCAGCGGGCGCATGTGGGGCACGAGACAATCTCGGGGCCACGGCGACGCAGGCCCAACGACTGCAGAATACCCCAGGCAACCGGCGGCTCCTCAACCGGATCGGCTGTGAGCGACACACGCATGGTGTCGCCAATGCCTTCGGAAAGCAAGATACCCAAGCCTACAGAGCTCTTGATGGTGCCCTGGAGCTTGGTCCCCGCCTCCGTCACGCCCAGGTGAAGCGGAACGTGGGGAATCTCACGCGACAGGGCTCGATAGGTATCAAGCGTCGTTTGCACGCTATGGGCCTTGGCCGAAAGCACAATGTTCGTAAAACCGCGGTCCTCAAAGTGCTTGACGAAGCGCTCGCTCGACATCACGAGCTTTTCGGGCTGCGTGAGGTCGTCGCGCTCGGCGATATCCTGCTCGAGCGAACCGGCATTGACGCCGATACGAATCGCGCACCCAGCGGCGCCCGCGGCATCGATCACGGCATCGACCTTAGCCCAATCGCCGATATTGCCGGGATTGATGCGAAGCTTGGCGGCACCAGCCTCGACGGCGCCGATGGCGAGCTTATGGTTAAAGTGAATATCGGCGACGATCGGCACCGGAGACTCGGCACAGATGGTGCAGAAACCCTCAAGCGCGGCCTCGGTGGGCACGCTCACACGCACGATATCGCAGCCAGCCTGCGCCAACGCGCACACTTGCGCAAGCGTTGCCTGGGCGTCAGCGGTATCGGTGCAGGTCATGGATTGGACCACCACCGGCGCGCCGCCACCGATCTGCACACCGCCCACATGCACGGGGCGCGTCAACTCGCGAGGCAAAGGATGGGATAAAGACAATCCAAACACTCCCCTACAGGATAAATCGAAGGACGTCGGAACGAAGCATATAGACAAACAGCAGCGCAAAGAGCGCGATGCCCACATAGCTCACAATCGTCTGGACCTTGAGCGGAAGCTCGCGGCCAGCAAACTTTTGAATGATCTCGATGACCAGCTTGCCGCCATCGAGTGGTGGGATGGGCAGCAGGTTCATAAAGCCAAGCGAGAACGAAATGAGGGCGGCAAACGAAAGGAACGTGGCAGGGCCGGCAGCAGCAGCCTGTGAGGACATAACGCTAATGCCCACGATCGAAGAAGACTGATCGAGAATCTCCATCGTATGCTGCGGCTGGAGCAGGCGCATCACGCCCTCCGCTGTCTGCACGACATAGGAGAACGAAAGGCGAGCCGACGTGATGGGGTCTAAACGGACCACCTGCGTAGAGGCATACACACCTAGGCGCTCGTCCTCTTTGAGCGCAACCGAGGTCGAATGCTGCTTGCCGTCGCGCTCATACTCAATGGCGATATCGTCCTTACCGGCGGCCTTGCCGATGGCATCGTAAACGTCCATCCAGGTAGAGCACGATACTCCGTCAACCGAAAGTATCGCGTCGCCGCCCTCGATACCCGCCTTGGCGGCAATAGACCCCTCGTCAACCTGACCGATCACGTTGGTATCCATCGGCACGGTGACACCCGCAATAGAGTAGATGCTCATAAGCAGCAAAAAGCCCGTCAGGATATTGACGAGAATGCCCGCGAGCAGCATAAAGGCGCGCTTGAGAAAACCCTGGCCCAGATAGGTATGCGAACGCTCTTGCGCAAGGAACTCGGCTTCGCCGCACGGCAGCTCCCACACATCGCCCTCGGTAGTCGCATGCTCTCGATCGAACCGGCGGCCGTCAAAGGTGGTGTAACCCGCCGCGTCTCGCGGCAGCGTCTGATACTTGGTGGGATAGTAGCTCGGCGAGGGCTTCTCCCCTTCCTCATACCAAGGCGCGATAGAGCCCCAACCCAAGAGCAAGGCGCATGCCTCGAGCACAACCTCCTCGGATAGCTCGAGCTCGACAGCAAGGTCGGCCACGGTCACGCGACCATGACGATAGATAGCCGCGAGCACGCGATCGGCGCAGGAGACATCGGTCGGATCCATACCGCAGATGGCAGCGTAGCCACCCAGCAGCAGCGGGGTCACGCCAAACTTGGTTCCAATGCGACGCGACGTGTAATGGATGTCAAAGCGGCACGGCAGGCCCAAAAAGAACTCGGTCACACGGACGCCGCAGGCACGCGCCGCCAAAAAGTGGCCGCCCTCGTGCAAAAACACGAGGACGGAAAGCATCAGCAGGCCCCAAAAGACCGATGAGAGAACGCTCAGAACAGTATCCATAAAACGAAAAAGCAATCCTTATGGGTTAGGAACGGGTTGCGGCGAGCACCTGCGCAGCCTTTTCACGCGCCCACGCATCGATGTCGCGAAGCTGCTCAAACGAATCGACCGCCTGCATATCGTGGGCATCCATGCAGGATTCCACAATGCGATCGATATCGGTAAAGCTGCAGCCATCGTGCAGGAAGGCATCGACGGCGACCTCGTTGGCGGCATTGAGCACGCACGGCATGGTGCCACCCGTCTTGCCGGCACGTTCGGCCAGTGCCAGACAGCGGAAGGTATCCATGTCGGCAGCATCAAACGTGAGCTGCCCCAGCTCGCGGAAATCGATACGAGGCGCCGGGGTATCCCAACGCTCGGGATACGAGAACGCGAACTGGATGGGAATACGCATGTCGGAAGCACCGAGATGCGCCATCACGGAGCCGTCGGCAAACTCGACCATAGAGTGAATCTTGGACTGACACTGCACGACCACGTTAATGAAATCGAGGTCGCAGTTAAACAGATGCATGGCCTCAATGCGCTCCAGGCCCTTGTTCATGAGGGTGGCGGAGTCGATGGTGATCTTGGCACCCATGGCCCACGTGGGATGTGCGAGGGCATCGGCACGCGTCACGCGATCTAGCTCGTCGCGCGTGCGGCCAAAGAACGGACCGCCCGAGCAGGTGAGCCAAATACAATGAGCCTCGCGCGGGTTCTCCCCCAGATAGCACTGGTAGATGGCGGAGTGCTCAGAGTCGACTGGAATAAGCTGGCCCGGTTGCGCCAACGGCATAAGCAAGTCGCCGCCGACGACGAGGGACTCCTTGTTGGCAAGGGCAAGACGCTTATTCGAGGTCAAGGCCGCATGGCTCGCCTCGAGACCGGCGGCGCCCACAATAGCGACGAGCACGCAGTCGACATCGTCGCGACGCGCGAGCTCGCAAACCGCCTGCGCGCCAACGCCGAGCTTCGTTCCCTCGGGCAACTCCTGCAGCACGGCGTCATCGCCATGAGCGACATCGGCCACGGCAACCGCCGGAACCGAGAACTCGCGGGCAGCGGCAACGAGCTCGGAGGTACTGGAGTTAACGGACAGCGCCGTCACCTGCAGGCGATCGGCATGCTGGCGGCACACATCGAGCGCCTGGGTGCCGATAGAGCCCGTACAACCCAGGATGGCAACACGGAGACGTCCATCGGGGCCATACGTCGTCTGGAAGGACATTACAGCACGCCTCCGATCATCAAAAGCAGCTGCGCGGTAATGCAGCCAAAGATAAGCGAATCGCTACGATCGAGCATGCCGCCGTGGCCCGGGATAAGGTTGCCGGAATCCTTGACGCCCACACCGCGCTTGATGCGCGACTCGATAAGGTCGCCGATAACGCCCAGGACGGACACGACCACGCCGCACAGCAGCGCATAGGGCAGGCTGAGCTTGTAGAAATGCGTCGCCCACAGGATGAGCCAAATCAAAACCGAGCCCAGGATGCCGCCGACAAACCCCTCCCAGCTCTTTTTGGGAGAAATCTTGGGAACCATCTTGTGTTTACCGATACGGCTGCCCACGATGTAGGCAAACGAATCGGAGACCCAAAGGGACGCACAAACGCCCACCGAAAGCAGGGCGCCGGCAAAACCGGGCACGGCATCGCGCAGCAGCACGATAGCCGACAGCATAAAGCCAGTGTAGATGGGACCCATGAGCGTCACGGCCACATCAGAGATGCGGGTACGCGGCGACCAGACATACCAAATGCCCACAGCGAGCATCAGGGCAAAAAGCAGGGCATTCAGCAACATCGAATCGCCCAACGCCGACAGCGGAAAGAGTACGGCGGCAGCGATACCCATGCGCTCGTTAGCCATCTTGCCATCGAGCCTCGTCATACGGAAAAACTCATAGCAGCACAGACCGCTCATGACAGAAACAAAGATGGCCGTGGGCACAATACCCAAAACCAAGCACAGGATAAAGACAACGGCGTAGACGATACCGGCGGCGGCACGGGTAATAAAGCCCGCCAGCCACGAACCGGTGCCGCTCTTCGCTGCAGGCGCTCCCGCAGTGGCAGCTTTGCGCGCAGGCGTCTTGGGAGCAGATGCCTTGGGACGATCGGACACGATTAAGCCTCCTCGGTCTTGCTCAGTCCACCAAACCTACGGTCACGGACCTGATAGGCCAAAATGGCGTCGACAAGGCCCCAACGATCAAAGTCGGGCCAATAGGTATCGGTGACGTAGAACTCGGAATAAGCCACCTGCCACAGCAGATAGTTCGAAAGGCGCAGCTCACCAGAGGTGCGAATCACAAGCTCAGGATCGGGAAGACCGGCGGTATAGAGGTGCGAGGCAACCATATCATCGTCGATAGCGGCAGGATCGATCTTGCCGGCGACGGCATCGAGCGCAATCTGACGGACAGCGCGGGTAATCTCGGCACGCGCGCCGTAGTTGACGGCAAGCGCCAGCGTCATACCGGTGTGATCGGCGCACTCGGCAAGACCGCGTTCAAAAACGTCGCGGGTCTTCTTGGGCAGCGCGGAAATGTCACCCAAAAAGACAACGCGCACGTTTTCGCGCTTCAGAAGCGGCAGCTCGTCGATAAACGTCTTGGCAAACAGATGCATCAAGACGTTGACCTCATGCTGCGGGCGGTTCCAGTTTTCGGTAGAAAACGCATAGGCCGAAAGCACGTCGACGCCCAGGCGCACGCAGGCGGTAATGATCTCGCGCAGCGAGACGATACCCGCCTTGTGGCCCTCGGTGCGTGCAAGACCGCGCGACGTGGCCCAACGACCGTTGCCGTCCATGATGCACGAGATATGGTGCGGAATGTTATTGAGGTCAAGGTCGGAAAAACCGACGCCCGCAGGGGCGTCGGCAAAGTACTCGACCAGTTTATGCTCGTCGTATTGCACCTTAGATCTCCATGACCTCGGCTTCTTTTTCCTTCAGAAGCTCCTCGACCTTGGCGACATACTCATCGGTGTGCTTCTGGACCTTAGCCTGCTCGCGACGGACATCGTCCTCGGTGAGCTCCTCATCGCGCTCGAGCTTGTTGTTGAAGTCGCGACGGATGTTACGGATAGACACCTTGGCCTGCTCGGCGTACTCGCGGCACTCCTTGACGAGCTCGCGACGGCGCTCCTCGGTGGGAGCCGGGAACGGCAGACGAACGACGGTGCCATCGGAGTTGGGGGTAATACCCAGATCGGAAGCGCCGATGGCCTTGACGATAGCGTTGATGAGCGCCTTGTCCCACGGCTCGATGAGCAGCATGTGGGCCTCGGGGGTCTTGACGGCGGCAACCTGCGTGACCGGCGTGGGAACACCGTAATAATCGACGGTGATGTCGGACAGAATGTTGGCATTGGCGCGGCCGGTACGGACCTTGGAGAAGTTATGCTTGAGGGACTCGAGCGACTTGTCCATATGGGCGGTGATGTTCTCTGCCATGCTTAATCCTCCTGATAGACGAGCGTGCCGACGGGCTCACCCGAAAGCGCGCGCTTGACGGTGTCCTCGCCATCGATGTTGAGGACCAAAATCGGCATACGGTTGTCCTGGCACAGTGCCGTAGCCGTGGAATCCATAACCTGCAGACCGCGGACGAGAACCTCGTGATAGGTAATCTTGTCAAAACGGACGGCGTCGGCGCACTTGACGGGATCCTTATCGTAGATGCCGTCAACCTTGGTGGCTTTAATCAGAATCTCGGCGCCGATCTCGCACGCACGAAGAGCCGCGGCGGTGTCGGTCGTAAAGTACGGATTGCCCGAACCGGCGGCAAAAATAACGACGTTGCCCTTGGAAAGATGGTTGATGGCGCGACGGCGAATATAGGGCTCGCAGATCTCGTTCATCTGGATAGCGCTCATCACGCGGCAGGGAACATCGTTATGCTCGAAGGCATCCTGCAGGGCGAGCGCGTTCATAACGGTTGCCAGCATGCCCATGTAGTCGGCCTGAGCACGCTCCATGCCACCGGCAGCGCCTGCCATGCCGCGGAAAATATTGCCGCCGCCGACAACGACGCCGACCTCATGGCCAACGGCGAGCAGCTCCTTGACCTGCTTAGCAAGATGGTCGGTAACCTTGGGGTCGATGCCATATTGGCCGTCGCCCATCAGCGCTTCGCCGGAAAGCTTAAGAAGCACGCGTTTATATCGGATGTCGGACAAAGCGATCCTCCTTTAGATTGAACTCTCAACATTCTATCAAAGGCTCTAAGAAGAGCCATGAAAAAGCAGGCTGTGAGTAAAACCCACAGCCTGCTCATTACCAGCTACAAGAGCTTATTTACTCGCCACGGACCAGACGGTCAAAGGCAACGACGGTAATGGTGTCGCCGAGCTCCTTGGAGACCTGCTCAGCGTACTTCTTGATGGTGAGGGAGCTGTCCTTAATGAACTCCTGCTCGGTGAGCACGGACTGCTTGTAGAACTTCTCCAGACGGCCGACAGCCATCTTCTCCTGGATAGCCTCGGGCTTACCGGACTCGGCAGCCTGAGCCATGTAGATCTGCTTCTCGTGCTCGACGGTCTCGGCCGGAACCTGATCGCGGGTAGCGCAGATCGGGGCGACGGCGGCAACCTGAAGGGCAACGTCGTGAGCGAAGGTCTTGAAGGATTCAGCCTGAGCGGTCTCAGCCTTCTCGAAGGCGAACTCGACGAGGACGCCGATCTTACCACCCATGTGGATGTAAGAAGCGAGCGCGCCGTTCTCAGCCTTGCGGGCAGCGAAGCGGGAGATCTTCATGTTCTCGCCCATGATGTGAATCATCTCGGTGAGCTCGGAGGAAACGGTCTCCTCGCCCATCGGCTTCTCGAGCAGAGCGTCGACGTCAGCAGGCTCGGTGGTAGCGACAACCTCAGCGACCTTAGAAGCAAAGCCGGTGAACTTGGCGTTAGAGCCAACGAAGTCGGTCTCGCAGGAGAGCTCGAGTAGAGCGCCGGTCTTGCCATCCTCGGAGACGAACGCGGCGACAGCGCCCTCGTTGGTCTCACGGCCAGCCTTCTTGGCAGCCTTGGCAAGGCCGTTCTTACGCAGAACGTCGACAGCGGCGTCCATGTCGCCGTCAGCCTCGACGAGAGCCTTCTTGCACTCCATCATCGGGGAGTCGGTCATCTCGCGGAGCTGCTTGACCATAGCGGCGGTAATCTGGGCCATTGTGGTTCCTTTCAAAGAGATGAAAAAGAATTAACTAAGACTGATTTACTCGGCCTTGGGCTCAGCGGCCATCTCGGCCTCGGAGACCTGCTCCTTGCCGGAGCCAGCGAGGCAGGCGTCAGCCATGAGCTCGCACATAAGGGTGACAGCGGAGATAGCGTCATCGTTGCAGGGGATGCCGTACTCGACCTCGTCGGGATCGGAGTTGGTGTCGATCAGGGCGACGACGGGGATGTTCAGGCGCTGGGCCTCCTTGATGGCGTTCTCCTCGCGCTTGGTGTCGATGACGAAGAGAGCCTGGGGCAGACCCTTCATGTCGCGGGCGCCACCGAGGTTAGTCTGGAGCTTAGTGAGCTCCTTGCCGAGCACAGCCTGCTCCTTCTTGGGGAGCACTGCCATGCGGCCGTCCTCGACCATGGCCTCGAGCTCCTCCATGCGGTTGATGCGGGAGCGGATGGTGACGAAGTTGGTCAGCATACCGCCGAGCCAACGCTGGTTGATGTAAGGCATGTTGGCGCGCTCAGCAGCGTTCTTGACGGCCTCCTGAGCCTGCTTCTTGGTGCCGACGAACAGCACGTTGCCACCCTTGGCGACGTTCTTGACGAAGGTGTAGGCCTGGTCGGCGTCGAGGATGGTCTGCTTGAGGTCAAGGATATAGATGCCGTTGCGCTCACCGAAGATGAACGGCTTCATCTTGGGGTTCCAGCGACGGGTCTGATGACCGAAGTGGCAGCCGGCCTCGAGCAGGGTGCGGATATTAATCTTGGTAGCCATGTTAAACCTCCTGTGGTTTGCCTCCGCGCGGGGTCATCCTCCAAAACCAACCCGGACATGTGCTACCAAAGCCCGGGCACCACGGTATGAAGTAGCCGCGCGTGCGTGATAAAAACATGTTGCCGTGAAGCAACCCGATGAATGATAGCAGGAATGCCTCTTCCTGCCAACCCGCAATCAAAACCACACACCTGAGTGCGACGCGGGACGTCCCAGCCACTATTCGCCGCGGGGATGGGCTTGAGCCACAGCCCGCTTAAGCCGATCGGGTGTGAGATGCGTGTAGATCTGCGTCGTGGACAGGCTCGCATGACCTAACAGCTCTTGAACCGAGCGCAGGTCCGCACCGCCCTCGAGCAAGTCGGTCGCAAAGGTATGGCGCATCGCATGCGGGGCGATGTCGGCCGGAATGCCGGCGAGCGTCGCCAGCGTATGGAACCGCCGCCTGAGCATCGCGGCGCTCATGCGATTGCCGCGCGCCGATATAAGCAGCGGATGCGGCCCGGTAGCGGGGTCACGGCGCTTTGCCTGAGCGAGCAACTCCGGCCTCCCCTCCTCAATATAGAGACGCGTCGCCTCGAGTGCGCGACGATACAGAGGGACGATACGCTCCTTGCTCCCCTTGCCCCAAAGTCGCAGCGTTCGCTCGGACCAACCAATAGACTCCACGTTGAGCGCCGCGAGCTCCGAGATTCGCGCGCCGGAGGCATAGAGCAACTCAAGCATCGCCGCATCGCGCAGTCCCGCGGGCGTCGAGGTATCAGGCGTCTTGAGCAGCGCCTCAACCTGCTGGGTCGTAAGGACGCCCGGCAGGTCACGTGGCAGCTTGGGCGATGCGATCGCCGAGACCGCATCGCCCTCGACAATCCCCTCGGCAGCCATCCAGCGATAGAGAGATCGAATAGCCGACAGGTGCGCCGCAAGCGTTCGGGGAGCCACCTGCTCACGCGAAAGCTCGGCAAGATAGCGACGAATGGTGCGCACGTCGGCAGCGAAAGCATCAATATTCTCGCGCTCGCACCAGACAGCAAAGCGCTCTAGCCTCGAGCCATAGGCCGTCACCGTGTTGGGAGAAAGTCCCTCAACACGTGCGATATAGGCGATAAACGAGTCGACGGTGTCGTACAGGTCAAAGGCTATGACCGGTCGCCTCCAAACAAGTCGGAACGCGTGGCCAAGTAGGCATCGAGGGCCTCGAGCGCACGGTCCGCATAGGCCTGGTAGCGGTCGCGCTTGCTGCGGCGCTTACCATCCTCGAGTGGCGGCACCAGGCCAAAGTTGACATGCATGGGCTGATAGCCCACGGTGGCAGGATCGGTCGCATAGCCCACGAGCGCACCCAGGGCGCCCACACGCGGCAACTCGACGCCCGCGGCACCGATAGCCTCGGCATAGGTGTTGAGCGCCGCGAGCAGACCTGTCGCCACGGCTTCCATGTACCCCTCGGTGCCGGTGATCTGACCGGCCAGGCGCACACCGGTACCGGGCACGGCAAAGGTGCCATCGAGCACATGCGGGGCGTCGACAAAGGTATTGCGGTGCATGACACCGTAGCGGAAGAACTCAGCGTTCTCCAGGCCCGGCACCATATGGAAGACGCGCTTCTGCTCGCCAAAGGTCAAGTTGGTCTGGAAGCCCACCAGGTTATAGGCGGTCTTCTCCTTGTTCTCGGCACGCAGCTGAATCGCCGCCCAGGGGCGACGTCCGGTACGTGGGTCGGTGAGGCCGACGGGCTTCATGGCGCCAAAGCGAATGGCGTCCTTGCCGGTGCGCGCAACTTCCTCGGCAGGCTGGCAAGCCTGGAACAGATCGCCGCCCTCAAAGTCTTTGAGCACCACGCGGTCGGCCGTGGTAAGCGCCTCGATAAAGGCCTCGTACTCCTCCTTATTGAGCGGAGCGTTGAGATAGTCGCCGCCCCCCTGCTCCTCGTAGCGCGACTGCGAGAACAGCACGTCCATATCGAGCGTGGAGGCATCGACGATCGGCGCCGCCGCATCAAAGAATGCCAGGGCATCGCCACCGACGAGCTTCATAACCTCTTCGCTCAGCGCCGGTGAACACAGCGGGCCCGCGGCAATGACCACGTGACCCTCGGGAATCTGCGTGACCTCGCCGTGCACGACCTCGATATTGGGACGAGCGGCAACCTCGGCCTCGACAAGCTCGGAAAACTTGACGCGGTCGACCGCCAGGGCACCGCCGGCGGGAACAGCCGCGCGATGGGCGCAATCGAGCAGGACTGAACCCATGCGCTCAAGCTCGGCCTTCAGCAAACCAGCCGCGGAATCCGGACGGGTCGACTTAAACGAATTCGAGCAGACGAGCTCTGCCAGGTGATCGGTATGGTGAGCCGGGGAGCTCACCTGGGGGCGCATCTCGCACAGCTTTACGGCAAAACCGCGATCTGCCAGCTGGATCGCGCACTCCGAACCCGCCAGACCGCCACCGATAACTGTCACCTGATCGAACTGCATCTGCAAACACCTTTCTAATTGACACGTTTTCCATTGTGACCGAAGGGTGTCTGGGCGTGAAGGGCAAACTTGGAGGGCGCATACCTTCCATCCATCATGCGCTCGATAAGACCCTCGAGTTCAAGCGAACCCAAGAGTTTGAGTACGCCGACAGCATCGAGCGAGACGAGCGCCGCGATGTCGTCGACCTTGAGCGGAGAGGCGATGAGCGCATGCATCACGGTCTGCTGCGTTGGATCCAGGTCGGCAATGCCGGGAGCATCGGGGCGCGAGTAGCGCAGGGTTCCGTAGATGCGTGAGATAGCCATCTCAATAGATTCCTCGTCGACGATGCAGCAGGCACCGTTCGCAATGAGGTAATTCGTGCCACGCGACTCGGGCGATAGGATCGACCCCGGCACGGCAAGAAGTTCGCGCCCCAAATCCATAGCAGCCTCGGCTGTGGAAAACGTCCCAGAAGGCATACCCGCCTCGGATACAAAGAGGGCTTGCGACAGGGCCGCGATTACGCGATTGCGGCGCGGAAAGGCGAACTTGCGCGGACCCATGCCCCACGGAGAGATCGACACGACCGCGCCACCCGTATCAAGCGTGCGCGTAATCAGCCCCGCGCTCGAACGCGGGTAGACCACGTCGGCGCCCGTCCCCAGCACCACAACGTGTATGCCGCCGGCGTTGACCGCAGCCCAACCCGAGGCCTGGTCACAACCGACCGCACCGCCCGAAACTACCGTCACTCCCGCCTCAACCGCCACCTTCGCCGCAAGCTCTGCCACGGCAAGACCATACGGCGAGGCCTTTCGCGCACCGATGATGGAGAGCGCGGGCGTCGAAAGCGCCTCGGGGTTGCCGCGCACATAGAGCGTCTGAGGTACATCAGAAAGCTCCAAAACGGTCTCGGGATACAACGCGTCACCTGGATGCAGCTCGAAGGTCCCCTCAACTATCATTGGTCCCTCCTTCCCTGGTACATCGCCGCCTCGAGCACGTGGTCCTGCGTCACCTGCTCGCTCTCGGCGACATCTGCGATCGTGCGCGCAATGCGAACAAGGCGCACGATGCCACGCCCTGTGAGATGCGTGCGCTTCGACAGGCCGAGCACACACTTCTCCGCCGCATCATCGAGCTCAAAGGTCGAAACGACGCCGTCAATGGACCGCGTCTCGTCATCCTCGGCCTCGGCATCCGCATCGTCCATACGGGATTCGCGCCAAGCGCGAAAGGCGCGACCGCGCACAACGTAGTCACGTAACTCAGCCGACGACATACCCTCCGCACCCTCGATAATCACTTGGGGGTCGGGACGGGTCACATCGATCATCATGTCGATACGGTCGGCCAAAGGACCGCGCAGTTTAGACCGATAGCGCTCGACCATCGCCGCCGAACAGCGACACGGCACCTCGCGATCGCCCAAAAAGCCGCAGGGGCAGGGATTGCTCGCAGCCAGCAGCTGAAAGCGCGACGGGAAGGTAAAAGCCCCGTCGACGCGTACGATCCTCACGTAGCCGCGCTCGATGGGCTGACGCAGCGTCTGCAGCACGCCAGTGGGAAACTCGGCAAGCTCGTCCAAAAAGAGCACGCCGCCATGAGCCAGGCTAATTTCGCCCGGATGTACTGGACGTCCGCCGCCGATGAGGCCCGCTGTCGAAATGCTGTGATGGGGGCTTCGAAACGGCCGATGCCCCGCAAGCAGTCCATCGATGTTCTCGCCCAAGACCGAATGGATGCACAGTGCCTCCTGCTGATCCTCAACGGAAAGCTCGGGCAGGATGCCGGTCATACGGCGTGCGAGCATCGTCTTGCCCGAACCGGGCGAGCCGATCATGAGCAAGCCGAGTTCTCCTGCCGCCGCAAGCGCCATGCCGCGTTTAGCGACTTCCTGCCCCAGTACGTCAGCATAGTCGAGCTCAGGCTCAAAGGTCGCCTCGACGCCCTCAGAATCCAGGTAGTGCCGCGCGGCATCGCCCATACCATGAGCAAGCTGAGACAAATGATCGATAAATCCGCAGTCAACGCCAGCAAGCGGCACATGCTGGTCGGACCTGCCGGCGATAAAAGACAGCCCCATGTCGCGAGCCAGCAGCTGAAACGCCACCTCGCCCTTGACAGGAAGCACCGTGCCGTCCAAGCCGAGCTCGCCGGCGATAAGACAACGATCGAGGTTGTCGCGGGGAATCTGACCATCGGCCGCTAGAACCGCGATGGCGATGGGCAGATCAAAGCCGCTACCGGTCTTGCGAATATCGCCGGGCGCCAGATTGACCGTAATGCCCGAGCGCGGGATCTCGAACCCGGCGGAGCGCATCGCACAGCGAATACGACCACGTGACTCCATCACCTCCATACTCGGAATGCCGAGCATCTGGATGCCCGGAACGCCGCCAGCAAGCGAGACCTCGACCGTGACGGGAATCGCCTCGACGCCGCGGATGCAGGCCGCGTGAACGGCAAACGTCTCGAACGCCATCACGACACCTGCCAATCGAACGCGTTGTACTGGTGCTCGATCTCGGCGATATGCCCGTCGCGAATGGTGACACCCACGGCATCAAAGCGAATCGCCTTGAGCGGATAATGCTCCATGAGATAGCAACTTGCGATGCGGCGGTAGCGGCGTTGCTTTTGGGCGTCCACGGCCTCCTCGGGAAAGACCCGCGTGTTGCAATCCAGTGCGACACGTCTGGTCTTGACCTCGGCCATCACCACGACATCGTCGAGCTCATCGAGCAACACCAGGTCGGCCTCGCCCTCGGTGCAACGATAACCCTGCTCCAGCAAGGTGTAGCCGCGCTCGTTAAAGTAGTCGATGGTGATCAGCTCGCCCAGCATACCCAGTTCGCGGGGACTGAGTCCCTTGATAAACTCGGGCGTCATCGCCCCGGAGTCGAGCTCGCCGTTTTCCCAACGCTCCTTGAGCTGCTGTGTCTTGCTCTTTTTGCTTGCGGCACTCATGGGGTCTCCTTTCCCGCACGCTGCAGTGCCCCGATGATGAGGGCACCTTTCATGCGGGTAAGTACCGGAAGCAAACCAAAAGCTGACCAAATGCTGTCAAAAAACGGGCCGTACGCAGCAATGGTGTTGCATACGGCCCGCTACCAGCAGGTTTATAAAACGCCAGAGGTCCCTGTCTCCACAATTGACCTAGAAAAGGCGCTCAGTCTGCAGAAAGTTTCCGCAAAAGCTCACACGATGCAGCGGAGAAAGACCATGTTTGCGAATGGCCTCGATGTGCTCGGGGCTCGCATAGCCCTTCGATTCGGCCAGATGGTACTCGGGATACTCGGCATCGTACTCGACCATCATCTCGTCACGTGTCACCTTGGCCATGATGGACGCCGCGGCGATGCAGGCGATTTTGGCATCGCCCTTCACCACGTCGCGCTCGTTGGGAACGGCGCCCAAGGGGTTACCGTCCATAAGCACGCAATCGGGCTCGAGCCCCGTATCGGCCACGGCGCCCGCGACGGCAGCGCGGATGGCGCGGGCCATGCCCATATCATCGATATCCGCAGGCGCGATATGGCAAAAACCGATTGCCGTCGCCACCTCGGCAATCTTCACTGAGAGCAACTCGCGGCGCGCGGGCGTGAGCTTTTTGGAATCGTTGATACCCCAGACGCGCGGCTCCATAGGAAGACAAACGGCGCATACCGTCAAAGGACCGGCCACCGATCCGCGACCCACCTCGTCGACACCAACGACCACCCCATCGCCGCCAAGCTCATGCATAAGCTCGTACATATCATTGACGCGCTCGCGCTCGGCAAGTTCCTTGGCATGGCGCTTAAGAGCACGCTCGCAAGCCTTGATCACCTGCTGGCGCGGGTCCTCGCGATAATGCTCCACGAGGGCGGGGATCTCCTCAAACGTTGCGCTCGCCAGCTCTCCGGCAACCTGCGATGCCGAAACCGAGCTCGTCATATTGGCCATACCAGGCCCTCCTTGCATGCAAATCAGATAAAAAGAAGGGCCACCCGAAGGTGACCCTTGTGTCCAAACGAGTGGACAGACGCTGCGATCTTCTTAGCGCTTCTCGGGGATGCGAGCAGCCTTACCCACCTTGTCGCGGAGGTAGTACAGCTTGGCGCGACGGACGCGACCATGACGAACGACCTCGAGCTTGGCGATCTTGGGGCTGTGAAGCGGGAAGGTACGCTCAACACCGACACCGAAGGACATCTTGCGGACGGTGAAGGTCTCGCGGGCACCGGCGCCGGCCATGCGGATGACGTCGCCCTGGAAGACCTGGATACGCTCGCGGTCGCCTTCCTTAATGCGGTAGTGAACCTTAACGTTGTCGGCGACGCGAACCTGAGGAATGTCCTCGCGGATCTGCTGACGCTCGATTGCGCGGATGTAATCCATGTGCAATTCCTTACTCTTCTAGAGGTGCCGTACCACCTTGGCCGGCACGTAGTTGAACAAACGTATTCGAGTATACACGCGCGGGTTTCTGCTGCAAGAACAATTTTTTACGCAGACAAAAAGACAAAACCCGAACATGATAACCGCCCGTCTCACGAATGAGACGGGCGGCATGAAGGGGGCTACGCTAGGCGTCTAAACCCAAAACGTTAGGCGGAACGCTTAGCCTCGAGCTTGGCCTGAGCGGCAGCCAGGCGTGCGAGGGGCACGCGGTAGGGCGAACAGGACACATAGTCCACGTCGGCCACGTTAAACAGGCCCTTGATGGACTTGGGATCGCCGCCGTGCTCACCGCACACGCCAAAGTGCATGTCGGGGTTGGTGGCGCGGCCCTTCTCGACAGCCATGCGCACCAGCTCGAGTACTGCCGTATCGATGGTCTCGAAGGGGTTGTCCTTTAAGATCTTCTTGTGCATGTACAGCGGGATGAACTTGGCCTCGGCATCGTCGCGAGAGAAGCCGAAGGTCGTCTGGGTAAGGTCGTTGGTGCCAAAGCAAAAGAAGTCGGCGTGATGGGCGATCTCGTCAGCGACCATGCACGCGCGTGGCAGCTCGAGCATCGTGCCCACGGGAATGTTGAGCTCGACGCCCTCTTCGTCGGAAACCTCTGCGATCACGCGCTCGATAACCTCGCGGGTCTGGACATGCTCGGCCGTGATGGAAACGAGCGGAACCATGATCTCGGGGCGCGGGTCGACGCCTTCCTTGATAAGGCGGGCAGCAGCCGTGGCCACAGCGCGGACCTGCATGAGCGGCAGATCGCCAAAGACGACGGACAGGCGCACGCCGCGCAGGCCGAGCATCGGGTTGGACTCAACCATGCCGTCGATACGACGCAGGCGGGCGCGCAGGACGGCAAGCTCTTCCTCGCTGGCGCCAGCGGCTTCCTTCTTGGTGATGGCGACCTCGAGCTCGCGAGGATTATCCAGGAACTCATGAAGCGGCGGATCGAGCAGGCGGACGACCACATCGCGACCGGACATGGTCTTGAACATCGCCAGGAAGTCCTCGGTCTGAACCTTGAGCAGGTCGGCCAGGGCCTGCTGCTTCACGGCCTCATCGTCAGACAGGATAAAGCTCTGGATGATGTTCTTGCGGTCGCCCAGGAACATGTGCTCGGTGCGGCACAGGCCGATGGCCTCGGCGCCAAACTCGAGTGCGAGCGTGGCATCCTCGGGGTTGTCGGCGTTGACGCGCACATGGTTGGCGTGGCCGCCGGTCTCGTCCAGACGAATCTCGTCGGCCCAGGACAGGATAGTGCCCAGATCGCCGGTGAGCTCGGCCGAGACCAGATCAACGGCGCCGTCGACGACGATACCCTGGGTACCGTCGATGGAGATGACGTCGCCCTCGTGCAGCACGCGGTCACTGCCCTCGATGCGCACGACCTTCTCGGCGGCGTCGATATGGAAGCGCTCAACGCCGCAGACGCAGGGCGTACCCATGCCGCGGGCGATAACGGCGGCATGGCTCGTCTTGCCACCGTGGCTGGTCAGAATGCCCTCGGCGGCGACCATGCCCTTCAGGTCGTCGGGGTTGGTCTCCCAACGAACCAGAATGACCTTGTGGCCCTCGTTGGCGCGCGCGACGGCGTCGTCGCTCGAGAACACGACCTCGCCCACGGCGGCCCCGGGGCTGGCATTAAGACCGCTGGCGAGAGCCTCGTACTTCTTGGAGGCGTCGAACTGTGGGTGCAGGAGCTGGTCGAGCTGCGCGGGATCGATGCGGCTCACAGCCTCATCGCGGGTGATCAGACCCTCCTCGACCATCTCGATGGCGATGCGCAGGGCGGCGGTGGCAGTTCGCTTGCCCACGCGGGTCTGGAGCATCCAGAGCTTGCCCTGCTCGATGGTGAACTCAATGTCGCACATGTCGCGATAGTGATCCTCGAGCGTCAGGAAGACGCGCTCGAGCTCCTCGCCCGCGGACTCAAGGCCCGGGGTGGTCTTGAGGTCGGCGATGGGCTCGGTGTTGCGGATACCGGCGACGACGTTCTCGCCTTGGGCATTAACCAAAAAGTCACCGTAGAACTCCTTGGTGCCGTCGGCCGGATTGCGCGTGAAGGCAACGCCGGTCGCAGATGTCTCGCCCTTGTTGCCAAAGGCCATGGCCTGCACGTTGACGGCGGTGCCGAGTTCGTCGGAAATGCCATGCTGCTTGCGGTAGATGCAGGCGCGCTCATTCATCCAGCTGCCAAAGACGGCCTGGATGGCAAGGCGTAGCTGAAGCTCCGGGTCGTGCGGGAAGACGGGCTTGCCATCGGCGACCTCGAGCTCGGGATACAGGGCGGCATCGACGTTCTCGGAGAAGATGCCCTTAAAGGTCTCGACAAGTTCCTGCAGGTCCTCGGCCGAAAGCTCGGAATCGACGCGAACGCCGGCGACCAGACGGGCCTGGGTCAGGGCGTTCTCGAACAGGTCGGCGTCAACGCCCATGACGACGTTGGAAAACATCTGGATAAAGCGGCGGTAGCTATCCCAAGCAAAGCGCGGGTTTTGCGTCTGGGCAATGAGACCCTGAACGGAGTCGTCGTTGAGACCCAAGTTGAGGACCGTGTCCATCATGCCGGGCATGGAAAACGGAGCGCCCGAGCGAACCGACACGAGCAGCGGATCGGAGGCGTCACCGAGCTTCTTGCCGCAGCGGGCCTCGAGGTCCGCCTCGGCGGCAACGATCTCATCGAGCGCGCCTTCGGGCCAGACGTTGCCGGCACCGGAGTACTCGACACAGGTCTGGCAGGTAATGGTAAAACCACCGGGAACCGGCAGGCCGATGCGGCTCATCTCGGCAAGGTTTGCGCCCTTGCCGCCAAGCACGAAGTTCATGGACTTGTCGCCCTCGGTGACACAGGTGCCCTGGGCGTCGGTTCCAAAACGGTAAACCCTCTTGCAATCGCTCACGATACTTCCCCTTCCATGCGCTCTCGCGCACGACCGTGGTAACGAATCGACCCGCCGGATGCGGGCCGTGAGGGTACTATACGGCGGGCATTGAGCGGGCTTGCGCAGAGGACGCGGGGGTTGGTAAACGTGGTAAATATGGCGGTAAACGGTAGGTAAAGGTGGTTACCTTATGAAGATACCAATGCAGCAAACTTGCAGGTCAAATGCTAGTTTCTTGCTAAATCGCTTTACCATAAGTAGCTAATTTGGGACGGGCTTATTTAGCTGCCCCCGCAGGCAATCGACCAAAATGGTCGCGACTTCAGCCGGGGTAGCTAAAAACCCCGTCCCAAATTAGCTACTTTTGCTGGGCTCGACGGGCGGCGCGGCGGGCACGGACTTCTTGGATTTCCTCCAAGTGGCTAATGATCTCGGAGGCGCTTTCCTCGATGGCCTTGCCGTCGGTACGCACCACAAAGCAGCCTAGACGCTTCATGAGGGCGCGAGCTTCCTCGAGCTCGCTGTGCACGCTCTCGGGCTCGGCATAGGAGCCGGCAACGGCACGAGCGTAGTCATCGCCCAAGCGGCTATCGCGAATTTCGGAAATCACATCGACGGTCGAAATCAGGCCGAACAGGCGCATCGGGTCGACCTCGTAAATCGACTTGGGCGGCTCCATGCCATGCGCCAGTGGGACATTGGCGACCTTGTAGCCCTGATAGGCCAAATACATCGACAGCGGCGTCTTGGACGTGCGCGATACGCCCAGCAGCACGATATCGGCACCCGACAGATCGTCGCAGCCGCGCCCGTCATCGTGCTCAACGAAATACTCCATGGCCTCGATACGATGGAAATAACGGTCATCGGTCTTGTGAATCACGCCCGCAACGCCCTTGGGCGGCACACCGATGAGCGACGACAGCACGGCGAGCGTCGGGCCGATCAGGTCGACCGAACGGATATGCAGCATGCCCAGGTAATCGAGTGCACGGGCGCGAAGCGCCGGATCGACAATGGTGTGGAACACGGCAATATCGCGATGATCGGCATCGACGCGCGGACCCACAAACGACTTGACCTGCTCCACGGAAGTCACCTTGGGCAGACGTAAAACGCGAAAAGCCCCTTCATCAAATTGCCCGGACGCCGCAAGCACCACCTCACAAGCGGTATCGCCGAGCGAGTCGGAGATAACGATAACGGTGGGACGAACGGTGACCGGGCAATCCATGCGGGGCTCCTTTTGCGCTTATGCGCAGGCTAGCTTACTTTTTGCGAGCAAGCTCACCGATGTTTGCGATGCCGGAGAAAACGGCCTCGAAGCGGTTGAGCAGCTTAAGGCGATTATCGCGGAGCTGCTCGTCCTTGTCCATGACCATGACCTCATCGAAGAAACGGTCGATGGGCGCGCGCAGGGCGGCGAGGGCGGCAAATGCGGCCGGGTAGTCCTCGGCAGCAAGGGCAGCATCGACAGCAGTCTGAGCAGCCTCGGAAGCATCGGCAAGCGCGAGCTCGGCCTCGCCCATCAGGCTGCGGTCGTACTCCGCGCCCAGCTCGGACTTGGAGATATGCGCGGCACGGGCATAGGCCGTAGCCAGGTTGTCAAAGGTCTCGGCATCGTTCTTGCGGGCCTCGTCGAGGGCGGCGCAGCGGGCGAAGAAGACGGACGGGGCGATGATGTGCACCGCAGAGACGGCGGCAACGGTATCGGCCGGGATCTTTTCGTCGCGGGCCATGCTCACCAGGCGGCCATGGAAGAAGTCGCGAACCTGCTGGGCGACCTCGGCGGCGTCGAACTCAATGCCCTGCTCGCTATAGAGCTCGAGGGCGAAGTCGATGAGCGATGTGGGGTCGATCGGCAGACGGTCGCGCAGGATGTTGATGATGCCGATAGCGGCACGACGTAGCGCGTAGGGGTCGGAGGAGCCGGTCGGGGGCTCGCCAATGGCAAAGATACCGGCGATGGTATCGAGCTTGTCGGCGCAGGCCACGATGCAGCCAGCGGTGCCCTCGGGCAGCTCGTCACCGGCAAAGCGGGGACGATAATGATCGCGAATGGCGTGGGCGACCTCGTCGTTCTCCCCCATCGCGGTGGCGTAGTAACCGCCCATCACGCCCTGCTGGCTCGTGAACTCGACGACGGCGTTGGATACCAAGTCGGCCTTGCACAGGTGCGCGGCGCGAGCGGCATCGGCGGCCAGGTGGGCGCCCAGATGGGCCTCGCGAGCGATGGCAAGCGCGAGTTGCTCAATGCGCTCGGACTTGGCGAGCACGCTACCGAGCTTCTCCTGGAAGGCGACCTTGGCCAGACGCTCGCGGAACTCGTCGAGGGAGATCTTCAGGTCCTCCTCGTAGAAGAACTTGGCATCGTCCAGACGGGCGCGCACAACGCGCTCGTTGCCGTCGATCACGCGCTCGGCGTTCTCGGGCTTGCTATTGGAGACGACCACGAACTCACGCGTGAGCTTACCCTCGCCGTCATAGATCGGGAAGTAGCGCTGGTTGGTGAGCATGGACTCGCAGATGATCTCGTGCGGGACCTTGAGGAACTCCTCATCGAAGGTACCGACGAGCACCGTCGGCCACTCGCAGAGGTTGATGACCTCCTCAAAGACCTTCTTGGGCGTATCGACATGGCAGCCGGGACGGGCAGCCTCGACCTCGGCGATACCGGCAAGGATGGCCTCGCGACGGCGCTCGGCAGAAAGCACGCCGGCGTCCTCGAGCACCTGCTCGTAGACGGCGGGGCTGGCGACCACATGGTCACCGGGGCCAAGCACGCGATGACCACGCGTGGTGTTGCCACTCGTCACGTCGGCAAACGACACGGGCACAACGTCCTCGCCCAGAAGGCAGCAGATCCAGCGGACCGGACGCACGAACGTCGCGTGCTCGTGGCCCCAGCGCTGAGAGCGGTAGTTGGGCCACTGCAGGCCAGCGATAGTCTTCTCGCACAGGGCCGTCAGGATCGGGGTGGCCGGGGCGGAAGGGATGTTCTTCTCGGCAAAGACGTACTCACGGCCGTCGGTGTCCTCGCGACGGACCAGATCCTCGGCAGCCACACCGCACTTGCGGGCGAAGCCCTGGGCGGCCTTGGTGGCGTTACCGTCGGCATCGAAGGCGATGTTGACCGCGGGGCCGCGCTTGACCTCGTGAACCTCGTCGGTCGCGGTGGCGACGTCGGCAACGAGCGCAGCCAGGCGGCGCGGGCTCGAGATCACGCGGACCTCGCCGTGGGCCAGACCGGCCTCGTCGAGACCCTTGGCGATCATGGTGCCAAGCTGCTTGACGGCATTGTTCAGCGGTGCGGAGGGCATTTCTTCCGTACCGATCTCAAACAGGAAATCCTTAGCGTCTGCCATGGCTTACGCCACCTCGCCTTCCTGATCGGCATTCTCGTTGACTCCGGCGACCTCGGCCATGTAGGCCTCGCAGCACGCCTTGGCGACGGCGCGGACGCGCAGGATGTAGTTGGCACGCTCGACCGCGGACAGAGCGCCGCGAGCATCGAGCAGGTTGAAAGCGTGGCTGCACTTCATGACGCAGTCATATGCCGGCAGCGGCAGCTTGCGCTCCAGGCAGGAATGGCACTCGGCCTCGTAGTCGTCAAACTTCTGACGCATCATCTCGACGTTGGCGACCTCAAAGTTATAGGCACTGAACTCGCGCTCGTTCTCGAGGAACACGTCGCCATAGGTCATGGGCGTGCCGTCGGGCAGGTAGCTCCACACCAGGTCGTAGACCGAGTTAACGCCCTGGGCGTACATGGCGATACGCTCCAGGCCGTAGGTGATCTCGACGGGCACGGGGTCGACCTCGATGCCGCCCACCTGCTGGAAGTACGTAAACTGCGTGACCTCCATGCCATTGAGCCAGACCTCCCAGCCAAGGCCCCAGGCGCCGAGCGTCGGGCTCTCCCAGTCGTCCTCGACAAAGCGGACGTCATGGTCGTTGGGGTCCAGACCGATAGCGGCAAGAGACCCCAGGTAGAGCTCCTGGGCGTTAACCGGAGAAGGCTTGATGAGCACCTGGAACTGATAGTAGTGCTGCATGCGGTTGGGGTTCTCGCCGTAGCGGCCGTCGGCGGGACGGCGGCAGGGCTGCGCATAGCAGGTGCGCCACTCGGCGGGACCGAGCGAGCGCAGCGTGGTCGCGGTGTGGAAGGTACCGGCACCGACCTCGGAGTCATAGGGCTGCATAATGACGCAGCCCTGCTCGCCCCAGTACTGCTGGAGGCGCAGGATGATGTCTTGGAAGGAAAGCGATGAAGCGTTCATGCCTCTAATATCCCCTCGTCGAAACGATTACACGGTTAGGTACTGTACTATAGCGGTTTTTAGTCGATAGCGCCGATGCGGTTGAGCGGCCAGTAGCGCACAAGCGCCACAGCGATCAAATCAGAGCGATCGACGGGACCAAAGTAGCGTGAGTCGGCAGAGTTTTCGCGGTTGTCGCCCATCACCCACACGCACCCATCGGGAACGGTGTAGGGATAGCTTACCTGAGCACCGGGCGCTTGGACCGAAAGTGGCCAGCTCATGCCCGTCGTATAGTCCTCGTCGAGCGCTTGGCCGTCAACGACCACCTTGCCATCCTGCAGGTCGACCGTCTGGCCGGCCGTGGCAATAACACGCTTGACAAGAACATCATGCTCGGAGGTGCCATCGGGGTTGTGAAACACCACGATATCGCCTTGGCTGACAGGCTGACCGAGCTCGAGGCTCACCTTTTGTGCCAGGATCTGGTCGCCAATCTCGATCGTGGACTCCATGGAGCCGGTGGGCACCACAAAGGGCTCGACCACAAACGAGCGAATCAAGAAGGTGGCGGCGAGCGCGATTAGAATGACCAAAACCCATTCCAAGGCGCCACGCAAAGTGAAAACGGACCTCTCGCCAAAATCATGTTCAAGATGAACTCGTTGGCGGCCTTTATTGTCCTCCATGTTATTCACCTCTTCCAGAAAGCAAATCCTGCGCGTATGCACGCTCCTCGGGCGTAAGCCGTGCCGTCTCGATCAGATCGGGACGCCAGCGGCAGGTGCGCTCGATGGCGTTCTTGCGACGCCAGGCATCGACCTTGGCGTGATCGCCGCTCACAAGCACCGGCGGCACGCCCTCGCCGTTGAACTCGGCGGGGCGGGTGTACTGCGCGTACTCGAGCAGTCCTCCGTCCTCGGCGGTCGAGAACGACTCGTCGACGTTGCTCATCTCGTCGCCCAGGGCACCGGGAATCAGGCGTACGACGGCATCGGCAACGACCATAGCGGGAAGCTCGCCGCCCGTGAGCACATAGTCGCCGATCGACAGACGCTCATCGGCATACGCATACGCGCGCTCGTCGACGCCCTCGTAGCGGCTGCACACAAACAGCAGGCGCTCACTTTTGAGCAGGCGCTCGGCCACATGCTGCGTAAAGGGCTCGCCACAGGGGGTAAAGAACACCACAGTGGGCTTGGGACCCTCTGCGCTAATGGCCTCGATGGCCTCTGCGATAGGCTCGACCTTCATGAGCATGCCCTGCCCGCCGCCGTACGGCTCGTCATCGACGGTACGATGGCGGTCGTGCGTCCAGTCGCGCAGGTTATACGCCTTAAAATCAAAAAGGCCGGCCTTGCGGGCGCGGCCCAAAATCGACGTGGACATGACGGGCTCAAACATCTCGGGAAAGACCGAAAGGGTCTCAATCAGCATGTTGTCCTCCCTACTTGTCCATATCGATCAGGCCGTCCATCACGTGGACGGAAATTGTTCCTGCATCGGGAAGATCGAGCACGACCTGCTCGATCACGGGAATCAGTACCTCGCCGTACCGATCACCCTCGACAACCCAAACATCGTTAGCGGGCGTCGACATGATCTCGACGATCGTGCCGAGCGAGCCGAAGCGCTCGTCGACCACCTCGCGACCCATCAGGTCGGTATAGGCAGCGTCGAGCGAATCGAGCTCAAAATCGTCACGATTTGCCAGCACATAGCATCCCGTGATGCCCTCGGCGGCCGTCAAGTCGTCAATGCCCTCAAACGAGACCAGATCGCCATCGCCCGTATCGGTGAGGGACACGACCGTGCAAAAGCGGTCGCGCTTGAGCGCCGGCGGCGTCAGGGCGACGCGCATACCCGGCTCTAATACAGAAGGAAGCCCCCGCAGCGGCTGCGCGAGGACCTCCCCCTTCCTTCCGTGCGGCTTGACCACACGGGCGATGTTTTTGTACTGGGACCTCAAGGTCCTAGCCCAGAACCTCTACCTCGACAGCAGTGTCGAGGCGAGCGGCCAGTGCACGGGCGAGCGTGCGAATGGCCTTGATGGTACGGCCACGACGGCCGATGACCTTAGCGACGTCATCCTCGGCGACCGAAACCTCAATCGTAGAGGCGTCGTCACCATCGATGACCTCAAGGCTCACGGAATCCGGGTCGTCGACGATCTGAACAACGAGATATTCGACGAGATCGGCGATGCGATCTGAGAGCATTGCCTCACCCTCGAGCTGTGCAGCGTCAACCTCAGGCACGATTTACTCCTCGGCGCCCTCAGCGGCCTCAGCGGCAGCCTTAGCGGCCTCGGCCTCTTTGGCGAGCTGCTTCTTGGACTTCTTGACGACGGTCTCGGTCTTCTCGCCCTCGTTGGCGGCCTTGACCAGAGCGGCGACGGCGTCGGTGAGCTGAGCGCCCTTGGACTGCCAGTCGGCGATCTTCTCGAGGTCGAGGTTGATGGTCTTGGGGGCGGTCATCGGGTTGTAGCGGCCAACCTCCTCGATGATACGACCGTCACGCGGGGCGCGGGAATCGGCGACGACGACACGGTAGTACGGACGCTTCTTAGCGCCGTGACGAGCAAGGCGAATCTTGACTGCCAAAGGAAACTCCTCCAACCAAGCAGCTTTAGGCTGCAACTACAAACAAACAGTTGAACATAATACGCCATCGACGCGGGCAGGTGAAGTCCGTGAGACCAACTTCTTCGGTGTAGTCGAGGGCAAATCCATATCTTAGACAAGAATTCGGGATTTGCAAGCACATACACGCACCCCACATGAGCTGCGCGGTATACTCATGACATGGAAAGACGCGAACATACATACGGTTATGAGGATGCCATGGGCGTCACGCCGCCTCCCTGGACGGGTCCGGCGGTGGGACTCATGGACCTCGATGCGTTTTTTGCGAGCGTGGAGATGCTCGATCATCCCGAGTGGCGCGGCAAGCCACTCATCGTGGGTGGCGATGCCGATTCGCGTGGCGTCGTGTCCACGTGTTCGTATGAGGCACGTCGCTTTGGCGTGCACTCTGCCATGGCCTCGGCCGAGGCGCGGCGCCTGTGCCCGCAAGCCATTTGGACGCACGGGCACTTTGATCGCTACCGCGAGGTGAGCGCGCAGGTCATGACGATTCTCGCCGACGAGACCCCGCGCGTTGAGCGCGTATCCATCGACGAAGCCTTTATCGATATCACACCGGGTCGCTTTGCGCCCGAAGACCCGCTGCTGGTTGCGCGGCGTATAAGCGACCGCGTGGCAGGGCTGGGAGTGACCTGCTCCATTGGCGTGGGCTGCAACAAAACGGTCGCAAAGATCGCAAGCGAGCGGGATAAGCCGTTTGGACTGACCATCGTGCGCCCCGGAACCGAGCAGCGCTTTTTGGCCGCGTTGCCGGTATCTGCCATGAGCGGCATCGGGCGCTCGGCCGAGGAGCGACTGCGCCGCATGCGCATCTACACCCTCGGTGAGCTATCACGTGCACCAGAATCCACCTTGGCATCTATTTTTGGCGTCAACGGCGAGCGCATGCGCCAGCGTGCACTGGGACTCGAAATCTCCGAAGTCACGAGTCTCGATGAAGAGCGCGAGGTCAAGTCGGTCAGCAATGAACGCACCTTTGCGAAAGATTTGACTGAGCGTGGGGATATTGAGGCGGCGATTGCGCTGTTGGGAGAGTCAGTGGGACGCCGTCTGCGCCGTCAGGGGCTGACGGGTGCCACGGTAACGCTCAAGCTTAAGTATTCATATGGCAGCGGGCGTACGGCACAGCGCCGGCTGCCTCATCCGACCGACGATGAGAACATCTTCGTGGCGGTTGCACTCGAACTGCTCGACAACATCTGGCAGGAAGGCATGCATGTTCGCTTAGCGGGCATCGGCATGAGCGACTTCGACCACCAAGGCGGCATCCAGACCGACCTGTTCTGCGAAGTCGACGACCGCGGAGCCCAATCCAGCGACCGCCGCGACCTCTCCGTCGCCATCGACGCCGTCCGAGACAAATTCGGCGACACCGCCCTTTCCTTCGGCCGCCAATCCCGCTTCAATAACTAGTCTTTTTTGGACGGGGGTTGCTGCCTTCCGTCCGACACGGCATTGGTAGTCAATTTGGGACGGGGCTATTTTAGCTACCCCTATATATCGGTTGAGATTCATTCGGCCTAATTCATTCACCGTCAGCCAAAGGGTAGCTAAAAAAGCCCCGTCCCAAATTGACTACCCCGGATGTCCGGTTTGGCGGCCGCAGCAAAATTATCCCGCCTAAAATGAGCTACTTTTCAACTTTAACTTTTTGAATCGTGCAATGGCCGATACCCGTGAGGCGCACGATCTGCTTGATCGAAAAGCCCTCGCTTTTGAGCTTACGGATACAGTCATCACGCACGCCCTTGGGCAGAGCGTTGAGATAGTGAGGCTCGTATGGTTTGAGCAACGCCTGCGCAAACTCAAGCACGTCAGTATCACTCACATGAGCGCCATAACGGAAGCAATAGCCATTGGGCTCGCCCGAGGTGCTAAATGCAAAAAATCTCTGGGAATTCCCGAGCAACCCGAGCACGCAATCAGTCTTACAAATTCCCGGATAGCCCATATACTCGCTAAAGCTGCTCCAGCGATAGAGCGAAGCAGTGCCAATTCTGGCTTTCGCAGGGTTATCGTGAATGTAACGAACGCAGTTGAGCAGCTGATCATCATCGAGAATCGGCACACTCTTAAATCGATCCTGGAAAACAGGACCTCTCCTGCCTGTCTTAGAATTGAAATACATGGCATACGCCGTCGTAATCGAATGCATACAATCGCTCAGGTGAGCATGCCCGTCATCTAGCAACAAGTGAATGTGATTATCCATAAGGCACCATGCGATAACATCCACTTTGAACTTCTGGCATTTCGAAGCTATCAGTCGAATCAGATAGAGTCGATCGTCAGCATCCTCAAATATCAGCTGACCACCACAGCCCTTTTGGACGACATGGTAATAGCCGTAAACAGAGATTTCCCGCGCGGTCCGAGTCATACGCATCTCCTCCTCTACAGATAACAAATACGTTACCCGAGTCGGAAAGCTAAATATCACGCAATGAACCGCAACTCGCTTCTATCGGCGAACGGTAGGTAGTAGCTAAAAAAGCCCCGTCCCAAATTAGCTACTTTGGGCAAAAAGAAAGCCGGGCAGGCGCGGAAAACCGCAACTGCCCGGCGATATGCGTGAGGATAGCTAAACCCCGTCTCAAATGAGCTACTAGAGGAGGTTGAGGGGGAGCTGGGGGGCGTCTCCCCAGAGCTTTTCTAGGCGGTAGAAGTCGCGGGCTTCGGGAGTGAAGACGTGGACGACAACCGAACCGTAGTCCATGAGCATCCAGGTCTTCTGCTCGCGGCCCTCGATGGAGAACGGATGCTCGCCGCAAGCCTCGGCAACCTTCTCCTCGATCTCGTCGACGATAGAATCGACCTGGCGGTTGTTGGTACCGGTGGCAAGCACAAAGTAGTCGCATACGTCGGAAAGCTCGGTCAGGTCGAGCACCTGAACGTCCTCGCCCTTCTTGTCGTAGGCGGCCTGCGCGGCGGCGCGGGCGACATCCTCGGCGGCGACACCGCTCGCGGACAGCGAGGCGGCAGTGCGGTCGGACGTGGCGGCGAAGCTCTTGTGCTCCACACCTTCAAGAATCTGCTCGTCGGTCATGGTCTCGTCGGCCATGGAATACCTCTTTCTAGTCAGCCCGAGCTAGCGCAGCTGGGCGTAATGGTTGTAAATCGAAATAGCCGTGGGATAAAGATAGCGCCCGGACTGGATCACATAGACCAGACCCTGCGCAAAACAGGAGAAGAACAACTCGTCGAGTGAGGACTTCCCCACCATCTTGCGCAGCGCATGGGCATAATCGCCGTGGCGGTTGGGTTCGATGGCATCGGCCACAAAGACCACCATATCGAGCGGCGTCATGTCGCAGTCACCCACGGTGTGACGGTCGACAGCCTGGAAAACGGCCGGCGACAGTTCGGGAAAAAGCTGCGGAAGTTCATAGGCGGCAACAGGGCCATGCAAAAGCGGCGTCGCGGCGGAAGGAGAGCCGGCAATCTTAATGCCGTAATGCAGAGCGCGCGTGACCAGCTCGTCGTCGGAGAGCACTTTGTCCCAGTCATGGATCAGGCCGGCGGCAGCGGCATCAAAGCGGTCAACGCCGTAGACCTCGGCCAGATGAAGTGCGGTCTCGGCAACACCCAGCGAATGCACATAGCGCTTGCGCTTATCCTTCATGCGAACATCGAGCAGCTCTTGAATGCGCTTGAGCAGCGCGCGCTCATCGCCCTCAAACTGATCCTCTACCGACAACGTAGACCCCCATCACTCAAAATCTTCTTGGCCCAAATCGGCATATAGCCTGCGTTTGCGAATGTAGCCGAGCACGGACTCGCTCGTAAGATAGCGCACGCTCATACCGCGGGCAACACGCTTGCGAATGTTCGTCGAGCTGATCGCCAGCGCCGGAATCTGAATATAGCGCACGTCGAACGGCAGCCCCGACTCTTTGATTCGGGCACGCGCCGTATCGATATCAAAGCCCGGTCGCGTCGCCGCAATAAAGGTAGCAAGCTCAGCGATTCGTTCGGCATCATGCCAAGTCACAATATCGATAATCGCGTCGGCGCCCGTAATAAAGTAGAGCTTTACCTGCGACGGGTAAAAGTCGCGAAGGGCATGAAGCGTATCGGCCGTATAGGTTACACCCGGACGGTCGATCTCGAACCGGCTCGCCAAAAAGGCCGGGTTCGCGGCGGTGGCGAGGACCGTCATGGCATAACGGTCCTCGGCAGGCGTCACCGGCTTGTCAAGCTTAAAGGCAGGAGAGCCCGCCGGCATAAAGAGCACAGCGTCCAAGTCGAGCGACTCGCGCGCCTGCTCGGCAGTCACCAGGTGCCCGTAATGGATGGGATCAAAGGTGCCACCCATAATGCCGAGCCTAAACTCCTGCCCGTCCTCTAGAGGAAGCTCGGGCAGACCGATTCCACCGCGCAGCGACATGGCTTACTCGCCCTCCGAGGTCTCGGCATCGCCCGCGGCATCCGCCGCATCGACAACCTCGACTCCCTCATCCGCAGCATCGGCCACGTCAATGGCTTCAACGGCAACGTCCTCGCCAGCATCCTCGAGCTCCTCGTACTCCGAGAAGTCCTCGGCGCCCTCAAAGTCAAAGGCGCGCTGGCAAATGCGGACCTCGTCGCCCGCACGGCAACCGGCCTTCTCGAGCGCGTCGTCAACACCCATACGCGCAAACTTATGCTGCAGGTAAATGACGGCTTCCTCGTTTTCCCAGTCGGTCTGGATGACCATGCGCTCGATGGCACGACCGACCACGCGGAAGGCACCGGGCTCTTCCTGAACAATGCGGAAACGCTTCTCACGCTGCAGGCGACGGCGCTCCCACTCATCGTCGCGCAGAACGACCGGCTCATCCGAGACAGCCAACTCGGCGCGCAGCTTAGCCACCTGCTCGCCCACGGCAAGCATCAGCGTGTTGAGGCCGGCGCCCGTCACGGCAGACACGGCAAAGAACATATGTCCATCGTCGAGCGCTGCGCGCTTGAGGTCGGCAATCTTGTCGGCCGTGCCCGGCGCATCGCACTTGTTGGCAACGACGATCTGCGGACGCTCCGAAAGCTCGGCGCCATACTGCTCGAGCTCGCGGTTGATGATGTGGTAATCCTCGACCGGATCGCGATCCTCAAAACCACCCGTCATGTCGACGACGTGCATGATCAGGGCCGTACGCTCAATGTGGCGCAGGAACTGGTGACCCAGGCCCTTACCCTCGCTCGCGCCTTCGATAAGACCGGGGACGTCGGCAACGACGTAAGAATATTCACCGGCACGCACCATGCCGAGGTTCGGCACGAGCGTGGTAAACGGGTAGTCAGCAATCTTGGGACGGGCGGCACTCATGCGCGCGATGAGCGATGACTTACCCACGGAGGGAAAGCCCACGAGCGCGGCATCGGCCATAAGCTTCATCTCGAGCTCGATCCAGTGCTCCTCGGCCGGTTCGCCCAACTGGGCAAAGGCCGGAGCGCGACGCACCGACGTCACAAAGTGCGTGTTGCCCAGACCGCCGGCACCGCCGGGCGCCACGACGACGCGCTCGCCGTCGTGCACCAGGTCGGCAATCTCAAACATCGGGGTCTGCGTCTCGGGATCGAGCTCGCGCGCCACGGTACCCATAGGGACCTTGAGAATCAGGTCCTCGCCGCTCTTGCCGTTACGACGGGCACCCTGCCCGTGCGTGCCGCGCTCGGCGCGAAAGTGATGCTTAAAGCGGTAATCGATCAGCGAAGACAGCTGAGCATCGGCCTGGATGACGACATTGCCGCCACGACCGCCGTCGCCGCCATCGGGGCCGCCCTTGGGGACAAATGCCTCGCGCCTAAACGACATGCATCCGGCTCCGCCGTCGCCGCCGCACACGTTAATGCGGCTGATATCGGTGAACTGTGACAACAGAATCGCCTCCTACAAAAAAGAGGGAGACCCTTGAATCCTAAAACTCAAGTGCCTCCCACATATGTGCTCTATGAAGGGTGAATTACGCGTTCGCGAGCGGGCGTACGCTGACCCTGTGCTTGATACCCTTGTGGAACTCAACGGTACCGTCGACCAGCGCGAACAGCGTGTCGTCCTTACCACGGCCAACGTTCTCACCCGGGTGGATGTGCGTGCCGTGCTGACGGACGAGAATCGTGCCCGTGGTTACCGTCTGGCCGGCATAGCGCTTCGTGCCAAGGCGCTGACCGCGGGAGTCACGGCCATTACGGGAGGAACCGAGTCCTTTTTTGTGTGCCATTGTGTATACCTACTCTTTCGTTACGAGTGTAATCTACTCGGCGACGGGAGCCTCGGCAACAGCCTCAGCCTCTGCCTTGACAGCCTTCTTGGCGCGGGAGGTAGCCTGAACCTTCACGATCTTCAGCTTGGTGAGCTGCTGACGGTGACCCTTCAGACGACGATAGCGCTTGCGCTTGTGGAACTTGAAGACCAGCTGCTTCTCGCCCTTGAACTGCTCAACGATCTGAGCGGTAACCTTGGCCTTGGCCAGCTTGTCGGGATCGGTGACGATCTTCTTACCATCGTTGAGGAAGATAACCGGCAGGGTGACCTTGTCGCCCTCATTGCCCTCGATCTTCTCGACGGTGATGACATCGTCGGTGGCGACCTTGTACTGCTTGCCGCCCGTGTTAACGATTGCGTACATGTTTACTTGCCCTTCATGCATCAGTTAGTGCAACAGCCGAATATAGTAGCAGGCGAAAATACCCCCGTCAACGAGTATGTGGAGCAAATCCACAAGTTCGCACAGGTATGGGGCTGACGAGTCGGCCCTCGTCGTCCTCGCATGCTTGATTCTGACGCTCGACATCGTAGGAGCAGATGGTCACGAGGTCTTGCATACCGGTGGAAACAATAGGTGCATCCACGCCCGGGGTCAAGCCCTGCAACAAAACATCAGCAGCAGAAAGCAAAATTTCCGGACGCATGGAGCCCTCGTTGTCGGCATGGGTGTCGAGCATGAGCACCAAATGGTCCGGGCGCTCCCCCGCCGTGAGCTCATAGCCCACGAGCGTGTGATCCAAATCCAAGCGCTTGCTCTTTTTGCCGCGCGCGTAGTCGATGCCGTGGCCCGCGCGCAGCGTGTCGATCGCACGACGCACCTCGTCGGCGCTTACGGGCGCCTCGGGATCCAAGTGCAGGTCGATGCGATACGACAGGCGCGTGAGCTGCGCCGTCAACGCCGGCGTGCGCACGTCGATGTACGCCGCCTCGATGGGCGCCAGATCGGCCGGAGACGCCGCAGCCAGGCGCCCAAACGCCTCGTCGAGCGCCACGAACTCGGTCATAAACAGGTCATACCACTCGCAGGTCGACGACGTACCCACCGGCAGCGCCGAAGAGAAGCCCACGCGCATGTGCGGAGAGAAGCCCTGCGTGACGGCATAGGGAAGTCCCGCACGGCGCACGATGCGCTCAATGGTATGGATTACTTCGAGATGGCCCAGGTACTTAAGGCGATCGCGCTTGCCATAGCGAACACGAAGTCTAAAGAGCGAGGGGTTGTCGGTCAGGCGCTCACTCATGCGCGATCACCCATCAATACATTCTTGGCGTGGAGCGTGGGGCAGATCCCGCAGCCGGTGCACGACGTGCGGGTACAGTCGGGAGTCGTGACGCCCTCGAGCGAGCGACGGTACTCGCGCTCGAGGAAGCCGCGCGTGCAGCCGGGGCTCACGTGCTCCCACGGCAGGCGCCAGTCCAACTCGTAGGGCAGGTGCACGAGCTCATTGAGGTCGATGCCGTTTTTGGCAGCAGCTTCCTTCCAGTTATCGAGCGAGAAATGCTCTACCCAGGCGTCAAAGCGAGAGCCCGAGCGCCAAGCATCGATGATGACGGGCGTCATGTCACGACCGGCGCGGGAAAGCGCGGCCTCGATGAGCGAGGTCTCGGCATCGTGGTAATGCACGCGGACGGCACGGTTGCGAACGCTCGTGATAAGCAGCTTCTGGCGACGCTTGACGTCGTCGTAGTCGAGCTGCGGGCACCACTGGAACGGCGTGGCAGCCTTGGGGATAAAGACCGAAACCGAGATCGACACCGAAATCGAGCCGCGACGAGCCTTGGGCACCACGGAACGACCGAGCTCCAGCACGTGATCGGCCAGATTGGCGATGGCCACGATGTCCTCGTCGCGCTCGCCGGGAAGGCCCATCATAAAGTAGAGCTTCATGCGGTTCCAACCGGCCTCGAAGGCCGCCTTGGCCGCACGGTCCAGGTCCTCCTCGGTCACGTTCTTGTTAATGATGTCGCGCATGCGCTGGCTGCCGGCCTCGGGCGCGAACGTTAGTCCGCCCTTCTTTTCGCCGGCGACCGACTCGGCCATATCCACGCCAAACGAATCCAGGCGCTGCGACGGAATAGACACGCGAATACCCGTATCCTCCAGGCGACGGTTGAGCCTGCCGAGCACGTCGCGAATGCAGGAGTGGTCGGTCGTGGAGAGCGAGGTCAGCGACACCTCGTCATAGCCAGTCTTTTCCAGGCCCTGAATCACCGACGAGACGATCTGGTCGGCCGAGCGCTCGCGCACCGGGCGATACGTCATGCCGGCCTGGCAAAAACGACAGCCGCGGGCGCAGCCGCGCAGGATCTCGATAGACAAGCGGTCGTGAACCAGCTGCGCATAGGGCACGCACGACTGCGACAGCGGATTCGTGGCGCCGAAATCCTCGACGACGCGCTTGTAGACCACGGTCGGCGCATCCTTGCCCTCACGTGGCACGGTGTAGCCATGCGGCGAGCAGGGCTCGTCATGACGAACCTCATAGAGTGACGGCACGTAGTTGCCGGCAATGGATGCAAGCTGCTCAACAATCTGCGCGCGCGGGACTCCTTCGTCACGCAGGCGGCGATGCAGCTGGCAGGTCTCGAGCAGCGATTCCTCGCCCTCACCGATGAGGATGGCATCGAAGAAGGCCGCGTACGGCTCGGGGTTGTACACCGAGGGGCCGCCGGCGATGATGATGGGGTCGTCTTCACCTCGGTCGGCCGCTAACAGCGGAATGCCAGCGAGGTCGAGAGCCTCGAGGAAGTTCGTCACCGCCATCTCGTGCGGCACATGCAGGCCGACGATATCAAACGAAGCGACCGGCGCTGCACCCTCGAGCGACAGCAGCGGAATGCCCGCCTCGCGCATGGCGTCACCCATATCGGGCCACGGCACATAGCCGCGCTCGCAGGAGATGCCCTCGGCCTGGTTAAGGATGTTGTAGAGGATGGCGATGCCCTGGTTGGGCAGACCAACCTCGTACACATCCGGGTAGATCAGGCAGCAACGGTAGTCGGCATCGGCCTTGGAAAGCGTGCCCCACTCGTGATCGATATAGCGGCTCGGCTTCTCGACCTTGGCGAGCAACGGCTCAATTAAATGAAAACAATCTTGGTACGGAACGCGCAACGGAAAACCCCTAAGCAGCGAGATCTGATGCGTCCTGGTAGGACGCCATAGGACGGGTAGCGCCCGCGACCGTGGTCACAAGATCGCGAACGCGGGAAAACGTGGCAGTGACCACCTCATTGGCACGGCTGTAGTCGACATCGCGCTCGTAGAGCGAAACGAGCGCGCGGCCCATGCCATAGGTGCCCGCGGCAGCAGTGAGCGCCTTGACGGCAAACCCAATATGCGGCGTCTGCTTGACGAGCGCGCGGGTGACCGCGCGGATCACAAGACCGCCGGCAAGCACGCCCGCGACCTCGTAGCCACGCTCGGGTTTAATGCCGCGTCCAAAGACGGCAGCGAGCTCAAAGAGCATGCCCACCTGCGCCAGCGCCATAACAGGATAATCGGCGCCCGGCAAAAACACCAGTGCACCGGTCGCCATATTGGTGAGCGCGCACGAGGTGATGATACGGTTGGCCGCCGCGATGCGCATGAAGGCAAAGTTCGCCGCAAAAGCCGTTTCCTTGTCGGTGCGATCGAGAATCCAGCGGGCAAGCGTCTCGAGCAGATACGTCTTATCGATTGCCGCTACCACGCCGAGCATGGGCGTGGACTCCTCGATAAACGGCACCTCCACAGCAGACTCGGCAAGCACGCACACGGGCGCGCCGGCGATCACGAGCTCCTGCACGGCACTCTCCAAGCGGTCGGAACCACACGAGAGCACCAGCACCACATCGGTATCGGTCTTTGGAGCAATTCGCTCCTCCCCCAGACGCTCGACGCGCACAATGCCCGAGGTCGTCTGCGGCACAAAGGCGTCACGCACCGTCTCGGCCAGAAAGCGCGAGGCGGACGAATCCAGATAGACCGAGACGCGCACCAGCGTATCGGAATCCTTCTTAACGGACGCGCCCATCTTAAAAGCGCGGGTCAGCTTATCTACGGGAATTTTCATAGCAAACCCCTCCAGCGGTTACGCGGCGCCCGAACGATGCCGCCATATGGATTGTACGATACCCACCGTCAGCAGCTGAATCATCATCGAAGACGAACCGAAGCTAATAAACGGTAGCGGAATACCGGTAATCGGCATCATGCCGATGCACATGCCGATGTTTTCGAAAGTCTGGAACGCCCACATGCCAACGATGCCCACACACGAAAGACGCAAAAACAGCGACTCGCACTTAAAGGCGACGCGAATCGTCGAAAAGATCAGCAGCACGTAGAGGCACAGGAGCAAAAAGGAACCGCAAAAGCCAAAGGTCTCGGACAGGAAGGCGAAGACGAAGTCGGTGTGGAACTCAGGCAGAAAGCCGCCGGCCGACTGCGTCGCATGGCCCAAACCCTTACCAAAGAAGCCGCCCGAGCCAACGGCGATAAGCGACTGCTGCAGGTTGTAGGCATCGTCCGAATCGGCATTATCGGGGTCGATAAAGACCGTCAGACGGTTCATCTGATACTGCTTGATGAGCACATCGTGGCCGAGCAACGAATCAAAGACCGAATCAAGCGCCAGGACGAGGGCCACCAGGCCCACGAGCAGGGCCAGGGTCGACAGCACCCATTCGCGGCGTGCACCGCTCATGCAGATGACGATGGCGCCCGAAACCAGCACGACCAGGCCCGAGCCCAGGTCACCCATGGCAACGACGGCCAAAAACGGAATGGACAGCATGCCGCAGAGCTTGACGTAGTCGCGAACGGTATCGATGCGACCGTTATACTGCGAGCCAAGCGTAGCAATAAAGAAGATGGTGATGAGCTTGGCAAGCTCAACCGGCTGGAACGTCAAGCCGATACCGGGAATCTTGATCCAGCCCGTCATGCCCAGACCGCCCGTATAGGACAGACCCGGAATCTTGGGCGAGAAGATCACGATCAGGTCGATGACGAGCAACGCCGTCGAGAAATTGGAAATACCGCGCAGGTCGGTTCGCCAGACGAGCACCGCCAGCACCGCTCCGATGCCAATTCCCAGCAAATGGCGCGAGAACGAAGCATCGGCCTTAAACTGCGAAGCCGACCAGATAATGATGGCACCGTAGGCGACGAGCGCCACAGTAGCCACGAGCACACCGATATGCACCTTTTGGCGAAACGTGCCGCGCGAGGCCGAAAGTTGCTTGTTGACGCGGTCCAGGCTGCTGCGAGAGCCGGTCTTGGTTGAACGGAACAGATCCGCCGGAGAAAAATCCATCGCAACCTCCTATCGAACCGAAGAATCGCCCGAGGCCGAAGAGGTATCGGGTTCGTCATAAATCACGCCGAGCACGTCGCGCACGACATGCATCGCGGTATCTGAGCCACCGCCGCCCTGCTCCAGGACGGTAGCGATGACATACTTGGGATCATCGGCCGGTGCATAGGCGCAGAACCACGCGTATTCGTCCTCGCCACTTTTCTCGCCCGTGCCCGACTTGCCGTATACCTGCGGCGTCAGGGTGCCAAAGTGCGCCGCCAGGGACGTCGATGCCGTGTAAATCACGTCGTGCATGCCGTTGCGAACAAGAGCCAAATCCGAATCGCTGTTGATCTTGGCCTCCAGGCGCTTCTTCTTGCCCTTGCCATTGTACTTATAGGCATCGCCGTCGCCATCGCGCGACACGGCAGACAAAAATACGTGAGGCACGTACTGTTTGCCGCCGTTGGCAAGACCCATATAGGCGCACGCCATCTGCAGGGGCGTCACCAGGATGTCGCCCTGGCCGATAGCAATGTTGGTCATATCGCCGGCATTCCACTTGCGGTCCTCGGCAGAGGCGTCGGTGAAGTATGACTCTTTCCACTCGGCATCGGGAATACGACCCGCGCCCTCACTCGGCAGATCGATACCGCAGGTCTTGCCTAGGCCCCAGCGACGAAAGACCTCCTGCAGGCCCTCGGGATGTTGCTCGTCATAAAAGAACGCCTTACCCATGTCGTAGAAGACGGGGTCGCACGAGTTGGCGATACCCGACTGCAGCGTCATGGTGCCGTGGCCAGACGTCAGCCAGCAGCGCTTGCCCCAAGCCTTGCCCAGACCCGTCCAATAACCCGTGCAGTTGGTTGTCTGCGTTGAAGTGTAGGTTCCAAACTCAAGACCGGCCAGTGCCGAGAGCGGCTTGATGGTCGAGGCCGACATGTACTGTCCGCTAATGGCGCGGTTGAGCAGCGGGTGCGAACCCTTGTCATCATTGAGCTCGGTCCACACGTCATTTGAGACGCCGCCGATAAAGACGGACGGATCGAACTTGGGCTGGCTCGCCATGCCCAGGATCTCGCCATTGTTGGGATCGAGACACACCACAGCGCCGTTGCCGGCATTGCTGTAGCCAGTGGTCTTGGCAAGCTCGATAGCGCTCGCCAGCGCCGTCTCACAGGCCTGTTGGATCTTAAGGTCGAGCGTGAGCTTAATGTCGGAGCCGGCCTTCGCGGGCACGGCGCCGGCCTGACCGGTCACATTGCCCGAGGCATCGACCTTGACGGTCTGCTCGCCACGAATACCCTGCAGCAGGTTTTCGTAGTAGCTCTCAACGCCCGCCTGGCCCACGATATCGCCCGACTGGTACGTAATCTTGCCAGCAGAAGCATCATCATCGCCAGAGGTTTTCTTATTCTGGGCCTCGAGCTGCTCGGAGGTAATGGTGCCGGTATAGCCCAAGATATGGCATGCCGTCTCGCCGTATGGATACTGGCGCTCGGTACGCTCGGCAATCTTGACGCCCGGGAACTCGCCGGCGTGTTCCTTGATATAGGCAACCGTGGAGCGACGGACGTCCGTCGCGATGGTATGCAGGCTCTGAGCGCCCTCTGTATTGTCCTGAATATTGCGAAGGACCGCCACATAAGGCATTCCAAGCACGTTGGCAAGATGGCGAACCAGAACCTCATCCTCGGCAAGGTCGCGGTAGGCCACGACAGCAAGTGAGGGACGGTTCTGGACAAGCGCCACGCCATTGCGGTCGAGGATGCGGCCGCGCACAGCGGGTGTGGTAACGGTGCGAGTCTGATTACTATTGGCCTGCTTCTCGTAATAGTCCGACGAGACCATCTGCATGCCCCACAGCTTGACGGCAAGTGCCGCAAACATCGCGCCCACACCCGTGGTGAGGATGGAAAAGCGGCCCTTAAAGGCGGTCGCCGCGGTATTGCCCTCGCCCTCGGTGGCGCGCGGGGTCGTTCCATGCTGCGTATCGTAGGTAAAACGGGAATCGCCGCGACGCATGATGACCAGTGCGACCACGATGGCCACAACTAGCACGATACCGGCGATAATAACCGTCAACTGGGAAGACATCTACGGGCCTCCCCTATTTGAGCTTGCGGGTCTTGGGCTTAAAGCGCATACCCGTCTGGCGTCCGCCACGTGCGGAGAATCCATAGCCGGACTGTGGCACGACGCCGGACATCAAAAACGGAATGGCAACCAGACCCGTCAGGATCGAGGACGGCAGCGCATGGCCGAAGATCGCCACGACAAAGCTCGTCTCCAAACCCATAAACAGCAAGATGATGCTGTAGATCACATTAATGACGAGCGCGAAGGCGCCCACAGTGACGCCGCGCGCACTTGGGGTACCGCCCGTCTGACCGACGGCGCTGTGCACCAGGGCAAAAGAACCCACGGTCAGCAGGAGCGACATAATGCCCACCGGCACGGCAGCGGACAGGTCATAAAACAAGCCGCTGCAAAAACCGCACACGACGGCACGGGTCGGGTCGCCCGAGAACACACTCAGGCACACCAAGATAATCATGAAGTTGACGCGACCACCCGCAATGGAGATCTGCGGTGCCAGGCCTGCCTGCAGCAGCACGCACACGATGGCGGCGATCACAAACGTGCGGGAGCTCATCCCCTGCTCGTGTAGATCCATGGACATGCCCCCTATTCGCTCGAGCCAGAATCGGTCGTCTCGGACGTGTCGGAACTGTCATCCGAGCTCTCGTCCTTCGTCTTGGTTGCAGCATCGCGCGACGTTCCCTGCGGCGTGCTGTTGGCCGTGCTCACGTCCTCATCCGAGGCCGACTGTTCATCGGTCAGCGAGGTAATGACCAGCACTTCCTCGTTGTTCTCGGCCGTGGTCTGAGCGCGCACCACAATGGTGTAGTACACGTCGTTTGCCGATTTCTCAACCGACGAGACGGTGCCGAGCGGTAGACCCTTGGGGAACACGCCACCGATGCCCGAGGTCACGATGATGTCGCCAACCTTAACATCGGAGTCGACGCTCACGTACTCAAGACGCAGCGTGCCGTCAGCCTGACCCTGCAGCATACCCTGGGCGCGCGTGTCCTGCACCATGGCGGACACGCCCGAGTTCTCGTCGCCAATCAGGCGCACGGTAGAGGTCTTGGCCGATACCTCGATAATCTGGCCGATAACACCGGCAGAACTCGTCACGGGCATGTTGATGGTAAGGCCGTCGGCAGAGCCCTTGTCGATGGTAACGGTCGAGGTCCAGGCATCGCCAGAGGCACCAACGATACGAGCAGCGGTCGATTTGAGGTTATAGGTCGACTGCAGGCCGACCAGCCCCTCCAGACGCTCGGCGGTCTTTTGAGCCTCGGAGAGCTCAGCAACCTTAGAGGTCAGTTCCTCGTTTTGCTTCTTGAGCTCGTCGAGCGTGTCCTGCGACGCCGTAAGGTTAGAGAACACGTTGCCGATCGCATTGAAGGGAGCCGCCACGGCCGAGCCCACAAAGCGCACCGGCGAGGTAATCGTCGTTACGCCCGAACGCACGGCATGAATCGGCCCTGCCTCGCCCTCGCGGATGTAAAACGTGAGCAGCAACACCGAAATCAGGCTGAAAACAATCAACGGGCGCATACCCGTTGATTGTCGCTTGGTATTCAGATTTGTGGAGAAACCCGAAGATCGTGCCAAATGGAATCCACCTTTTGGAAATTAAGCATTGGTCTGGACGAAGCCGCCATCAAACGCATTGGCCTCGAGCACGCGGGCACAGCCGTTAACGACGTTATCGAGCGCCGTGGGGCTGACGTTGACCGAAACACCGGTCTCATCGCGCAGGCGCACGTCGAGACCGCGCAGCAGCGCGCCGCCACCAGTCAGCAAAATGCCGTAGTACATAAGGTCCGAGGCAAGATCGGGAGGCGTAGCGTCGAGTGCGTCCTTGACGGCCTTGGCCATCTCGTCGAGCGGCTTGTTGAGCGCGCGACGAATCTCCTCGCTCTCGATGCGCACGGTCTTGGGCAGACCGGTGATCACGTCGCGGCCGTTGACCTCGACGTCGAGCTCGTCCTTGAGCGGCACGGCGGAACCGACCTTGATCTTGATGTCCTCTGCCGTACGCTCGCCGATGGCCAGGTTGTAGGCATCGCGAACGTGCGTGAGGATGGCCTGATCGAACTCGTCACCGGCAATACGGATGGACTGCGAGACGACGATGCCGCCCATAGCGATAACGGCGACCTCGGTAGTACCGCCACCGATGTCGATGACCATGGAGCCGGTGGGCTCCTCGACGGGCAGGTCGGCGCCGATAGCGGCAGCCATGGGCTCCTCGATCAGGTAGGCCTGGCGAGCACCGGCCTGGATCGTGGCCTCAAAGACAGCACGCTTCTCGACCGACGTGACACCGGAGGGAACGCAGACGACAACGCGCGGACGCGGGGTCCACGGATAGCGCTTCTCGGAAGCCTTGTCGATAAAGTAGCGAAGCATGGCCTCGGTAACATCGAAGTCGGCGATGACGCCGTCCTTCAGGGGACGAACGGCCACGATGTTGCCGGGCGTACGGCCGAGCATGCGCTTTGCCTCGATACCGACCGCCAGGATGCGCTCGTCGTTCTTGTCGATGGCGACAACAGAGGGCTCGCGAATGACAATGCCCTTGCCGCGCACGGAGACAAGCGTATTTGCGGTGCCGAGGTCGATGGCAAGATCGCCCGCATAGCTACCGAAGAACATATCCATCAAAGAAAACAACGCAACTCCTGATGTGTTGGATGATTGCTGGAAAACTACTAGCTCATGATACTAGCGCAAGCCCGGCACCTCACTTGCGGTGAAGCGCCGGGCAAAGCTAAATCCCATAAGGTCACTACTGGTTGTCAGCAGCCGAGAAATCCATATCGAGCGAGGAAACGGCCCAGCCGATATGATTGTCGGAGCGCACGAATTTGACGGTGTACTCCTGCTCGCCGCCCTTGGACAGCGAAGCCTTGACCTTGGCAGTCGTCTCGGTCATGGACTGATCCATGCCCTCGACGGACACGGTGGCGCCCTGCGGAATCGAGGAGATGATCATCGACTTGGCGTCCTCGGACAGGCTCGAGGCCAGGCAAGACTCGGCCTTTGCGGTGTCACCGTCGCCGGCAGCCTGGAACAGATCGGTGATAACCGACTCCTGCGAGGGGAAGCCAAAGCCGCGCGTGTAGGCAAAGCCCAGACCGCCCGCAGCAATCAAAATGAGCAGAAGCAGCACGATGAAGACTTTGAGACCCGTGTGGCGATGGCGACGACGGACCTTGGCCTGCTTACGATCCTGACGGTCCTGCTGGACCATCTCGGACTCTGACAGTGTAAAGAAGCCGGTGTCCGAGGGATCGGGCATAAACTGACCGGTCGCGCCCGTAGGATCGAGCGGATCGACGGCAGGAGCGTCCATCGCAGGCGCCGGAGCCGTGGCCATAGCCGTCTGGGCAGACAGCGCGGCAAGCGAATCGTGCACGCGGGCAAGCTCATCGGCCTGCTCGGAGGTAAGCTGGTAGATGCCATCGGCAGTAGCGGCGTTAAAGGCGTCGAGTGCGTCGGAGGGACGGCCGGCGGCAGAAAGCGCCTGACCCATGCCGGCGTTGAGCGCGCGCGTGTCGTCACGGGGACCGGCAAAGTCGATAGCCGTACGGTAGGTCTCCACGGCATCCGCCGGACGGCCGAGCTTAATGAAGCAACGACCGAGCTCGCCGAGTGCGGCGGCAGGAGCCGGATTGGCGCCGTCGATGGCAGCCTGACGGAAGGCAGTACCTGCATTGGCATAATCGCCCGACTGGAACAGCGCATTGCCCAGGCCCAGATAGGCCTTGAACGGCGTGGCATAGGAAGCATCCTGCGTAGCAGCAGAGAACGCCTGGGCGGCCGTCGTGTAGTCGCCCACGGCGGCGAGCGCCTTGCCGCGGTTGGTGAGCAGCGCGCCGCGCTTGCCGTAGGTGCCGTCGTTGAGGGCGGCAGCATAAGCCTCGGCGGCCTCGGCATACATGCCCAGGTGCATCAAGGCGTTGCCACGAAGGTGATCGGCCTCGCCCATAATCTCATCGGGAGTCTTTGCCGCCCCAAGCATCTGGGCTGCAGCGGAAAAATCACCCGCGCGGTAAGCGGCGCGGCCCTGTTGGATCAGCTGGCTATTCAAGGAAGTCCCCTTTACTCGTGAACGATCTCGACATGGACGATCTCGTCGCCGGCACGCAGCTGCGAAATCACATCGAGACCCTCGACCGTGGTACCAAAGACGGTGTAACCGGAATCGAGGTTATGCTGGGCGCCCAGGCAGAAGTAGAACTGCGAACCCGCGGAATCGGGGTCCATGGAGCGTGCCATGGCAAGGGCACCATCGACATGGCTGTTGCGCGGATTGGTGGCAAACTCGCCCTTGATGCAGTAGCCGGGGCCACCGGTACCGGGCATGCCGTCGGGGCCCTCAAGACCAGCGGCGACGTCGGCGCCGGACATATCGCGGGTATTGGGGTCGCCGCCCTGGATGACAAAACCGGGCACATAGCGATGGAACTTAAGGCCATCATAGAAGCCCATCGTAGAAAGCTCGCAGAAGTTCGCGACATGAATGGGAGCGCCCTCGCCGTCAAACTTGACCTTGATGGTACCCTTCGACGTCTCGATAACGGCGCACTCGTCGCCGGCAAGCTGATACTCGGGCGTGTAGAGCTCTTTCTTAAAACCAAACATGTGGTTCCTTCCTCGTGCGTTTAAAGCATATTTGTAAGAATTGTAGCAATAAGCATGCGCTTACATCAATTGCGCACGTAGGTTATGCCGACTATGGCGAACTAATTTTAGGAACGCTGCTGCGGCTTCCAGGAGCCCACGTTGGCGTCGTACTGATTCAGCGCGCTGTTGCCGCTTTGAGCGATGGGCGCCAGGATCTCGCTTTGGTGAGAACTCATCGACTCGCCATCGGGAATGGCCAGCGAGATGTCCCAACTCTGGCAGATCACGTCGACGCGCTCGTACATCCACTCGGCAAGCTGCTTTAAGTGGGCGATGTCATCCGCATAGACCGTATCGTCCTGGTACTTAAGGTTGTTGAGCTCATCTTGCGTCTTTTTGATCTGGTCGCGCAGGGCGTAGGCACTCTGCGACAGCTCCTGACGGGTGGACAGCGGCGTTCGGAGATAGCCGTTGTTAAAGGAATCGATGACCTCGCCGATCTGGTCCTCGTCACCGTAGGACACGATGGTCTGATACAGACCGTCGAGCCTGGTATAGAGCTGATCATCGGTCAGCACGGTTTCTTCCTGGACCACCTCGGCAGAATCGTCTTGCTTGGTATCGTCCTCAGTCGCCTCGCCCTTTTGGCGCGTGGGGAAGGTGGTTTGTGCAGCTTGGCCAAACTGGTCGTAGAAGCCAGGCATGACACCCATGGGATCGGTCGTCACGAACCAATAGGCACCGCCGCAAACGACGGCAAGTACCGCGATGACGATGAGCGGCTTGGGGATATGACGCTTGTGCTTGTGATAGGCGTCCTCGTCGGGATGCACTTTGCGCTTGGGTTTTTGAGCATCGTCGTGCAGGGAAACGGGCGTGGGAATATCGACCTTGGGGATACCGAAATCCTTATCGAAAGCCGGCAGCACGCAGGTCTCGTTAGGATCGGCGGCGTCCGAAAGAACCGCGGCAGCTGAGGCGGGCGCATGCGGCACCTCGGTATCGATCTGCTCTTGCGTTAGGCGCGGAAAGCCCGCCGTGCGGCCCGCTGCCAGGTCGGATGCGGCCGCGTCCTCGGAGAGGATACCCGGAGCGGGGCGTCCGCATTTGGGACACGTACGATCGTGCGGAGAAAGACGGGCACCGCAGCCCTCGCAGAACACGAACTCGGTGTGCTCGGGGCCATCGCCCGGACCCACATAGGCGTTGCAGTAGGGGCAGAACGAGGCGCCGTCCTCGATAGTCTTAAGGCAATGCGGACAGATCACGGCATCCTCTTTTCGAAGCAATTCAAACAATCGAGGTTAGAGCATAACATCGCCACGGCCCCACAGGAGCAAGGCACCAATTCAACATCGCCAGGGCGCGTAGTTACTTCTTCTTTTTGCTTGGCATCGAGACTTTGATGCCTTGGGCGGACTTGGTCACGCGAGAGCGCTTGGCTCCGGTACTCCTCTTTTTCTTGGGCTGGGCCTGGGCCACGCCCTCGAGTGCACGGGCCTCGGCCTCGCGAGCGGTGCGATCTTCGCGGCGCTGCGCCATGTCGGCGGCGACGCGCTTGGCAAAACGCTCGGCCGTCGAACCCGTCGAGCTCACCTTGCCGCCACCGCGACCCAGGTGGACGCGCACACCACGGCCAAAACCAGTTGCGGCATGACGACGACGCGGCTTGAGCGAATCCATCATCGTGGCGAGCTTAAAGAACACCGAGCAGGTAAAGACCACGATAACAGCCAAGATAACCATCTGGCCCATCGACAGGTTGGCAATAGACAGCAGCTCCGGGAATCCGATAACGCCCACCAGGATGCCGGCGACTACAAACACAAAGAGCACCACACGTAAGGGCGTGAGAGGCTGCGAGATGCGCCAGATTAGGCTGACGCTCGCCGCGCACGACGTAAGCAGGCACATCGTAGACAGCGTGAGCTGGCTAAAGCCAAACACGCGCGCCACAAAGATATCGAGCGCCGCAGCCAAAATGACCGCAATCGACGCCGGCAGTGCACGCTTGAGTACGTTCGTCAAAAACGCACCCTTCACACGAGCATTGTTGGGCTCCAGGCCCAACACAAAGCCCGGCGCGCCGATGCAGAAGAAGTTAATGAGCGTCATCTGGATGGGCTCGAAGGGGTACGGCGGCAGCGCGATACACAGCGCCGCCAGGCCCATCGAGAACAGCGTCTTGGTCAGGAACAGTGAGGCCGAACGCTGCAGGTTGTTGATGGAGCGACGGCCCTCGGCCACCACGGCGGGCATAGAGGCAAAGTCGTTGTCGACGAGTACGATCTCGGCCACGTTGCGCGCGGCATCGGAGCCAGCCGCCATGGCGACGGAGCAGTCGGCCTCCTTGAGCGCCAGCACGTCGTTGACGCCGTCGCCCGTCATGGCCACGGTGTGCTCGCGGCGCTTGAGCGCCTGCACGAGCTCGCGCTTCTGCTGCGGGGTCACACGACCAAAGACATGGTAGCGGTCCACTGCGGCATCGAGCTTGGCCGGCGTATCGAGCGTCGTGGCGTCCACATAAGCGTCCGCCCCCGGCACGCCCACCACGCGCGCGATCGACGACACCGTACGCGGGTCGTCGCCACTGATCACGTTGAGGGTCACGCCCTGCTCGTTAAAGTAGCCGATGGTTTCGGCCGCCGAAGTACGGATCTCGTCGCGGATGGTCACAAAGCCCACGGGCTCGGCCTCGCCCACCATATCGCCATCGGGCGAAAAGCCGTCCACGCGCGCTACCACGAGCACGCGGCAGGTATCGGCAAGCTCGGCGACACGGTTCTCGACCTGCGAAAACACACGATCGGAGAGCACAAACTGCGCCGCACCCATCACATAGGAGCCCTGCGCAAACGACGCGCCGCTCCACTTTTTGGAGGACGAGAACGGAATGACCGACAGCGGCTCAGACACCTCGACCGGGCGATCGGCGTAATAGTTGAGCAGCGCCTGGCAGGTCTCGTTGGCATCGGCCGAAGTCGCACGCGCGACGTTAGCCAGCGCAAAATCGAGCACCGTGGTATCGACGGGAACGGCCGCCTCGTCCGAGCCGGCGTCTAGGCTCACGCCCTCAACCGGCAGCGGATACGTGCCCTCGACCTCCATGCGGCCCGACGTGATGGTGCCCGTCTTGTCCAGGCACAGTACATCGACGCGAGCGAGCGTCTCGATGCAGTAGAGCTGCTGCGCCAGCACCTTGCGGCGGGCCAGGCGCACCGTGGCGATGGCAAGCACCGACGAGGTCAGCAGCACCAGGCCCTGCGGGATCATGCCCAGCAGGGCGCCCACCGTGGACAGCAGCGCCGACGAAGGCACATGACCAGCCAACAGCTCGGAGAAGCACCACGAAAGCGCGCTATCGCCCGGGGTTCCCGCGGCATCCCACAGCTCGCTCACACTCGAGGCAAACAACGCCAAACCGAGCGGGATCATGATGATGCTCGCAAAGCGCACGATGGCGTTAAGCGCGTTCATGATCTCGGAATTGACCTTTTTGACGTACTTGGCCTCGTTATTAATTTTGGCCACGTAGTTGTCGGCGCCGACATGGATCACGCGGGCGCGCAGCAGGCCCGAGTCGATAAAGCTGCCGCTCATGAGCTCGGAACCGGGCTGCTTCTTAATAAGGTCGCTCTCGCCCGTCAGCAGGCTCTCGTTCACGAGCGCCTCGCCCGATACCACCACGGCGTCGGCCGGAATCTGGTCGCCGCGCCCCAGGCGGATGATGTCGTCGAGCACGATCTGGTCCAGGTCGAGCTCCACCTCGGCGCCGTCGCGCACCGCGATGGCCTTCTTGGAGGTCAGCAGTGTGAGCTTATCGACCATCTTCTTGGAACGCATGGACTGGATGACGCCAATAGCGGTATTAAGGAACACCACGAACAGGAACGTCAGATTCTTAAACGAACCGGTCAAAATGACCAGGAACGCCAAGATCACGTTGATCAAATTGAACAACGTGCAGAGGTTCTCGATGATGAGCTCTTTGACCGACTTGGTCTTGAGCTCCATGTTGCGGTTGATCTTACCGGCGGCGATGCGCTCCTCGACCTCGGCGGTCGAGAGTCCACGCTCGATATCCGTTGCTGCCATACCACGTCCCATCACGTCGCGTCGGTATAAGAAAAACCGCCCGGACCATGCGAGGTTCGGACGGTCTTACGTTCGATGGTGCCCCATGTTGGATTCGAACCAACGGCCTTCTGCTCCGGAGGCAGACGCTCTAATCCCCTGAGCTAATAGGGCCAACGTTTGGCATTATACCCAAGTGCACCACGGGCTATCAAAATAAAAGAAAAAGCTTTGCAATTCCGAGGAAGACGCAGCGCAACGGCCCACTTTAGAAGGCAAAAGCGAGTCAGATAGTATAAACTCTCATGCACCATATATACACGGCTCGCGATGCGGGCCGTTTTTGCAAAAGTTATCCATCGAGGTGAGAGGCACACCATGATTGCAATTTTAAAGCAGAGCGCCAGCGACGAGGCCGTCGGCCATATCGTCAGCTGGATTGAGAAAAAAGGCCTGAAGACCGACGTCTCGCGCGGCGAGAACGAGACGATCATCGGCCTGGTGGGCGATACGACCAAGATCGACCCGTTCCTGCTCGAGTCCATGGATGTCGTCGAGCGCGTGCAGCGCGTCTCGGAGCCGTTCAAGCGCGCCAACCGCAAGTTCCACCCCGAGGACTCCGTCATCGACTGCGGCCACGGCGTCAAGATCGGCGGCGACCAGTTCCAGGTCATCGCCGGTCCCTGCTCCGTCGAGGGCGAGAACCTCATCCGCATCGCACGTCGCGTAAAGGCCGCCGGCGCCACGATGCTGCGCGGCGGTGCCTACAAGCCCCGCACCTCCCCCTACGCCTACCAGGGCATGGGCCCTGCCGGCCTCGACCTGCTGTGCGAGGCGTCTGCCGAGCTCGACATGCCGATCGTCACCGAGATCATGGACCCACGCGACGTGCAGGTCTTCCTGGACAAGAAGATCGACGTCATGCAGATCGGCGCCCGCAACGCCCAGAACTTCCCTCTGCTCAAAGAGGTCGGCAAGACCAAGACTCCGGTCTTGCTTAAGCGCGGCATGTCCGGCACGATCGATGAGCTGCTCATGGCCGCCGAGTACATCATGAGCGAGGGCAACGACAACGTCATCCTGTGCGAGCGCGGCATCCGCACCTTCGAGACCCGCACCCGCAATACCTTCGACCTCAACGCCGTGCCGGTGCTGCACCACCTGTCGCACCTGCCCGTCGTCGCCGACCCCAGCCACGCCACCGGCTACACCCGCTACGTCGAGCCCATGGCGCTCGCCGCGACCGCCTGCGGTGCCAACGGCCTGGAGATCGAGGTCCACGACGAGCCGAGCCGCGCCTGGTCCGACGGCGCCCAGGCCCTCACCCCCGATCAGTTCGACGACACCATGCGCCGCATCCGAGCCATCCGCGAGGTTGTCTGCCAAGAGACCATGGAGTAGCCCATGGGTACGGTGAGAAACGCGCGCGTTAACCAGGGCGGCCCCAAGTGCGCCGGCATCGTCGGCCTTGGCCTCATCGGCGGTAGCTTTGCCCGCGGCTATGCACAGGCGGGCGTCCGCGTGCTGGCCTGGGACCCCGATGACGATGTCATGACGGCCGCCAGCATGGGCACTGTCGCCGGAGAGCTCAACGACAAGACACTCGGCGAATGCGACATCATCGTCCTGGCCTGCTACCCCGAGGCCTGCATCGAGTGGCTCGAGACGCACGCCAAGGCGCTCGCCGACGCCACCGACACCGACGCCATCATGGGCCCCGTGGTAATCGACACGGTGGGCGTCAAGGGCATCGTGTGCGAACGCGCCTTTGAGCTTGCCCGCGAGCACGGCTTTTACTTTGTGGGCGCGCACCCCATGGCGGGCACGCAGTACTCGGGCTATGCGCACTCCCGCGCCGGCCTGTTCCAGGGCGCTCCGCTCGTGCTCGTGCCGCCCGCGGTGGACGACGCGCTCAAGCTGGAACTTTTGGGCCAGGTGCGCGAGATGGTGCGCCCCTTGGGCTTTGGCAAGTTCAGCGTGACCAGCGCCGCCGAGCACGACCGCGTCATCGCCTTCACGAGCCAGCTTGCGCACGTGGTGTCCAACGCCTACGTCAAGAGCCCGACCGCCCAGGTCCACCACGGCTTTTCGGCCGGTAGCTACCGCGATCTCACCCGCGTGGCGCACCTCAACCCGCAAATGTGGTCCGAGCTCATGATCGACGACGCCGACGCGCTCGCCTACGAGATCGACCATCTGATCGAATCGCTCGGCGCCTACAGCCGTGCGCTCAAGGACCGCGACCAGCGCTATCTGGAGAATCTCCTTGCCGAGGGCGACCGCATTAAGCGCGCGCTCGACGACGAGACCTCCCACTAGACCACCTATCACGCCAGGTCGAAAGGACCGAAGCTTATGGCGATTACCATCGATATCGACACTGCACGCCCCTACCAGGTGCATGTTGGCACGTTTTTGCTGGAGCAGGCGGGACCGCTCGTGCGCGCCACTGCCGGCGGCACCAAGGCCGTCATCGTGACGGACACCAACGTGGGCCCGCTCTACCAAATGCCTGTCAAACAGAGCCTGGAAGCGTCAGGCTACGAGGTAAGCATCTACACCTTCGAGGCCGGCGAAGCACACAAGCGCGCCGAGACCTACATCAACATCTTGGAGTTTGTGGCCGAGCACGAGCTTTCGCGCTCCGACGTGATCGTGGCGCTCGGCGGCGGCGTCGTGGGCGACGTGGCCGGCTTTGTGGCCGCCACCTACATGCGTGGCTGCAAGTTTGTGCAGATCCCCACGAGCCTGCTCGCCATGGTGGACTCGTCGGTGGGCGGCAAGACGGCCATCGACCTGGCCGCCGGCAAAAATCTCGCCGGTGCCTTTTGGCAGCCGAGCGTGGTTATCGCCGACGTGGGATGCCTTGCCACCCTAACGCCTGAGCAGTTCGCCGACGGCTGCGGCGAGGTCGTCAAGCACGCCGTGATCGCCGACCCCGAGCTCTTCGCCGAGTTGGAGAAAACCCCGCTCACGCTGGAGCTGCTCAACCGCGATGTGGCCCGCGTAGCACTCATCATCGCCCGCAATATCGACATCAAACGCGCCGTGGTCGTCGCCGACGAGCGCGAAACCAACCAGCGAAAGCTCCTCAACTTTGGACACAGCGCCGGACATGCCGTCGAGGCCTGCGAGAACTTTGAGCTGGGGCACGGCAACTGCGTTTCGATCGGCATGGGCATCATCACGCGCGCCGCGGCCTTGCACGGCATTTGCGACGCCGAACTTCCCGCTCGCATCGAGGAGCTCTGCGCGCGCCACGGCCTCAAGACCCGCTGCAGGCTTTCGGCCGACGCCGTCTTTGCCGAGGCACTCCACGACAAAAAGCGCGCCGGTGACACTATCGACCTGGTAATTCCGCACGACATTGGCCGTTGCAGCATCGACCGCACGCCGCTTTCCACTTTCCACGAACTCATTGCCGAGGGCCTCGGCCAGAAGGGAGACGCATCCGCATGCTAGCCCGCATCACCCCGTCCCCGCTCAAGGGCACCGTTCCCGCCATCGCATCCAAGTCGATGGCGCACCGCTTGATTATCTGCGCTGCGCTTGCCAACGGCGAGACACACGTCACCTGTAACACCACCTGCGCCGACATCGAGGCCACGGTGCGTTGCCTTACGGCCCTGGGCGCTCGCATCGAAACCGTCGAGGACGGCTTCCAGGTCCACCCCACTATGAAGAGTATTGAGTTTGGCCTGCTCAAGGCCCTTGCCGGCGGCACGCTCGACTGCGGCGAAAGCGGCTCCACGCTGCGCTTTATACTGCCCGTCGCCTGCGCGCTGGGCGCAGAGGCCACCTTTGTGGGCCAGGGTCGTCTGGGCGCCCGCCCGCTGTCCCCGCTCTCGGACGAGATCATCGCCGCCGGCTGCGACCTACAGGGTCTGGGCGGTTTTCCGCTCAAGACGAGCGGACGCATGCGCCCGGGCACCTTTGTGCTGCCGGGAAACGTGAGCTCACAGTACATCTCGGGCCTACTGCTGGCAGCACCGCTGCTGGCCCAGCCCTCCTGCGTACAGGTGACCGGCCTGATCGAGAGCCGCCCGTACATTAACCTGACGATCCAGGCAATGAAGGCCTTTGGCGTCGAGGTCAACGTCGAGCGTATTCCGGCCAAGGACGGCCAGCCCGAGGTCACGAACTTCCGCGTAAGAAGCGGCTCGTACCGCACGCCCGGCAGCGTAGCCGTCGAGGGCGACTGGTCCAACGCCGCCTTTTGGCTGTGCGCCGGCGCCATCGGCTCCGACCCCATCACCGTGGAGGGTGTGTCGCTGAGCTCCGCACAGGGCGACCGCAACGTGCTTGCTGCGCTTTCGCGCTTTGGCGCCCGCATCGTGCGCTCCACCAACGCCGCCACCGTGCAGTCCGACAAGCTCGCCGGCTTTGAGATGAGTGCCCACGACATTCCCGACCTGGTACCCGTTATCTCGGCCGTGGCCTCGCTGGCACAGGGCCGCACCTTTATCCGCGATTGCGCCCGTCTGCGTATCAAAGAATCCGACCGCCTGGTCACCACCACCCGCGAGCTCACCGCGCTGGGCGCGCAGGTGCGCATTGCCGGCGATGACCTCATCATCAAGGGTGTCGATGCCTTTACCGGCGGCGAGGTCGATTCGCACAACGACCATCGCATCGCCATGATGGCCGCCATCGCCGCAAGCCGTGCCACCGGCGAGGTCGTGATCCACGGCGCCGAGGCCGTCAACAAGTCCTATCCCGATTTCTTCGACCACTACCGCCTGCTGGGCGGCAAGGTCACACTCGAGGAGGAATAGCATGTCCTCGACCTTTGGCAACGTCTTGCACTTAAGCATCTTCGGCCAGTCGCACTCCCCCGCTATCGGCTGCTCGCTCGATGGCATTCCGGCGGGCATCGCCGTGGACCAGGAGAAGCTGCAGGCCTTCCTCGACCGTCGCGCTCCCGGTCGCGACGAGACCGCGACCAAACGCCGCGAGGCCGACGCCGCCCACATCATCGCCGGTGTTGTCGATGGACATACCACCGGCGCGCCCATCGCCGCGATTATCGAGAACACCAACACGCGCTCCAAGGATTACTCCGAGCTGCGCCGCAAGCCCCGCCCTGGGCACGCAGACTTTCCGGCGCGTGTGAAGTACCACAACATGCACGACGTCGCCGGCGGCGGGCACTTCTCCGGCCGTCTGACGGCCCCTCTATGCATCGCCGGCGGGATCGCGCTGCAGGCGCTCGAGGCCCGCGGCATTCAGGTCATGGCGCACGTCGCGCAGATCGGCGGCATCTCCGACCTGCCGATGGACGATATGGTCTATCGTGAGGCCGACCGCAAGGCGATCCTTACGAACGATCTGCCGTGCATTGACGCCGCCGCAGCCGGCCGCATGCGCGAGGAGATCCTGGCCGCGCGCGACGAACTCGACAGCATCGGCGGCATCGTGGAGTGCGGCATTTACGGGCTTCCCGCGGGCATCGGTGACCCCATGTTCGACGGCATCGAGAACCGCATCGCGCAAATCGCGTTTGGCATTCCCGCCGTAAAGGGCGTGGAGTTTGGCATGGGCTTTGCCGTGGCCGCCATGCGCGGCAGCGAGAACAACGATCCGTATCGCATCGACGCCGAGACCGGAAAGATCGAGGTCGAATCCAACAACGCCGGCGGCATCCTGGGCGGTATTTCGACCGGCGCGCCCGTCATGTGGCGTATGGCCGTAAAGCCGACGCCCTCCATTGGCCGCGAGCAGCAGACCGTGGACATGGACGCCATGGAAAATGCCGAGCTCTCGGTCCACGGCCGCCACGATCCCTGCATCGTCCCCCGAGCCGTCCCCGTAGCCGAAGCAGCCGCCGCCCTCGCCATCTGGGACGCTCTCCTCGAGGACGCCGCCCAGCTCTAACCCGACTCACCTGGGTTGCCCGTCAACTCTGCCATTACGTGAAAGGGACCTCCATGGACCTTGCTGACATCCGCCAGGCCATCGATGGCATCGACACCACGCTCCTCAACAGCTTTGTCGAGCGTATGGACATTGCCACCGAGGTCGCCAAGTCAAAAATCGAGATGGGCAAGGCTGTCTTCGACCCCGCCCGTGAGCGCTCCAAGCTCAACAATCTCGCCAGCCGCGCGCCCGAGCGCTACGAGGCGCAGACCATCACCCTGTTCCGCCTCCTCATGAGCATGAGCAAGGCCGAGCAGCAGCGCTACATCAACGAGCTCAAGGGCATCACCGTCTCGCAAAAGGCACACGCCACGGCTGCAGCCTCCGACACGCCCTTCCCTCAAACGGCCACCGTTGCCTGCCAGGGCGTGGAAGGTGCCTATAGTCAGATAGCCGCGTGCAAGCTCTTCGACGTGCCGGATATTGCGTTCTTCGAGACCTTCGAGGGCGTCATGCGCGCCGTACGCGACGGGTTCTGCGAGTTTGGCGTGCTGCCCATCGAGAACTCCACCGCCGGCTCGGTCAACGCCGTCTACGACCTGCTCGCCCAGTTCGACTTCCACATCGTGCGCTCGCTTCGCCTCAAGATCGACCACAACTTGCTCGTCAAGCCCGGCACCAAGCTCGCGGACATACGCGAGGTCTACAGCCACGGTCAGGCCATCGCGCAGTGCGCTAGCTTTATCGAGTCCCACGACCTGCACGCCACCATGTACCCTAACACGGCCATGTCGGCCGAGATGGTCGCCAGCTCCGAGCGTACCGATGTCGCCGCTATCGCCTCGCGCAGCTGTGCCGCGCTGTATGGTATGGAGGTGTTGGAATCCAACATCCAGGACTCGGACAACAACTACACGCGCTTTGTCGTCATCAGCCGCGAGCCGCGCGTCTACCCCGGCGCCAACCGCACCTCGCTCATGATCACCACGGCCAACGAGCCGGGCGCCCTCTACCGCGTGCTCGAGCGCTTCTACGCGCTCAACATCAACCTCATCAAACTCGAGAGCCGTCCCATCCCCGGGCACGACTTTGAGTTTATGTTCTACTTTGACCTGGACTGCCCCTTTGGCAGCAAGGCACTCGACGACCTGCTCGATTCCATCGACGACGTGTGCGAGAGCTTTACCTACTTTGGCAGCTACACGGAGGTGCTCTAGATGACCGATACCGCCGCAACCCGTCCCTATGGCGTGCTGGGCCGCGTGCTGGGCCACAGCTACACCCCGACCATCTACAAGGAGCTGGCGGGGCTTGAGTACGTGCGTTTTGAGCGCGAGCCCGAGGACCTCGCGGCCTTTATGAGGGGCGACGAGTGGGAGGGCACCAACGTGACCATCCCCTACAAGCGCGCCGTCATGGAGTACCTGGACGAGCTGAGCCCGCTGGCCGAGCGCATGGGCAACGTTAACACCATCACACGCCTGCCCGACGGCCGCCTGCGCGGTGACAACACTGACTATTTCGGTTTTCAGTGCCTAGTCGAGGAATTGGGCGTAGAGGTTGCCGGCAAGAAGGTCCTCGTCCTCGGTGCCACCGGTGGTGCCGGCACCACGGCAAGTATGGTGCTGGGAGACCTGGGCGCCATCGTCGTACCCGTGGGTCGCACGAGCGAGGTCAACTACGGCAACATCGCGCAGCAGTCCGACGCCGCCCTGCTCGTCAACTGCACGCCTGCCGGCATGTTCCCCCACTGCCCCGACGCGCCCTGCACACTCGAAGGGCTCGATGCGCTCGAAGGCGTTATCGACATTGTCTACAACCCCGCCCGCACGGGACTCATGCTCGAGGCCGAGCGCCGCGGCATCCCCTGCATCGGCGGCCTGCTCATGCTCGTGGCCCAGGCAGCGCAAGCCGTCGAGCGCTATACCGGCCAGGTCACCCCGCGCGAGCGCATCCTGGACGTAACGGAGCGCCTGTCGCGCCGCGAACAGAACATAGCGCTGATCGGCATGCCGGGTTCGGGCAAAACCCGCGTGGGTGAGCAGATCGCAATGCTGACGGGTCGCGAGCACATCGATCTGGACCGCGCCCTCGAGGAGCGCCTGGGCATGCCCTGTGCCGACTTTATCGTCGAGCGCGGCGAGGCCGCCTTCCGCGAGCAAGAGACAGCGGAGCTGGCCGACATTTCCAAGCGCAGCGGCCTGGTGCTCTCCACCGGCGGCGGCGTGGTCACACGCGACGAGAACTACCCGCTGCTGTACCAGAATAGCCAGATCGTGATGCTCAACCGCAAGCTCGACGAGCTCGCCCACAAGGGCCGCCCCATCACCGCGCGCGACGGCATCGATAAGCTGGCTGAACAGCGCATGCCGCGCTACCGCGCCTGGGCCGGCTACATCATCGACTCACGCGACTGCGCTGCCAACACCGCCCAAGCCCTCCTCGAGACCCTCCCACCCGCTCTCTAACCTAAGCCACCACAAAGGGGACAGACACCTTTGTGGTGGCTTTCCAACCGCAAAGGAAGCAACCATGAAAGCACTCGTCATCAACGGCCCCAACCTCAACATGCTCGGCATTCGCGAGCCGGGCATCTATGGTAGCGACAACTACGACCGCTTAGTGCAGATCTGCCAGGAAGCGGGAACCGCACAGGGCTTCAGCGAGGTCGAGGTCTTCCAGTCCAACCACGAGGGCAGCATCGTCGACAAGATCCAGGAGGCTTACGGCAAGGTCGACGGCATCGTCATCAACCCGGCAGCCTACACGCACACCAGCGTGGCAATCCTTGACGCCCTCAAGGCCGTCGCCATCCCTGCCGTCGAGGTGCACATCAGCGCCGTAGAGACGCGCGAGGACTTCCGCCAGGTGAGCTATGCACGCCTAGCCTGCTTCGCCACCATCACCGGCGAAGGCCTCCAGGGCTACGCCCACGCGCTGGAGCTGCTGAAAGAGCATCTGGAAAAGTAAAATGCCAACCCCAACAAACAGCAGCGGCTTGTTCGCGCTCGGCTTCAGCAGCATACAAGATGAAAAAAGCCCAGACCACCAAGCGGTCCGGGCTTAATAAACGATGGTGCTCCATGGCGGATTCGAACCGTCGACCTTGGGATTAGAAGTCCCCTGCTCTATCCAACTGAGCTAATGGAGCAAATAACCACACGCCCAAGCAAGCGCAAGCCTGTCGGGCGCAAGTAATTATAACCTAGTTGAACTGCTCGCGATACGCCTTGCAGACCTCATCGACCGGGCCGTCCATGCGAAGGTCACCCTTCTCAATCCAAACGGCACGCTGGCAGATGCGCTCAACCTGCTCCATGGAGTGCGAAACGAACAGAACCGTCACGTCACCGCTCTGGATAAAGTGCTGAATGCGAGCCTCACACTTCTGCTGGAAGAACACATCACCGACGGACAGCGTCTCGTCAACGATAAGAATATCGGGCTCGGTAATCGTCGCGATTGCAAAGGCGATACGCGCCACCATGCCCGAGGAGAAGTTCTTAAGCGGCATATCGACAAAGTTCTGAAGCTCAGCGAACTCAATAATGCCGTCAAAGTTGGCGTCGATGAACTCCTTGGTATAGCCGAGCAGGGCGCCGTTCAGATAGATGTTCTCGCGGGCGGTCAACTCGGGGTCAAAACCGGCACCAAGCTCAATCAGCGGCGCAATGTTACCGTGCACCTTAACGCTGCCCTCGCTAGGCTCAAGCACACCGGCGATAATCTTGAGCATCGTAGACTTACCGGAACCATTGGTGCCGACCAGACCCACAACCTCGCCGCGATGAATATCAAACGAGATGTGCTTAAGCGCCCTAAACTCCTCAAAGAACAGCTCGTGCTTGGCAAGCTTAATGAAGTACTCCTTGAGGTTGGTCAGCGACTCGGACGCCATGTTAAAGATCATGGTGACGTCGTCGACCTCGACAGCCAGAGGCTGCTCGCTGTAATCAACAACAGATTCAGTCATCACAGCACTCCTTAGATGTAGAGGATAAATTTGCGCTCGGACTTATGGAACACGGTATAGCCAATAATAAGCGCAAGAACCGCCCAAGCGACGCACATACCAAACGTCATAAGCGAGGGCGTAGTCTGGAACAGGAAGATATCGCGCATAAACTGCAGGTAGTTGAACATGGGGTTCGCATACATCAAGATACGCACGAGATGCGGCATTTGCGCAATATAGTCAGTCGTCCAGAAGATGGGCGTAATGTAAGTCCACGCCGTAATGACGACGCTCCACAGATGCATAACGTCGCGGAAGAAGACCGTAAGGGCAGAGAGCATCATGCCCAGGCCCATGCAGAAGCACATAAGCAGCAGCAGGCAAACCGGCAACAGAATCAGGTGCCAAGAAGGCATAACGCGGAACCACAGCATGACGATGGCGACGGCGACCAGCGAGAAGGCAAAGTTGACCAGCGAGAAGAGCACCTTCTGCACCGGGAAAACCCAGCGGTGCACCTTAACCTTCTTGAGCAGAGGGGCAGCGCCCACGATCGACGTCAGGGCCTGGTTAGTAGACTCAGACATGACGGCAAAGGTGATGTTACCCACGATCAAGTACAGCGGGTACATCTCGGGCGTCATTGAGCCATTGCGGCCCTGGCCAAAAATCGTCGAGAACACGATGGCCATGACGATCATCATCAGCAGCGGGTTGAGCACCGACCATGCGACGCCCAGAACGCTACGGCGATACTTGATCTTAAAATCCTTGGTAACCAGCTGACGAAGGATAAACGCGTCCTTCTCAAATTCGTTCTTAGCAAACGTCGCAGGCAGACTGCGAGTTTCTTGTTGCTTTGTCTGATCCGACACGGATGCAACTCCTTTACTCGTAATCGTTGACAAACGAACAGTATAGACCCGACGGCCATGCAAACGATTCGCGCAACAAAACTGGAGAACTAACCCACATCTTAGGATGCCAGGCCCAAACGGCTATACTTTCTAGGATTGAATGTATAAGGAGCATTAAGTGAATTCTGAATCCATCGCCGTCATCATCCCTTGCTACAACGAAGCGCTCACGATCGGCAAAGTCATCGACGACTTTCACCGCGAGCTTCCGCAGGCGACGGTCTATGTCTATGACAACAACTCGTCGGACGATACCTCACGCATTGCCACCGAGCACGGCGCCACAGTCCGCTTTGAGCCCCGTCAGGGAAAGGGCAACGTGTGCCGCCAGATGTTTCGCGATATCGACGCCGATTGCTACCTGATGGTCGACGGAGACGACACCTACCCCGCCGAGGCGGCCAAAGCCCTCTGCGAGCCCATCCTTAACGGCACGGCCGACATGACCGTAGGCGATCGCCTTTCCAACGGCACCTACGCCGAGGAGAACAAGCGTGCCTTCCACGGCTTTGGCAATAATCTGGTCCGCGCCATGATCAAGTGGATCTATGGCTACAGCTTCGATGACGTCATGACAGGCTACCGCGCCATGAGCCGCCCGTTCGTTAAAACCTTCCCAGTGCTTTCCGAGGGCTTCCAGATCGAAACCGAGCTCTCGATCCACGCCGTCGACCACCGCTGGCGCATCAAAGATGTGCCCATCGAGTACCGCGACCGTCCGGAAGGTTCCGAGTCCAAGCTCAATACCGTAAGCGACGGCATTAAAGTCGTTGCGATGATTGGCACGCTGTTCAAGGACTACCGCCCTCTGAAGTTCTTCAGCCTCGTCGCGCTTCTGTTTGCGGTGATCGGCCTCGCCTTGGGCACGCCCATCGTTGTCGAGTATTTCCAGACCGGCATCGTTCCGCGCTTCCCCACCGCCATGCTCGCCGCGTCGTTTATGTTCCTGTGCGGTCTGAGCCTTGCGACCGGCTTCATCCTCGATTCCGTGGCAAAGGTCGAAAAAAAGCAGTGGGAGGTCAACGTGTACAGCAAATACGCCTACGATGACCAGCCCGGCAGGTCCGCCACCACGCCAAGCGAGTGAAAGATCTTCCGCAAAATACTATTGGCACCACTGCGCAGATAGCCATCAACAAGAAAAGCCGGTAGTGTCGAGAAAGTTGGTGTAAGGGCCCTTGCGGCCCCTGTGTCCGATATCCGGAATCAGTTGATATCCTAGGC
>NZ_JADNNH010000049.1:0-4808 GCF_015556945.1 Collinsella aerofaciens | reverse complement strand
CCGCATCTGATGGTGTCGACGTCAATGGTATACGGGTGCACCATCGACGTCTTCAATACAGAAGATATCAGTGCGGAATATTCCGGAGAGAAGTCCCCGTCCCGCCCCCGGATTCCCTGCGTTTACGGCCTTGAGGCCGGCGGGCGGAGAAGGATGTGGTCGATAGGGATACGTGTCCCCTTCGCTGTTTCGCGCTTTGCGCGAAAGGCGCGTTGCTTTGGGATGGGTGGGGAACGTGGTTGCTTTGGCAACTGATCTCCGCCACAAATTACCCTTGGCATACTTGCGCGAGAACCTGCTCGTGCTACACTTGCAATTGCTGTTTCAGGGCGGGGTGAAATTCCCCACTGGCGGTAAATCGGGCGGTGCCAAAGGGGTACCGTGGCGCAGGTAAAGTGCCTGCGACCGAGCCGATGAGTCCGCGACCCGTGTGTGCGTTGGTTCGCATGCCGGTTGAACTGGTGAGATCCCAGTACCAACGGTTAGAGTCCGGATGAAAGAGGCAGGTGATCTTATGTCTGAACAGTCGCAGCATATCCATTTTGAGAACACGAATAGGTGGAGCACCAAACAGCTCGTTACCATGGCGCTGATGTGCGCCTTGGGCGCCCTGTTTATGTATGTGCAGCTGCCCATCCTTCCTTCGGCGCCGTTTTTGACGTATGACCCGTCGCTGGTGCCGGCGATGGTGTGCGGGTTTGCGTATGGTCCCAGCGCCGGTACCGCCGTTGCCGCTATGGCTATCGTTATCCATGCACTCACTACGGGTGACTGGGTCGGCGCGCTTATGAACCTGGTTGCCACGCTGGGCTACATTCTGCCCGCGGCGATCGTCTACCAGAAGATGCACACCTACAAGGGTGCCGTGATTGGCCTGGCACTGGGCGTTATTGCCGCTACGGTGCTTTCTATGGTTGCGAATCTGACCATTGGCGTTTGGTTCTGGTATGGCTCGGTCGATGTGATCGCCCCGCTCATGATTCCTGCCGTGCTGCCGTTCAACCTTATCAAGACCGTGCTCAACTCAGTGTTGACGCTGGTGGTGTACAAGGCGGTCTCTAATCTCATCACGCCTAAAAAGGACCAGGTCAAAGGCCGCGCATGATTGAGTGTCGGGGCGTTTCCTTTAGCTACGACGGTGCCGCTCAGGCACTTGACGGCATCGATCTGAGCATTAAGGACGGGGAGTTTTTCTGCATCCTCGGCGGAAACGGGTCGGGCAAGTCGACGTTTGCCAAGCATTTGAACGCGCTGCTGCAGCCCGATGCGGGAACGGTGTGCGTCAACGGCATGGACGCGTCCGATCCCGAGCTGGTCTACGACATCCGCTCGACTGCGGGCATGGTGTTCCAGAATCCCGACGACCAGCTTGTGGCGACGCTTGTCGAGGACGATGTTGCGTTTGGTCCCGAGAACTTAGGGGTCGAATCGGCCCAGATCGCGCAGCGCGTGCGCGAGGCGCTGAAGGCCGTGGGTCTGGTGGGCTTTGAGTGCCACGAGACCCACGCTCTCTCGGGCGGACAAAAGCAGCGCGTGGCGCTTGCCGGCGTGCTCGCCATGGAGCCGCGCGTGCTCATTTTGGACGAGGCGTCCTCGATGCTCGATCCGCGCGGGCGCAAGGGCCTTATGAAGGCCTGTCACGCGCTGCACGAACGCCGCATGACCATCGTGATGATTACGCACTTTATGGAGGAGGCCGCCGAGGCCGATCGTGTCGCGGTATTTCGGGCGGGGCACGTTGCCATGCTCGGTACGCCCGAGGAAATCTTGACGCGGGCGGATGAGCTTGCGCAGCTCAACCTGGATATGCCGGCGTCGTGTCGTCTGGGCAGGTCGCTTCGTGCGAAGGGCGTGCCCGTTTGCGCGCAGGTGCGCGAGGCGGGTATGGTTGCCGCGGTTGCGCAGGCCTATACCGAGCGAAGTGAGGCGGGTACCGCGGGGCAGCCTTCCGTATCCCAGTTGGAAATCGCTGACGGCACTGTTCCGGCAGACAACAAGGACAACGCATCAGAGCCCGTCATCGAGCTATCCCATGTTTCGTACAGCTATTCGCTCAGTCCGCGCGAGCGCCGTCGCTGGCATAAGCGCTCGGCCGCTGCGGGCAAATCAACCAAGCAGGCTCTCTGGGGAAATGACCCTAGTAGTCCGTGGGCACTGCGCGACGTGTCTTTGACGGTACGTCGCGGCGAGTTCCTGGGGCTAGCAGGCCATACCGGCTCGGGTAAATCAACGCTGGTTCAGCATCTCAACGGGTTGATTCGTCCGCAGGAGGGAAGCGTTTGCGCGCTGGGGCTCGACCTGTCAAACAAGAAAGACGCCGCCGCGGTTAAGGCCAAGGTCGGCGTGGTGTTTCAGTATCCCGAGCGCCAGTTATTTGCCGAGACCGTGGCGCAGGACGTGGCGTTTGGCCCGCGCAACCTTGGTCTGCCGCAAGACGAGGTTGCGCGCCGTGTCGCATCATCGCTTACGCGCGTGGGCCTCGACCTTGTCGCGATAGGCGATAAGAGCCCCTTTGAGCTTTCGGGCGGCCAGCAGCGCCGCGTGGCGTTTGCCGGCGTGCTTGCTATGGAGCCCGAGGTCCTAGTACTCGATGAGCCCATGGCAGGGCTCGATCCGGCTGCGCGCAGGGATTTCCTAGGGCTCATCGGTCGACTCCATCGCGAGGGCCTGACCGTTGTCATGGTTTCGCACAGCATGGATGATCTGGCAAATTGTTGTGACCGTATCGTTGTGATGAACGAGGGCGCCGTGTTTGCCGAGGGAACGCCCACGCAGGTTTTTGCGCGCGCGGATGAGCTCAAGTCGATCGGCCTGGGCGTTCCTGCCGCCCAGCGTATGGCGCTGGCGCTCGCGCAGGCCGGTGTGCCGCTCCGCTGCGACAAGCTTTATACGGTTGAGGCGCTGGCCGACGAGCTGGCCGGCTTGCTGCTGGGCTGTGCGGACGGGCCTTTGGGGGCTCCGCGTCAGGCCGGTTCCAAGGCGCCCACGCGAGAGGAGGGCTGCTGATGGAGGCGTTTTCGTTTGGTAGTTACTATCCCGGCGATAGTGCAATCCACCGCCTGGACCCGCGAACCAAGTTGCTCTTGGGCTTTGTGTTTCTGATCACGACGCTCACGGTCAGTGGCTTCCGCGGACTGGCCCCTGTCGCAATTTTCGTCGTGCTGATCTATGCCGTGTCCCGGGTGCCGTTGCGCCGGGTCCTATCATCGATGGCGCCGCTGCTGGCAATCGTCGTCGTGGTCGCGGTGCTCAACTTGTTTACCGATCAGAGTGGGCGCATCTTGTGGCAGCTCGGTTTTCTGCAGATAAGCGAGGGCTCACTGCGTTCTGCCGCCTTTATGGCGTGCCGCCTGACGTTGATGATGGCCGGCATGAGTGCCATTACGCTCACTACGCCGACGCTCGACCTCACCGCGGGCTTTGAGCGTCTGCTCGCACCGTTTGCGCGTGTGGGACTTCCTGCGCACGAGCTCGGCATGATTATGGGTATCGCGTTGCGCTTTATGCCGCAGTTCGCCACCGAGATGAAGCAGACGGCCGATGCGCAGGCGAGCCGCGGTGCACGCGTAACGGGCGGTCCGCTCGGTGGCGTACGCATGCTCGGCAGTGTGGCGATTCCGCTGTTCACCGGCGTGTTCCGTCATGCCGAGACGCTGTCTGCTGCCATGGATGCACGCTGCTATCACGGCGAGCAGGGCCGCACACGTCTGCATGCGCTTGCATTTGGCCGCGGCGATGCGTTGGCTGCGGTGGTGACGGCGCTGCTGCTCATCTGCGTCATCGGCATCAATCTTCAACTTGTTTAGGCGCGATTCGAGCGCAAGAAAGGGGTCCCTATGACCGACAACGACCGCACGGCTCAGCTTGAGCGCGTCTGTTCGTATCTCAGGCGCATTCCGGCGTGGTATCTGGCCACGACCGATGTGGCCGACGGACATCAGCCCCGCGTGAGACCGTTTTCGTTTGCCATGGTCGATGACGGTAAGTTGTGGTTTTGCACGTCGCGCGATAAGGATGTGTGGGCGGAGCTGAGTGCGAATCCCAAGTTTGAAGTATCGGGCTGGAAGCCGGGGGAATGTTGGATCGTGTTGACCGGCGAAGCCGCACTTGAGGACGACGCAGCTGCGAGCGACAAGGTGCGTCAAGCGGGTTTTAAGCACATGGTGGGCATTGGCGAGCAACACGATAGTGCCAACGACGGCCGCCTTGCGTTTTTCTCGGTCCGCAATATCGTCGCCCGCTTCTGTGATATCGACGGCAGCGAGGAGCGCCTGGAGCTCTAGCTCACACAAACCAAGCTCTCAAACTGGCTAGTACAGGAGGAAACGTGGACGGATTGAATACGGTTTTGGAGTATCTGACGTCGGTGCCGGCGTGGTACTTGGCGACGAGCGTGGACGGGCAGCCACATGTACGTCCGTTCTCGTTTGCACAGATTCAGGACGGTAAGCTGTGGTTTGTGACGGCGCGCACCAAAGATGTGTGGCAAGAGCTTCTGCAAAACCAGCGCTTTGAGGCCACGAGTTGGTGGCCGGGCCATGGTTGGTTGATCCTGCGCGGGCGTGCGGGGCTGGAAGACCGGGCTTCGAGTGAAATGCGCGAGGCCGGTTGGAAGCATCTTGAGCGCCTGGGCGAGCACTATGAGGGGCCTAACGACCCCACGCTCGTCTTCTTTAGCGTCGAGGATCCCGAGGCTTTTATCTGCAATCACGACGAATGGGTGCCGGTCGAGCTCTAGCCAGCTGGCTCATCCTAACAACTTGGTTTTCGCATGGGCGGGCCCCGTATTGCCCGGCGCCGTTAGGAGC
>NZ_JADNNH010000048.1:0-5390 GCF_015556945.1 Collinsella aerofaciens | reverse complement strand
AACGCAAAAAAGGGGGAGGCCGCGAGGCCTCCCCCTTCTCAGTTCAAGCGTACGGCTCGGTGCCGTCCACCGGTCAGCGGCGCCCTGGCCTCCCACGGGCTGACCCCGCAGTACTCTCGGCGCGATGGGGCTTAGCTTCCGGGTTCGGAACGGGACCGGGCGTGCCCCCCATGCTCTGGCCGCTGACCGGTGGGCGGCGCCCACCGTTACGGTGTCCTGGGTCTCTCTCACGTGCCCTGGGGGCCGCATGGCGCATAGGAAAGATTCGACTCGGGGGCATCCTCGTGCCCGGACCGCGCATGAGCGCTCAGTCCCGCGGGCCGCGAGGTGCGGTTCCGGAAGAGCTCGGGCGATTAGTGCGGCTCGGCTGAGGACGTCGCCGCCCTTGCACCTGCCGTCTATCGACCAGGTAGTCTACCTGGGCCCTTACCGGAAGGAGAACTAATCCCTGGAACGGCTTCCCGCTTAGATGCCTTCAGCGGTTATCCGCGCCGCACGCGGCTACCCGGCCGTGCCGTTGGTCGACAACCGGTTCACCGGAGGTGCGTCCACCCCGGTCCTCTCGTACTGGGGGCAGCCTCCATCGATTCTCCTGCGCCCACGGAGGATAGGGACCGAACTGTCTCACGACGTTCTGAACCCAGCTCGCGTACCGCTTTAAACGGCGAACAGCCGTACCCTTGGGACCTGCTCCAGCCCCAGGATGCGATGAGCCGACATCGAGGTGCCAAACCTTGCCGTCGATGTGGACTCTTGGGCAAGATCAGCCTGTTATCCCCGGAGTACCTTTTATCCGTTGAGCGACGGCCCACCCACTCGGGGCCGCCGGATCACTAGAGCCTGCTTTCGCACCTGCTCGGCTTGTGGGCCTCGCAGTCAAGCCCGCTTGTACTCTTGCATTCAAAAGGACGGTTGCCGACCGTCCCGAGCGGACCTTCGCGCGCCTCCGTTACCCTTTAGGAGGCGACCGCCCCAGTCAAACTGCCCGCCTGGCACGGTCCCCGAGCCGGTTGACGGCCTCGGGTTAGGACGCCGGTCGCGCGAGGGCAGTATTCCAAGGGCGGCTCCCCGGGGGCTGGCGCCTCCGGATCGATGCCTCCTGCCTATCCTCTACACGCGGGACCAGCGGCCAATGCCAAGCTGCAGTGAAGGTTCACGGGGTCTTTCCGTCCTTCCGCGGGTAAGTCGCATCTTCACGACCAGTGCAATTTCACCGGGTCCATGGTCGAGACAGCGCCCAAGTCGTTGCGCCTTTCGTGCAGGTCGGAACTTACCCGACAAGGAATTTCGCTACCTTAGGACCGTTATAGTTACGGCCGCCGTTTACCGGGGCTTGGCTTCGGGGCTTCGCGCGATGCGCTAACTCCTCCGCGTGACCTTCCGGCACCGGGCAGGCGTCAGACCCTATACGTCGCCTTGCGGCTTCTGCAGAGTCCTGTGTTTTTGGTAAACAGTCGCTTGGGCCTCTCCACTGCGGCCCGCCTCCGCTCCCCGGGCAAGCCGGTTCACGTACGCGCGGGCACCCCTTCTCCCGAAGTTACGGGGCCATTGTGCCGAGTTCCTTGACCATGGTTGACCCGATCGCCTCGGTATGTTCTACCCACCCACCTGTGTCGGTTTGCGGTACGGGCGCGCACGCGCCTGCCTAGGGGTTTTTCTAGGGACCTCGGGCTCACTCGCTTCGCTTGATCGCTTCGTCCGGAGCCTCGCCCTGTGTGCGGACCGGATTTCCCTGGTCCGCGGGCCGCGCTCCATCACGGGGACGTCCAGAACCCCGCCGAGCCACCCCCATCCGTCGCCCCGTCGGTCGTAGCGCCGCGTGCGCGGTGCAGGAATGTCTGCCTGCTGCGCGTCGGCTACGCCTCCCGGCCTCGCCTTAGCCCCCGACTGACCCTGGGAGGATTAGCCTTGCCCAGGAAACCTCGGGTTCACGGCGGACGAGTTACTCTCTCGTCTCTCGCTACTCATGCCAGCATTCTCACTCCCATGCGCTCCACCGTCGGTCGCCCTCCGGCTTCTCCGCCCATGGGAAGCTCCCCTACCGATTCTAATGAATTAAAATCCCGCCGCTTCGGTGTCCAGCTTAGCCCCGTGTATTGTCGGCGCATGTCCACTCGACCAGTGAGCTGTTACGCACTCTTTGAATGTATGGCTGCTTCTAAGCCAACATCCTGGTTGTCTGGGCGGACGCACATCCTTTGCCACTCGGCTGGAACTTGGGGACCTTAGCGGGCGGTCCGGGCTGTTTCCCTCTCGAGCACACAGCTTAGCCCACATGCTCTGACTGCCGCGCTCTGGGCCGCCGGCATTCGGAGTTCGGTTGGATTCGGTAGGCGGCGAAGCCCCCTCGTCCATCCGGTGCTCTACCTCCGGCGGTGAACGCGCGACGCTAGCCCTAAAGCTATTTCGGGGAGAACGAGATATCTCCGGGTTTGATTGGCCTTTCACCCCTATCCGCAGGTCATCGCCGCCGTTTTCAACCGACGTGCGTTCGGCCCTCCACGGGGTCTTACCCCCGCTTCAGCCTGCCCACGGATAGCTCACCCGGCTTCGCGTCCGCGGCGCGGGACTCAAGTCGCCCTGTTAAGGCTCGCTTTCGCTCCGGCTCCCTTTCGGTTAACCTCGCCCCGCGCCAGCGACTCGCTGGCTCATTCTACAAAAGGCACGCCGTCACAACTGAAAGTTGCTCCGACTGCTCGTGGGCGCACGGTTTCAGGTACTGTTTCACTCCCCTCCCGGGGTGCTTTTCACCTTTCCCTCACGGTACTGGTGCGCTATCGGTCACAGGGTAGTACTCAGGCTTGGATGGTGGTCCACCCAGGTTCGGACCGGGTTTCACGTGCCCGGCCCTACTCAGGGACCGCGTCGCGCCGTCCGGTCTGGGTTCGCGTACGGGGCTGTCACCCGCTGCGGCCGGCCCTCCCATGCCGTTCCGCTCCCCAGCCGGACCTGCGCCCGGGGGCGGCAGCCCCCGGATGCGCGGCCCTGCAACCCCGTCGGCGGAACCCCTGCCGGGTATGCCCGCTCGACGGTTTGGCCATCGGTCCCCTTTCGCTCGCCGCTACTCGGGGAGTCTCGAGATTGATTTCCTCTCCTCCGGGTACTTAGATGTTTCAGTTCCCCGGGTTGTCCTCCCCCCGCCTATGTGTTCAGCGGGGGGATATGCACACTGCTGTGCATGGGTTCGCCCATTCGGAGACCCCCGGGTCGAAGGATGTGTGCTCCTCGCCGGGGATTATCGCAGCTTGCCGCGTCCTTCATCGGCTCCCTGTGCCAAGGCATCCGCCGTGCGCCCGTGGTATCTTGCGGGACCGCATCGGGCCCGCGGGATATCCACGTGTCGCTAATAAAAATTAATCGATATCATGAATAGCGCTCGTATGTCGCAATTCGGGTATCTCATACCGCGGCACAGTTATCACTGTGCTCGCGATCAGATGCTCCTCACTCATATATAAGTGAATTCTTCTTGTTTGGATCGGATGAATGATTGCTATCATTCTTACGTTTAATCGCAGAAAAGAATCGAGTCTGGAAGAATGATCTTCCATCTCTCTCCTATCGCTATGCGGCTCTCAAGGTACGCGGGTGCGACCCCGGGGACCGGGTGCTGCGGGGACTTCATCGCGGGCGACATCCACCGGACGGGCTCCTGCCCTCTATTCGAGTTAAAGTGTTTTCTCTCTAAGAATGTATCTCCCTAGAAAGGAGGTGATCCAGCCGCACCTTCCGGTACGGCTACCTTGTTACGACTTCACCCCCCTCACCCTCCACACCTTCGGCGCCTCCCCCCTTGCGGTTGGGCCGGCGACTTCGGGTGCAGACGACTCGGGTGGTGTGACGGGCGGTGTGTACAAGGCCCGGGAACGCATTCACCGCGGCATGCTGATCCGCGATTACTAGCAACTCCGACTTCATGGGGGCGGGTTGCAGCCCCCAATCCGAACTGGGGCCGGCTTTCCGGGATCCGCTCCCCCTCGCGGGGTGGCATCCCTCTGTACCGGCCATTGTAGCACGTGTGCAGCCCAGGGCATAAGGGGCATGATGACTTGACGTCGTCCCCGCCCTCCTCCGCCTTGACGGCGGCGGTCCCGCGTGGGTTCCCGGCATCACCCGATGGCAACACGCGGCGGGGGTTGCGCTCGTTGCGGGACTTAACCCAACATCTCACGACACGAGCTGACGACAGCCATGCACCACCTGTATGGGCTCCTCTCGGCCACGGGGTCTCCCCCGCTTCACCCATATGTCAAGCCCTGGTAAGGTTCTTCGCGTTGCTTCGAATTAAGCCACATGCTCCGCTGCTTGTGCGGGCCCCCGTCAATTCCTTTGAGTTTTAGCCTTGCGGCCGTACTCCCCAGGCGGGACGCTTAATGCGTTGGCTGCGGCACGGGGGGATCGTCCCCCCACACCTAGCGTCCATCGTTTACGGCTGGGACTACCAGGGTATCTAATCCTGTTCGCTCCCCCAGCTTTCGCGCCTCAGCGTCGGTCTCGGCCCAGAGGGCCGCCTTCGCCACCGGTGTTCCACCCGATATCTGCGCATTCCACCGCTACACCGGGTGTTCCACCCTCCCCTACCGGACCCAAGCCGCGGAGGTTCCGGGGGCTTCGGGGGGTTGAGCCCCCCGCTTCGACCCCCGGCCTGCCGGGCCGCCTACGCGCGCTTTACGCCCAATGAATCCGGATAACGCTCGCCCCCTACGTATTACCGCGGCTGCTGGCACGTAGTTAGCCGGGGCTTCTTCTGCAGGTACAGTCTTGACTCTTCCCTGCTGAAAGCGGTTTACGACCCGAAGGCCTCCGTCCCGCACGCGGCGTCGCTGCGTCAGGGTTCCCCCCATTGCGCAAGATTCCCCACTGCTGCCTCCCGTAGGAGTCTGGGCCGTGTCTCAGTCCCAATCTGGCCGGTCGGTCTCTCAACCCGGCTACCCGTTGTCGGCACGGTGGGCCGTCACCCCGCCGTCTACCTGATGGGCCGCGGAGCCATCCCCTCCCGTCGGGGCTTTAGCCCGGGCGCCATGCGGCGCCCGGGGGTATCCGGTATTACCCGTCCTTTCGGGCGGCTATCCCGGGGGAGGGGGCAGGTTCTCCACGTGTTACTCAGCCGTTCGCCACTCGCTTCTATCCGAAGATAGGTGCCGTTCGACTTGCATGTGTTAGGCGCGCCGCCAGCGTTCATCCTGAGCCAGGATCGAACTCTCCGTCCAAATATGTTGGGCTTCGAGCCCGTCCGGTCCTCTCAGTCATTCGCTGATCGGTTCCGTTCGATTCATATGGTTCTAGTATAGGAAAAGGAATTTCTCGGGGCCGCCTCTCGGCGGCCTTGCGAAAAACAAATCCAAGTTAGACCATTTCAAATGGTTCGATGTCTGCCCGGATGCGACACT
>NZ_JADNNH010000047.1:0-5507 GCF_015556945.1 Collinsella aerofaciens | reverse complement strand
ACCACCGGTACGGCTCAATCGTATAGCCGTGCAACGGAAAAGAGCCGCCCTTTCGGACAACTCAAACTGTAATGGGGATTAAAAAATCATTCTGTCATGTATGCAGTTGGCGACAAAGCTCTGCTCTCAGAATGATTTTTTAATCCCCGTCCCAGAAAAATCATTATGCATAGAAAGTCATAATTATCATTTCGTAAACATTTCGATGAAATTAACGCCATGAGGCATGCTTGCGGTTACAATACCGCAAGGCCTAACTACACACCTTTAAGCCGGTCCTGTGAGACCGGGAAGGAGAATTATGGCGAACAACCATACCGCGGGCGCTGCCGCCCGCACCTTCGCGCCCAGCGAGCTTTGCCAGCGCATGCTGGCCAAAACCAGCAAGGGCACCTGCGGTCCCTGCATCCTGTATCTTGAGGATGGGACCATTTTTTATGGACGTGCATGCGGCGCCGAGGGCACCGCGACCGGCGAAGTCTGCTTCAACACCTCGCTCGAGGGCTACTTTGAGGTCATGACCGACCCGAGTTATGCCGGCCAAATCGTAACCATGACCTATCCGCAGATCGGCAACTACGGTATCGACGAGACCGACGTCCAGTCGGCCTTCCCCGGCGACGCCGTGCGCCCTGCGAGCGCTCCGGCTATGCGCGGCATGATCGTTCGCGACATGTGCGCCACGCCTTCTAACTGGCGCTCGGCCGTCAGCGTGCCGGAGTACCTGCGTGCACACGGCATCGTCGCTATCGATGGCGTCGACACCCGCGCCCTGGTGCGCCACCTGCGCGACAACGGCTCCAAGATGGGCATTATCTCGACCGAGATCTTCGATGTCGACGAGCTTGCCGAGCGTCTGGCCGCAGCGCCCGCGCTGGTAGGCGAGAACCTGGTCAAGACCGTAAGTTGCCCCGCGCCTCACGAGTTTGCCGCCGTCGACCTGCCTGCCATGCATGACTTTGCGCTTTCGACTGCCGCTCCTGCCCGTCACAAAGTGGTCGCCTACGACTGCGGTGTGAAGCGCGGCATTCTGGAGGGGCTGGTCCGCGCCGGCTGCGACCTTACCGTCGTGCCGTGGGACACGCCCGCGAGTGAGGTGCTCGACATGAATCCCGACGGCGTCTTTTTGTCCAATGGCCCCGGCGACCCCGACGCCGTGGTGGAGACCTACGAGCAGGTGCAGCAGCTGATCGGCAAGGTGCCGGTCTTTGGCATTTGCCTGGGCCATCAGATGATCAGCCTGGCCTGCGGCGCCCAGATGGAAAAGCTTAAATTCGGTCACCGCGGTGGCAACCAGCCGGTCATGAACCTGGTAAGCCGTCGCGTGGAGATTACCGCGCAAAACCATGGCTTTGGCCTGCTGTTCCCCAGCCTGGGCAAGCTTGTCCCCGAGCTTTCCGGCGGCGAGACCGAGCATGCGGCCGATGGAGATCTGCGCGTCTGGGTGCGCCGCGGAATCGCGCCGGTCGTGATGAACGAGCGCTTTGGCCGCATTCGCCTAACACATGTGAACCTCAACGACGGCACCGCCGAGGGTATCCAGCTGCTCGACGCCCCGTGCTTCTCGGTCCAGTACCACCCCGAGGCCTCGCCTGGCCCCACCGATGCCCACTATCTCTTTACCGCCTTTACGCGACTCATGGACGGCGAGGAGAACTACCTGGACATCGACACCGCGAAGGACCGCCTTGCCGGCTGGAATTTTGCCGACGATGGTTCCGCCGTTCTACCGAACGGCGGACCGGTCGACGCTGCGGCTGCATCTGGCACATCATCTTGCCGCTCTGCTTCGGACGCGCGGGCATAAGCCCAGCGCGCCCTCGCATCACGGCAACCTGATGCACCAGCTGCACCCTCGCTGACTTTTCCAAAACATTGAGTCAGCCTCTCTAGGAGGTTTTAAACATGCCGAAACGTACTGACATCAAGCGCATCCTCGTTATTGGTTCGGGCCCCATCGTCATTGGCCAGGCCTGCGAGTTCGACTACTCCGGCGCCCAGGCCTGCAAGGTGCTCAAGGAGGATGGCTTTGAGGTCATCCTGGTCAACTCCAACCCGGCGACCATCATGACCGACCCGGGCTTGGCCGACCGCACCTATGTTGAGCCTATCACCGCCGAGTTTATCGAGCGTGTAATCAAGAAAGAACGCCCGGACGCGCTGCTGCCCACGCTGGGCGGCCAGACCGGTCTGAACGCCGCCGTCGAGCTGGCAAAGGACGGTACGCTCGACAAGTACGGCGTCGAGATGATCGGCTGCGACCTGGCCGCCATCGAGCGCGGCGAGGACCGCAAGCTCTTTAACGAGGCCATGGCCGAGATCGGCCTGGAGGTCGCGCGCTCGGGCTATGCCTACAGCGTGGCCGACGCCGAGGCTATCGCCGAGCGCGTGGGCTATCCCTGCGTACTGCGCCCGAGCTTTACCCTCGGCGGCGCCGGCGGCGGCATCGCTCACACCCACGAGGAGCTCGTCTCCATCGTGAGCCAGGGCCTGGAGCTCTCGCCTGCCCACGAGGTGCTGGTCGAGGAGTCCATCGAGGGCTGGAAAGAGTATGAGATGGAGGTCATGCGTGATCACGCCGGCAACGGCATCATCGTGTGCTCCATCGAGAATCTCGACCCCATGGGCGTGCATACCGGCGACTCCATCACCGTGGCGCCGGCGCAGACCCTCTCCGACCTTGAGTATCAGCGCATGCGCGTGGCCTCGCTCGCCATTCTGGAGAAGATCGGCGTCGAGACCGGCGGCTCCAACGTGCAGTTTGCCGTGAACCCCCAGACCGGCCGCCTGATCGTCATCGAGATGAACCCGCGCGTGAGCCGTTCGTCCGCGCTGGCCTCCAAGGCCACGGGTTTCCCCATTGCCAAGGCCGCCGCGCGCCTGGCTGTGGGCTACACGCTCGACGAGATCGTCAACGACATCACCAAGGCAACGCCCGCCTGCTTTGAGCCCACGATCGACTACTGTGTGGTCAAGGTGCCGCGCTTTGCCTTCGAGAAGTTCAAGGGCACTGATCCTACGCTCACCACGCGCATGAAGGCCGTGGGCGAGATCATGGCGATCGGCCGCACCTTTGAGGAGGCCTTTGGCAAGGCCATGCGTTCGCTGGAGGATGGCCACCAGGGCATTTGCGCCGGTGGCAAAGAGGGTGCCGATAAGCTGAGCGACGATGAGCTTGCTCAGGCCGTGGCAACCCCGACCGAGCACCGCATCTTCTTTGTGGTCGAGGCCCTGCGCCGTGGTTGGGACATCGCCCGCATCCATGCCATCTGCGGTATCGATCCGTGGTACCTCAACCGTATCAACGATATAGTGCAGGTCCAGGAGAGCATCCGCGGCCTGCGTGTGGAGGATATCGACGCCGACGCGATGCGCCTGCTCAAGCAGTACGGTACGAGCGACGCCGAGATCGCCGCGCTGACCGGCTCGGACGAGCGCTTTGTGCGCGCCTATCGCAAGGGTCTGGGCGTGGTTCCCAGCATGAAGACGGTCGATACTTGCGCTGCGGAGTTCTCGAGCGCCACGGAGTACCACTACAAGACGTACGAGAACATCTACCGCACGAGCCCGGATGCCAAGAAGTGCGTGGCTCCCGACGAGACCACGCCGGCGGACAAGCCCAAGGCGATGATCCTGGGCGCCGGCCCCAACCGCATTGGCCAGGGTATCGAGTTCGATTACTGCTGCGTGCACGCGAGCTACGCGCTGGCGGCCCGCGGCTTTGAGACCATCATGGTCAACTGCAATCCCGAGACCGTTTCGACCGACTACGACACGTCCGACCGCCTTTACTTTGAGCCGCTCACCTACGAGGACGTCATGGATGTCATCGACGTTGAGCGACCCGACGGCGTCGTGGTGACGCTCGGCGGCCAGACCCCGCTTAAGCTGGCGCGCATGCTCGAGGAGAGTGGCGTCAACATCATGGGCACCAAGCCCGATGCCATCGACTTTGCCGAGGACCGCGAGCGCTTTGCCGCTCTGCTCGACAAGTTGGGCATCATGTACCCGCCGGCGGGCCAGGCCACCTCGTTTGAGGAGGCCGAGGCCGTGGCCGCGCACATCGGCTACCCGCTGCTGGTGCGTCCGAGCTACGTGCTGGGCGGCCGCGGCATGATGATCGCCTACGATGCCGAGCATCTGCGCGATTACATGGCCGAGGCCGCGCGCATTAGCCCCGACTACCCGGTGTACCTGGACCGCTTCTTGGAGGGTGCGATCGAGTCCGATGTCGACGCCCTGTGCGATGGCGAAGAGGTCTACATCGGCGGCATTCTGGAGCATATCGAGGAGGCCGGTATTCACTCCGGCGACTCTGCGACCTGCATCCCGCCGTTCAGCTTTAGCGAGAGCCTGCAGGCAAAGCTTCGCGAGACCACGCGCCGCATCGCGATGGCGCTGGGCGTACGCGGCCTGGTCAACGTGCAGTACGCCATTAAGGGCGAGACCGTCTACGTGATCGAGGCCAACCCGCGTGCCAGCCGCACCGTGCCGTTTATCTCCAAGGCCACCGGCGTGCCGCTGGCCAAGTGCGCGGCGCGTATCATGGCAGGCGATTCCATCGCCAGCCTGGGCCTGCCGAGCGATGAGCGTCAGCTGGACTGGTTCTGCATGAAGGAAGCAGTTATGCCCTGGGGTCGTTTCCCCGGTGCCGACGTTATCCTGGGACCCGAGATGAAGTCGACGGGCGAGGTCATGGGTATCGCCAAGAGCTATCCCGAGGCATACGCCAAGACGCAGATGGCGATCGACTACAAGCTGCCCGACCCGAGCACCGGCAAGGTGTTCATCAGCGTGTGCGACCGCGACAAACGTCACATCCTTTCGGTCGCCCGTATCCTGCGCTACCTGGGCTTTGACATCTGCTCCACCGAGGGCACGGCGCGCGTGCTGCGCGGCGGCAACGTGACCTGCGAGGTCGTGGAGAAGATCGGCGGCCCGCACGACGGCGAGCGTTCCAACATCGGTGACCTGATCGCCGACGGCAAGATCGCGGTAATCATCAACACGCCGTACGGTCCGGGTTCGCGTGGCGACGGCTATCTGTTGCGTACCGAGGCCGTGCGCCGCGGCGTGACCTGCGTGACCGCGATGTCTGCCGCCAACACCTACGTGAGTGCCATCGAGGCCGTGCGCGAGGACCAGCAGGGTCACGGCAGCGCTAACGACATGGGCATGGACGTCATCGCCCTGCAGGACCTGCCGCAGTACACGGTGTAGTGTGACCTGTCCGGCCGGGGCGGGAGGGGCCGAGATTTCCCCCTTTCGCTCCGGCTGCAAGCAGAGTCGCTCAGGAGGAAACTCGGCCCCTCCCGCCCCGGTCTGCGGTGACTCGGTTGCACCGTGTGCTGCCGAAGGGGCTTTGCGCGATGACTAGGGCTGAATAGAAAATGAGTGTGGGCTCTGTCGTTCGAATGAACGACAGAGCCCACACTTTTATTTCAGCCAACGTACGTCATAGCAATCCCCGGTAGGTCGAGGGGTGCTTTGCGGGCGGGACAGGCTTT
>NZ_JADNNH010000046.1:0-5623 GCF_015556945.1 Collinsella aerofaciens | reverse complement strand
CCGCTCGATTGGGACAGGCAAGCCTTCGAGGCCGAGCGCAAAATGGATTCTAAAAAACACCTTGCCAAATAGGAGCGCCACACATGGTCGAGGACGTTCTGAAAACTAAGCCCGGCCCCCGCCGGACAGGCCACACTACTCGCAGAGCAGCTTAGCGATCTGGACGGCGTTGGTTGCCGCGCCCTTACGGATTTGGTCGCCGCAGCACCAGAAGGTGATACCGCGCGCGGCCTCGGGGTTCGAGATGTCGCGACGCACGCGACCGACCCAGATCAGGTCCTGGTCGGACGTATCCATCGGCATGGGGAAGCGATCGTGTGCATCCTCGGCGTCCATGTCGTCAACCAGCTTCACGCCCGGAGCGGCAGCCAGCGCAGCACGGGCCTCTTCTACCGTGATGTCGCGCTCAAACTCGAGCGTAATGCTCTCGGAGTGCGAGCGCAGCACCGGCACGCGCACGCAGGTGCAGTTCACGCGCAGCTCGGGCAGGTGCATGATCTTGCGGCCCTCGTTTTGCAGCTTCATCTCCTCGGAAGTAAAGCCCTCCTCCTTGACGCCGCCAATCTGCGGAATCAGGTTGCTCGCCAGCTGGGCGGCAAAAGCGCGCGGCTCGGGAATCTCCTCGCCACGGCCCAGGGCGGCAAGCTGTGCTTCGAGCTCGGCCATACCGGGAGCGCCAGCGCCCGAAGCCGCCTGGTACGTCGAAACGATCATGCGCTTCACACCGGCGAGCTGATGCAGCGGCCACGTGGGAACCAAGCCGATGATGGTCGCACAGTTGGGGTTCGCGATCAGGCCGTGGTGCCACTTAATGTCATCGGCATTGATCTCGGGCACGACCAGCGGCACCTCGGGATCCATGCGGAAGGCATGGCTGTTGTCGACTACGACGGCGCCGCGCTTGACGGCCTCGGGCAGTAGCTCCTTCGCGATATCGTCGCCGGCGGCGCCAAGTACGATGTCACAGCCCTCAAAGGCCTCGGGACAAGCCTCTTCAATCACGATCTGCTCGCCGCGGAACTCGACGGTCTTGCCCGCAGAACGCGCGCTCGCCAGCAGCTTGAGCTTGCCAACCGGGAACTCCTGCTCGTTTAGGCACTCGAGCATCTGGGTGCCCACGGCTCCCGTCGCGCCCAAAATAGCAACCGTGTACTGTTTCATGCTTCCCCCTTTAAAGGTTGTGGCTATCGCCCGCACGCCAAGCAGGCCGGATATTCTTGCCCAGTTTATACAAGAACGGGGCGGATACAAAACCCGCCCCGTCGAAACGAAACCGAAACGAAACGCCCAACGGTAGATTTTTGGGACATCCCAAAAATCTACCGGGATGGAAACTACTTGTGGAGTGCGGCCAGGGCGGGCTCGAGCGGCTCGGCGGGCTCCAGGTCGGAGACCTTCACGATACCGTTCTCGTCGGAGAAAGCACGGTAGATGGTCTGAATCGCCAGATCGAAGTCTTTCTCCTCGACACCGATGATGATGTTGATCTCGTCGCAGCTCTGCGAAATCATACGCACGCTCACGCCAGCCTGGCCGAGCATGCCAAACAGGTGGCCGGAGATGCCGGCGCGGCCGCGCAGGTTGCGGCCAACGGTAGCGATAAGCGCCAGGCCCTCGACAACCTCGATCTCGAGCGGCTCGACCTCCTGCTGAATGTCTCCCACGAGCGAGTACAGCGAATCGTGCACGTCCTGCTCCTGCACCACGGCGCCAAAGCGGTCGACGCCGGTGGGCATGTGCTCGACGGAAACGTCATAGCGCTCGAAGACCGAAAGCGCACGGCGCATAAAGCCAACGCGGGGCTTGGTGCGGTCGCGGGCCACGTTGATGGCGACAAAACCGCGCTTGCCGGTCACGCCGGTAATGATGGGCTCTGCCTCGCCCTCATCAGCCGTCTCGCTAATGATGGTGCCGGGGTCCTGTGGCGCATTGGTGTTCTTGATGACCAGCGGAATGCCTGCCTCGCGCACGGGGAACACGGCCTCCTCGTGCAGGACACTTGCGCCCATGTACGAAAGCTCGCGCAGCTCCTCGTAGGTAACGCGCGCAATGGGCTGAGCCTCGGGAACAATACGCGGATCGGCAGAATAGAAGCCCGAGACGTCGGTCCAGTTCTCGTACAGATCGGCGCCCAGGCACTTGGCCAGGATCGAGCCGGAAATATCGCCGCCGCCACGATCGAGCAGCTTAATCTGGCCCTCGCGCGTCGCGCCGTAGAAACCGGGCATAACAAAGCCGCCCTGCTGACCGTACTCCTGCACCAGCTCGGAGGTGCGATTCATGCTGAGCGTACCGTCATGATGGAACGCCACAACCGTCGCAGCGTCCAGGAACGGCAGACCCAGGTACTCGGCCATCAGACGGGCGGTAAAGTACTCGCCGCGGCTCACGAGTTCCTCGGTGGAGTAGCCACCGGAGCGGGCGCGCTCGGCAAAGGCCGCGAACTCTTCGCGGATGGGATAGGTGAGCCCTAGCTCGTCAGCGATATCAAAGTAGCGCTGGCCGATGTCCTCGAGCAGCTCCTCGCACGACACGTGGTACTTGACGTGCGCGTTGACCAAGTAGAGCAGATCGGTCACCTTGGTGTCGCCCTTAAAGCGGCGACCGCAGGCAGAAACCACCACAAAACGGCGGGCAGGGTCGGCGTCGACAATGGCCTTGATCTTCTTGAAGTGTTCGGCGTCGGCGACCGACGAGCCGCCAAACTTGGCAATCTTAATCATGGGCTGGAGGTTACCTTTCTAAAAAGCCTCTGCGAACCTATTTTGCGCGCTCTGATACCATGGTTTCACCGATTGGGACCAAGGCATCCGAGGAGCAGTGTTATATGGGAACTTATCATAGTACACGAGGACGCACTTTATCGTGCTCAAGTAAGGTGGCAATCCGCACCGGCATCGCTCCCGACGGGGGTTTGTTTGTCTCGGACGAGCTTGGCACCCAGCAGGTCGATATCAGCTCGCTTGCAGATAAATCGTACTTTGAAATCGCTCAAGATGTGTTGGGAATGTTACTGAATGATTACGCGGCCGAAGAAATTTCGGCGTGTGTCGACGAGGCATACCGCGGCACGTTCGCGAGTGAAGAGGTTACGCCGCTCGTCAAACTCGACGCCGCACCGGGCGCCGACGCCCCTCAGACCTATGTGATGGAGCTCTTTGGCGGCCCCACGAGCGCCTTCAAGGACGTCGCCCTGCAGATGCTCCCCCGTCTGATGGCCCGCACCTCTGCCAAGGACGGCGGCGCCGAGCGCATCATGATCGTCACCGCCACGTCTGGCGACACGGGCAAGGCCGCACTCGCTGGTTTTGCCGATGCTCCGGGCACGGGCATTACCGTCTTTTATCCCGAGGGCAAGGTCAGCCGCGTGCAGAACCTGCAGATGTCCACGCAGGAAGGCGACAACGTCGCTGTCTGTGGCATCCGCGGCAACTTCGACGACGCCCAGAGTGCCGTCAAGCGCATCTTTGCCGATAAGGAGCTTGCCGAGCGTCTTGAGGCCGCCGGCACAGTACTTTCTAGCGCCAACTCCATCAATGTCGGCCGTCTGGTACCGCAGGTCGTCTACTACTTTGCCGCCTATGCGCAGCTGCTGCGCGCCGGCGCCATCGAGGCCGGCGACGCCGTAGAGTTCTGTGTGCCGACCGGCAACTTTGGCGACATCCTGGCCGGCTACTACGCCAAGCGCATGGGCCTACCCGTCGCCAAGCTCATCGTCGCGAGCGACAAGAACAACGTTCTTGCTGACTTCCTGACCACCGGCGTCTACGACCGCAACCGCCCGTTCTTCACGACCATCTCGCCATCGATGGACATCCTCATCAGCTCCAACCTGGAGCGCATGCTCTACTTCCTGTCCGATGGCGACTGCGAACTCGTTGCCGGCCTTATGGAGCAGCTGGCACAGACTGGTCGCTACGAGGTGCCTGCCGAGCTGCTGGCCAAGATCCAGAGCGTATTTGGCTGCGGCTGGGCCAGCGAGGACGAGGTTCGCGCCGCCATCAAGAGCTGCTGGGATGCCAACGGCTACGTGATCGACCCGCACACCGCTTGCGGCTATCACGTCTTTGAGCAGGTCGCCCCCACCGAGGGCGCCAAGGCCCGCGTGCTGCTTTCGACCGCCAGCCCCTACAAGTTCCCGCGCGCCTGCTGCGATGCCCTGGGCCTCAACGTTCCCGAGGACGATTTTGAGGCTATGCGCGTGCTCGAGCAGGCCACCAACACGGTCGCCCCGACCCAGCTCGCCGAGCTCGAGTCCAAACCTGTCCGCTTCGAAGACGTCTGTGACGTCGACGAAATGGCCAGCTACGTCGAGTCCGCAGCAAAACGAATGAGCACCAACTAGATCCCTTATTAAGCGCCGGCGAAAGCCGGCGCACCTTCTTTCATCAGATAACCCTCGGGATGATGACGAACGCGCACAGCGTGCCTGGCTGTTTAGTTCGTCGTGAGTTCCGCACGCAAAGGAAAGCACTTAATGTGCTTTCCGTCTTGCGCAGGACTGTCCGAGCAGCGAACTAAACAGCCAGGCACGCCAGGAGGACCCACATGATCAAAATCACCGTCCCAGCAACAAGCGCCAACCTAGGCATCGGCTACGACACCCTCGGCATGGCCGTCGGCCTCTACTCGCACTTCACCTTCGAGCGCGCCGACAAGCTCACCATCACGGGCTGCCCCAAGGAGTTCCAAAACGAGAATAACCTGGTCTATGTGAGCTTTGTCGATGCGCTGGCCGCATGGGGCGAGCCGGCCTTCCCCGTCGCTATCGACATTCAGACCGACGTCCCCGTCGCCCGCGGCCTGGGTTCCAGCTCCACCTGCGTCGTCGCCGGCATCATGGCTGCCGCCGCGCTGACAGGCCACACCGTCGACCGCGCCGAACTCGTCCGCATCGCCACCGAGGTCGAGGGCCATCCCGATAACGTCGCCCCCGCCATCCTGGGCGGCGCCGTCTGCTCCTTTACGCCGACTGATTCGCTCCCCCAGTGCCTGCGCTACGAGGTGAGCGATCGCTTGCGTTTTATTACCGTGATTCCGCCCTACGAGGTGCATACGAGCGAGGCCCGCAAGGTTGTGCCACAGGAGATTCCACTCTCCACCGCCGTATGGCAAATGGGCCGCATCGCCGGCATGACGCGCGGCCTGGAGACTGGTGACCTCGACCTGATTGCCGCCGCCAACGACGACCGCATCCAGGAGCCCTATCGCCGCCGCCTCATCCCCGACTACAACGCCGTGCGCGACACCTGCCTTAACGGCGGCGCTAAAACCATCTGGATTAGCGGCTCGGGCTCGACCCTCATGGCTGTGACCGACGACACCATCGTGGCAAAGTTCCTGCAGGTCAAGCTGCGTGAGCAGTTCCCCAAGTGCGACACGCATATCCTCACGTGCGACACCGAGGGCGCTCAAATCGAGTACCTGTAGACATCGCCGATCGGTCTGTCCGGGCCGCCCAGGGGCATCCCCTTAAAAACGTCCTCGCACTTGAGGCCCGCTTATCCTGCTCCTTCGGAGCTGCGGATAAGCGGGCCTCGTGCTGACGCTCCTATTTGGCAAGGTGTTTTTTAGAATCCATTTTGCGCTCGGCCTCGAAGGCTTGCCTGTCCCAATCGAGCGG
>NZ_JADNNH010000045.1:0-6573 GCF_015556945.1 Collinsella aerofaciens | reverse complement strand
CCGCATCTGATGGTGTCGACGTCAATGGTATACGGGTGCACCATCGACGTCTTCAATACAGAAGATATCAGTGCGGAATGTTCTGAAAACTAAGTCCAGCACGGGCCCTGAGTTACCGCCGCAGGGGGGGCGATTCCTTGATCGCTCACTTAATCTAATAGGAAAGATAGTGAGGCCGGAGCTTTAGCTCCGGCCTCCTTATATAAGGGCTCGGCAAAGCCGAGCCGCTAAATTTGTATTAGCCCTCAGAACATGTTTGAGAACTGTGCCTGAAGTACGTATTTGCAGGTCCCGAATCGGTGTTGCCTCCCGGCGCAATCCGCAGGGGGAGCGATATTTTGCAGCACGAAGTGCGTAGCAAAATATCGCTCATGCCCGAGGACGCGCCGGGAGGCAACACCGATTCGGGACCGGACATATAGATCTACCTGCTCATTTACAAATTCGTAAACTTTTTTCAAAAAAGTGCTTGCACAGTTCTCAAAACATAGGTTATTATCTTCCTCGTTGAACGCGCGGGTCCAACAAAACGAACCGCGAATCAACAACATAGCATGTCGGAGTGGCGGAATTGGCAGACGCGCTAGCTTGAGGTGCTAGTGACCGCTTTTTGGTCATGCGGGTTCAAGTCCCGCCTCCGACACCATCGCATTTGAGAAGCCTCTTCGGAGGCTTTTTTGTTACCGATAGACGGTGAGGTTCACGATGGAAACGCTTGAGCGCAACGAGTGGGCAGACGTTGCCCAATTGGTCGAGATCACGAGCGATGCTGTCATTATTTGCGAGCTCGACGGAACCATTTTGCATGTGAATAATCGCTTACTTGGTTTGATGTGCGAGGAACGCGCCGACGTCATCGGTAGAGATGTTAAAGACGTCCTGTACTCATCCGCTTTTGAACGTGCGACGGAGCATCGTCTGCCATTTGAAACTGATGGCTCCGAGAGCGAACTGATGCTCAAGCTGAGCGACGGCTCCTTTATCCCCGTCCTGGTTCGCGCAGGTTCCGTAACGCCTCCACGTATCTTTGGGCGCCGCGCGCCACGTGTCCTGGTGGCACTTCACAGTATCGAGGAACAGTATTCTCACGACCGTCAACTCAAGCGTGCGTTATCGGAGCTTAGAGTGGCGAACAAGCGTCTCTCTGGCACGCTCTCGGTCATTATGAGCACCGTGGGCTCCGATGAGCTACCCAGTCTGCTTGATACCGTTTTGAACCAACTTGTAGGAACGCTCGATGCTTCGGGTGCCGCTATTTATTTTTCTGAGAGCGGCGGTTTTAAGCTTCGCGGTGTTTCCAAGGAGCTGCACGACAGCTACCTGCCCGAGTTTTTGCCGTATGGCGCTGGCATTCCGACGTATGTTCTTCGCGAGTCGCGTGCCTGTCGCTTGTCGATTCAACAGGACCTTGAGGGCGATAGGGCCGCCTCCGGTATGTTCGTGGACCTGGACAATCGCTCTAAGCACCTGTTGCGCATGCAGGATATGCCTCCGTACCGCAGCGAGATCTGTCTTCCCGTTTTTTACGGTACGCAGATTCTTGGCGTGCTGGAAGTTGGTTGGAAACGCCCCCAGGCACCGCTCGCCTATGACGTTAATGTACTCGAGGTCATTTGCGATTACCTGTCTATCCAGCTGGTCGGCATGGCATCGAGCCTTCGCTCTCGTCGCACGGCCGAGCTTGGCCGCTCGCTCAATGTCTTACGCGATGAGTTGTTTACCTTTCTAGACGATTCCGCCGCGGCTACCCAGGCGGTATCGTCCGAGATCTGCAATATGCTCAACTGCCATTTTTGCCCTGTTGAGTATGATGCCAGTCTGGACGCCTACGTCATAGATTTTGAAGGTGGCAGTCGCGTTGCTTTGCCGGATGATCCCGAGAAGCTTTTCTTTTCCACGACGGCGCCGGCGGCACGTCTGGGAGCTGGCCCTGATGGCTTTGAGGCGTCTGTTTTGGGCGGTACGAGTGCCGAGGACCTTAAGCACGTCCGTATAACTCGCGTTGACGAATCGATGCCTATGGGAGGCTGGCTTAAGGCGCATGGTCTGCCTTGCCAGGGCCTCTACATCGACACCGGCATCGAGGCGGGGCGCCCGCGCTCTGAGGGTGATGGCAAGCACAGCAACGACGCGATTGTTCCTGCTTCTGTTGCGAAGGGCCCGACGACACGCGCGCTGCTGCTTCGTGATGGCAGCCAAGAGCCGATTGATGACCTTGAATATGACTACTTGGTGCACTTGGCGCATGACTTTGAACTGATCTACGAAGGCGAATCTCAAAAGCGCGAGGAGCGCCATATCGCTCAGACCCTCCAGATCGGCATGAGAAATTCCCTAGGGGATGTTCCGGGTATCGCAACCGATTCGGTATACCTTTCGGCAACGAATTCGGCGTTGGTTGGCGGCGACTTCTATACTCTTGTCCGTCTTCCCGACGATTGCGCCGTTATGATTTTGGGCGATGTATCCGGCAAAGGAATCGAGGCGGCGTCGATGTCAGCGCTCGTCAAGACGGCGCTGACGGCCTATGCCTGGGAGGGTGCTGGGCCCGCCCGTATGGCCCGCTCGCTCAATAGCATGCTCATGGGCTTTTCGAGGGTCGAGACGTTCGTGACGGCGTTTATCGCCAAGATTGATCTTAAAGCGGGTCGCGCTACCTACTGCTCTGCGGGACATCCTCCCACTATGGTCATTAGACCGTCGTCGACGCCGCTTGGCGGCGGAGAAACCCGAGGGGGAGAAGTGGAGCTCCTTGGGTGCCAATCGGGCGTGATCGGTGCCTTTGAGAGCATGGTGTACGAGACAGGCGTGTTTACGTTCGCTCCTGGTGACATGCTATTCATGTATACCGACGGAGCAATCGAAGCACGTGATCGCTCGGGTGCTTTCTTTGGCGAGCAGCGCCTTCGTGACCTTTTGCTCTCTGTCTCGGGTGAGGGTGTATCGGGAATCTGCGGTAAGGTCTTGGGAGAGCTTGACCGCTTTACCGAGTCGGCGCTGGACGATGACATTGCGCTGGTTTCCCTTGAGTTTTTACGGGGTCGATCGTAGACCGCGATACTTGACGGGCAAAATCTGCGCAGCTGCAGATATGTATGCATCGAGCGAGCTCTTTTGGGGAACCATGGTCGTATGAATGAGTGGAATGACATAGCGGTTTTGACGCCACCGGGTGATGTCGACATCGCCTCGGTGTCCGTGCTGCGCCGACGGTTGGATAATCTGATCGACCGGGGCGTGCGTCGCGTTGTCATCAATTGCCAGGCCGTGGGCTTTATCGACTCGACGGGTTTGGCGTTTTTGCTTACACGTGCCAGAGAGCTCATGAGGCGAGAGGGCCTGCTTTCGCTCGTTAACGCCTCCGATGAGGTCATTCGCTTTTTGGAGATTGCCCGACTTGTCGACATCCTTCATGTTGCGGGTCCGGCGCGTGAGTCGATTCCCGCTATTCCGGTGGGAGAGTTGCCACGATGGAGCAAGAGCGTCGAGGTCCGACAGGGTATCGAGAATCTTCCATACTATCGACATCGCATCGCCGAACTCCTTGAATCGCTTCCGTTGCGCCGCGACGAGCGCTACGATGTCGCGTTGGCGTCGGGGGAGGCGCTGGGTAATGCCTATGACCATGCGGGCGGTATCGGGTGCGTCCTGACGGTTCAGGCCTATGGCGATCGCGTCGTGGTTGAGGTGCTTGATCGGGGTGCCGGCTATTCTATCGATGGAGCGAGCGAACCGGTCGCATCTGAGGAACGCGGCCGTGGTATCAAGCTTATGCGTATGCTTGTCGATAACGTGGAGGTTGCTCGTCGCACAGACGGCACCGGCACGCGCGTGCAGATGGTGAAGCTATTTAGCGGAGCACTGGAATCGCGTGCCTAGCCAATCGCTTTAGCGCGTTTAGCCACCAAGAACACGCGGCCGGCAACTTTTTTGAAAAAAGTACTTGCGTCTTTTGGATAACTCGCGTAAATTAATAACCCGCAAGCGGACATGGCTCAGTTGGTAGAGCACAACCTTGCCAAGGTTGGGGTCGCGGGTTCGAGCCCCGTTGTCCGCTCCATTGCATTTCCGGACCGTTTAGGCGGTCCTTTTTCGGCGAAGTGGCCAAGTGGTAAGGCAGAGGCCTGCAAAGCCTTTACCCCCGGTTCGAATCCGGGCTTCGCCTCCAGGCAACATCCGGGCGCTCCGGCGCCCGTTTTGTTTTACATATGCGGACATGGCTCAGTTGGTAGAGCACAACCTTGCCAAGGTTGGGGTCGCGGGTTCGAGCCCCGTTGTCCGCTCCAACTATCTTACGCGGTTCTAACGAACCGCGTTTTTTGTTGACGCTGCGCGAGCCCCGGGCACCCCATCTTGCCCCCTCAATCGTCGGTCGCGTACATAAAGTACGCTTCCCTCCTCTTTCGCGGCAACCTGGGGCACCCGGAGCCCGCTCGCTGTTGTGGCCGGGGGAGTGAGTCTTCCGTTCTTTTCACTAATCGATCGATTCGTCCCAGGAGGCTCGAGCCCGAGAGGGAGCGAGCGTTTTGGGGTGTGGCTGTGGCGTTGTTTGCCTCGAATGACAGCTTTGGGCGTATCATCGTGGGCATCTCGCAAAACCTCGTTGCAAGGGAGGCTCACCCCATGGCTGCAGAAAAGTCCTCTTCGCGCTCATGGATGTCCGATGCCGCGATCTATCAGATCTACCCGCGTTCGTTTAAGGATTCGACCGGTTCGGGTCTGGGCGATATCGCGGGCATTACCCAGCAGATGGACTATCTTGAGCGGCTGGGCATCGAGGCCATCTGGCTGAGCCCGTTTTACCCTTCGCCTCTTGTCGATGGCGGCTATGATGTGGCGGACTACTGCGATGTCGACCCACGTCTCGGCTCGCTTGACGACTTCGATGACATGATCGCTGCGGCTCACGCGCGCGGCATCAAGGTCATCGTCGATATCGTGCCCAACCATTCATCCAACCAGCACCCCTGGTTCAAAGCCGCTCTTGCCGCCGGCCCCGGATCGCCCGAGCGCGCCCGTTATATCTTCCGCGATGGTCGCGGCGAGCATGGCGAGCTGCCTCCCACCAATTGGAATGCCAACTTTGGCGGCCCCGCCTGGACGCGTGTTGCGGACGGTCAATGGTATCTGCGCATGTTTACGCCCGAGCAGCCGGACTTTGACTGGTCATGCCCCGAGGTTCACGCGTTCTTTTGTGACATCCTGACGTTTTGGAGCGATCGAGGCGTCGATGGCTTTCGCATTGATGTGGCACACGGTCTTGCCAAGGATCTCGACCGCGATGACCTCGACCGGTGGCATCTCGCCGAGGGCGATGACATGGTTGACGATGGCACCCATCCGCTGTGGGACCGCAACGAGGTCCACGAGATCTATCGCGAGTGGCGCCGCGTGTTCGACCGCTATAATCCGCCGCGCAGCGCCGTTGCCGAGGCATGGGTACTGCCCGAGCGCCAGTATCTCTACGCGCGCCCCAGCGAGCTTGGCCAGACATTCAACTTTGAGTTCGCCAAGGCCACTTGGACCTATGATGACATGCACACTGCAATCGAGAAGGGCTTGAAGGCGGCCATCGAATCCGATTCCGCCTCGACCTGGGTACTCTCCAACCACGACGTGCCGCGCGTGGCGACACGCTATGCCCTGCCGCAAATCAAGGCGACGCGCTACCATCAGATTGCGCTCGACTGGCTCTTACGCGACGGGTCGTCTTATGACGAGGACCGTGAACTCGGCGAGCGCCGCGCGCGGGCGGCCCTTTTGCTTGAGCTGGCGCTTCCGGGCTCGGCATACGTGTATCAGGGTGAGGAGCTCGGCCTTTTTGAGGTGGCCGATATCCCGTGGGCTGCACTCGAAGATCCCACTGCGACCAATACGCACGGACCGAAGCGCGAGAAGGGGCGCGACGGCTGTCGTGTGCCCCTGCCATGGGTAGCGGCGGACGATCCCGCGCAGGGCGGATCGTTTGGGTTTTCGCTTGCGGACGCCGATGCGGTGCCCCATCTGCCGCAGCCTGCATGGTTTTCCGATTACGCTGCCGATAGGGAAGAAGCGGACCCGACATCGATGCTTGCGCTCTATCGTGACGCCCTCTGGCTGCGGCGCAAGCTGCGCGGGTGCGCCAACGATCTTACGTGGCTCGATCTTGACGGGCGCACCGGCCTTGCGGATGGTGCCGAGGGCGCTGAGGGCGGCGTCATCGCTTATCGCCGCGACAACGGCTGGGCGTGTGTGACGAACTTCGGCGCAGCGCCCGTGGAACTGCCGGCGGGCAGGGTCCTGCTCACCTCATCACCGCTTGCAGACGGCAGGCTCGCGCAGGACAGCTCTGCCTGGATCATGCTCGGTGAGATGTAAAGACCTCTTGCGGCGAGTTTGAGTTTGCCTGCACCCTCCGTGGCGGCTGATGTCTTCGCGAGGTTCGCGAGGGCGTTGCAAAACTTTTCAAAAAAAGTTCTTGCATAGGATGCGGGCATCACGTAAGATTAATCCCCGTAAGCGGACATGGCTCAGTTGGTAGAGCACAACCTTGCCAAGGTTGGGGTCGCGGGTTCGAGCCCCGTTGTCCGCTCC